>CAMLON010000017.1 GCA_946481695.1 uncultured Bartonella sp. | reverse complement strand
ACAATGCCGGATTATTTCAGAAAAATTGAAACGATTTAGTAGTAACGATAAAACCACATCATTTCCAGTGGTTTTGCTAAAATTTCGTTTTTCACTCTTCTGATCGTGGATAGTTCAGAAAAAAATTTTTCAAATGTTCCTGTCTCAATGAAAACCGGTCGTTTGACAAAATCCCGTTTTCCCTGAATATTGACCGGATAATATATAAAGGGAACACAAATGGCTGATCGTTTAAAGCCGCTTGTTGCGGTACCCTCCGATTGCCTCGGATTTGACGGTTATGTCTGGAATGGCGCGCCCGTGCAATATCTTGAGGCCGCGTCAAAGGTCGCTGATGTTGCGCCCCTTATCGTGCCGTCACTTGGAGCCGAAGCCGATGTCCAGTCTATCCTTGCGGTTGTTGATGGTGTTCTTATCACCGGAGCGAAATCCAATGTAAATCCCGCACGTTATGGTGAAGTTGCAACTGCCGACCATGAACCGTTCGATTTTGCCCGCGACGAAGCATCTTTTTTCCTCATCCATGCTGCAATCAGGCAAGGTTTGCCGCTTCTTGCCATTTGCCGCGGCATACAGGAACTCAACGTCGCTCTTGGCGGAACATTGTCACCGGCGCTACAAAAAATACCGGGAAAGCTCGATCATAGAGCCAATGATAAAAGTGACAGTGATAAAAAGTTTGCCATAAGACAACCCGTTCACGTGAGCGAGAATACGTCGCTTTCAAAAATTGTAGGCACCGGCGAAATCATGGTGAATTCAGTTCACCAGCAGGGAATCAATAAGCTCGCGCCACGTCTTGTTGCCGAAGCGACAGCCCCCGATGGCACGATTGAAGCAGTCAGTGTGAAGGATGCAAAAGATTTTTCCCTCGGGGTACAATGGCATCCCGAATATTGGGCAACAAGTGATATACCATCAAACAAGATATTTAAAGCATTTGGCAAAGCGGTTCATCATCATAATGATAAGCGGCTTGAGAAAACGGGTGCCGTAAAAAAATAATCACCTTGAAAAAGGCAAGCCGTGAAAAAATAGGAAACACTTATTCCAAAAAATATCGGCTTTTGTGAAAGTACGCTATTCGGAAAAATTATGAAACCTTTTTCGAATTTATGTGCAAGATCTATTTTGTTATGGTTTTTGATTGTACGGCTTCTTTGCTTTTGTTGCAGCGTTTTCAAAAATTGTTTTTATGAAGCTGGAGCAACAGTTCCAGCTTTTTTAAACAGAGGAGAATCCGTTACTGTGTCCGAAGAGAATTGACGCACCAACCGGAAAAAGGTTTTGCTGTTTTTACACCCGAATTCCGCCCCATATTCTGTTTTAAAATTATGCATGGAACTGTCGGAAACGCGAAAAAACAACCGCATTTTATCATAAAGCGAAAGTCACTTTATGATGTCAGAATCATAGATTATCGGAAACGGATATCAGAAAATTAAAGTTTTCAGTCTTTTCGCGGTACCATGCGACCGGTTGATTGGCGAATGCGCAGTTCCGGTTTGATAAGGTCGTGACCATTTTTCACTTCGATACCGTTTAAAAGGTCAAGGAGCGCACGCGCTGCACGCCTTCCGACTTCCCGCTGACCGTTCCAGACTGTCGTGAGTGAGGGGGTAGCAATTTCAGCTTCCTCAAGGTCATCATAACCGGTGACAGAAATATCCCGCCCTGCAACGAGGCCGGCACGGGCAATTCCGTTCATCAAACCGATTGCGGCAAGATCATTGAAACAGACGGCGGCAGTCGGTTTATCTTTGAGTGCCAGAAATTGCGGCGCTATCTCGAAGCCGGCCTGTTTTGTCCGCGGTCCTTCAAGACGCCATTCGGGTTTTGCTTCAAGGCCTGCAAGTTGCATGGCGTGACGATAACCTTCATAACGGTCATGGCCTGTCGAGGTGTAATCGGTGCCGCCAACCATAGCGATGCATTTATGCCCGAGCGAAATAAGATGGTTGGTAGCAAGAGAAATACCATAAGTATCATCGCCACAAAAAACCGGAACATTTACCCCTTCGACATGCCGGGCGACAAACACAACAGGCAAACCGTTATTTTGCGCCATCTCGATGTCTTTTGCGGGAGTTCCGATTGCCGGTGACATGATGACGCCATCAGCTCCGAGCTGGAGTAACGTTTCCAGAAAATTGCGTTGCTTATCCAACTGGTCATAATGGTTGGAAAGAATGAAGGTTTGCCGCGACCGGTCGAGTTCCGTTTCGATCGAGCGCAATATTTCGGCAAAAAACGGATTCATGATGTCGTGAACAACGACACCGACAATGCCCGAGCGTGATGTGCGCAAGCTTGCTGCGCGCCGGTTATAAATATAACCGATATCACGAGCATAATCCTTGATTCTGTCACGCGTGTCATCTGCTACAAGCGGACTGTCACGCAGCGCAAGTGAAACCGTAGCTGTAGATACATTCAATGCATCGGCAATGGTAGAAAGCTTGATTTTTTGTGACAATGCCCCTCATCCTTCAAAGATAAAACAACAGCAAGCTTCTGTTACCTTCAAGAAGATTGAATGAATACCCCATTGGGAGGTTCCGGAAAAGCCTGAAACGTTATTTTCACCTGACAGGTGATAATAAATTTAAAAGGCTTGTCCAAACAAAACTGTGTTATTTCCGGTACCAGACTGCAAACATAAACAAGTCGCAAAGCATCATTGCATTTGAGAGAGCTCACGCCGAATGAAACAAATACGGAAAGCTTGATCGGATAGGAAAAACGGCCTTTTGATAAGCCGGTGGCTATGTTCTTTGCTTTTTTAGGAGTTTAGCTCCATCGTCAAACTAGAGAACGTCGTTTTCGCCATCAATATAAAGGTTGGAAAGTTCCACTTGTTGTTCCTGAACATTTTTTTGAATGCGCCCCAGCAAGGCAAGCAGCATCAAATGTTCCCCCTCGTCAAGGCCATTTGTGATATCTTTTTCAGTATCGGCAATGGCCGACTCGATAAGCTTGACAATTTTATGGCCATCTTTGGTCAGAAAAACGTGAAGTTGGCGCTGATCTTTATGGGAACTGCGTTTTGTGACAAAGCCTTGTTCTTGAAGCCGCGCAATTGTTTTGGTGATTGTGGGAGGTTTGACGCCCAGCTGTTTTGCAAGATTCCCGGGCGATTGCCCGTCTTTTAATGCCAACGAAAGAATGATTCTGTCCTGGCCTGCGTATAAGCCGAATTCATAAAGTCGGCGTGCCAATAATGTTTTCATCATTCTTGCAGTGGATTGAACAATATCCAATGCAGGTATCTGGTTTTTTTCGACCATTTAAGTTATGTCTCCCCGAAGACGTTTTAAATGAATTATCTGTTTTCTTGTAGTATTCCTGTCTGATTCGTATTTTCACTTAGAATTTCATATTCTTCTATAGTGAAGAAAGATAACAAATTCTTGCATAGCGAAGA
This sequence comes from uncultured Bartonella sp., assembly GCA_946481695.1. The sequence continues at coordinate 33,506 of CAMLON010000017.1, read as the reverse complement.
TAGATAACAAAACTCTGTATAAAAAAGAAGAAAATATTTTATCGGGAATTTTAGCATTGAATGAAAAAGATAAAATTATAGCCATTTTGCCTCTCGGATCACATGAATATCATGGACAGCATCTGCCTCTTTCCACGGATGCTGTCATTGCAACAGCATTTTCGAAAAAACTTGAAAACAAAACTTGTATTGGAAAAAAGGTTGTTGTTCTCGATAGCGAAGATATTGGTTATTCTATTGAACATGGCGGTCGGGGGGGAACAAAAACACTTGGATATTCTCAAGCAATAGACAGGTGGATCGAAATCGGCGCTGACTGTTACAGAAATGGAATAGACAGATTTCTTATTCTCAATGCTCATGGCGGCAATTCACCATTGATGAACATTGTGATCACCGAATTGCGCAATCGCTTCAAAATGCTTGCTGTCGCAACAAGCTGGGGACGCTTCGGTCTTCCCGAAGGGCTGATGACAGTTGAAGAAAAAGAGCTTGATATTCATGCCGGCTTTATCGAAACTTCGCTCATGCTTTATCTTGCACCTGAAGAAGTAAAAATGGGAAAAGCAGAAAATTTTGCCAATTGGCAGAAAGAGCTCAAAGAAAAATTCAAATATTTAAGAGCCTATGGACCATTTCCTTTTGGCTGGCAAATGGCAGATATCAACAGAAAGGGTGTTGCGGGAAATGCGCTTGCCGCAAATAAAGAGGCAGGAAAGGCAATTTTCGATCACGCCCTGAAAGGTTTTTACGCGTTACTTGAAGATATGTTTGCTTTTGACGTTGATGATCTTTCCTAGATAGCAGCGGTTCAAAAGGTAGAAATCGGTACTGATATCGCCTATATCGACAACAGTAAAAATTCCCGTCATTTGAAAGGTCATGCTATGAGCGAGACTGAAAAAACACCCCGTAAAATTCCGGTAACTGTTCTGACCGGTTATCTGGGGGCTGGTAAAACCACGCTTCTTAACCGGATTTTGACAGAAAATCATGGCAAGCATTATGCTGTTATTGTCAATGAATTCGGCGAGATCGGCATCGACAATGATCTGATTGTCGAATCCGACGAAGAAATTTACGAGATGAATAATGGTTGTATCTGCTGCACAGTGCGCGGCGACCTGGTCCGTGTTGTTGATGGTTTGATGCGTCGTCCGGGTCGGTTTGACGGTATCATTATCGAAACAACCGGTCTTGCCGATCCGGTTCCTGTTGCACAGACATTTTTTATGGATGATGATGTCAGGGCAAAATCGCAACTTGATGCTGTTGTGGCACTCGTCGACGCAAAACATTTGCCGTTGGAGTTGAAAGACAGTCGTGAAGCAGAAGACCAGATTGCTTTTGCCGACGTGGTCCTTTTGAACAAGACCGATCTTGTGACCCCGCAGGAACTTGCCGATGTCGAAGCAACAATACGCGCAATCAATCCTTCTGCTGTTATCTTTCGCACCCAACGTTCCAATGTCGATTTGAACGAAGTGCTTGATCGCGGTGCGTTCGATTTGAGCCGTGCTCTGGAAAATGACCCGCATTTTCTTGATCATGATGAAGAAGAGGAAGAACATGTTTGTGGGCCAGAATGCGATCATGATCATCACCACCATCATCATAACCACGACCACGAACATCACCACCATGACGGGGAGGAGCATGTCCATGGGGCAGCGCTTCACGATGTGACGGTGAAATCGGTTTCATTACGGGCGGGTGAACTTGATCCGGGCAAATTTTTCCCGTGGATTCAAAAGATTACCCAGACACAGGGGCCGGATATTTTAAGACTTAAAGGCATTATCGCTTTCAAAGGCGATAAAGACCGTTATGTTGTGCAAGGTGTCCATATGATTTTGGAAGGCGACAGCCAGAGACCCTGGAAAGAAGGCGAAAAGCATGAAAGCCGTCTGGTCTTTATCGGCCGCAAACTTGATGCCGAAAAGCTCAAAGCCGGTTTCGAAAATTGTGCCTGATTTTTGAGAGGAATCTATGCCGACAATTGCACATTGTGACCTCGACAGCTATTGCCTGTTGGCGGGGTTTTTAGATGATCAGCCGGTCTTTGTGACGGCAAGTGGTGAAATTACCTTGCTTGGCGACAAGCAAAAGGTAGTCGAGGCGCATCAGGGGATTGCCTCTGTTGCTTTATCGAGAGACAGGAAATCGGTTATTACCGGCGGTGAAGACGGCCGGATTTGCCGCACGACGAGTGACCTTCAATGCAGCGAACTTGCCCATCACGAAAAAAAGTGGATTACCTCTGTTGCAGCCGGTCCCGACAATTCTTACGCCTTTGCTTTTTCACGCACTGCATGGGCCGATGGAGGCAAGGGGGCTGATGGAGGCAAGGGGCTTCAGGAGTTTGATCACGAGCGCAGTGTTGAAGATCTTGCTTTTGCACCAAAAGGTCTAAGATTTGCGGTGGCACGATATAATGGTGTGACATTGCATTGGCTTGGTGCCGACACAAAGCCCACCGACCTTACATGGAAGGGCGCACATTTTGCCGTTACATTTTCGCCCGATGGCCGTTATGTCATTTCGTCGATGCAGGAAAATGCCTTGCATGGATGGCGGTTGAGTGATGACCAGCATTTGCGCATGAGCGGCTATCCTGCAAAGGTTAAAAGTTGGTCATGGAGCGCGAAAGGTAAGTGGCTTGCCACGTCCGGCGCTCCTGCTGCCATTGTCTGGCCGTTTCAGGCCAAAGATGGCCCGATGGGAAAAGCCCCCCTTGAACTCGGCACCCGTGCCGATGCCATGGTCACATGTGTGTGCTGCCATCCGGAAGAAGACATTGTTGCTGCCGGTTTTAATGACGGCATGATTTTGTTCATCCGCTTTGCCGATGCGAAAGAAGTGCTTTTGCGCCGTCCAGGAAAAGGTGCCATTTCAACCATGGCCTGGGATGATAAAGGCTATCGACTGGCATTCGGCTCGGAAAGTGGTGAAGCAGGCATTATCGATATTTCTGCCTGAGAGCGGAATCGGAATTTTTTTAAATAAAATAAAACCACCTGCTTTACGCAGGTGGTTTTTTATTAGAAAGCTAAAACCGGTTAACCCAAAGTCGGGTAATCGGTATAGCCTTTTTCATTGCCGCCATAGAGTCTTGTCTGGTCAACCTCGTTCCATGGAGCATGCTCCTTGATACGGCGGACAAGATCGGGATTGGCAATAAACGGACGGCCGAAAGACACAATATCGGCATAGCCCGACCCAACAGCTTTTTCAGCCATTTCGGCGGTATAGCCATTATTGACCATCCATGCACCATTGCCACCGGCATCGCGATAGACGTGTTTCAAACGCTTATAGTCGAATGCATAATCGGCTTCGGTATAATTGCGGTCGCCTCCTGTGGCGCCTTCAATGAGGTGGATGAAGGAAAGCTCATAGGCTGCCAAAGCATCGACATAAAAATCGAAAAGCGGCTGCGGGTCCGGATCATGGGCATCATTGGCGGGGGTCACCGGAGAAATGCGGATACCTGTTCTGCCACCACCAATTTCTTTTGCAACGGCTTCGGCAACAAGCAGCGGAAAACGGCAACGGTTTTCAATTGAACCGCCAAATTCGTCGGTGCGGTGATTGGAGTCGGAGCGTAAGAACTGGTCGAGCAAATAGCCATTGGCCGAGTGAATTTCCACGCCGTCAAAACCGGCAATATCTACAGCATTGCGCGCAGCTTTGCGATAATCGTCGATAATGCCGGGAATTTCGGATGCGTCCAATGCACGTGGTGTCGATGTTTGTACAAATTCACCCTGACCATTCTTGTCTTTGATATAGGTTCGGGCTTTTGCCTGAAGGGCGGAAGGGGCAACAGGCGGTTTGCCTGCAGGTTGCAATGAACTGTGGGAAATACGTCCCGTGTGCCAAAGCTGGGCAACAATTTTGCCGCCTTCTTCATGAACGGCATCGGTTACTTTTTTCCAACCGACAAGCTGGGCTTTTTCGTAAAGGCCCGGAACGTCGATATTGCCTTGTCCCTGTTGTGAAATGGCCGTACCTTCAGATACAATAAGGCCGGCGGTCGAACGTTGGCGATAATAGACAACGTTCAAATCATTGGGTGTTGCATTGGGCGAGCGAGCGCGAGTCAACGGCGCCATGGCAATGCGGTTTTTTAGAACAAGGTCTCCTGCCTTGATCGGGTCAAAAAGTGATGTCATGAAAAGTCCCTTTCATATTGGCTGCAAATTTAAACATAAGGTGAAGCCGGCCGTTTAAAAAGGGCTTGATTAATTTTTATGAGGGGAAGAATTACGGTTGTGTTCTGGTTCGCGATCCGTAATCTCTCCTTAAAATTGAAAGAATCTGGTAAATAGAATGACGACAATTGCGCAATCAATCTGCCAAACAATTGCTGGTGATATCAAGGCAAGTCAATCTCAGGTTGCTGCCGCAATCGCCCTCATTGACGAGGGGGCAACCATTCCCTTCATTGCCCGCTATCGCAAGGAAGTAACCGGCGGCCTTGATGATGGACAATTGCGCCTGTTGTCGGAACGGCTCATTTATCTTCGTGAAATGGAAGCACGTCGTGAAGCGATTATTCAAGCAATTCGCGAACAGAACAAGCTTAGTCCGGAACTGGAAGAATCTTTAAGGAAAGCGGGTTCGAAGGCAGAATTGGAAGACCTTTATCTCCCGTTCAAGCCGAAGCGGCGCACCCGTGCCGAAATTGCCAAAGAAAACGGATTATTGCCGCTTGCCGAAGAAATTCTGAAAAACCGCAAGGAAGAACCGGAGCTTCTTGCCAAAGATTATATCAATGACAAAATTGCCGATGTCAAAGCTGCTCTTGACGGTGCCCGCGATATTATTTCGGAAACCATGGCGGAAAATGCCGAACTCATCGGAAATTTACGTCACTATATGCAATCACATGCCTTTATCCATGCCAAGGTTATTGCCGGTAAAGAGCAAGAAGGTGCGAAATTTTCCGACTATTTCGACCATAGAGAAAAATGGTCGACTGTGCCTAGCCATCGCGCATTGGCAATGTTTCGCGGGCGTAACGAAGAAATCCTGAATGTCGATATTGAAGTTGACGAAGATATTCCAAATGGCGAAAAACCGGTTATAAAACTGATCAAACAGGCCTATCAAATCGGCAATCAGCTTCCCGGAGATATTTTTCTTGTTAATGTCGCTTTATGGGCATGGCGGGTAAAACTATCTTTACATCTTTCGCTTGATTTGATGCGCGATTTGCATGAGCGCGCCGATGAAGAAGCAATTTCAGTCTTTGCGCGTAATCTCAAAGCACTTTTATTGGCTGCACCGGCGGGCGAAAGAGCAACAATGGGACTTGATCCGGGTATTCGCACTGGTGTCAAGGTTGCAGTGGTCGATAAAACCGGAAAACTCAAGGAAACCGCAACTATCTATCCGTTCCCGCCGAAAAATGATGTTCGCGGTGCAGAGGCGGTGCTTGCCGCCCTTATTAAAAAACATCAGGTTGACCTCATCGCTATCGGTAACGGCACAGCAAGTCGCGAAACAGAAAAACTTGTTGGCGATTTATTGAAACATATGCCAGCGCCCCGTCCGACAAAAGTTATTGTTTCGGAAGCCGGTGCTTCTGTCTATTCGGCTTCCGAACTTGCGGCAAACGAATTTCCCGATCTTGATGTGTCACTGCGCGGGGCCGTGTCGATTGCACGGCGTTTGCAGGACCCACTTGCCGAATTGGTTAAAATCGAACCGAAATCTATCGGTGTCGGGCAATATCAGCATGATGTCGACCAGTTCGAGTTGATGAGGGCTTTGGACGGTGTTGTCGAAGATGCGGTGAATGCCGTTGGCGTTGACCTTAACACCGCTTCGCCATCTCTGCTTGCCCGTGTTTCGGGGGTGGGGGCATCATTGGCCGATGCAATTGTTGCTTATCGTGATGAAAATGGCCCGTTCAAAAATCGTAACGGGTTGAAGTCGGTACCACGGCTCGGTGCAAAAACATTCGAGCAATGTGCAGGCTTTTTGCGTATCCGCAATGGCGACGAACCGCTTGATGCTTCGGCAGTGCATCCGGAAGCCTATAGCGTTGCACGCAAGATTGTTGCTGCATGTGGCCGTGACTTGCGTTCATTGATGGGTGATAGTGCAGCTTTGAAAAAACTCGACCCGAAAACATTTATTGACGAGCGGTTCGGCCTGCCGACTGTTAAAGATATTTTGAGCGAACTTGAAAAACCCGGACGTGACCCGCGGCCGGAATTCAAAACAGCAACATTTGCCGAAGGTGTCGACGAGATTTCGGACCTCAAACCGGGGATGAAGCTTGAAGGAACCGTGACCAATGTTGCCAATTTTGGTGCATTTGTCGACATTGGCGTGCATCAGGATGGACTTGTCCATATTTCGCAACTTGCCGACACTTATGTGAGTGACCCGCATAAAGTGGTAAAAGCCGGAGATATTGTTTCTGTGACAGTGCTTGATGTTGATCCAGCACGCAAACGCATCTCGCTAAGCATGAAAAAACATCCCGATAATCCGGATAGTCATAGAAAAGCAGCTTCACAGGAAAATTCGCGGCGCGATCATCCGCATCAGGGGAAAAATAAAAAGTTAGTCTCTCAAGAGGGCAGTTTCGGTTCGGCTCTTGCTGAAGCATTGCGCAAGCGCCATTAAATTTAAGCAAATGCTATCAAATGTCGAGGTGCGAAGGGGGAGCAGGTGCGAAAGTTCACAAGATGTACTCTTTGCCGAACTTTGAATAAACGTGTCTTATTTGCCGAATGAAGACTGATTGTGTTTTAAAAGACGAAAATTGCCTGTTTTGAAAACTGCAAAAATTTATCGGGCAAGGCTTTTTATTATCGGACAAGGCCTGAATCATCATCGGGAAGGGCAGTGCTTTCCGGCTTTTGTTACGAAAAGCATTTATCCCGTCTAAGAAAGCTTGCAAGGGGCCGGGTTAATGAAAGCGTTTTCATGTCAAAAGACTTGAAAGCAACAATCGGGATAAACATTAAAGAATCCGGAAAAAGTGGATAGGCGCGAGCTTAAGCGTGTCTCGGGCGCTTGTGCGTGCTCCCCCGAAACTTTTCAGATCATGATGAAAATTGACATCGTTTCAGGAAAACCGAATTTCTATTTATAAAGCCGATGTTTGTTCTTTTGCCCGTTTTGTTGCATTCCGATAGCAAGCCATTATGGGCAATCATGAATAAATATGAGCGCAATAAAAACAAAAAGCCGGTTTAACCGGCCTTTTATTATTATCAATTTGTTTTCCGTTTATTTCTTTTGGGGCTTAGCCGCTTTTTGACTGTCCAGTTGCTTATAGGCTTCCGTCAATTCCGATTGCATGGGAGCACAATGTTTGGTGCGTGCAATGTCCTGTAATACGCCGTTGCGATTGCGCAATGCATCGATTTCCACCCTTTCCGGCGATTTCGGATCCATGAAAAACCATGCAGGAAAGAAGAAGATACCAGCTGCCCCCAATGCAACATTCTTTCCCTGTGCATTTGTGCGCTCATGGATGACTGCCTGAATCTGGCGTTCATTGGCGTGGAATTCACGCGAAATACCTGCGCAATCCATGACACTGTCGTTCGGATTGGTCAAAGCGACCGGATGGGCGTCGCGTCCTCCACAGCCGGAAAGCAGCATGGAAGCGGCAATTAAAGTGGCAATTGGAGCCACAGACACGAAATTTGTTATCCGGCTTTTAGTATCTTTCATCATTCTTCCTCCCCTTTTCCAAGTGAAATGGCTAACGTTTCGAGCGGTCAAGCTTGCGGGCCAACCGGTCACCACAGGATTGCACAACCAGATTCATGATAATCAGAACACCGATAACGATGTTCATAATCTCCGGATTATAGCGCTGGTAACCATAGCGGATCGCCATGTCACCGAGACCGCCACCCCCCAGAAAACCGGCAAGCGACGTTGCACTGATAATTGAAATAACCATCACAGTAAAGCCGGTCACAAGGCTTGAAAATGATTCCGGTACAATGACATTGGTAACAATTTGCATGCGTGACGCGCCCATCGATCGGATAGCTTCGACAAGTCCCTTGTCAACTCCACGAAATGACAGTTCTGCCAAACGTGCATAAAGTGGTGTAGCCGATAATATCAGCACAAAGATAACAGATTTGATCCCGACACCGGTGCCGACAACAACGCGCGTCACAGGAAGAAGGTAAAAAGCGAAAATGATAAACGGAATGGCGCGTACACAATTGACAAGGAAGCTTAATAACCGGTTGAGATTTTCCTTTGGAAACAGGCTTCCTTTTGCGGTCATGTAAAGGATGAGGCCGATCGGCAGCCCCAAAATGAGCGCCATAAGCGAAGAACTCACCGTCATGATGATGGTGTCGATAATTGCTTTCGGCAATTCTTTTGAAAGTACCTCATACATAACCGAGAACCTCGCAATAGCGGCCATGCTTGATAAGCCAGGAAACCGCCTTGTCAAGTTTGTCTTTGTCTTTTGCCGGAAGGCCTAAAAAGAAACGGCCAACCGGTTCACCCTGAATCGTATCAATGCCGCCGTGAAGAATACGCGGAATCAGTCCGCTTTCATATTCGATGAGGTGCAGGAATGGCTCTCTTGCCACGTCACCGGCAATGTTGAGCTCAATTACGGCTTCATCACCTTCCGGCTTCAACCTTTTGGCAAATTCGGCCGGTAATTGCGGTGTCACAATGCGCAGCATCGCAATGGTAGTATCATCTTGCGGAGAGGCAAAAATATCTCTTACCCGACCTTCTTCGACAATTTTTCCCTTGTTAAGCACAACAACGCGGTTGGCAATGGAACTTACGACTTCCATTTCATGCGTAATCAGAACCACTGTTAGATTGAGCCTTTTATTGATATCGGCAATCAATTCGAGGATGGATTGGGTTGTTTCCGGATCGAGTGCCGAGGTTGCCTCATCGGATAGGAGTACTTTCGGATTTGCCGCCAAGGCTCTCGCAATGCCGACGCGCTGTTTTTGCCCACCGGAAAGCTCGGCCGGAAAATGTTGTTCTTTCCCTTTGAGGCTCACAAGCTCGATAAGTTCCATAGCCCGTTCACGGCGTTTTTCTTTCGGCACACCAGCAAGCTTTAATGGCAATGCAACATTGTCGATCACACGTTTCGATGACAACAGGTTGAAATGCTGGAAAATCATGCTGATGCGTTGACGATAGGGCGCCCATTCGCTTTCACTTAAATGCGAAACATCATGGCCTTCAAAGAAGATTTGTCCTTCATCAATGCGTTCAAGACCATTGAGGCAGCGAATAAGCGTGGACTTACCGGCGCCGCTGCGCCCGATAATTCCAAGAATTTCACCTTTTTCGATATCAAGTGACAAATGGTCAACGGCCGCCGTTTGGGAAAAACGGCGGCTGATATTTTTAAGTGATATGATCGGTTCGGATGCTGAACCCATTTTCGAATTTACCATAATGGCTGGGCAGTTACGCCAAACACTTCCTTGATTTTTGCGCGAACCGGTTCCGAATTATAGGCAGCAACGAGTTTTTTCACCCATGGTTCGTCTTTATCGGCGGTGCGTACGACAATAATATTGTTATAGGGATTATTTTCGGACTTTTCCCAAGCAATCGCATCTTTATCGGGTTTGAGGCCAGTGGTCAAAGCCCAGTTGGTATTGACAACGGCAATGTCGAAATCATCAATGGCACGACCGAGCATACCGGCATCAAGCTCGCGAATTTCAAGTTTTTTAGGGTTTTCGACAATATCAAGCTTGGAAGCAAGAACATTGTTCGGTTCTTTGAGTTTGATCAATCCCATATCGTTCAAAAGCCGCAAGGCACGGCCACCATTTGACGGGTCGTTGGGAACGCCGACGACAGCACCGTCACGAAGCTCTTTCAAGTCTTTGATTTTGTGGGAATAGACGCCCATCGGGAAAAGCACTGTATAGCCGACGACCGAAAGTTTGTAACCGCGCTGTTCGATTTGCGCGTCGAGGTAGGGTTTATGTTGAAATGAATTTGCGTCAATATCACCGGCATTGACGGCTTCATTCGGCAAGGCGTAATCGGAGAAAAAAACAAGATCAATGTTGAGGCCTTGTTTTTTGGCTTCCTGAACAGCAACCTTCCAAACTTCCGATTCTTCACCTTCCATCGTTCCAAGCTTGATGCTGGTTTTATCTTCGGCATAAGCGAGAACCGGTGCCAAAGCTGAAACACTTGCAAAAGTGGCAAAAGAAAAAGCAAGCCCGAGAACTGTACGTCTTTTGATCTTATCAAGAAACATTATTGAACCCCTTCATGTTCTTTTCAGAATGTTCCATCTCAAAACATAGGCTGAAAAATTTCCGTTCATTCATTGGTTTTAAAAATTCTGAATGCCGGTTCTAACAGGGCCCAAGATTTTCTAACCAATATGCCGATCAGTTTTACCGGAAGTGGTATAAAAACCAAGCAACATTTTCAATAGACAATGGTCATATGACAGGATGATTTTTTTATAAATAATCAAATAAAGAAAAATATTTTTTCGTAGATTAGTGGGAGTGCTTGCCGTTGTGAAAAAGTTGGGGCAGCAACCAGCACAAAATCGAGAAGAAAATCAACATCATTAATGCGACGCCCATGCGGATGAAGTCAAAATTCGTTGCGTCTTCAGGAATAAAAAGTGCGGTGATATAACCGGCACAATCTAATATAACCTGTGCAACAGCACGTATCATTTTTGCCTCCACATATTACCGGAAGATTGACCGGTATTTCTGCATGGTTTTCTTCATTTAGTTTTATATACAATCATGGATGTTGCAAAGATAAAAAACTATCTTTTGGTAAAAAAGGCCGATTTGCAGCATTTTTGTTATTTAAAACGGTTTTAAATTATCTTTCAGGTGCTATTGACTCTCGAAAAACGCAGTTTCTCTGCAATTATCTCTCCAACTTCGTCAATCTTCATGAGTCGCTGGAATTTTCTCCGTTTGCCTTTTTGTTCGAAATCTATCATTCAATACTGAAAATGGTCAGAGTGTTTTAGAGAAAATTCAAAGACTTTTAAGGGGGGGAAGAATTTACGGCGTTAGACCCGTCGCTAAAGCCTGGTCAAACTTTTTTGTAACTTATCCCTGTTTTGTTTTGCATATGTTTTCTTGCCAGACAGCCGCGTTGTTATTTTAAAAATTCCGGTTTTAAAAAATCGTGCGGGAAAATAAAATTTTTCAAAAATAAAAAATTTATTTCGCTTGAGGACTGACAGAAAAGGGTGAAGGACGACAGAATGGGAAAAGTCGAAAAAATGGGAAAAGCCTGTAAAACTTGGGGAATGCCGGAAAGGTAGGGGAAGGTCCGAAAGGCGCGGCGAGAATAAATTTATAAAACCGTCGCGCTTTTTTAAGGTTGGAAAAGCATATTTTCTTCTAAAAAACTTGAGTTTAAAGCGTTTCCATTATCAACCCCATTGCGGATTTTGAACTTCGCGATGGTGGAGAGCAACTATAGAGAATAAGACCGCTTTCTTAAATATCCGAAACACTCATCGGAAAGTGTTTCATTGGCTGTATAGGCATTGTGCACCAGCATTGCTTCATGATGCGGCTTATTCCTGTTTTATGCTCAAGATTGAAATAAGGCTACCGTCATTTACGAATGATATTTTCGAGATTAAAAAATACCCCTGCGAGAAAATCCCGTCAGGGGTATTTTTAGCTTGTTAAAATAGCTTTAAAGCACGTAAAGACTGTATACTTCTTATGATTACAAGCTTTATGCTTTAGCTTTTTTGGGTGTAATCAGATTGCGAGCAATCAGAAGTTCGGCAATCTGCACCGCATTCAAAGCTGCACCTTTGCGCAAATTATCGGCAACGACCCAGAAAGACAGGCCGTTTTCAACAGTGATATCCTCGCGGATACGGCTGACAAAGGTATCGTCTTCTCCGGCTGATTCATAAGGTGTCATATAGCCGCCGTCCTCATGCTTGTCGACAACCTGACAGCCTGGAGCATTGCGCAGAATTTCACGTGCCTCATCGGCACTGATGGGTTTTTCAAACTCGACATTGACTGCCTCGCCATGACCGATGAAAACCGGAACACGAACAGCAGTAGCAGTAAGCTTGATTTTTGGGTCGAGCATTTTCTTGGTTTCGGCAACCATTTTCCATTCTTCTTTGGTGTAGCCGTCTTCCATGAATACGTCGATATGGGGAATAACGTTGAAAGCAATACGTTTCGTGAATTTACGTACTGTAATAGGATCTGCCACAAAAACGGCGCGTGATTGCTCGAAGAGCTCGTCCATTCCTGCCTTGCCTGCACCCGAAACCGATTGATAGGTTGAAACAACAACGCGCTTGATGGTTGCAGCATCATGCAGAGGTTTTAGAGCAACCAGAAGCTGGGCTGTCGAACAGTTCGGATTGGCGATAATATTATGTGTTTTAAAACCTTCGATTGCATCCGGATTGACTTCCGGAACAATGAGCGGAACATCAATATCATAACGCCAGGCAGAAGAATTATCGATAACGACAGCACCCGCAGCGCCGATCTTTGGTGCCCATTCTTTGGAAACATCGCCACCGGCTGACATCAGGCAAATATCGGTATCGGAAAAATCGTAATTATCGAGAACTTTGACCTTCAGTGTTTTGTCACCGAAAGAAACTTCTGTTCCCAATGAACGATGCGAGGCGAGTGGTACAACTTCATCAGCCGGAAAACCGCGCTCTTCAAGGATGTTGAGCATTTCTCGCCCAACATTTCCCGTAGCACCTACAACAGCAACCTTAAAACCCATTTAATCAGAACTCCTGTCTCTCTCCGTGTTTTGTGAAGAAGCCCGGCGGCCGTCAGGCTTACCCCCCGGGCCGCACCCGGGAGAGAGCAGGTTGGCCAAGGGACGTCAGATAATTTTCTTTGTCGTTTTTTTGTGGCCAATAATTGTCAAGGATGCGCAGCAGTCATCAAAGCCGCGATGGCAGCTCGAAAACCGATTGATATGGAACCCGTAAAAGCCCATTTTTAAACTCCTTGATTGCATTGGTTTTAGCGTATTTTCAACCTCTGTCAAGAAACACGATAATAATCGGTTATTTTTCATGTTGAATTCTTTTTGGTTTAGCAGGTTACATAAGACAAATCGGTCATTTTATCAGAGTTAAGGACAGAGGTTTTCCATCAACAAAGCTTGAATTTCAAGCAATTGAAAGAGGAGGCTTTGAGCGGCAAAAACTTTTGAAGTTTTGAATGCCGATAAAATCATTTTTCAAATATTTCAGGTTTTAAATATTAAAGAGTAATAAAGCCGTTTAAAAATGAACAAAAAGCGGCGTTTTCCCACCGCTTTTCGGGGCTTATCTTTATTCAAAAACAAATTTTATTGATACTTGGCCGACGCCACTTCAGCTTGACCGGAATTAATCCGGTCAAGTTTTTCACGAAAGTCTATTCATTACTCTTGTCAGGAACGCCGGCTTCAAGCAACCATGGTTTTGAATTTTTGCAAAATGGCGTCCCCCATCTCACTGGTTGAAACCTTTTTCATGCCTTCCGAATAAATGTCGGCTGTACGCACACCATCATCAAGTACGGCAGAAATCGCTTTTTCCAGCCGGTCGGCTTCAGCCCCCATGAGGAAAGAATAGCGCAGGCACATAGCAAGCGATGCTATCATTGCGATAGGGTTGGCAATGCCTTTTCCTGCAATGTCGGGAGCAGAGCCATGAACCGGTTCGTAAAGTGCATGGCGTTTGCCGGTTTTTTTGTCTTCCTCGCCGAGAGACGCAGAAGGCAACATGCCGAGCGAACCCGTGAGCATAGCTGCAATGTCGGAGAAAATGTCGCCAAAAAGATTGTCGGTCACAATAACATCGAACTGCTTAGGCGCGCGCACCAATTGCATGCCGCCGGAATCGGCCAGCATATGTTCAAGCGTTACATCTTTATAGTCCTTGTCATGGACATCTGTAACGACTTCGTTCCAGAGAATACCGGTTTTCATGACATTGTGTTTTTCAAGAGAAGTCACTTTGTTTTTGCGGGTGCGCGCAAGGTCGAAAGCAACCCTTGCAATGCGGTCGATCTCGTAGGTGTCATAAATCTGGGTATCAATTGCGCGTTTTTGCCCATGGTCGAGTTCGATAATTTCCTTCGGCTCGCCGAAATAGACGCCGCCCGTGAGCTCGCGTACAATCAAAATATCAAGTCCGTCGACAAGTTCGCGTTTAAGCGACGAGGCAGAAGCAAGCGAGGGGTAGCAAATGGCCGGTCTCAAATTGGCAAACAAACCGAGATCCTTGCGCAGCCGCAACAACCCGGCTTCGGGTCGCACATCATAAGGTACTTTTGCCCATTTTGGTCCACCAACAGCGCCAAAAAGCACAGCATCGGCTGCCAAAGCCCGTTTCATATCGTCTTCGGAAATTGCCGTGCCATAAGCATCATAAGCGGCACCCCCGACAAGCCCTTCTTCACACTCGAAATCAAGCCCGAGTTCTTTATCCATATAGGTAATGATTTTTTTAACTTCGGCCATCGACTCAACGCCGATTCCGTCTCCGGGAAGAAGAAAGAGTTTTCTGGAAGCCATAATGATTGTGCCCTCTCAAATAATCAAAACGATTGGACAACAAAATTCCAGGCGGTCTCGATAACAATATAAAGGATCACCCGCCTTGAATGGAATAATGTGACCACAATTTACGTTATAGCATGCTCTTTCGAAAGCGAAACAAGGTTTTGGAAAAATTATATTTCGTTTTCTTCCAACGGGCGAGCCTCGGAGGCGAGCATAATCGGTATGCCGTCACGAATAGGAAAAGCGAGCCTCGCCTTTTTGGAAACAAGTTCCTGCCGTTCTTTGTCATAGTGAAGCTCGCCCCCTGTTACAGGGCATATGAGGAGTTCAAGCATTTTCGGGTCGGTCGTATATGTGACCATCAGTCCATGTCCAATTATTCAAACCGCTAATGGCATTCAATTGAGCGGTTTATCATCACCACTGTGTTCCATAAGCGAGCGTTCTGTCAGAGCAACGAGGGTCGCCGCGCGGGCGACTATATCGGGTGCTTCAAGAAGTGCCTGCTTTTCGGCAGTTCCGAAAGGCGCCATGATAGAAAGCGCATTGACGAGTGATTCTGTTGGTGCCTGCATGATCGAATCCCAATCGGCTTCCATTTCGTGGGCATCAAGAAATTTTTCAAAAGTATCAAGAAGCTCTTCGCGATTGATTTTATCGCCTGTATCCAGTTCTACAAGGTCGTTCTCATCAATCGAAATTTTTGCAATCCGGTAAGGTTTGTCACTTGCAATTTCTTTTTGAAGTTTGAAACGACAAACGCCTTGTAAGCCGATCATCAGCCGGCCGTCCCCCGTTTCGGCATAACTTGTGATGCGCCCGATACAGCCGGTTTTATAAAGCTCCGGCTTTTCGGCATTCTTTGACTCCGGTTCCGGCTGGATAATGCCGATCAACCGGTTTCCCTTCATTGCGTCTTCAACGAGTTCCAGATAACGCGGCTCGAAAATATTAAGCGGCAAATAGCCATTTGGCAAAAGAAGAACGCCTTCCAGCGGAAATAGACCGATTTCGTCGGGCAGGTCTTTCACCTGAATATAATGGGCATTTCCAGCTTTCATTGTTTTTTATCGTCCAGAGCCTTAAAGGTTTGTAAAATTTTTAAGGAGACGCATTTTCAACGTCCCGATAATGATAAAGTCTTGATGGGAACGCAAAAAGCACCTTATCAAGAAAACAATAATGATGACAGTTTTCTGCGCGCGGTCAATGTTGCCGGATCCATGGCGCCCCAGGCTTCAAAAAACTGCAATAATTGTTTTCTTGCCCCATCATCATTCCACGTCCTATCCGCTTTCATGATGCCAAGCAACAGATCGGCCGCATCGTCGCGCTTGTTTTCGGCATTATAAACGAGAGCAAGGTCATAGGCAGCCTGATAATCTTTCGGATTTTCAGCAATGCGTTTTTTCAAAGCTGTCGGGTCGCCCAATTTTGCGGTTTCTTCTTTAAGAGCAATTTTTGCTTCGACAGCGCGAATAGCCGGGTCGGACTTTTTAGCGTCCGGTACAGCTTTGAGAATGCCTTTGGCCTGATCAATTTCGTTATGCTCGACAAGCATATCGGCAAAAGCGGCAATAACAGTGACGTTGTCAGGTGCCTGTTTTAAAACCTGCGCATAAAAAGTAGCAGCACCCGTCACATCGCCGCTTTTGCGCAATTCATTGGCTGTCTCCAAAGCCTCTTCAATCTCTGCTTCTTTTTCGTTACCCGTTAGTTTTGCAACAAATTTCTTGACTTCGCTTTCCGGCACCGCCCCCATAAAACCGTCAACAGGGTGCCCATCAACAAAAGCAATGACAGCAGGTACGGAACGTATTCCCATCTGGCCGGGAATAGCCGGATGTTTATCAATGTCGAGTTTGACGAGTTTAACAGCACCTTTTGCTTGCCTGACAACTTTTTCAAGAACAGGCCCCAATTGCTTGCACGGGTTGCACCATGTTGCCCAAAAATCGACGATAACAGGTTGCTTTTTTGATTCGACAAGGACATCCTTTGAAAAATCGGCCGTTGTTGTATCCTTGATGACAGAATTATCTGCCCCGCCTGTTTGATTGGCCAAATTTACATTTGCATTCATTTGCCCGCCTTGTGGCGCAAAGGGATTGTCACTCATTCTCAAGTCCTGTTTCTTACGAAATGTCTGTTCGTTTCTATCCTCAAAATCGTGCCTTTGGATGTGAATTTCAACCCTCTTCCTCTGAAACCTGAATAATAAGCGGTTCATGATTTGTGGCGCGGACAAATTTTACAAGATCCTCGCGCGCAATCGACGTTGTAGCCTCGTTGGTCATCGGGTGGCAATTGATAACAGGGTGATCATAAAGAGCTTTATCAAGAATGAATGTCACATGATTTTCTTTGTCATTTATTAGACCAAAAACGCTGACAGCCCCTGGATAAAGGCCGAGATATTCGGAAAGTTTTTCAGGGCTGCCAAAGGAAAGGCGCCCCGATGCACCGATTTTATCATGAAGGTGCTTAAGATCGACAACCGAATGGGCCCCTGTTGTCACCAGAAAATAATGCCCCTTCTTGTCTTTGAGAAACAGATTCTTGGTATGGGCGCCGGGAATATTTTGTTTAATATTCTCGCCTTCTTTGACGGTAAAAACAGCCGGATGGGTTGTTGTTTTGACATGAATGCCAAGTGTTTTTAGAAAATCCAATAATTCCTGTTTTCCTGCCGGCATTTTTAGTCCCTTATTTTGATTTTGTTGTCATTCTGTTTTAAATCGTCATGTTATTTTATGGCATTTAATTTTTATGTCGGTTTTTTTGATGCTCGAGTTGAAATAGTTTCCCTTCCTTTAAGGAGATTGTCTGATGACTGCAACGTTATGGGTGGCTTGTGGCGGTGCACTGGGTTCGGTTTTACGTTACTGGTTATCGCTCCTCATGGTTCCGGTCAGTAAAAATCTGCCGTGGGGAACAATTCTTATCAATATTGTCGGGTCTTTTGTGATCGCATTTTTTGGCGTTATCACCATGGCAGAGGCAAAATGGCCGATGGGCGAGAACATCCGGCTTTTTGTCATGGTGGGGATTTGCGGTGGCTTTACGACCTTTTCTTCTTTCAGCTTGCAGAGCTTCGAACTTTTGAAAAAAGGTGCAGTCGGTGAGGCTTTTTTCAATATTATTATTTCTGTCGTCTTTTGTCTTTTCGCGACCGCTTTGGGATTTTATCTTGGCAGCAAGATCAATCATTAAGAGTTTATAGAAAACAAAATTGTTTTAGCTTTATTATCACAATAAATTGTCATGACCATATGGGGAATTGTTATGAACATATGGGTTAAATATCCCGACATAGTCGGGGGAAATGATTTTTTGAGGATGACTTCACTTTGAAGATCGGCTAGAACCGGTTTTATGTCAGGGAGGGGTAAATTTGACCCTTTCTCATCTTTTTGCGGGAGAGTGTAAAAATACAGTCAACCGTGTTTTGGCCGCCGAAGGGGAAAACAGCCCGTAATCTCTCAGGCACAAGGAACCGTAAAAAGATCAAGACAGCTCTGGAAAGTCGGGTTTGTCCCGCGCCGAAGGTGTAAGTGGAGGGGGAGAGCTTTCCACAAGTCTCTCAGGCTCAAGACAGAGGGGTGTGAAATAGATGCATTGTGTGTCTATTGGCGCAACCTCGGAGCAATTTATGGGCAACTCTCAAGAAGACCTTAAAACTTTGCCGCTTTTTCATATGCATGAAAAAGCCGGAGCCAAATTCGGCAATTTTGCCGGATGGAACATGCCGCTCACTTACCCGCTCGGCGTTATGAAAGAGCATTTGCATACACGTGCCCATGCGGGTCTGTTCGATATTTCTCATATGAAACTGATACTGGTTGAAGGCAATGGTGCAGCCGACTTTTTGTCAAAAGCTCTGCCGCTTGACGCTGAAGCACTGCAAATCGGCCAGTCACGTTATAACTATCTTTTGAATGAAGAGGCGGGCATCCTTGACGATCTCATTGTGACCCGCCTTGGTGAAAAACGTTTTATGGTTGTTGCCAATGCCGGTAATGCGAAAGCTGACATTGCCGAACTTCAAAAACGCGCGCTTGGGCTTGACTGCACAATCGAACCGCTTGAACGCGTGTTTTTAGCGTTACAGGGGCCGGAGGCTGCCGATGTCATCAAAAAAGCAGGTTTACCGGGAAATGAACTTCATTTCATGCATGGTTTCGAGCCAAAGAAAAACTGGTTTATGACACGTTCGGGCTATACCGGTGAAGATGGATTTGAAATCGGCCTGCCCGTTGATGAAGCTGAAGCACTTGCCGAAAAACTGTTGAGCGACCCGCGCGTGACATGGATAGGCCTTGCCGCACGTGACAGTTTGCGACTGGAAGCGGGTTTGTGCCTCCATGGCAACGACATCACTGCAAAAACCAATCCGGTTGAAGCGGCAATTACCTGGGCTGTCACCAAACCGGTGCGTGAGAAGGGCGATTTTTTCGGTGCCAAGGCTTTTCTCGAAGCGTTGAAAAATGGTGCAACACGTCGCCGCGTCGGCTTGATGCCTGAAACACGCCAGCCGGTGCGTGCCGGTGCAGAAATTTTTGACAAGACAGGCAAACTCGTCGGTCATGTTACATCAGGCGGCTTTGGCCCGTCATTTAACGGTCCGGTTGCAATGGGTTATGTTGCAATCGACCTTGCGAAAGCCGGAACCGAGCTTGAAACAGAAGTTCGCGGTAAGAAAATACCG
The DNA here is from genome assembly GCA_946481695.1 of uncultured Bartonella sp. The sequence goes on along the minus strand of CAMLON010000017.1, from coordinate 14,257 downwards.
CTTGCTGTCCATACACTTCCCTTTGTCGAACATCGTTATTTTAAAGGATAAAACACATGGTTAAACTGTATTTCACCGAAGATCATGAATGGATCAGTCTTGATGGTGATCTTGCAACGGTCGGCATCACAAACCATGCTCAGGAGCAGCTTGGCGACCTTGTTTTCGTTGAATTGCCGGAAGTCGGCAGCACTGTCAAAAAGGGCGACTCTGTTGCCGTTGTCGAATCGGTCAAGGCTGCATCCGACGTTTTTTCACCTGTTGATGGCACAATTAGCGAAGTCAATGAAGCTTTGAGCGACGACCCGGCACTCGTTAACCAGAAGGCAGAAAAAGAAGGCTGGTTGTGGAAGATGAAAATTTCCGACGCAAGTCAGCTCGACAGCTTGATGGATGCGGCCGGCTATATCGCAATGATTGGATAATAAAATGCAGGAACTTCCATTTTCATCACGCCATATCGGGCCGCGGCCCGAAGAGGCAAAGGCAATGCTGCATAAATTGGGGCTTGGTTCTCTTGAGGAATTGGTCGAGCAGGCAGTGCCGAACGCAATCCGTCTTCATCGCCCGCTTCAATTGCCGAAAGCTGTAAGTGAAGGGGCAGCTCTTCACGAGCTTCACACTATGATGGAACAGAACCGTCTCCATAAAAGCTTTATCGGACAGGGCTATTATGGCACTTTTGTTCCCTCTGTCATTTTACGCAATCTTTTTGAAAATCCGGCCTGGTACACCGCCTATACGCCCTATCAGGCAGAAATCAGTCAGGGGCGGCTTGAAATGTTGTTCAATTTCCAGACTCTTGTCTGTGAATTGACGGGCTTGCCGATTGCGGCAGCCTCGCTTCTTGATGAAGCGACATCACTTGCCGAAGCGAACGCCGTTGCGGTGCGCTTTTCGCGCAATAAAAAAACCGCGATTTCGGTATTTGGCGAACTTCACCCGCAAACTTTGGCGGTGGCTCAAACAAGGGCTGAAACACAAGGTTACGAGATCGGGTTAGAGAGCGAGATTACCGACAAGACAGCGGCAATCGTTTTGCCATGGCCCGATACAAAGGGCCGTTTTATCGATCATAGCGATGTCATCAAAAAGGCCAAAGCCAAAGGTGCATTGGTTATTGTTGTCGCTGATCCTCTGGCTTTGACAATCATGGAAGCGCCTGCCCTTTGGGGAGCCGATATGGTTGTGGGCTCTATGCAGCGTTTTGGCGTGCCAATGGGATTTGGCGGTCCGCATGCCGGTTATCTGGCGGTATCCGAAGCCCTGACACGTATGATTCCCGGACGCATTGTCGGGCAGTCGATTGATACCAAAGGGCGGGTTGCCTACCGTCTTGCTTTGCAGACACGTGAACAACATATCCGCCGCGACAAAGCAACGTCGAATATTTGTACTGCTCAGGCACTCCTTGCCAATATGGCAACAGCTTTTGCTGTCTGGCATGGTCCGGAAGGTTTGCAGGCGATTGCCAACCGCGTTCATGATCTTGCAAGCCGGTTCGGTGACAGTGTCAAAGATGCGGGCTTTACTCTTGCCGGCGACCATTATTTCGATTGTGTAACCGTCAATGTTTCCGGCAAAGCGGATGAACTGCAACAAAAAGCGGAAAGTGATGGCCGTCTCATACGCGTTATCGACAAGGATACCGTTTCCATCAATTTTGATGAACTTTCGGATGAAGAAGACGCAAAAGCACTTGCCAAGCTTTTCGGTGCAACACTCAGTGATAAAGCTCCATCGAAACTCTTGGGCAAAAAACGCGATGGTTCTTTTTTAAGCCAGCCGTTTTTCCATGCTGTGCAATCGGAAACCGAAATGATGCGCTTTTTGCGCCGCCTTGCCGATAAAGATCTGGCACTTGACCGCGCCATGATTCCGCTCGGTTCCTGCACCATGAAATTGAATGCTGCTGCCGAAATGATGCCTTTGAGCTGGCCGAAGGTTGCAAATCTTCACCCCTTTGCCCCGAAGACCGATAGTCGCGGCTATCAGCAGCTTATTTCCGAACTTGAAAAATGGCTGTGTGAAATTACCGGCTTCAGCGCCATTTCATTCCAGCCCAATTCCGGCGCACAAGGTGAATATACCGGTCTTCTTGCTATTCGCCGCTATCACGACAAAAATGGCGAACATAATCGCAATATCTGTCTCATTCCGGCTTCTGCCCATGGCACAAATCCGGCTTCGGCGCATATGGCCGGTATGGAAGTGGTTGTGGTCGATTGTCTGGGTGATGGAGATGTTGATGTCGAAGACTTGCGCAAAAAAGCAGTCGAACACAAAGACAATCTTGCTGCTTTGATGATTACCTATCCGTCGACCCACGGGGTATACGAAGAAAGTATCAAAGAGATTTGCAAGATTATTCATGAGAATGGCGGGCAAGTCTATTTTGACGGGGCAAATCTCAATGCGCTGGTCGCTCTCGCCCGTCCGGCTGATGTCGGTGCGGATGTCTGCCACATGAATTTGCATAAAACTTTTGCTATTCCCCATGGCGGCGGTGGCCCGGGTGTCGGGCCGATCGGCGTTTCAAAACATCTTCAACCATTCGTTCCCGGTCATGCGCTGTTTTCGACAAGCCATGCTGTTTCGGCAGCACCTTTCGGCAGCGCTTCAATCCTCACAATCACATGGATGTATATTCGTATGATGGGTGCCGAAGGGCTGAAACTTGCGACCGAAAACGCAATTTTGAATGCAAACTACATTGCAGAACAACTTTCTGCGGCCTATCCGATTCTTTATAAAGGAAAAAGAGGGCGTGTTGCGCATGAATGTATTGTCGATACGCGTGTCCTCAAGGATAATTACGGCATCACTGTCGACGATGTGGCCAAACGTCTGATCGATTATGGCTTCCATGCTCCGACAATGTCGTTTCCGGTTCCCGGAACATTGATGATCGAACCCACAGAATCCGAACCGAAATCGGAAATTGACAGGCTGTGCAACGCCCTTCTTGCCATTTCCGAAGAAGCCAAAAAAGTGGGTGAGGGTGTCTGGCCGAAGGATGATAATCCGCTCGTCAATGCGCCGCATGTTCTGGCCGATACCATTGATGACAATTGGTCACATGCTTATTCGCGCAAAATCGCGGCACTTCCTGATCCTGCTCAGGATCCGGCAGATAAATATTGGCCACCGGTTTCACGCATTGATAATGTAGCCGGTGACAGACACCTTATTTGTTCCTGCCCGCCACTTTCCAATTATCGTTAAAAAAAACCGGCTTCGGCCGGTTTTTTATTTAGTTTATTCGGATTTTTATTCGGACTTTTTTCGGTTTTTTGTTCGGATTTTTATTCTTTTTGGTTTTTGCGCACCATCTTCGGCGCTGCCGCAATGATGTAGAACTATTGGTGACATGGCCAAAACGGAAAGATGAAAACGGTCAGCTTTTCGTACCGGCTATCTCTGTTTATTTCTCATAAAATTTCTGGAAGTTCCGGAAGAGATGAAGAGTAAATTTTTAAAAGATAACGGGCAGGCCAAGCGCTGAAAAAGAGTAAGCAAGCGGAGCAAAGAATCAAACGGACGGTCAGGCACAGAAAAGCGCATGACCGGCCGGAACAGAAAACCGAACGAACAATGAGCCCTCTAAAGACGTAACGAATAATCCGCAAAATGCAATTCATGGACTAGAAGAGGCAAACCGGATAGAGCGCACATGAAAGGCCGCAACAGGCTCCTTTTTCGGGGTAAGGAGAGCTGTTGCAGCGCTTCTAATGCTCAATTGCTGGAAAAATTATTGATACCGGCTGATGTCCAGTCCTGTCGGGTCAATTTCAGGCTTATTGCCGCTGATAATATCGGCAATCAAATGGCCGCTTCCGGTTGACATTGTCCAACCCAAAGTACCATGTCCGGAATTGATAAACAGGTTTTCATATTTTGTTTTACCGATAATCGGAACACTATCAGGTGTCACCGGTCGTAAACCTGACCAGAGCTGAGGCTTGAAGGCTTTATCATAGGAGCCGGAAAACATCATTTCCAAAGCTTCTTGCAATGTTTTCAGGCGTGGTTCGCTGAGCTTTATTTCATAGCCTGAAACTTCTGCCATGCCGCCGACGCGGATACGGTTACCCAATCTTGTAACAGCAACCTTGTAAATATCGTCAATAACCGTTGAAACCGGTGCTTTCGCCTCGTCGGTAATCGGCACGGTGATGGAATAGCCTTTCACCGGATAGATTGGCGCATGAAGTCCGAGATCGCGAATAAGAAATGGCGTAAAAGACCCCATTGAGACGAGATAGGCATCGGCATGCATCAAGCCGCGTGACGTTTCAACGCCGGTAATTTTACCGCCTTCAACATCAAGTTTATTGATTATTGTATTATAGGAAAATTCAACCCCTTTATCGGCCGCGAGCTTTGCAAGTTTGGTTGTAAACATCTGGCAATCGCCGGTTTCATCTTCAGGGGTTTGCAATCCACCAACGATTTTATCTTTTAACGGCGCCAATCCGGGTTCTGCGGCAACGCAACCGGCACTATCAAGCATCTTATAGGCAATACCATCGGCTTTGAGCACTTCGACATCCTTATTGGCCGCTTCAAGCTGATGAGGGTCCCGAAAAAGCTGGATCGTGCCCTTCATGCGTTCATCGTAATGGATAGATGTTTCTTCGCGTAAGTCATGAAGGCATTTTGCGGCATAGTCGGATACGCGCACCATCAGGGCTTTGTTTTTCTTGTAACGGTTTTCATTGCAATTGATAAACATTGCAAAGAGCCACTTCATCTGGTCGAGGCTGAAAGTGGGATGAATAATAAGTGGCGGATTGGCTTGCCGCATCATTTTCAATGCTTTGAGCGTCAGCCCCGGTTGTGCCCATGGGGTTGTATATCCGAAAGAAACCTGACCGGCATTGGCATAGCTTGTTTCCAATGCAGGCCCTTCTTCACGGTCAATGACCGTGACTTCGTGGCCTGCTTTATTGAGATACCAAGCTGAAGTTACACCAACGACACCACTTCCCAGAACAAGCACTTTCATTTTTTGTTTCCCTCGCAATTTTTCACATAGATGCGTTCGTAACGATGACTGAGAGATGTTAGAATTTCATAAGGAATTGTGCCGGCATCGCGAGCAACATCGTCAAGCGATTGGTGCTTGCCGATGAGTTCGACAAGATCACCGGCTTTTGGTGCGTTTTCACCAAGATGCGTTGTATCAAGTGTGATGGAATCCATCGAAACACGGCCGACAATCGGCACGCGCTGCCCTTTGAAAAAAACCGAACCTTTATTGCCGAGTGCCCTTAACCAACCATCCGCATAGCCTACCGATATCGTTGTGATTGTGCTTGGCCGTTTGGTTATAAATGTTCCACCATAGCCGATAGCCGAACCAGCGGGAACGTGGCGTGTCTGGATAACATGGGCGTCAAGGCTCACAACCGGTTTGATGACTGTCGGGCTTTTGCCAAGCGGGTCTACACCGTAAAGGGCAATGCCCGGACGCACCATGTCGAAATGATAGTCGGTATTCAAGAAAATCCCGCCGGAAGCGGCGAGGGCAACTTTGGAAGCCGGAAGTTTGGCAAGTGCCTTTTTCATGGCTTCAAGTTGGGCAGGATTGGCAGGGCTATTTTCTTCGTCACTTTTGGTCAAATGGCTGATGACCAGTTTTATATCCGCGTCGTTAAAAATCGACGGATCGGCGACAAGGCGGTAAAGCTCGCTATGATCAAGCCCCAAGCGGCACATGCCGGTATCAATCTGGATGATTGCGGGTAAACGCTTTGCTTCATTCAAGCAAAGTTTTTGCCAGTCAAGAATAGCCTCCCAGGAATTGAGAACCGGAATTATACCGGCCGCCGCCGTTATTTTTTCCGCACCCGGTAAAATGCCATTCAAAACAGCAATGGAAGCATCGGCCGGCAACTCGTCTTTGAGTCGGAATGCCTCGATAAGTTCTGCTACAAAGAAAAACCGGCATCCTGCTTCATAAAGCACAGGCGCTATTTTTCGAGCGCCAAGGCCATAGGAGTCGGCTTTGACAATGGCGGAACTTTGTGCCGGAGCAACCATTTTTTTTATGGTGTTATAATTTTCGACAATGGCATCAAGATTGATTGTGAGAATTGCCCCATAGGCTAATGTCGGAATTTTATTGTCGTTTTGAATTTCACCCATTTCATTATTTCCCAGATAAATCCGGTTACAAATCCGGATGCCCGCATTGTTCCCCGTCATTGTTCCCGTGGCTTTTTGCCATTTTATTGTGCCTATCATATGTGAAGGGCATTCGAATGTTGTATCTATTTTTGAAATATTATATATATTTGTCGTCGAATATTGAGTGTAAATCCGACAAATTGAAATATTATGCAAAACCTTGATGCAATAGATCGTAATATCATCCGCCTGTTGCGCCGTGACGGGCGCATGAGCAATGCCAATCTCGCTGCCGAAGTGGGGCTTTCGCCCTCGGCATGTTTGAGGCGTGTAAAATTATTGGAAGAAAGCGGCGTTATTCGCGGGTTTACTGCCATATTGGGAAGTGTCGAAGGAGAAGACCGCCTCATTGCCATTATCCAGATTACACTTGAAAAACAAACGGAAGAATATTTGAACCGTTTTGAGGCGGCCGTGCGCCGCCATCCGGAAATCAAAGAATGTTATTTGATGACGGGGGATGCTGATTATTGGTTGCGTGCGGAAGCAGAAAATGCCGCCGCTTATGAAACCATTCACAAGGAAATATTGTCACGTCTTCCCGGTGTTGCGCGCATTCATTCGGCCTTTTCCATCCGCTCTATTTTGATGCAGCGATGAATAAAATTATGTGAATTATTCTTCTCGCCCGAGTTTCAGCCAGAGCTCCTCATTATGTGAACCGTTCGGGCGTTTCTGAAAGCAGCATTTGTTCCCTTCGTTTGGAGTTTAAACCTTAAAATGGTTTTGGCTCATCAAAATCAGCTTTATCAATCTTTGGACTGAAAACCGGTTCATAAAAAGCAGATGAAGAGCTATTTTAAGCTGGCATTTCATTCCGCTTCCACTGTTAAAACAGGGTGTCATAAAAGAGGGCCTGAAAGATGCCGTGACATCTCGAACATTTTGGCAAATCCGTGTGCCATTACCACGATCAAGAAATCGGCGCTCTTCAATGCTCATCAATGATAAAATCGGGTCAATTGCAAAATCAGGTAAAATAAAGGGTAGGCCTTTATACCAGAAATCAATGTGGATTTTTTTACTGAAAAAAGCGGGATAACAGGCAACTTTGCTGCTGTTTGAAAGTCCGTTTCGGTTATGTATTGCGTGGAAGCCGGTCGTTTCAGTGGCGTATTTTAATTAATTTTCATTGTTGGCTTTTCATCGTTTTTGAGTTCCAAGAAAAATCATTTTTTAAAAAAATCACCGTTAAAAAACAAAGCATTGAAAAAGCCGGGCATTTTACCCGGCTTATCCAATATCGAATTAAGCTCTTCTTTCAGCGTTTGGGCTTTGAAGGCCTGAAATCATAAAGGACATCATGGGTGAGATCGGCGATTTTCTTCTTGCCGCAAAGTGCCATGGAAACATCAAGCTCGTTACGGATAATTTCCAAGGCTTTTGTGACACCCGGTTTGCCCATAGCACCAAGTCCGTAAAGAAATGGCCGGCCGATAAACGTGCCTTTGGCACCAAGCGCCAAGGCCTTCAACACATCCTGACCTGAGCGGATACCGCCATCAAGATGGATTTCTATTTTATCTCCGACAGCATCGACAATTTCCGGCAAAACCGAAATGGTTGAAGGTGCGCCGTCAAGCTGGCGGCCACCATGGTTTGAAACCAGAATGGCATCGGCACCGGTTTTGACAGCCATTTTGGCGTCTTCAACATCAAGAATGCCTTTCAGGATAAGTTTGCCGCCCCAGATCTTCTTGATCCATTCGACATCGTTCCAGTTAAGCTTCGGGTCGAATTGCGAGGCTGTCCACAAACTCAACGATGAAAGATCAGTAACGTTTTTGGCATGACCGGCAATATTTCGCAAAGTCCGTTTGTCAGTCTGCAACATCTCCGTGCACCATTTCGGGCATGTCATCATCTGCCAGAGATTTCTTAATGTAAATTTTGGCGGGGCAGACAGATTGTTGCGCAAATCCTTGTGGCGTTGCCCCATAATTTGCAGATCAAGTGTCAATACCAAAGCACCGCATTTGGCAGCCTTAGCACGATTGATAAGATCGGCGATAAAGTCGCGGTCTTTCATAACATAAAGCTGGAACCAGAACGGTTTCTTGGTTACGGAGGCGACATCTTCAATCGAGCAAATGCTCATAGTCGACAATGTAAACGGCACGCCGAATTCTTCAGCGGCCTGAGCTGCCAGCATTTCACCATTGGCATGTTGCATTCCCGCCAATCCAGTTGGAGACAAAGCAACAGGCATGGCAACCTTCTGGCCAATCATTTCGCTTTCAAGCGAGCGGTTGGTCATGTCGACCAGAACACGCTGGCGCAGTTTTATTTTTTTAAAGTCTTCTTCATTGGCGCGATAAGTGCTTTCTGTCCATGCTCCGGAATCGGCATAGTCAAAAAACATCTTTGGAACGCGTCGTTTGGCAAGTTTTTTAAGATCGTTGATCTCGAGTATTTTACGCATGTCAGATCTCGTTCAATTTTTAGTGTGTCATGTGTAATATTCTTCACGCACAATAAAAAGTCTTTTCTTTCAAATCGCTAATTTTTGACGAAAGAGCCTTGAATATCTTTTAACTTTTCGTCAGCCTGAAGATGTGAAAATTATTTAAAACCAAAGACCAAAAACCATTTCCGGTTTTCAATTGGCTCCGGTTTTTAATTGGCGTTGACGGACTTCCATCCATAGCTGTTTGGATATCCGGTATTTTTGATCGTAAAAAGTAATACGTTTTTTTAGATGCGCGGCAATGAGCAGTGCAGCAAGCAAACCGACATTCCGGTTTTACAACTTTTTATATTTTGATTTTACGCGGCTTTTTGGGGATGCTCTGCCAAACATTTTTGCGACGACGCCAAAAAACGCGAAAACTTTGATAAAAATCGGGGCAAATTGCTCAAAAAAGCTAACATGCGTTCAATCAATGGCAGTGATGACTTGACCCAGCAAGATCTTCCAGAATGGGGCAATCGGGTCTGTCATCACCATGGCAGTGATGGACAAGGTGGTCGAGTGTATTAATCATCACCTGAAGAGAGTCCATTTTTTCCCGCAAAGCTTTGATATGGGAAAGTGCGAGTTTTTTAACCTCGCTTGAAGCGCGGCTACGATCTTTCCATAATCCGAGGAGAACGCGTATATCTTCGGAAGAAAAGCCGAGCAGTCTCGAGCGGCGGATGAAACGCAAGGTTTGAATATCGTCATCAGTATAAACGCGATAACCATTTCTGCTACGATGAACTGGTGAAATAAGCCCTGTTTCCTCATAATGGCGGATCATTTTTGCGCTAAGACCCGATTGTTTTGCTGCTTCACCAATATTCATCTTTCTCGTCCAATCCGGATTTCGACCAAATAGCATTCCCGTTTTTCATTTAATGTCGTTATTTCATATAATTGTTGTTTTAAAGCCAACAAGATGTTTTCTTGCAAGAACTACACCAGACAATCTTCCTGTTTTGAAATTGTATCATCAAGGGATCAATAAGTACTCTTATCAGTCAAAAAGCTTGCTTGCTGGTGGATAAATGCCATTACCCACCAATTAGGCTTGACCTTTCTTCATCAATCCTCAACTAAAACGCTAACTTGAAAATGTCCTTCAATGTTCATGCATCATTTATGCTGACGGAGAAAGCCGATGGAGAATTATAAAACGCATAAAAAATCGGGTGATCTCGTTTTTGAAATGAACGACCATCCTCATGCGCCTGTCGCGTTTTTGGCCGCTCTCCAACATTTATTGGCAATTATTGTGCCAATCATTACGCCGGGCTTTATCATATGCAGTGCTGCCGGTGTTTCACCGGAAGATACGGCGACGGTTTTATCCATGTCACTTATTATTTCGGGCATTGCAACCTTTGTGCAGTGCAAAAAAATCGGTCCTTTCGGTGCCGGCTTGCTGATTGTGCAAGGAACCAGTTTCAATTTTGTCGGGCCGCTTTCGGCCGGTTCTGCTGCCATGGTTGCAAGCGGTATTCCGGCAAAAGAGGTCATGTCGGCCGTCTTCGGTGTGGTCATTGCCGGTTCGTTTATTGAAATGTCGGTTTCGCGCATTCTTCCCTTTATCAGCCGCATGATTACGCCGCTTGTCACCGGTATTGTGGTTTTATTGATTGGCCTTACCCTGATTAAAGAGGGGCTTGTCAGTATGGGGGGCGGTTATGCTTCGCTTGGCGAAAAGGGAAGTTTTGCCAGTTTACAAAATCTCGCTTTGTCATGCACAGTCTTTGCGCTTATCATTCTTTTAAACCGTGTGACAATTACGTGGGTGCGCTCCAGTGCCATTATTCTTGCCCTTGCTATCGGCTATGCCATGGCGGGGTTGATGGGTAGGCTCGATTTTTCCGGTTTTGAACATTCCGCACTTTTTGCTTTGCCAAGGCCGCTCCATTTCGGACTATCTTTTTCATGGTCGCTCTTTATTCCGCTCATCATGATCTATCTTGTCACCTCTCTTGAAGCGGTTGGCGACATCACAGCAACAAGCAAAATTTCAAGCGAGCCGGTTTCCGGGCCATTATGGATGAAGAGGATAAAGGGTGGTGTGCTTGTCAATGGCGCCAATTCTCTTCTTGCCGGTTTTTTCAATACATTTCCAAGTTCGGTCTTTGCGCAAAATAACGGTATTATCCAGTTGACCGGCGTTGCAAGCCGCTATGTCGGCTTGTGGATTGCGGCGATTCTCGTTGTTCTTGGCCTTTTTCCGAAAATTGCCGCCCTTATACAAGCAATGCCGGAACCGGTTCTCGGAGGTGCTGCCATGATCATGTTCGGCTCGGTTGCCGCCTCCGGAATCAATATCCTTTCGTCAATCAAGCTCGACCGGCGGGCACTTCTTATCATAGCAATTGCTTTAAGCGTTGGCGTTGGTGTGCCGCAAGTGCCGGCTTTTGTGAGCCATCTTCCGGCATTTATTGCCGATATTATGAAATCCGGCCTTGCTGCCGGCGGGATTACAGCAATCATTCTCAATTTGCTTTTGCCCGAACAGCAACAAGTCGATGAAGACTAGATTTTCTTTCAATAAACCGGCATGTGAAAAGATAATTTGAAGAGAGAATAGTTTCCGCCTGAATGCGGAGAAAAGCCGCGTGACGAAAGGTTGGAATGTTTTCATTTAACCGCGCATTGACTATGTCCGGTTATCGAGCATTGGTTAAATATCGCGTAAGCGCCTAAAGTAGAACAAACTTATAAACAGCAAAATAAGAAGCTAACAAAAAATATCGTTTTGACGCGCGTGTTGATGATAAAGATAAGCGAATTGTTTAAAAACAACGCGTCGTTTCCGTTCTGGAACTTGAAAGGAAAACAGTGCTTTTGAAGCACATAAAGGCGCGGATAATATTAAAAAAGCAGCATCGGATGAAACCGGATACCGCTTTTACTGTAAAGAAATAGAAATTGTAAAGAAATGGAAATTGAGGGACGTCAAAGCTTCTGTGTCATGGCAGTAACGACCGCTTCCTTGTAGCTCATCTTTGTCAATTCATCAATAATGCGAACAAAATGTTCGGTTTTGCTATGTGCGTCCAGGGCGCCTTTGTCTTTCCATGTTTCAATGAAAACCATGTGTCCTGTATCGCCTTCAACTTCAAACAGTTCGTAGGAAATGCAGCCTTTGTCCTTACGGGATTTTTCTACGAGTTCTTTGAAAAGAGCGTCGGTCTTTTCAACCAATTCGGGCTTGATATAAAAATGCGCAATAACCTTTATCATGATGCTTTCTCCAAGGTTCGAGCAATGTTTTCAAGCCCCCATTCGAGAAGCTTGTCGGCGTGTTCTTGCGAGGCCGCTTCGCTGTAACACCGCAATTCCGGAGCATTACCGGAAAGGCGGAAATGCACAATATCACCATTGTCCATGATGACACGTAAACCGTCAATCACATCCCAATGTTTGATGTTACCGAGCGGATGGAAAAAATGTACGCATGTTGCAGCATCTTCAAGCTCATGCAAACCTTGTTTTGCTTTTTCTGTGTCAATATTTGACAGCCGGTTGCTGGCTGTGAAGCGCCGCGGAAGAGAACCCTGAAGCGCCTGAACGGAAGAGCCGCGCAATTGTGCAAATCCTAATAAAGCCAGAATAGGAAGCATTGCATCGCGTGTTGCCAATTTCTTCAATTCGCAGGTTTCGCTTGAAATATCGCTTCCTAAAAGAACGCCGCCATTGGCTTCAAAACCGACAATTGTATGATAACCGTCGTTTAACGCCTGTTTCATACCGGCAATAACATAAGGTGAGCCGACAGAGGTGCGGTAAACATGCTCGAAAAAGTGGCTTGTCTCGACTGCCGATGTGGAGGTGACAGGGGTGACGACAGCATCGGCAAAAAGATATTTTGCGGTAAGCATCCCAACCACATCGCCTTTTAAAAATATTCCGTCGGAACCGGCAATTAATGGCCGGTCTGCGTCGCCATCGGTCGACACCAGCGCGTCAAGCCCATATTGGCGAACGGCATCAAGAGCAAGCTTGCGGTCAAAATCGCGTAATGCTTCGGTATCGACAGGAACAAAATGGTCGGCCCGACCGATTGCAACAGTTTTCGCGCCAAGAGCTGATAAAACTTCAACCAGAAAGTCGCGCACAATGGAACTGTGTTGATAGACGCCGATTTTCATATCCTGAAGTGCCGATTTCGGCAAAATGGAAAGGCAGCGTTTCCGGTAAAGTTCAAGAACATCCGGAACAACGGGAGGGGATTGATAGTTTTCGGCAAGGTGATAGGGGGTGTTCTTTTCTGAAAGTCCGCCTTTCTCTCCTTTTGCCGATTTATCAAGTTCGGCTACAATTGCGCGCTCGTCTTGCTTGGTTATTTCTCCATCGGGACGGTAAAATTTTAGCCCGTTGCGGTCATCGGGAATGTGGCTTCCTGTAACCATAATTGCCGGATAGCGAGAATTGAGTGAATAGAGCGCGAGGGCAGGGGTTGGCACTTGACCGGCATTGATAACGGAATAGCCAAGATCTTCGATTGTTTTAATGACAACATTTTTGATATGTGGGCTTGACGAGCGCAGATCATAGCCGACAATCACGCTTGTATTTTTGTTGATCTTGCCGATTTTTTCCAAATGTCGCAAGAAGGCTGAAGTATAGCGCATGATAATGTCATCGGTTAAATCGCTCACCAGACCGCGCAAGCCGCTTGTTCCGAATTTGAGTTGTTCTGTCATGATGTGGTTTTGTTCCCGAACGGCCTTCCGATTTTCTATATGTGGTCACAATAGCCGTTTTGTCTATCGGCTTTGAAGCAATTATTTTGCATAAACAACAGACTATCTACAACTGTCATTTGACGAAAACAAATTTGTTATTATAAAGAAACTTCGCTTTATGATGTTGGCAGATAATCCATTTAGCATTATATCATGCCAGAATTTGTCAAGTTTATCTGCTAAAGTTTATTAAGGAAGAATTCCGATGACTACGCCTGTCGACAATGCAGCCTCGAATGTGACTGCCACGCCGTCTTCATTTCCGATACCGGCAAATGTTTTTGCTTTAACTGTACAGGATGTCAAACATTATACCGATAGGCTTTTCCGTTTCCGCCTGAACCGGCCGGACAGTTTCCGTTTCCGGTCGGGCGAGTTTGTGATGATCGGTTTGCCCAATGCAGAAAAGCCGGTTTTTCGCGCCTATTCCATTGCAAGCCCGTTCTGGAGCGAGCAATTGGAGTTTTTCTCCATCAAAGTGCCGAACGGCCCGTTGACCGAGCATTTGCAAAAAATCAAAGTGGGCGACACCGTGCTGATGCGTAAAAAAGCCACCGGCACTCTGGTACTGGACGCGCTTTTACCGGGTAAACGGCTTTATCTCTTCTCGACAGGAACAGGTGTTGCACCTTTTGCAAGCCTTATTCGTGATCCGGAAACTTATGAAAAATTCGAAGAAGTTATTCTTATCCAGACAACACGGCTTGTTGCAGAGCTCGACTATGCGCGCGAACTTGTTGCGGACTTAAGAAATGATCCTCTCATTGGCGAATTTTCCAGCCAGTTGAAATTCTACCCCATGACCACACGCGAGCAATCCGAGCATATGGGGCGAATTACCGACACAATGCGCAGTGGCGAATTTTTCAAGCGTACC
>CAMLON010000016.1 GCA_946481695.1 uncultured Bartonella sp. | reverse complement strand
GGCAGAATTTTAAAAATATAATTTAAAATAGGCGGTTAAAATTCATGGGTGAAACTGCATGTGTTAAAAGGCATGGGTAAAAAATGCAGCGGTGAAACCGTTAGGGTAAAATGCGCAGACAAAGAAAATATAAGCAATAACGGTCGAACTTTTTATTCATGCAAAGCCCATCATTCCATGCCATGGACGGCCACGGCTTAGACGGCCAATTTGATCGAACCAGGATTGAAATAAACCTTAATCACAAAAATAGGCCCATTGCAAAAGAGCCTGACGCTGGCGCGGACGACAGAAAAAATCACCTGGGTCACAATTTTTCCTGAGTTGGGCGAGATGGCGGCGCATCTGTTTCCAACGTTTGATCTGCCGCTCGTCTTCACCCTCGATACGGCGACCCGAATAATAGCGGCAATACCACTGGAACCAGCCGCGCGGGTCATCTTGATAAATCCAGCCTTTAGCCTTCCAATAGACAAGTGGTTTTCCCGCCAATACACCATAATAATTCAAGTCAGCCTGTTTGCCTTCAGGCGATAATTTTGCGTTTTGAAACCAGTTCGAAGGAAACTCGTTTCTGCAATCGGTCATATATTTTCCGCCAAAAACCCCCATTTCCAACATTTGCTTAGGGGTTAACTGCGGTTCAAAATCGGATGAGAAGTTTTTTCCCTCTTCACACACGCGTTCATAACGATAGCCATGTTGCATTTTATCGTTAACGTTTATCCACAAAGACACGGAATTTGTTCCTCTTCTTCAAAGAATAAACGAATAGTTATGTCGGAAGATAAAAAGTCCAGTGTTCGGACAAAAAAGAATGAATGCGATATTGTCATTCAGGGTAATTGAGGCTTTCGGTTTTTCAACCGGAACGGGCTTGAAGGATTATTCCCCATCGCATGGATGAAGAACAATCCCTTCCCAAACTCAGAATTTAATTCTCAAACCTACAGTGCCGCCAAAGCTGTAATTATCGCTGATATTTTTGAAAGCACCGCGTATATTTGTTTCGCCATAGAGTGACCAATTATCGTTATTCCAATTATAACTGCCACCCAATCCAAGTCCGGCTTGAAAATCTTCATTTTCATTCCGGAACGAAGTGCCGGAAACATTCACTTTCGTTCCATCGAGAAATTCGTAATAAAGATTACCTATGCCATATAGAAGTGTGCGACGCCGGTCTCCGCTATCGGATATCCACGTTTTATCTCTGCTGAAAGCGATACCGGCACGGCCTTCCAGACTGTCACCATCTTTCAAAGACACTTTTGTATTCAAGCCATCGCGAAAACTGTCAAAATCTATCGACGAATAAGAAAGTTGGATTTGCGGTGTAATATCCCATGTTTCTGTCAATTTTAACCGATGACCGGCCTCTGCCGAAAGAGCGTAGCCGAAACCGTTTTCGTTTTTCTTATCCGAACGGCTAAAATTCTTGGAATTGAAATCGGTTTCATACCAGGTAGCTTGCGATTGTAAATCGACATAGCTGCCATTGATGCCATACCATGTAGCTGCAGCCCCTATACCATATCCGTCCGCCTCGACTTTGCCATGCCCGTCATCGGAACGGACAGACGCTTCCGCACGACCGAAATGACCGCTCAAAGATCCAATCAGGATCCCGTTGCCATTTTCGACAAGTGCACCATCAATCCCGCTTTGCATGCGCCAGAGATCAAGACCGTAATTTTCATCGGTCAGCGAGCGTGAGGGAGTTACTTTGCTTCTGCTTCCTTCCATGCGGCCCCAAAAGCCGCTGTGTTCAATAAGCGTCGAGGCTTGATCGGCATGATTCCCGGCATTTACCGTATTATCGGTTCCATCAGCCCAAAAGCGGTTACCAACTCGTTGCTGCAAAGTGGACAAATGATTGAGACTTGTGAGCACTTGAGGATAAGCTTCATAAAGTGGAACCGAAGGACCGTAATAAGGTTTTGCGGGCAAGGTTCCTCCACCTGTATCATCGCCACCTGTGCCTGTGCCATTATTTCCTCCATCCGGATTGGAGGTATCTTCCGGCGAACGAAGATACCAGTCATAGACGAATTCATCGTCCCCATAAACATCGCGGTTACCGGATTTTTTTGCCGGTCCACGCTTGAGCAAATAGGCATAGGCAGTATCGGATCCGGCAACAGCCATCACACCGTCGTCGCGCCGGTAGCCACGTCCCCAGCCGGTACCGATAACAAAGCTGTCTTCCGCAGTTGTTGCGCCATTTATTGCATCAACGACTTTTATTCCTTCATATTTTGTGATTTCACTTTTCTGGTTATCGAAGAGATTGTCGATGAAAAGGGTTGTCGTACCGGAAACAGTCCCTCCATCAATAACAACCATATCGGATGGAGCTCCATCATCTCCAAGACGGCTATTCAGCCGGATAGAGCCATTATCACTATGGTAATTGCCTTTGATGATCAGTTTGTCGGTAATGCCGTCGCCGGTTTTGTTCCCCATATCAATGAGGCCGTTATTTGTCAGTGTCAAAGTTCCGGCTTTTCGAGTGATATCTGCCTCGCTATAGAGTGTTGGTGCTGCGCCCGTACCGCGATACTTGGTGTGGTCGACAATCAGTGTACTTTGCTTGCCAATTTCAAAATCAAGATCGCCGTTTGTAAAAACATTATCTGTCAAAGTTAAACGGGTGCCGTCGGTAAGAGCAATTTTATTCCAATCCGCGCCAAAATTTACGCCCTTGTTTAAATCATCCTGATTGAATGAACCACCGGCTATAGTTGTGTTTTGGAGTGTCAGTTGCTTGTTATTGCCTTGACCGGCCAATGCATGGCTGAATTTTCTTGTATCGACAGAACCGGAAATCGTTGCTTTGTCACCGTCTCCTTCTCCCATATCGAAACCGCCTTCCCAAAATCCACCCGACCAGATGAGGCTATCCGAGCCTTTGCCAGCTTTAACAAGTCCACGTACGTTTGACGCGTTGTTTGTAAAAATGAAGGTGTCGCCAAGGGCACTTCCCCGTACCGCAACAGAAGTGGGTGATTGGGCAGTTAATTGCCCAGTATTGATGAAGGTTGTTCCGGAAGAAGCATCGGTCGGTCTATTTGTGAGGTCTACCAAAAGACCGTTGGCACTCTTCGAGTCAAGGACGCCGTCATTTTGGACTTTGGAAGCTGTACCGGCAAGCCAGGCAGTGCCTGAAGCACCTTCTTTTACCCAAACAGTCGACTGGTTGATGACTTCGCCGCTGGTATTGGTACGCAAACCAATCGCATGATCGGATACATTTATTGTATAAGCCGGTCCGATTATGGCATTCGACTGAAGAACCGGATCGGATAGACTTGCATTTCTTAGATCATAACCGACACCGTTGGCGCCAACATTGATTGTGACGTTAGACATTTGCGACACATTATTCTCATCCAGATAATGCGTAACAAGACCAACGGCAGTACGAATACCAGAACCGCTACCCTCGACATTGATTGTTGCTTGTTTAAAAGCGATTTCGGCAGCAAATTCAGGGTCATTTGAAACGATGTTATTTTCTACACCATTACCATTTCCGCCAGCCGAAACAGTTATTTCATCAACGCCGAGAACAATTCCTTTTGCATCCGAATTCAGCAAAACGCCATGGGCACTTCCCGAAACTATAATCTTACCCTGACTTCCGGTCGCATTTAAAAAAGCATTCTTTTCCAGATAAATGCCGGCTTTCCCATTATCTACTGTTATAGTGCTGGCATTTGCCACATTTGCGCGTGTGTCGGTGCCTATGAGGCCCTCTATATGCAGTCCGACACCGCTCGAGACAGTAATATCACCATGATTTTCCAAACGCCCACCCTCGATGACATGGATGCCGGTGGCATTGAAACTGTTTGTCATGTTGATAACGCCATAATTGACAAGAAGACCACTATTGCGCGCAATGAATCCTGTTACATTTTGTGAATCAGTGTTGATTTTGGCGTAATTAACTAACTTTGTGTTCAGGTCTACTTCTTCGGTATAGGTCGCATCAATTCGGTGATAACGACCATCAACAATCCCACCGATTGCACCTTCTTCTGAAAGATAAATCTGGCGTTCTGTGTTATCTTTTTCGCTAATTTCTCCATAAGCTCCGCCATTGATTAATACAGCCGCCGCACCTTTTCCTGTAACTGTGAGTTTTGCGTCCTTGGTGATTATTTGACTTGCCGTATCGGAAGCTCTTCCTGCGCCCTCTAGAATGACGCTATTTTCACCGGAAGCTGTTAACTCTTCTCCCTGGCCCAAAAAGCTTGCGCCACCGTCAATACGGAAAAGATTTGAAGCGGTCGTCGTTACATCCATCGCTTTTGTGCTGTTTACAATTTTACTTTGAGCACCGTAGACATAAAAACCGATCTGTTGTTTGCCGCTTACAAATTGTGGATTAGCATGTTCCGTGACATTCGCTTGGCCGCCATCCTTGACATAGACACCGACCGCGCCGTCGCCTGCCAGTTCTATCGTTCCATCAATTTTGGCGCGAGCATAATGCGTGTCGTTGGGGCGGCCTTCCACCCAGACGCCGTAATTTCGTACCAATGGGCCGTTCTGGGTCGGGCTGGAAATTTTGATGACGCTGTTTTCGGTAAGCGTAACCAGAGCATCATTTGCATTAATAAAATTACCGGATGTCGCGAGAACATAGATGCCAACACCGTTATATCCATTAAGTTCGATAGTGCCATTATTCTTAACTTGGTTATATATGCCATTATTAGTCGCTTTAATACCGAAGTTACGGGCGCTATTTAACCGGGAATCGTTCTTGACAGCACCATTGATGATGATGATCCCGTTATTTATCAGCCTAAAATTAGGAGCTTGTACGTCAGGATCCAACGGAACATCGGTAGCCATAGCTGCAGCATTTTGCATTTTTGAACCGATGATGATTTTTCCGTCATTGATAGCTTCAGCGCTGTCGGATGCCATGATGCCGTAAAATTGGGCATTATTACTATTGCTTGTATCAGCCGCCTCTTCCGGCGTTGTTGTGTCATATTGTGCGGCTCGTCCGATATAAATAACGCCAGTTGTGCTATTTGTAAATTTTGAATAGTTGCTTTCGATGGCGACGCCGACATAGCGACCGTTCAGGGGATCATTGTTGACGCCGATGTTTATAATACCATTGTTTGTTCCAGTGCCGACTTTATACAGATAAAAACCGTTACTATAAGCAAAGGTGGTTTCTGCTACGCGATTGCCTGCTACATTAATGATACCGTTGTTCTCAATAGTTCCACCATAAAACGCTTCGACAGCAGTGCCATAAGAAAATTCCTGACTGTCTTTTGTGGTGTCATGTATACGGGATTCTCTGAAGCCCGAATTGACCACACCGTTATTGGTACCAACAGTGTGGGCGCCCGCTCCTTCCAGTCCGTCTCTGCCGAGGATAATTGTGGAATTTCGTCGTGACGAGACAATGCCACCGGGCTCGACCTCGACAATGCTCCCGCCTTCTGCGACGAGTGTACCTGCCATTTCCCCTTGGTCAAATTCGGTATCAATCTGGCCACCCGATTTGACAATTATCTTACCGCCATTACTGGCATACATTGCGCGCGTATTACCCGTGGGCTTAAATATTTCATCACTTTTAGGATAATCGCTTCCCGGACCTTTTACGGCCTTTTCGATGGATTTTGGATTGGCTTTGTTAAAAGCATCATTATAAGCCTGTTGGGTTTTTAAATCGGGATAATCCTTGCTTTGGAGTGCAGCTATAAGTTCTCTGTTGTAAGCTTTCAAATCGTCAATAGAATTAATGGTCCGCATTTCCCCTTTGTAATCGGTAAAACTGTGCGGAAATTCCGGGACATTAATCCGGTTGATAATGTCGTCATCCGCGAGGTAATAAGCTCGGGATTCAAACGAATTCTTTGAATGCCATTCTACGACACTGCCGGAACCGTCTGCCCATGTCAAATTCGAGTCTTTCAAAGCAAGATATACGGTCTTATCGTCACCGAACTTGTTGTTTCCCATGAAATCATCAAACTTTACATCAATGTGACCGCCGTTTTCAGCTTTTCCAAATCCTGAACTTACATATTGCTGGTCTCCGACCGATTCCGTTACCAGAACTTTTTCGTTACCCCAATCAGAAACAGTAAAAGAACTGTCTGTATACACATTAATCGTATAAGATTGACCGGCGTTATCAGTCACACGCACAGCTTGCGTTCCACCTAAAACGAATTTGGTCTGCCCTTTAGTGGCTGGATCGTAATTTCCCAGATCGTCAAGTTGACTAATACCAGATTTTCCGTTGTTGATATCCGAAAGATTGCCGTTGATTTTCAGTGCTTCACCTGGTACGGAAGCAAGAGCAGCTCCCCAATAATTGTCGCTATCCTCCGGATTGAAGTTTTCTTTCGTTACCGTACAGTTATTGTTTGTTGCAACCGTACCCAGAGCCCAATCGCCTTGCGTATTACAATAATTTTCAGCATAGACATTGCTTGTCAAACTTCCTGCAAAGATGGCAGAAGAAGCTGCAAGTGCGGAAAGTTTGCGTTTTAATCCCAATTTTGTGGCAAGAAAAATTCGATATCCCAGCCCCTGATCGCAAAATTTTTTGTACTGTTCAGTTAACTTCGACATTATCGTCGGCCCCTTCAAATCTTGTGATTTTGCGTTCAAAATCATGGAATTATGGGTTGATCGTTGCAGTAAAACGAAGGCTTCCTTCCTCCTGTTTTACAAGAGAATTACGGCATAAAGAAGTATTAAATTATATATATGAGTAAACTACTATTAAACAACATACGGTTTAATATCAAACAACATTTAAATACAAATAAATTGTGTGTCATACTACTTGATAAATATCAATAGGTATATGAAAGCGGTGCGTGATGTCATTTTGATATCTAGCATAACCGGTTTGTCGAGAAGGTTTATTATTGTACCGGATCGGAAAATTATGATCCGGATTGCCCATTTCGTGGGGCAAAAATATAACTTGGAAAACGCGTAGCAATTTAGAAATTGAAATATGAAATTGGTAGGTGTTGATGTAAAAGTTATTACACAGATGTCACGTCTGCCGAACTGTTCTTTTAAAAGAAAAAGCAATAAATCCTAAGATTGCAGTTTCAGTTTTCATAATGGCTGTTTGATAAGAATGCTCATTTAACGAGCCGAAAGACGGCCTCCTTCAAGAATGATCCATTGTAACTTTAATGTTTGAATCAATTCCGGCCCACCGCAACTAACGCAATTAATAGGTTATTTTCATCGTCAGGATTTTTGTAAACAATGATGTGCGCAAAAATTATAAATAATTGTCGAGGCTCCGGCGACTTGGCACTAAATAATTTTTTGTCAAAGATGAGTATGACCTACCCGCTTTGTGCCGGCGCAGTTTAACATTTTTTGCTGTAAATAATCTCTTACTCGTCGGATTTTCATTTTTATCTTCAGGATTATATTCCGGTATAGATATTCATGAAAGGCAACGGAAAATATAGTTATCAGTCACAGCTTGATTGTTACCTCGAAGCCTTGAGAACTGTTTTCTCGTGGAGACGAATAAGAAATGTTGATAGGCATCGTCTTAGCCAAAGCTTCTACTATGGATAATCCCAATCCGGATCCTTCCTTGTGGTTATCTCCGCGATAAAAACGTTGACTTAGCAATTCGATTTTTGTCGAGGAAACAACGGGGCAATCATTGGCTATGACGATTTTATCTTTGTTGATCGAAATATCGACAATTGAACCTTCAAAACTATAGTTCAATGCATTTTCCAATAGATTGCGTATGATGACACCGAATGCATC
Organism: uncultured Bartonella sp.; assembly: GCA_946481695.1. The sequence continues at coordinate 29,885 of CAMLON010000016.1, read as the reverse complement.
ACCATTAAGGTGTTTTTCGAGAACTGTTACATAATAGGTCGTAACAAGCCGGCCTTTCGTAATATTGGCGCGATTGAAATCCTCTATAACAGCGTCGATAAACGGAATAAGATCAACAGGTTTTTCACTTGTACCAAGTTGGGCGTCCGCGCGGGCAAGTTGCAGAAGCTTTTCGCTTAAACGACGCAAACGCTGCAAAGCATTTTCAACTTCTTTGGCTCGCGGATGATAAAGTGTCGGCGTTTCTTCAATCAAAACTTGCGTATGAGCTAATGCCGCTGCGATAGGCGTTCGTATTTCATGCGCACTGTTGGAAGTAAACGATCGCTCCGCTTCCAATGCCGCTTTCAGTTTTGCAAGCAGGCTATTGACCGAACCGATGATAGGTTGGAATTCGTCCGGCATAGAGCGCGATTCAATGGCTTGCATATTGCCAGTGTCTTTTGTTCCTATTGTTTCACTTAATTTTTTGATTGGGCGCAATTGGTTGCGAACAATAAAGCCGATTGCAAGCATGCTGAGCGGAATAATCAATAAGGCAGGAATAAGCATTGCTGTCATTGCCTCGCGAGCCGCTTCACGCCGCTCTGAAAGCCTGTCGGCAACTTGAATGAGATAATCACCATCCTGACTGACAAGCGAATAGACGCGCCATTTTTTCGTTTTGAAAAATCCTGTTGTCAAAGGAACGCCATAAGGATTGGAAGGCGCATCTTCCGAACGCATCACCATTTTGCCATTGCGATCAAGTACTTGATAGGTTGTGTATTCTGCCGGTGTGGAGTGATTATCGGTTTTAACCAGAAGGTCGGTATCCTTGTCATTATCGCGAACATCTTGAAGGGCGAGTGGAAGAAGCCGTTCTGCGGTCACCTGCAATGTGCCGTCAAAAGATTCACCATATTCTTCGTACATGACAAAAGCAGCCATGAGGCAGGCAATCACCCAAAAAACCAGATTGGCGCATGTGGCTGAAACGATGACACGCCTTGTCAGGCTTTTCCCCTTATGTCTGAAATTCAACATAAGCTATACCCGCGTCCATGATGTGTCTTGATACGGTCCTTGCCGATTTTTTTGCGTAGACGGCTGATATAAACTTCAACTGTATTGCTTTCGACTTCCGAACCGAACGCATAGATTGTGTCTTCAATTTGAGCTTTGGTGACGAGCATATTGGGATGGGTTGCCATATGTTCTATAATGGCCCATTCGCGTGCACTCAACTCGACTTCCTTGTTGTCTATAAAAAGTCTTTTGTTTTCCATGTCCAAAGTCATCGAACCGATTCTTATCTCGGATTTTGAAAGGCCGTTTGTCCGGCGTGCAACAGCGCCAATTCGGGCGGTGAGCTCATAAAGGTCGAACGGTTTTACAATATAATCATCCGCACCGCTGTTTAATCCTTCAATCCGCTCGCTGATTTGATCATGTGCAGTGAGGATAACAACCGGTGAGCCAAGGTTATTTGCACGGATATTTTTGAGAAAGTCCAGTCCACTTCCGTCGGGAAGACGCAAGTCCAACAAGATAAAATCATAATGCGTAGTTGCAATGGCGGCATAGGCGTCTTCGAGGGTCTCAGCCCAATCGACGGCATTATTCTGGTTAATCAAATGGTCGCGCACAGCACGACCAAGTGATTTGTCATCTTCAATCAGCAATACGCGCATTGTTTATTTTTCCATTGCTACCTGACTGGCTTGACAGGATTTAAAAATATCAAGTCGATCATCTTTAAGCATTGTTTTTACATTCATCATGGTCAGGACGGAAGGAAAAAGATTGTCGTGGGACATCTGTTTAATGTTGGAGTCTTTTTTCACACAGCCGAGATCAAGTTTCATTGTATTGGCAAAGGCTGGTGATATCCACAAAATAAAGGGGATATGCGTCTGTTCTTCAGGCGCTATGGAATAGGGCATTCCATGAAGATATAGGCCATTCTCGCCTAACGATTCACCGTGATCCGACATATAAAACATGGCGGAATCGAACTTTCCTGTTCTCTCGTTAAGTGCGTCGATAATCGCACTCAGGAAATAGTCCGTGTAGAGAATGGTATTGTCATAAGCATTGCGGATTTCTTCGGGCTTGCATTCACTGAAAACAGTGTTCCGGCAATCGGGGCGAAAACGCCTGAACGCTTCCGGATAACGCTCGAAATAGGCAGGCCCATGACTGCCAAGTTGGTGGATGAACAATACACTGTCGTGATCGATATGATCGAGCCATTCTCCCAATTGTTTAAGCATGATGCCATCCTGGCATTCGCCGTCGATGCAGAATGTCGGGTTTTTCGAACCGTAAAAAGAAACAGTTTTTACACGGTCGGCAACGCCTTTGCTCCCTGTATTGTTTTCCCACCATTCTACATTCACGTCGGCAGTTTGCAAAATATCGGGAAGACTATTTGTTGAAACCGCACGCGCGATCGTAAACTCTTTTCTTGGATAGGGAGAAAACATGCAAGGAAGTGACTGGGCAGTTGCCGTGCCGCATGATGTCGTATGCGGAAAATAGATGATATCCCGTTTTTTTAGTTCCGGATTGGTTTCTTTATCATATCCTTGAAGTGAAAAATCTTCCGCTCGTGCTGTTTCTCCGGCGACAACAACCATCACACGCGGGCGATGATTCTGTGGTTCTAAGGGCACGACCTTGGCATCAAGCCCCACCTGTTTAAAAACTTGGGTTTTTTCGTGCTCTCTGCGGGCGATATATTTGACTGCATTACCGATCGGTAGAATGGGGTTGACGATACGAACAATTTCATTGTGTTCGCGCAAAGTCGAAATCAGCTGGCGCGATGTGATCAGTGTACAGAAAACGGCAATTAACAGGCAGGGAACAATGACAGAAAGGTTGAAAAGCACTTTTTTCAGAATTGGAAAATGTTTGACCTTAACCCATAATATCAGTAGGCACGGGAGAACACCGGTCAGGAAAAGATGGGAAAAGAACATTGGCGAGAGCAGATTGGACGCCTCTGCCGAGGTGGTCTCTACAGCATTGGCAATCATATCGCGGTCGATAATTGTTCCGAATTCATCGGTAAACCAGCTTGCTATACTTCCCGCAAGAATGAAAATTATGAACACCGGTTTGATGAGATATTTAACCGATACTGTGACGGTTAACGCAATGAAGAGACAGGCAACACCGACAGCAATTGCTGTGATCGGTGCAAAATCATAGTTAAAGGCCTGAAAAACATGTTGCCAGAAGGTCCGGTTGAACACCACAAGCATATATAGTGCAACGATGATTGATAGTGTCACGCTACTGATTGCGGGGCGATATTTCATAATCGTGCGAAACATAGTTTACCTCACAACATTAGCGGAATAGTTCCGGGATAAAGACATTCTGATAGAAAATGGTTTGACGTATTCGGCAGGAAATTTTTCGCATTTCGCGTTGACATCAGGCCGTTTTTCCAGTTTTCCCATTTCACTTCTTGCGTTTGATAGATCATCTTGAAAAGCCGGTAGCTTTTTCAAGCGGTTAACGAGTTTTTCGGAATAATCTTCGTCAACTTCGACAGCGCTGACGCTGTGAACACCGCAAATCACCCGGCTTTCAGCAAAACTGCGTGCATGTGCAAAAATTGCCGCACGACGTTCGGGGAAAAATTCAACCAGTAAACGTGCTAAGGTCCAACCTTGCATAGCGTGACCGGACGGATAATCATATCCTGCCGACGTCTTACAAGAAGCACCGCCATAAGCGATATAAGGACGAGGGACTTTGAATTCTTTCTTGGATTTGCGTGTTAATCTCTCTACGTCGTCATTAATTGTCGTAAAGAGCTTGACAAAATTCGGCATATCTTTGGGCTCTAACTGATATCCCGTTGCACACCCGAAACTTTGAATAAGCTCCGTTTGTGTCGCGTTAGCGTCGTTTATTGCCTGTTTCCAACGCGCACTGTCTTTATACGCGCGGGTTTTCAAAAAAACTTTTTCGTCACGTTGTTGTTCAGCGCTACCAACTGGCGGCGGTGTGATGTTGAGCACCATACGTTGTTCGCCATAGCGGTTAAGGTAACCTCCGCCACCCATATAATAGCCGCTGCAAAACAATGTCGCACAACCAAGAACAGCAATAGTGAGTTTTCTAGTTTTGCGCATTCGTGGATTCCTTGTTTGATCCCTCATCTAAATGCTAAAACTGACAGTAACCTGAACGGAAGAAACAAACTTTGAATTGAAATTAAGCAAACGGGTCCTTAATTCGGGAACCCATTAATTTTGGTTAGGACGTAAATGCTTGTTTTTCGATAAAACGTCAGCGGAGGGATATTCCCACTCATTTCTGTGACGTGTTTTTAAAATTTTAAAATGCAAAGGAACAAAGGCGTGTAATTTTTCAGTAAAAACGGTTGTCTCTCATTCATGAAGCAACCGGTGAGAAGCCTAATTCTTTACAAATGGATTTCACATATCTCGAAAACTTCGTAGATTGATCGCCAAAAAGGATATCTTTTATGGGCGTTGTTCGATTAACTTGTTAGCATTGTATCAATATCATCTTTCTTCCTTGAATCTCTATAGTGATTTCTCTAACACATTCGGGTTGTTGCGGCGGAGAGATAGATGATGCAGAACAGTTCATTAAAACAAGGTCTGAATAAGCGGCACGTATTTTTTATAGCCCTAGGTTCTGCAATCGGTACGGGATTATTTTATGGTTCGGCCGGAGCTATCAAAGTGGCAGGCCCCAGTGTACTTCTCGCTTATTGCATTTCAGGTGTTATGGCTTTTATGGTCATGCGTGCATTGGGCGAAATGGTGCTTCATAATCCACTTCCCGGTTCATTCGGCCGCTATGCCTCCAATTATATGAGTCCGTTTTCCGGTTTTCTTACCGGCTGGACTTATGTGTTTGAAATGGTGCTTGTTTGTCTTGCCGACATCACCGCTTTTGCAACTTATATGGGGTTCTGGTTTCCTGAAGTTTCGCCGTGGTTATGGACGCTTGGCATTACGCTCGTCATAACAGGACTGAATCTGACTGCTGTCAAAATTTATGGCGAGATGGAATTCTGGCTTTCGGTGGTAAAAATCGCAGCGATCATCGCCATGATTATCGCCGGTTTCGGAATTATGTTATTCGGCTTCGGAACAGCAACACATGAAGCAACCGGCATTCATAATCTTTGGAGCAATGGCGGTTTCATGCCGAATGGTTGGGGAGGCTTCATCGCTTCTTTCAGCGTGGTCGTTTTCGCTTTTGGCGGAATTGAAATTATTGGCCTTATGGCGGTCGAGGTTAAAGATGCCGATCATAATATTCCAAAGGCAATCAATGCCATTCCGTTCCGGATATTGTTTTTCTATGTCGCAACCCTTGCTATTTTAATGTCGCTTTATCCTTGGAATAAAATAGGCCTTGAGGGTAGCCCGTTTGTAACGATTTTTGAAAGTCTCGGCATCAAATATGCAGCCAATATTCTCAATATTGTTGTGATCACGGCGGCGATTTCTGCAATTAATAGTGACTTATATGGAGCAGGCCGCATGTTGCACGGCCTTGCCGAAGATGGTCACGCCCCTAAAAAACTTAATTTTGTTTCCAAAAACGGAATTCCGGTATTATCTGTTCTGGCAATGTTTTGCGTCCTCGTTATTGGTGTGGCGCTTAATTATTTTATCCATGACAAGCTGTTTTTCCTGATTGCTGCTATGGCAACATTTGCTACCGTCTTTGTCTGGCTGATGATTTTGCTTTCACAAGTTTGCATGCGGCTTAGAATGTCAAAAGCCGAACAGAAGAACTTGCGTTATCAAATTCCGTTTTGGCCGGTTGGTCCGCTTGTTGCGATCCTTTTCATGATATTTATCATTGTGCTTCTGGGATTTTTTGAAGACACAGCACCTGCACTCGTCGTTGGTATCATATGGATCCTGTTAATGTTGGTCTGCTATTTCATTATGAAGCGGACAGGTAATGAAGCCAAACATGCCAAATTGAAATAATCCTTAAAATGGAAGCAAGTGATTGTCAGGCATAAAGCGGTCTTGCACTTTGCGACGTGGCGAGCTCAAAAATTTTCAAGAAATGAAAACATAGGCCGTTCAAGCACTGTTCGTCATATTTTCATTTTTTTAGGATTGTCCGCAAAAGTCTAAATTGTCTGAAGCCTTGGCAACGGAATGATTAAATCCTTTTCATAAATTGTCGCAAGGCTTGCTTTTATTCTGTTTTGAAAGTGTTCCGTTGCGAAGCCATGTGTTGATGCCTTGTAATGTGATGACGAAAGCGCACTTTTGCATGGGAATAGATCAGGTAGGGCAGGGCTTCTCCACCTTTCGAAGAATAACGACTATTCGAAAGTGCAAAAACGGACATAAGTACCGTATAGAGTAGTTTTAGATCAAAACCGTTGGGCAGATATCAGATATCTATAACGGGTGCTACAATGCGATATTGTTTGTTTCGGCATATTTCATGAGCCAGTGCCGCAACGTTACGATTGTGGTTTTATCAAGTTCGGCAAGCATCGCTTTTTGCAAATCACCGATATCAAGTCTGAGCAACATGGCCTTGATGGGCCCGATAGCGGATGGTGTCATGGAAATGCGGGTGAAACCAAGGCCCAAAAGTGCCAAGGCCAGTAATGGTTTACCGGCCATTTCGCCGCATAAAGTTACCGGTGTGTTATTGCGTTCACCAGCCTCGATGATTTTACGTAGCGCACGCAGAAACGGTGTCGAGAGCTGGTCAAAACGATGAGCAATTTCCGAATTGCCACGGTCTATCGCCATCATGAATTGAAACAGATCATTGGAACCAACTGAGACGAAGTCTACAACTTGCATGAGTTCGTCGAGCTGGAACAAGAGAGCAGGTACTTCGACCATTGCTCCCAATTTCAACCGCGTTGGCATAAGGTAACCGAACCGCGTAAGATAGGCCACCTCGCGATCGATAAGCTTACGCGTGTGGTATATTTCACCGACCTCTGTCACCATTGGCAACATGACGCGCAGTTCCCGCCCACCGGAAGCTTTGAGGAGTGCACGCAATTGCGTTCTCATCAATGCCGGTTTGTCAAGCGTAAGGCGGATAGCACGCCAGCCAAGGGCAGGGTTTTCCTCTTTGCCCTTGCTGCGGAAATAAGGCAACACCTTGTCACCACCAATATCGAGCGTCCGGAAAGTGACAGGCTTGTCACCGATTTCCTTATAGACATTGCGATAAAGTTTTTCCTGCTCATGGGCGCGCGGAAATGTCGAGGCAATCATAAACTGCAATTCAGTGCGGAAGAGGCCGATGCCTTCTGCGCCCGATTCATCAAGTTGCGGTAGATCGACAAGAAGACCCGCATTGATAAGTAAGGTAATGTGGCGGCCATCTTTGGTATCGGCCGGTACATCCCGCAAATCGCGATAGAGTTTTTGTTTACGAGCGCGAAATCTGGCTTTTTCAACGAAAGCACTTTCAACATCCGGTACAGGGCGCAGATAAACCTTGCCGTCATCGCCATCAATGATCAGCGGATCACCGTTTTCGGATAAGGATACCGCACCTTTCACCTGTCCCACAACAGGTATAGACATAGCCCGCGCCACAATAGCAACATGGCTTGTCGATGCCCCATCTTCCAAGACGAGACCGCGGACCCGTTCGCGCGGATAGTCCAACAATTCGGCTGCTCCCATAGAGCGAGCCACAATAATTGAATCGGTGGGCAAATCGGCATTGATGGTTTCTCTCGTGCGCCCCATTAGCTGGTAAAGCAAGCGATTGGCAAGATCGTCAAAATCCGAAAGCCGCTCGCGCAAGTAGGGATCCGTCAAATGAACCATGCGTGCGCGCGTATCACTTTGTACTTTTTCAACAGCGGCCTCGGCCGTCAAACCATTTTTGATAGCCTCTTCAAGCCTTCTTATCCAACCGCGATCATTGGCAAACATACGATAGGTTTCAAGAATTTCACGATGTTCGCCTTCGCTTGCAACATCGCTTCTCGAAAGCATATCGTCGATTGAAAGACGTAACGAATTGATTGCTTTCGTCAGCTTTTCTGTTTCGGCTCCGCTATTCTCATTGAAAAGATTGGTCACGACAAGGCGCGGTTCATGAAGAACAATATGGCCGAGGCCGATGCCTTCATTAAGTGATTGGCCGACAAGTGTGAACGGGCGGCGCATGTCAACATCGACATTGGGGCGCGTAAGTCGTGGCAGATCACCTGCAGCAACCATTTCTGCAAGAACCATGGCAACCGTCTCGAGTGCTTCGACCTCCTCGTCGCTATAACCGCGTTTGTTGCGGTTCTGGACAACAAGAACCCCCAGAGTGCGACCGGCGCGTAAGATAGGAACACCAAGGAATGAAGAATAGATCTCTTCACCTGTTTCGGGAAGATAGGTGAAGGCAGGATGTTTTCTGGCGTCAGTCAGATTGAGCGGGCGGGCTGTGGCAGCAATCGTTCCGACAAGACCTTGCCCCAGCCGTAACTCGGACAAGTGCACAGCTTCCGGATTGAGACCCTCAGTAGCGTAAAGTTCCAACATATTGTCGGAACGCAAAACATAAAAGGAGCAGACCTCCGCATCCATATTGCGAGCAATTTCACGGACGATGAGGTCAAGTCGTTCTTGTGAGTCCATGGCGCGCGCCATAAACTCGCGTAGTCGCTTCAGAATAACTTTGGGGCCTACATGGGTCTCCCGCATAATTTATCATATCTCCCATTATGATAGTTAAGTCTCATGCTCATGCTTTTAAAAGGTCAACCCGCTTTTTATTTTTCCCGAGATAAAACCGGATGTTTATACCTCAACCTTTATCCAAGCCGTAGACGGTATGTAGTGTTCTTACAGCCAATTCGGTATAGGCATTATCGATCAAAATTGAAATCTTGATTTCAGAAGTTGTGATCGCACGGATATTGATGCCTTTTTCTGCCAGCGCCTTGAAAGCAGTGGCTGCAACACCCGCATGGCTGCGCATGCCTATGCCGATAATCGAAACTTTTGCGAGGTCGGTTTCCGACTGGATAACATCAAAGCCGATTTCTTTTTTGTTGGCTTCAAGCGTTGCAACGGCTTTTTCTATATCTGTTGCCGGAACAGTGAATGTCATATCGGTTTTGGAACCATCTTCCGATATATTCTGCACGATCATATCGACATTGACATGTTCTTCGGCAAGTGGGCCGAATATTGCTGCAGAAATTCCCGGTCGATCGGCCAAACGGCGTAAAGAAATTTGTGCCTCTTCTTTGGCAAAAGCAATGCCTGTGACAACTTGTTGTTCCACGATTTCATCCTCGTCGCAAATGAGTGTTCCGGGTGGATTGATAGGGTCGCCCATGCCCGGAGCATCGGGATCCTCGAAACTTGAACGCACAAATGTGCGTACCTTGTGAACCATAGCAAGTTCTACAGAACGCACCTGCAAAACTTTTGCACCAAGGGAAGCCATCTCCAGCATTTCCTCGAATGCCACTTTTGGCAGACGACGTGCCTTGGGGTCAATTCGCGGGTCTGTTGTGTAGACGCCGTCAACATCGGTATAAATATCGCATCTGTCAGCTTTGACTGCTGCAGCAACAGCAACCGCACTGGTATCGGAACCACCGCGGCCGAGTGTCGTAATACGTTTATCCGGTCCAATGCCCTGAAAACCGGCAATGACGGCAACCTGCCCGTCTTTAAAACGCTGGATTAATTGCGAACCGTCGATTTTTGTAATGCGCGCAGCACCGTGGGCATTGTCTGTCTCGATCGGAATTTGCCAACCGAGCCATGAACGCGCATTGATTCCCATGGATTGCAGGGTGATAGCTAAAAGTCCGGCTGTTACCTGTTCACCCGAAGCAACGACCACATCATATTCTCGTGCATCATGCATTGGCGAAGCTTCACGTGTCCAGCCGACGAGTTCGTTGGTTTTACCGGCCATTGCCGAAACTACGACAGCAACTTCATTGCCAGCATCAACTTCACGTTTGACGTGACGCGCAACATTTTTGATACGCTCGATATTGGCGACTGAAGTCCCACCGAATTTCATTACTATGCGCGCCATTTAAACAACTCTCGCCTCTAAATTTTGAAATTGTTCTGAAGCCAAGCATTGCGCGCTTGGCGGCTATGCTGACATAGCCAATATTGAGAATTTAAGCAAGACTGACATATTTACTTGTTTGTCTCTTGACTTTGCCCCATTTAAGACAGAACTGATAAACGTAATCTTTTAGGAGAGACCCCATGGCAGAAGCCCACCGTACTACGATAGATCAGGCCGAAGTTGACCATTTCTCGCGTATTGCAGCTGAATGGTGGAATCCACAGGGAAAATTCCGTCCGCTTCATAAATTCAATCCGGCGCGTCTTTCCTATATCAAGGAAAAGGTTTGTGAAGCTTTTGATCGTGACCCCAAGGATGCAGAACCATTCAAGGGGATACGTTTTCTTGATATCGGCTGCGGGGGCGGGTTGTTATGCGAGCCGATGGCGCGTTTGGGGGCAGAGGTTGTGGGGGCCGATGCATCGACGACGAATATCGAAGTTGCAAAAATCCATGCGACTCAGTCCGGTTTGAATATCGATTACCGTGCAACAACAGCCGAAGAGCTTGCAAAAGCGGGTGAAAAATTCGATGTTGTTTTGAATATGGAAGTGGTTGAACATGTTTCGGATGTCGACTTGTTCATGTCAGAAAGTGCTAAAATGGTCAAACCGCAAGGCCTGATGTTTGTTGCAACACTCAACCGCACTTTGAAGTGTTGGGGCCTTGCGATTATTGGAGCCGAGTATGTCTTGCGTTGGTTACCTAAAGGGACACACGATTATAACAAGTTTCTGACTCCTGATGAAATTACAGAAAAGCTGAATACAGCCGGTCTTACAGTTATAGACAAACTGGGTATCACCTATAATCCGCTTAAAGATAGCTGGAACAGATCCAAAAATATGGATGTCAACTATATGCTGCTTGCCCGCCGCCTAAAATAAAGGGCGGTTTTTAAAAAGTTGCCAGTGTTTGATAATATGTTTCCGGAAGATCAATTTTCATCTTCCGGCAATGTTGCAAGCGGCATGACAGGAATGCCGTCATCAACGAGCGAAGAGACCTCTTCTGTACTGGCCTCGCCATAAATGGGGCGTTCTTTCACTTCCTTGAAATGAATGCGTCTTGCTTCTTCGGCAAAACGGTCACCGACATATTCCGCATTTTTGCGGACTTTTCGGGTGATTTTGCGCATTTCATCGAGCATCTTTTTCTGCTCGCTCGTCATTCCCATTGCTACTTTTTCCCGCTCTCTTGAAGTAGCAACAGCCGGCGCCATCAAAGTTTTTTCAATCGACGTTGAATCGCAGACAGGACAGCGGATAAGCTTGGATTTTTTTTGTTCCAAAAAATCATCATTATTGCGGAACCAGCCATCGAACTCATGAGCCTTGTCACAATGAAGCGAAAAACGGATCATTATTTGTTCCCGAAAAGCAGTGTGTCGAGCTTACCGCTGTCATCAAGCTCGTGAAGATCATCGCAACCGCCGATATGGTTTTCGCCAATAAAAATTTGCGGAAATGTATTGCGACCATGTGCACGTTTCACCATTTCTGCGCGTCTTTCACCAGATCCATCAATTTCTTCAAACTTAACGCCTTTTGATTGCAACAATTCCATGGCACTTTCGCAATAAGGGCAGTGAGGACGGGTGTAAATCGTTACATGCGGCATTTTTTTCTCCATTCTCGCTATATAAGTGCCTTTCAATTTTTCCTCAAGAGGATGGGTCTTCATACAAGTCTGGCAACACGCGTGAAAAAGTCAGCACATCAACGCTTTTTGCGCCGCCTCTTAGAAGCGCTTTCGTTGCCGATCGGACGGTTGCACCGGTTGTAAAAACATCATCGACGAGCAGAACACGCTTGTCTTTAATTTTTGCCTTTTCTTTTTCCGGAACGATAAAAGCCCCGATCATATTTCGTTGTCGGGCTTTTTTAAGTAGACCCACTTGCTGACGGGTATTTTTTTGTCGCTTGAGAACAAAAGGTTGCAATGGCTTTCCTGTACTTCTGGCAATATTGCGGGATAGTTCGGTTGCCTGATTGTAAGTGCGTTTTAAAAACCTGCGGTAATGGAGGGGGATCGGCACAATCATGTCGGCACTTTCGATCAGCTCTTTTCCGGCAATAGTCATCCATTCGGCCATGAATGGCGCAAGTTCGGTGCGGTCGCCATATTTAAGTCGTGTTACGAGACTTCGGGCAAGACCAAAGTGAGCGACAACCGAACGCGCCCGGGCAAACGGGGGTGGAAATTGTATAGCTTCCCCGCTTAAAAAACCGTCTCCTGGATTATAAGTGAAAGGCGTTCCCATAACAGGGCAATAGGGCTTGGTTATGAAATGTAATTGTTTCCAGCATTCAGGACATATCGTGCCGGTTTTTTCAACAAAAACACCACATCCGGGACATGTCGGCGGAAACAGAAAATTCATAACATGTTCGCCGATTTTTAGAAAAGCTTTCCTGTCAGGATAGTGTGCTTTCGACAATCTTTTCACCCCTATCGGTACCACTGCAGAAAAAATAGAATTTTTCTAGATATTGTTGAAGCTTCAGGATTAAATTTATTCTATCAATGACGAAGAATATGCTGTAGCTTTTTAAGCTTAAACGGTTACGCTTAAAATACAATATGTTGAATGCGACAAATTATAGAGAATGATGACAGATTCACGGATTTTCGATCAGAATAGAATTGAGAAATTTCGAAGCCGCGCTTTTACCCGTTATGGTAAAAAGGGTGATTTTTTACTTAATCGTTTATGTGAAGAATTGCAGGAACGGTTGCTCACGGTAGACCGGAAATTTTCTCATGCAGTTGACCTGTTTGGCTATACCGGAGCGGGAACGGAAGCGCTTGTCAACACCGGAAAAGTTGCTGTTGTTGATAGCGTCGAGAGTGACAGGCGCTTTACAAGCGGCAATCATACGTTTTTGCAGCGTGGACGCGAATTGATAGATTTGCCGGCGAGCTCTTATGACCTTGCTATTTCTCTCATGTCTCTAAGTGTTACCAATGATGTCCCGGGAGTACTTAGCCAGATTCGTAAAAGTTTGACGCCTGATGGTCTTTTTCTCGGTGTGATGGCAGGCACAGGCACTCTGGGAGAGTTGCGTGAAAGTTTGCTTGAAGCAGAAACCGAACTTTATGGCGGAGTGAGCCCCAGAGTCTACCCGTTCACCGATATCCGTGATGCTGGTAGTTTGTTGCAAAGAGCTGGGTTTGCGATGCCGGTAAGCGACGTCGAGAACCTGACTGTTCGCTATGACACAATTTTTCAACTTATTGACGACCTGCGCGCTATGGGAATGCAAAACGGGCTTACCGGTAGGTCTCGTCGCCCTGTCAGCAGAAGGTTTTTTGAGCGCGCTGCGGAAATTTATGCGGAACGTTTTAGCGATCCGGATGGGCGCATCCGCGCGAGTTTTTCTTTCATCTGGCTCTCCGGTTGGGCACCTGATGAAAGCCAGCAAAAACCGGCCCGTCCGGGAACTGCAACAATATCTCTCGCCGATGTTTTAGGCGATAAATCAGCTCATTAATGGAAAATGCTGTATTGTTAAACTTCTCATTATGATGAGGTTTTAACATTGTTGTGCGCTGCCTCGGACGAGGTCAATGTGTCAATAACGCGCTATTAATCAAAACTGACATTTAGTTAAGAGCGGATTTTATGAACGATTTGCTTTTAACGGATATCGGAACAGTCATATTCGGCTAAAAATGTTTTTAAAAACCTACAACATTTGCGCAGAAGCATACCATGTTTGCGGCATTTTTGATGAGAATGATTAAATTCGAACTTTAGTCGAGCTCAATAGAGCCGGAGCAATTGGATTTCTGCCGGTTTTTTTAAAAAAATAGCAGATAGTCAAACATATTGGATAATCGGGACATCCGTTAAAAGCTTTTTATGAACTTTTTTAAGCGATTTGGTATTTCGCATAAGGTGGCGTGTAATTACTTACGCAAGGCATGTGTTTTCTATTTTTCGGATTTTTTCAAATCATCCTCATGGTCTTCAAGGACTGTTTATTTTATCAAGCAATTGCAAGCCGATAAAAGCACTCTTTTTAATACCTAAAAGCACAAGTTGCTGCTTGGAAAGGTGAAGGCGGTGGTACAATCGGTCGGGTTATCATTCACCGACGGAAATGGTCAGAAACACCAAATGTAGTGTTTAACTTCCGCCAACTTAAACCTTGCGCTCATTCAAGTATTGGTCAATTTCTTATCGTTATCGGAGTCAAAAATCGATTTATCGGTTTCGCGTAAAATTTGGCTTGTAATTGTTGCGGCAGTCATTGCGCCGTTCACATTCAAAGCGGTGCGGCCCATGTCGATTAATGGTTCAATAGATATCAGCAATGCAACAAGTGTGACCGGCAGTCCCATTGTGGGGAGAACAATCAGGGCAGCAAATGTTGCGCCGCCACCGACACCTGCAACGCCGATAGAGCTTAAAGTTACAATGCCGACAAGTGTCGCAATCCAGACCGGATCAAGTGGATTGATGCCAACAGTCGGTGCTACCATGGTGGCAAGCATTGCCGGATAAAGGCCGGCACAACCGTTTTGCCCGATTGTTGCTCCGAAAGATGCTGCAAATCCTGCAATCGACTGCGGTACGCCGATGCGTTCGGTCAAAGCTTCGATATTTAAAGGAATACTGGCGGCACTTGAGCGGCTGGTAAAAGCAAATGTCAGGACCGGCATAACTTTTGAAAAGAAACGGAGGGGGTTAATGCCCGAAATTCCAAGCAGAAGCCCGTGAATGCAAAACATGATTGCAAGCCCGATATAGGATGCGACAATAAATGCCAGTAATTTCAGGATATCCGCTGCATTGGAAGTTGCTGCAACTTTTGTCATCAGAGCGAAAACACCATAAGGGGTAAGCAAGATAACGATACGGACCAATTTCATGACCCATGCTTGCAATGTATCTATTGCAGAAATGACGCCTTTTCCTTTTTCCGGGGTGTCTTTCATCAAGCGTATGGCCGCAGCTCCAAGGAATGCCGCGAAAATAACGACACTGATAATCGAAGTAGGATTGGCGCCGGTGAGATCGGCAAACGGATTTTTTGGTATGAAAGAAAGGACAAGTTGCGGAATACTCATATCGGCAACTTTTGACATGTAATTGGTTTGAATAGCACTCAGTCGGGCAGTTTCTGCGGTTCCTTGAACCAGTCCTTCAGCAGAAAGGCCAAAAAGATTGACCATCATCACCCCAACAAAAGCGGCAATCAATGTGGTGAACAACAGAATGCCTATTGTGATAGTACTGATTTTTCCGAGTGACGAGGCTGAATGAAGGCGGGCAACTGCCGATAGGATAGACGCGAAAACCAGTGGCATAACAATCATTTGCAACAGTAGAACATAGCCGTTGCCAATAATATTGAACCATTCGATCGATTTTTTTAGTTGCAGATTCTCCAAGCCGTAAATGGACTGCAATATGACCCCGAAGATGACGCCAATCACAAGTCCGATCAGAACACGGCGGGAGAGGCTCCATCCGGTTCTGGACATTTTAGCGATTGCGACGAGTAGCAGAATGAATATGACGAGATTGGCAATAAATCCGATGATCATTAAAAGCTGTCCTATGGTCGGGTATAACAACATACCCATTGCATCAATGTTCCCCAATCATGTGATACATGTGATATAGGGGACAGCACCCGTGATCTCAAAGAAAAATATTTCAATAATAAAGAAAATTAAGCGAAAATATGCTACATAAAAACGATTATTGAGGATCTTTTACCGTGTCTACTTGCGGAATAGCAGACTGGTTAACCGAGCCCGTCATTGTTGTATAATCGACTTTATTCTGGAAAATTGATTGTGTCAGTTCGGCATCCTTGCGATCACCCAACATCGGGACGAGGATGAGACCAAGCGCTATGGCAACGGAACCAAAAAGCAATACTATTCGCAAAACACCTGTCCCTGCTGATTGAGTAAGGTCGTTACGGTTTGTTTTTAAAGACTCTTGGTGGTGCATTATAATTACTCCAGAGTAACCGTCTGCCAGACTAAAAGTTACCTGTTAATAACGATTTAACGAGGAACTTGAGCGCAATATTTTTGTCAAACAACGTAAAAAAATAGTTAAAGAAGGATGTCTTTAAGAATGGGTATAAGCGGTTTATCGGCGGGCGGCATCGGATAGCGATCAAGATTGGAAGCCGAAACCCATTCGAGGTTTTGCCCTTCGGCTCCCTTTGCTATTCCTTCATATCGCCGACAAATATAAAGCGGCATCAGTAGATGGAATTTTTCGTAAGTGTAACTTGCGAAAGTCATCGGCGACAGACAATTTTCTTTGACGGTAATTTCCAATTCTTCATGAAGTTCACGAATAAGAGCTTCTTCGGGCGTTTCCCCGGGCTCGATTTTTCCCCCCGGAAATTCCCACAATCCCGCCAATGACTTTCCTTTCGGCCGTTCAGCTAATAGTACCCGATTGTCAGCGTCAATCAAAGCGCAGGCAACGACAAGAAGAATTGGTTTTGATATTGTCAAACGCCCGGTCTCCAATATTGATAATGGTAGATTGTTTTGAAACCTGCATTTGTATAGAGGCGCCATGCTGCACTGTTCAAAGTTTCAACCTGTAACCAGAGCCGTTCAATCGGCACGTCCACAGATTTTTTCCTAATGGTACTCATCAGGCTTTGCAGAGCAAGGCCGCCCAGTCCACGTCCGCGCAAATCCGGCACAATTGCAAAATCGATAAGGCCTACTTGTCCGAAATCGTTCACAGTAATGATATTGCCGATTACACGATCATCCCGTTGCAGCTCGTAAAATGTCGGTTTTCCTTTGATGCGTTTTAAAAGCTTGAAATAGATTTCCGCATATCGGTTTTCATGTGTATGATTACGCACGGTAAGTTTGCAATAATCTTCAATTTTTATGGCCGTGAGTTTTACGTCCGACCCTGAAATATGGGGTAGGGGCTCCAGAGCCATCACAGCCACATCTTTGAAATTTGCCCAGCCATTTTGCTTCAGCTCGTCGAACAGCTCGATTGGAGCAAGCGGTGTCAAACGCAATGGTCGCCTGTAAACGCCATTTTCAAAACAGAGGCGCTTGACCCGCTCTTCGAGATTTTTATCATCATCAGGATCAAGCGGGGTTACCGAATTCACACGTGCGGAGGGAAAATCCGGCGTAGAGCGACAAGCCCAAACGCCGTCATAAAATTCTTTTTCCGTCGGCCAGGCACGTGCAGAAAGTGCTTCAAGCCTGCGTATCTCGGCCAGAGTTGTGCTCCGGCGTTCTCTATTATCAACATTATCAACTTCTGTAGTCACCATTAATCTCGACATATTCTTTGGTCAAATCACATGACCATATCGTTGCAGAGCCATTACCCAAGCCGATATCGGCTTTAATGACTATATGGGAGCCCTTCATGTAGTTCGAGGCTTCCTCTTCACTATAACGGGGATCACGTTCACCATCAACCGCAAGACGATGGGGGCCAAACCAGATTGACAACCTGTCACGATCAGCCTCGACACCGGCTTTGCCAACGGCCATAACCACACGCCCCCAATTGGCGTCTTCTCCGGCTACTGCGGTTTTGACCAATGGCGAATTGGCTATCGACCGCGCAATAATTTTTGCAGCTTCATTGGTTGTTGCACCTTCGACTTCAACTTCGATCAAATGGTGTGCGCCTTCACCGTCGGTGACAACTTGCAAAGAAAGTTCGTGCAAAATTTCGTAAATCGCGTTGGCAAGAATTTTGTAACGCGGGTCATTTTTTTGGCTAACCGGATTGATGTCCCCCTCGGCTGTACCTGTAGCAAACAAAAGGAGTGTATCGGATGTTGAAGTGTCGCTATCAACCGTAATCGCATTAAAGGTTTCGCGCACTTTATCGGATAATATTTCCTGTAAAATTGCTGGATGCACCGGAGCATCTGTCACGATAAATGAAAGCATCGTTCCCATATTAGGGGCAATCATTCCGGCGCCTTTGGCAATGCCGTTGATAATAACAGGGTGGCCATCAAAATCGACAGTTCGCGTTGCAAGTTTCGGAAACGTGTCGGTTGTCATAATGGCTTTAACGGCATCAAACCATTTGTCTTCTTTTGCATTTTTTGCCATATCCGGTAGTAAACCGGTAAAGCGCGAAGCATCCATTGGTTCGCCGATAACGCCGGTGGACGCAAGATAGATTTCTTCTGGCGTTGCACCCAAAGCATCGGCTGCCGCCTTTGCCGTAGCATCCGTCGTTGCTATCCCTTTTTTACCGGTAAATGCGTTGGCGTTACCGGAATTGATAACGACGCCACGCGCTACCCCATGAGAAAGAATTTTTCTGCAATGATCGACAGGGGCAGACGGACATTTTGACCGCGTGAACACTCCGGCGACACTTGTTTCATTATCGAAGACAATAAACAGGAGGTCGGTACGGCCTTTATATTTGATATGCGCTTCGGCAGTATCGAGACGGACGCCTTTTATTATCGGCATTTCGGGATAAGCCTTTGGTGCAAGGGGAGAAATTTTGCCAACCATAGCAACCTCTTGAAAAATGGAAATTTAAAAAACAATAATGCCGGATAAAGCATTTGAAAAGCTAATTGTCCGGCATTTATTGATAAAATCAAAAAGAAACTTATTGATCTTCTTCCTCGGGCTGTTCGCCGGGAAGATCCCCCGCATCGCTATCGGGTTTTTGCATCATTTTAGCGACGTCTTCATCAGGGTATTTGACGTCCATTTTTCCACGCAAATCGCCAATCATTTTGACGTAACGTTCACGTGCAATCATGTTACGAATGCCGTCTTTAACATCGGCCAATGCAGGCGGCTGTTTTTCGCGACGGTCTTCAACCTTGATAATGTGCCAGCCGAACGGGCTTTCAACCGGTGTTTTTGTATATTCGCCAACTTTCAAAGCAAAGGCAGCATCTTCAAATGGCTTGACCATTTGCCCACGGCTGAAGTAACCGACATCGCCACCTGTTGTAGCTGCCGATTTTTCGCTTGATTTTTCCTTCGCAACTTCGTCGAATTTTGCGCCTTTGTCGAGGCTTTTGATAATATCTTCAGCTTCTTTCTTGGTCTTTACCAGAATATGGCGGGCGCGAACTTCCTGTTCTTTGGGAAGACCTGCAATTTCCTTTTCGTAACGTGCTTTGACATCGTCATCGGTAATTTTATCAACAATGGAATTTTTAAAATAAAGCTGCTGAAGAACATTATCGCGCATAATAGCCATGCGTTTTTCGTATTCGGGTGTTTTGTCGAGTCCGTCTTTTAAGGCCGCATCGGACAATGTCTTCATGTCGACATAAATTTTTAAAACGGTAATCCGGCGTTGTTGATCGGGTAGACGGGCAAGTCCCGGATCAATGTCATTGGCCATGGCGTCAAGGTCGCCCGCAGTAACATTTTTACCGTCGACAACAGCCATCACATGTGACGGATCAACGGGTTTTTCAGGCTGTGCTGCAGGTGCTCCTGACGGGTCCGGCAATTTAGGCTGGGCCGGAGCGGCTGCATCTGGCGTGCTCTGTTGAGGTTGAGGTGCATTCTGTGCTGACGATGCCAGGCTGGTGCCAAGAAGCAGAGCCGACGACAGCAATAAGGTTAGGGGGATGGATTTCATAAACGGTCTCCTTGCGAACAGACAAGATGTTCTGGACTGAAATTTTGGTTAAATTCGGGACATTCATATCATGTTGTTTGGCAAGTTGATAAAAATGTTTGGATTTTTGGGCAAAATTCACATCTTTTCTGTGGCTATTGTGATATTCGGGTGTTGTCGCACTTTCCAAAATATGTGCTAAGTGAGCCGAAACAGGTGAAAAATTTGGAAAATATGCGGTTTTTTATCCATATTTCTTATGGATATAAACTTCGGCCTCAATGTTGACAGAAAAAGTCGCGACACCTATCTGTGTCGTAAATATTGGGTATACTTCACGTTTTAAGACTTTGTCGGCATTCTTGCAGCCATAGTCTGTTGCATGCTCTACCGTTGAAGGTTAAAGCGTGTACGTCATTCAACCGGCGTTCATCAAGCGCCAGTAACTAACATCGGAAAGGACCAGAAATGGTCAGTTTAGGCGGCCTTGCGCGCAAATTATTCGGTTCGGCTTTTGAACGTCGGGTAAAATCTCTTCGCCCTAAAGTTGCAGAGATCAATGCACTCGAAGAACAATTCAAAAAATTGAGCGATAGTGAATTGCGGCAAAAAACCGATGAATACCGCGCAAGATTGCAAAAGGGAGAAACGCTTGATTCTCTTTTGCCGGAGGCTTTTGCAACGGCAAGAGAAGCTTCCAAACGCGTTTTCGGTTTGCGACCGTTCGATGTCCAGCTTATTGGCGGTATTGTTTTGAACAATCGCGGCATTGCGGAAATGCGTACCGGTGAAGGTAAAACATTGATGGCGACATTGCCTGTCTATCTCAATGCTTTGGAAGGTAAAGGGGTACATGTCGTTACAGTTAATGACTATCTGGCAAAACGCGATGCCGAGACAATGGGTAAGCTCTATGGTTTTCTTGGCCTTACAACCGGCGTCATCGTTCATGATCTCGATAACGACCAGCGTCGGGCCGCTTATGCCTGCGACATTACTTATGGCACCAACAATGAACTCGGTTTCGACTATTTGCGTGACAATATGACGTTTGATCGTAGCCAGATGGTTCAGCGTGGCCATCATTACGCGATTGTCGATGAAGTTGATTCTATCCTTATTGATGAAGCAAGAACGCCGCTTATCATTTCCGGCCCGCTTGAAGATCGTACTGATTTTTATAAACAGATTGATACTTTTATTCCGCCGCTCAAACCGGAAGATTATGAAATTGATGAAAAGCAGAAAACTGCGACTTTCACAGAAATCGGCACTGAAAAAGTTGAAAAAATGCTTGCCGAGGCAGGGCTGTTAAAAGGCCACGGCCTTTATGACATCGAAAATGTCAAGATTGTGCATCACATCAACAATGCATTGAAAGCCCATAAATTGTTTACGCGCGATAAAGACTACATTGTGCGTAACGGCGAAGTTATGATTATTGACGAATTTACCGGCCGTATGATGCCGGGGCGTCGTTATTCGGAAGGGCTTCATCAGGCTTTGGAAGCCAAGGAACATGTCGCTATCCAGCCGGAAAACCAGACGCTTGCTTCCATTACATTCCAGAACTATTTCCGCATGTATGACAAATTGGCCGGTATGACCGGTACTGCGGCAACAGAAGCAGAAGAATTCGGCAATATTTATGGCCTTGAGGTCATCGAAATTCCTACCAATCTGCCGGTCAAGCGTATCGACGAGAATGACGAGGTCTATCGGACTGTAGAAGAAAAGTATCAAGCGATTGTTCGCGATATCCGTGCCTCCCACGAACGCGGGCAGCCTATTCTGGTCGGTACTACGTCGATCGAAAAATCCGAACATCTGGCAGATCGCTTGCGCAAAGACGGTATTACCGGTTTCAACGTATTGAATGCCCGTTATCACGAGCAGGAAGCTTATATCGTGGCGCAGGCGGGAGTGCCCGGTGCCATTACAATTGCAACCAATATGGCCGGCCGCGGTACCGATATCCAGCTTGGTGGCAATGTCGATATGCGTGTCGAACAGGAATTGAAAGATGTTCCCGAAGGTCCCGAACGCGAAGCAAAAATTGCGGCAATTAAAGAAGATGTTGCAAAATTGAAGGAAAAGGCACTGGCTGCCGGCGGCCTTTATGTTCTGGCGACAGAACGCCATGAAAGCCGGCGTATTGATAACCAGTTGCGCGGTCGTTCCGGTCGTCAGGGCGATCCTGGACGGTCGAAATTCTATCTGTCATTACAAGATGATCTGATGCGCATTTTCGGTTCCAACCGCATGGATGGAATGTTGCAGAAACTCGGCTTGAAAGAAGGCGAGGCCATCACCCACCCGTGGATCAACAAAGCACTCGAAAAAGCGCAGAAAAAGGTTGAAGCACGAAATTATGAAATCCGTAAAAATCTTCTGAAATATGACGATGTCATGAATGACCAGCGAAAGGTTATTTTTGAACAACGTATGGAGGTTATGGATTCGGAAGATCTGACAGATATGATCGCAGAAATGCGCGATGAAGTCATAGAGGATCTCGTTGAAAAATACGTGCCGCATGGAACCTATTCCGAACAATGGGATACTGTCGGACTGCGTGACCAATTGCGCGAATTGTTCAACCTCGATCTACCGGTTGAAGATTGGGCAAAAGAAGAAGGCATTGCCGAAGAACAGATATTGGAACGCGTCAAGAAAGCGATGGACGAACGGGCAAAAGAGCGTGCGGAACGGTTTGGGCCGGAAGTCATGGCCTATTTCCGCAAAGCTATGTTGCTTGAAAGTATTGATACTTTATGGCGTGAACATCTGGTCAATCTTGACCATTTGCGTTCTGTCGTAGGATTCCGCGGTTATGGTCAGCGTGATCCGCTCAACGAATATAAAACTGAATCTTTCGAGCTGTTTCAGGCAATGCTTTCCAATTTGCGGCGTGACGTGGTTTCCAAACTTATGCGGTTTGAAATTGTTGAACAGCCGAGCGAACCGGCTCCGCTTCCGGAAATGCATGCCGATCATCCCGAGTTTAATAGTCAGGACGATTCTGAAGGTATGGTTTCGGTTAGCGCGCAGGACGACACGGTCGTTGCACCATCCAAACGTGATCCGAAAGATCCGACAACATGGGGAAAAGTCGGGCGTAACGAACTTTGTCCATGTGGGTCAGGTAAAAAATATAAACACTGCCACGGATCTTTTGTTTAAACGAAAAAACGGCATCGCCTTTCTAATTTGTGCGATACAAGATAAAAATTCCGGTTACAAAAAATCGGAATTTATTCGCTCGACATTCTGAAAATTTCAATTGACGCAAAATTGCGTCTATTTGTGCTTGTAGAAAATTTTTGTAAAGGTTGGAAAATATGAATAAATATTTGAAAGCCGAATTGGTGAGAAAGAGTTTTGTTTAAAACGTGATGCAAGCTTAACTTGTCCGGTTATTTTAGGTTACATTCAGGGGTTTTAATAAACTTATACGCAAGTTATAAAATCTGAATGAAAAACTCTTTTTTCTTTTACGCAATCAGATGAACGGTTCAGTAGTTATCATGGAAGATAAACCCGATTATGAAAAAGAATTACGCAAAAGCGGCCTCAGGATTACGAGGCAACGGCGTATTATTCTTGGTCTTCTTAATAATAATCTGGATCACCCGAACGCGTTCGAGCTCTTCAAACGTGCGAGTGAAAAAGATCCGACAATTTCATTGTCGACAGTCTATCGTACGATGAAGGCTTTGGAAGAAGTCGGAGCAATCGAACGGCACGAGTTTGAAGGCGGGCCATCCCGTTTTGAACAGAAGGATCGCGAACATCACGACCACCTCATTGATATCGACACCGGCGATGTAATCGAATTCCGCTCCGATCTGATTGAAAAATTGCAAGAAGAAATTGCCCATTCATTGGGGTATGACATTATTCATCATCGCTTTGAACTTTATGGTAAAAAACGCAAGCGCTAGATGAGGGGTTTTCTCATTAAAATACTTGTTCATCTTTAAATGAAAAATGTCAAAAAGGCATTTGCTTTTAAAATTCCGGTCGAGCAAATGTAGTTTTGGCATTGGCAAGCAGCTTGTAGTGCATTATCAAAGGTTTGACCGGTCTTTGTCTGCGATCGGAACGATTGATCCATATAAATATATAGGCCTTTGAAAAATATGGTTGCATTACCGCAAGAGCGTATGAATCAACTCGAAAAGCATTTCGAGATGATCGAAAGTGAAATGGCGAATAATCCGGATGCCGAGACCTACGTGAAACTCGCCTCGGAATATTCCGAATTGCAACCTGTTGTCGGTCTGATACGCGAACTTAATAAAGCTCATCATGAAGCAAATGATCTTGAAGCCATGTTGAAAGATCATTCAATTGATCCGGAAATGCGTGGTCTTGCCGAAGAAGAACTTCCCGGCATGAAAGACAAAATTGCAAAACTGGAACATGATGTTCAAATCGAGCTGTTGCCGAAAGATGCGGCCGACGAAAAAAGTGCAATTCTGGAAATACGTGCAGGTACCGGCGGGTCGGAAGCTGCTCTTTTTGCAGGTGATCTTTTTCGCATGTATGAACGTTATGCGAGTTTACATGGTTGGAAAGTGGAAGTAGTTTCGGCAAGTGAAGGTGATGTGGGAGGCTATAAGGAAATTATCGCTTCTGTCACAGGAAAGGGCGTGTTTTCGAGGTTGAAATTCGAGTCCGGTGTGCACCGTGTCCAACGTGTTCCGGAAACAGAAGCGGGAGGGCGCATCCATACGTCGGCGGCAACCGTTGCGGTTTTGCCTGAAGCGGAAGAAATTGATGTCGAAATCAAGCCGGAGGATATCCGGATTGATACAATGCGTGCTTCCGGCGCGGGTGGTCAACATGTCAACACTACAGATTCTGCTGTGCGCATCACCCATCTGCCGACAGGTATTATGGTTGTACAAGCCGAAAAATCCCAACACCAGAACCGTGCACGCGCAATGCAGATTTTACGGGCACGACTTTATGATATGGAACGACAAAAAGCCGACAGTGAACGCTCTGCTTCACGCAAAAGTCAGGTCGGCTCCGGTGACCGCTCCGAGCGCATAAGAACCTATAATTTTCCGCAAGGTCGTGTGACAGACCACCGTATCAATCTTACTCTCTATAAGCTTGACAGAGTCATGGAAGGTGAACTTGACGAACTGATTGACGCACTGATTGCCGATCATCAGGCAACTTTGCTTGCAGAACTCGGCAATAACGGCTGATTATGGCTAGTCTTTCTGGTGTTTTGAAAAAAACGCGAAAACTGTTTCATGACAGAAAACTGGAAAATGCCGATATCGATGCACGCTTATTGGTCGAGTTTTTTACATCAACAACGCGCAAGGACGAAATCCTCAATCCTGATCTTCAAGTGAACGATGAAGCCTTGCAACAGCTCAATAAGGCGATTTTTGACCGGCTGAATGGCAAGCCGGTCTATCGGATTATCGGAAAACGGGAATTTTACGGAATAGAATTTCATCTGTCTGCTGATACTCTTGAACCAAGAGACGATACAGAAGCGCTTGTCGACCTGGTGTTACCGGAAGTCCGCTTTATGTCTGATCGATACGGGGAAGCGGAAATTGTCGATATGGGAACCGGAACTGGGGCCATCGCAATTGCTCTTCTGGTAAATGTTCATGAATTGAAGACAACGGCTGTCGATATCAGCGACGATGCCTTAAAAACAGCCTTATTGAACGCGCAAAGTGCAGGAGTAGCAGATCGGTTCAGCTCATTAAAAAGCGACTGGTTTTTTAATCTCTCAGGAAAGTTCGATATGATTATATCGAACCCGCCTTATATTCCGGAAAATCAAATTACTTCACTTGCGATCGAAGTGAAAGAATATGATCCGTTACGAGCCTTGGCGGGAGGTCAAGATGGCCTTGATTTTTATCGGAAGCTCGCAGAAGGAAGCCGACCGTTTTTGAAACCGCATGGAATGGTTGCGGTTGAAATTGGCAAAGGTCAGGAAGAAGACGTGATTGCTCTTTTTTTAGAGAATGGTTTTGAATTAAAAAAGACGCGCAAAGACCTGAATGGTGTTTTGCGCGCCTTGTTGTTTTGCTGAACGTAAAACTTCACGCTCTTAGCATTTATTTCATTTGCTCTATAGCAATGAAAAATTAGGCCAATTCACGGCGCCGTAACAAGTAGCAGAATATAAATGCAATGATGACGAGCGTGCCGGTAAAAGCAATGACCATGTCCCAGCCGCCATGGAACCAGAACCAGCCGCCAAATGCACCGATGAAGCTCGATCCCATGTAGTAGAACAGAAGGTAAAGTGCTGTCGCATGACCTTTTGCTCCGACGGCAATGCGGCCAACCCAACTGCTAGCCACCGCATGAGCGGAGAAAAATCCGATTGTTACGCACACGATGCCGACAATAAACCAGAACAGGCTGTTGGTCAGCGTCAAAATTAAGCCTAAAGCCAGAATTGCAACAGCAACGAACAATAGGGAGCTGCGGTGATATTTGTTGGTCAAATTTCCGGCAATCGGTGAAACGATGATACCCGAAACATAGCTTAAGAAGATAAAGCCGATTTGCGTCGGGCTAAGGAAGAACGGTGCTCCGCTCATGCGAAAGCCCGTATAGTTCAAAATCGCAACGAAATCACCGAACACAAGAGCGATGAAGAGATAGATATAAAGCAACCGTATCGAACCGATATGGCCTATCCACGCTCTTATGTGGTGATGAATATTGATGCCGTGTACGGCAACAAAGTTCTTGGACGGTGGCAACAGAAAATAAAACGCAATGGCTGCAATCAGATCAATAATACCGATAATTGCCAAAGCCCATTGCCAATTGAACCACTCGATGAGGCTGCCCATACCAACCCGGCCCATCATGCCGCCGAATGCCGTACCTCCGACATAGAGCCCCATGATTTTTCCGAATCCTCGAGGTGCTATTTCTTCGGCAAGGTATGCCATGGCAACGGCCGGCACGCCCCCTAAGAGAATGCCTTCCAAGGCACGTGCGACAAGAAGCCAATGCCAGCTCGATGCAAAGGCCGCGACAATGTTTAGAACAGAAGCACCTATCATCGACGCGGTCATCAAACCGCGGCGGCCGAGCGCTTCGGAAAAGGCACTTGAAAGAAGAATAGAAAAGGCGAGAAAGCCGGTTGATATAGAAAGCGCCAACGAACTGTTCGCTGGCGTTATATGATAGTGGTTTGCGAAAGATGGTAGTAGCGGCTGAACGCAATAAAGAAGAGAAAAAGTTGCGAAGCCGGCAAAAAACATTGCCACGCTTATGCGCTTATATAAAGTCGTTCCGCTTTGCACACCAGGTTCAGCCTTAGTGGCTGTTGAGGTAGTCATTTTATACTCCGAATATCTACCTCCCCCCGATTAACTCTCCGCTATTACGGCGGGTGCCTATAATGTAATTTCATAAAAATCTAAATTCAATTTATATAATTGAACCGTCAACAAAAAGTGACATTTTAAAAGTGAAATTTGCCTGATCACTTTTTCGGGCCACGCTCAAAATTGTACATAATCTGACTTGGCGTTTTAAAACATATTGACGTAAATCTTATGGATGATACTAGATATAGTATTCGAGGTTCTCTTTGATTCGAAAACGGGGATTCGAAATCGGATGAAAGAGCTAAGAGGGAATTCGGTAGTTTATTAAAAAGCCGAAGCTGCCCCCGCAACTGTAAATGGTAAGTCAAAATCGTATGCCACTGGGGTTACCCGGGAAGGTGGTTTTGGCGCTTCAAGCCATGAGCCAGGAGACCTGCCTTGAATTGAATGTCAACAGACGGGGTGTTCTGGTTATGGCCTTTCCGGACGTGTTTTGTACGGATGTCAGCTTTGCCATATCCCCCCCACATTGCTTCGGGAAGGAAGTTTTATGTCCAAGATTCGCAATCATTCTTCTTGACCGGATAAAGTTCGTTTTATCGACGCAACTTTTTAGCATGTCTCTTATGCTGCTTTCTTAAGGAAGAAAGTAGGCGGGACTTTGCAACCAAAAATCAGGAAAAAATCATGACAATTACAATTTACAGCAAACCATCTTGCGTACAATGCAAGGCAACGTACAAAGCATTGGATAATAAACATATTTCCTACGATATTGTGGATATTTCCAAAGATGCGGAAGCATTATCTTATATCGAAAGTCTGGGATATAAAATTGTGCCGGTGGTTGTTGCCGGAAACAATCATTGGGCCGGTTTCCAACCCGATAAAATCAAAGGACTCGAATAATGGCACTTCTTGTCTATTATTCGAGTGCGACCGGCAATACCGATTATTTTGTGCAACAAATCGGTGAGCCGTCCTTAAGACTTTTCAAAAAAACAGCGATTCCGAAAGTGCTTGAACCCTATGTACTGGTGGTACCGACTTACGCCGGTGCTAAAGGCGACGGGGCAGTGCCCAAAACGGTCATCAATTTTCTCAATGACCGTGAAAACCGGCAATTTCTCGAAGGTGTTATTGCCGGTGGCAATCGTAATTTCGGCTGGGCTTATGCACTTGCCGGAAAAGTCATTTCTCAAAAGTGTCGTGTGCCCTGGCTTTATAGTTTCGAGCTTCGTGGGACAACAGAAGACGTGAACCTTGTCAGACAAGGATTAGGAAAATTATGGAAACAGATAGCCCAGAAAAAACAGACACTTTAGATAGTGACAAAAATTATCATTCCCAAGATTATCATTCATTGAATGCGATGCTCAATCTTTTTGACGATAACGGCTTCATCCAGTTCGATAAGGATCGTGAAGCCGTGCGGCAATATTTTTTGCAGTATGTCAACCAGAATACGGTATTTTTTCACGATCTTGAAGAAAAGATCGATTATCTCCTGCGTGAAGGATATTACGAGAAAGCCGTTTTTGATTGTTATGACTTTGCTTTTATAAAAAAAGTTTTCAAACGTGCTTATGCGTTCAAATTCCGCTTTCCCACATTTCTTGGCGCCTTCAAATATTATACCAGCTACACGCTCAAGACTTTCGACGGG
Organism: uncultured Bartonella sp.; assembly: GCA_946481695.1. Next base: position 1,213 of record CAMLON010000016.1, on the reverse strand, counting down.
AAAAGATATCTCGAACGTTACGAAGATCGTGTCGTTATGGTGGCGTTGACACTTGCTACAGGCGACAAAAAATTTTGTGAAAAACTTGTCGATGAAATGATGACCGGCCGCTTTCAACCGGCAACGCCAACATTTCTCAATGCCGGTAAAAAACAACGGGGCGAGCTTGTTTCGTGTTTTCTTCTGCGTGTTGAAGACAATATGGAATCGATCGGTCGCGCAATCAATTCTTCTTTGCAACTTTCAAAGCGCGGAGGTGGTGTTGCTTTGTGCCTCACAAATATCAGGGAACAAGGCGCACCGATCAAAAAAATACAAAATCAGTCGTCCGGCATTGTGCCGGTTATGAAACTTCTTGAAGATGCTTTTTCTTACGCCAATCAATTGGGCGCAAGACAGGGCGCGGGGGCAGTTTATTTAAGCGCCCATCACCCTGATATTATGCGTTTTCTGGATACCAAGCGGGAAAATGCCGACGAAAAAATCCGCATCAAAACGCTGTCGCTTGGAGTGGTCATACCCGATATTACTTTCGAGCTTGCACGCAATAACGAGGATATGTACCTTTTTTCACCTTATGACGTAGAGAGAGTCACTGGTAAAGCTTTATCCGACATATGTTTGAGCGAATACTATCGCAAATTCGTTGACGACCCGCGCATAACCAAGAAAAAAATCAATGCCCGCGATTTTTTCCAAACTCTGGCCGAAATCCAGTTTGAATCGGGTTATCCCTATATTGTGTTTGAAGACGCAGTTAATCGCGCCAACCCCATTGCCGGACGCATCAATATGAGCAATCTTTGCTCCGAAATTCTTCAGGTCAATGAGCCGAGCACTTTGAATGCCGATTTGAGCTATCGTCACATCGGTAACGATATTTCGTGCAATCTGGGTTCGCTTAATATCGCCAAAGCATTCCAGTCTGACGATTTCGGCAAAACGGTTGAAACAGCAGTTCGGGCCTTAACCGCGGTTTCCGAAATGAGCGATATTGTTTGTGTGCCATCCATTGAAAAGGGCAATCGCGAGGCGCACGCTATCGGCCTCGGCCAAATGAACTTGCATGGTTTTCTTGCCAAGGAGCATATTTATTATGGCTCTCCGGAAGCACTCGATTTTACCAATCTCTATTTTTATACAGTTGCCTACCATGCGTTGAGAAGCTCGAACCTTATTGCCAAAGAAAAGGGCAAAACATTTCAAGGTTTTG
>CAMLON010000015.1 GCA_946481695.1 uncultured Bartonella sp. | reverse complement strand
AACAAAACTCGCTGGTTTCCGGTCTGGTTATCGCCGACAATTATGTCCTCGAACGTGAAAAATGGATCGGCCAGTTGAGCAAATGCGCCTGAGCAAGCCCGCTTCAATAAAGAGGCCTGAAAAGCTCGTTTGAACTGGCAGGCCTTAAAAGCTTGGTCGAACAATCAGGCCTTTTGTAAAAAAGGCCTGATGAGGCCGCTTCAATCGGGACGATTTGGTGAAACTGGCCGAGTGGGGCAGGCGTGTTCGGCTTTAGCCACGCTTAAAAATTGACAAAAGCAAACCGGATCTGCCAAACCGGTTTATCACGCTGTCTTAAAGCCGGCTTTATCAAAGCGGGCTGCTTGTTAGGTAGCACGGCGCATTCACCAGCATTTTAACAACGGAAAGCTTTCTTAAAAAATCGAAACAGCGGTTCACTAAATTGCTTGAGGTCTTTGTAAAAAAAAGCCCTACCATGCCGGCTGATCCTGTATTGGTAAGCCCACTTCTACCTTGCCCAAACGATGAAAGTTCGATATTTTTTTGCCTTAAGGGACAAGCAAATTGATCGTGTGCTTATGTGAAAATATTGTTAGATTTTTAGGTAAAACGTGGAAGATACGTCAAAAAAATCGAAAATTACCGGTGTTATTTTAATGGAAAACAGCATTTTTTTTAAAAAAAATGTCCACTTAAACCTTATAAAACAAAGGGTTAAGTGGACATCAGTTGTAACAGATTAGAAAATGCGGTCAAGCCGCAACTTATCGTTTCAGACATTTTTGCTAATGCGCGTTGTAACAGATTAGAAAATGCGGTCAAGCCGCAACACCTTGTCGTAGTTATATGTTTCACCAACAGTTGTAACAGATTAGAAAATGCGGTCAAGCCGCAACAGAACGGTAGCAAAATCTTGTTATACTCAATCTTTACTTCCTTCATGATGCTGTTTATTGATTTTACTTTTCAATTCCAGTATATTTTCCTTGGACACCGAGCCATCCGGAGCGCCACCTTTTTGGTGTTGGGAGTTTCCGACCCAACGGTGTCGTCAATTTTTTCTTTTTCCGCTTTCTCAAAATTTCCGGCATCGTTTGAAGTAAAGTCGTTATAAGTAGCTCTTGCAAGCGTATCTTTTGCAGATCGCTTAGCCAAGCCAATGTTTACTGCCATAATAATTGAATGCGGAAACATAGCCATTTTGACTTTTTAAAATTCGTTTTCCAAAATTTCGTGTTCAGTGATTGAGGAATAAATTTCCGATGTCGCTTTGATATGATGCTTACGTTTATGGATTAAAACAGCTTTGCCTGAATGATGAAAGTTCGATATTTTTTCAAGGATGGGGCCACCAAATTGATCGTGCGATTATGTGAAAATCTTGTTAGATTTTTAGAGAAAACGTGGAAGACACGTCAAAAAAATCGAAAATTACCGGTGTTATTTTAATGAAAAACAGCATTTTTTTTAAAAAAAATATCCACTTAAACCTTATAAAACAAAGGGTTAAGTGGACATCGGTTGTAACAGATTAGAAAATGCGGTCAAGCCGCAACTCTGTGTATGTCATCGACTGGCCGACGCCGGTTGTAACAGATTAGAAAATGCGGTCAAGCCGCAACGATTGATAGCATTGATCGCGATTGGCGATGTTGTAACAGATTAGAAAATGCGGTCAAGCCGCAACTCTGTGTATGTCATCGACTGGCCGACGCCGGTTGTAACAGATTAGAAAATGCGGTCAAGCCGCAACTATTGAAGCGATACATAATCGCCAGCCGACGTTGTAACAGATTAGAAAATGCGGTCAAGCCGCAACACATTAGCGGGTATTACATCGTTTACTCTAGTTGTAACAGATTAGAAAATGCGGTCAAGCCGCAACATGAAGATGACGAATAGAGAAAGGTTCGACGTTGTAACAGATTAGAAAATGCGGTCAAGCCGCAACCTTTTTTCTGTGCGAATGGTTGCCACACCAGTTGTAACAGATTAGAAAATGCGGTCAAGCCGCAACTTTTTTGCCGCCCTCGATAACTTCGAGCTTGGTTGTAACAGATTAGAAAATGCGGTCAAGCCGCAACTCGTCAACTGTTGGTTCGATTGGCGTTATTGTTGTAACAGATTAGAAAATGCGGTCAAGCCGCAACAGAATGATAGAAAACCAAAGAAGATTACAGTTGTAACAGATTAGAAAATGCGGTCAAGCCGCAACCGCATGGTAGTTTCATCCCCTCCGAGCCCCGTTGTAACAGATTAGAAAATGCGGTCAAGCCGCAACCGCGTTCCGGTAAAGGCGTCGGCTTGGTTGGTTGTAACAGATTAGAAAATGCGGTCAAGCCGCAACCCACACAGTTATTAACTTAATTATGTCAACTGGTTTTACTTTAAAAATTTCCGCCGCTGTAAGTATCTTTTTCCCAAAGCATAGACAACTAACCAAAAAGTAAGAGAAACGGGTGCTGTATAAACATGAAATGGAACAAATGCGAAAAACGGATTAAGCAAATATAATACCCACATGAAAACCGCGAACATGTTCAAGATTAAGAATAATGGATCAAGCAAACGAAATAGTAACATTTTTAGAAGCTCGTGCTTGGATCGTGGCGTGGTTGAACTGATAAAAATGCTTTTGCAGCATCTTCTTGCTTTTGTTTTTCGGATTTTCCGCAACCGGTAATTATAACAGAATATGTTGTTAGCAGAGAGATTGTCAAAAGAGATGCTATGAGCTTTTTCATTGTTTCCCCCGAATTTCGGCAATTATTACTTTACTCTGGTTCTTAAATCAAACATTTCCTTTTTTAAATGTAAAGACATAAAAAAATAAATGCTAAAATGCGGGTCTAATATAGGAGAAAATGATGGAAAATTTAGAAAAAATTATAGCAGCTCTCAACGCTGACGACAACGGCGACGATATTAGGAAGGAGAATTTTTCTCTTGGTTTGCCAATATATTATTATGAAAACGGCCACGTTATAAAAGAAGCTCCAGACGGTCGCAAGTGGGTCGTGGATATGGACGAAAACCGAAATGAAATATTAGTGAGGGCATTAGATAATGCAGACGCGGCCTAATTTTTTAATAATTGCCGGCGTCAACGGCGCCGGTAAAACAACATTGACACAACGCCTTCGAAAATCGCTCCATGATATAGTTAACTTGACCAAGCGAGAGCCGCAATTAGCGAACGAAATTTTTTACTTCAATCACACAAATCATTTGCTGTGGAAACAACCGGTACAGGAAAAGGTCTATTTGGTTGTAACAGATTAGAAAATGCGGTCAAGCCGCAACAGAACGGTAGCAAAATCTTGTTATACTCAATCTTTACTTCCTTCATGATGCTGTTTATTGATTTTGCTTTTCAATCCCATTATATTTTTCTTGGACACCGAGCCATCCGGAGCGCCACCTTTTTGGTGTTGGGGGTTTCCGACCCAACGGTGTCGTCAAATTTTGCTTTTTCCGCTTTCTCAAAATTTCCGGCATCGTTTGATGTAAAGTCGCTATAAATATTTCTTCCGAGTGTGTCTTTTGCAGATCGCTTAGCCAATGTTTACTGCCATAATAAACAAATGCGGAAACATAGCCATTTTGATTTTTAAAAAGTCGGCATCCGGAATTGCGTGTTCAGTGATTGACGAATAAATTTCCGATGACGCATTGATATGATGCTTACGTTTGCGGATTAAAAATACTTTGCCTGAACGACGAAAGTTCGATATTTTTTTGCCTTAAGGGACAAGCAAATTGATCGTTTGCTTATGAGAAAATATTGTTAGATTTTCAGGGAAAACGTGGATGACACGTCAAAAAAATCGAAAATTACCGGTGTTATTTTAATGAAAAACAGCATTTTTTTTGAAAAAAATATCCACTTAAACCTTATAAAACAAAGGGTTAAGTGGACATCGGTTGTAACAGATTAGAAAATGCGGTCAAGCCGCAACCCACAAAAGGAATGAAAAAATGGAAAACGAGTTGTAACAGATTAGAAAATGCGGTCAAGCCGCAACAACACGGACGCATTCCATTTTTGGGAAACAATCGCTATATGGTTGAACATTTGTCTTTTTCAGACTAAAAAAAGCGCAAAAAAACCCGTTCCGCAAAAAACTTCTTGCGACAGAACAAGATAGACGCTAAAGTGATTTTAACTTGATCGCCTTAGCTTTTTACTATTGGTTTTTTGTGAAGACCCTCAAAGTTTCGCCGCTTTCGAGGTTTTTTCTTTCCCTTGTCCTAATTCCTTTCTTGTTTAATTCGGTTAATATGTTGATTATGACATATTTATTGCTTTTTTATGGGAAAAAAGCAAAACATGTGTATCGCGAATATAGCGGGAGAGAAAGGAATGGGACAATGGACGACGAAAAAACGATTTTCGGGAAAAATCTTCGCGCTGCACGTAAGGTACTTGGTATGACGCAAAAAGACATCCAACGAGTTACGGGCATTGAACAGGCTTTCCTTTCTAAGGTCGAATGCGGAAAATCGAACATCAGTTTAGAAACAATGATCACATTGTCTAACGCTGTAAACGTTCCGCTTTGGCGTCTATTTTTGCCACCTAGATGACAAAAACTCCCTTCAATGTGGTTCGTTTTAGTACAAAATTTGCGGTTCCAAAAGATTTTATGTTTTTTATGACATTTTTTCCATTCTTTTATGTTGTGTAGAACAGAATTTTCAGTTGAAATATTTTCTGGGTGTGACGTTTTTTTGAACCAGAGGTCGAAAAATGACACTGCCCGGCAAGGTAGAACGCGACACCCGCATTCGTATCCAGCTTGATTATGCTATCAAGTCAATCCTCCCGTTTTCATGGGGCATGTGAGTGACTTCCGGGACAGCAGAGACGATAAGGCCTGATTATAGGTTGCTCGTTCTTACCAAATGCCAATTACAGAAGGTGTTTCAAACGGTGAGAGATTTAACCACTTTTCTGAATTGGCAACCCATTTGAAAATGGTTGGATTTTTACGGAAAAGCTTGGAAGACACGTCAAAAAAATCGAAAATTGCCGGTGTTATTTTAATGAAAAACGGCATTTTTTTACAAAAAAATATCCACTTAAACCTTATAAAACAAAGGGTTAAGTGGACATCGGTTGTAACAGATTAGAAAATGCGGTCAAGCCGCAACAACATGAACACGCTAGACAATCGAACAGCTGTTGTAACAGATTAGAAAACGCAGTCAAGCCGCAACCGTGGATTGCAGCGATAAATGTCTGCGACGGTTGTAATAGATTAGAAAATGCGGTCAAGCCGCAACAGCCGTTGATCATTGCCATCATGAGCGGACGTTGTAACAGAGTAGAAAACGCGGTCAAGCCGCAACTCCCGCGAAGTGATTTTGTATTTTAAAAAAGTTGTAACAGATTAGAAAATGCGGTCAAGCCGCAACAAAAGATGCACTTACGCTCCCTCGATCTGCGTTGTAACAGATTAGAAAATGCGGTCAAGCCGCAACCAAAGAGGGGGAATATGTGGTGGTCAACCAGTTGTAACAGATTAGAAAATGCAGTCAAGCCGCAACCAGATAACAAACAAGTAGTCGGCGTATCCCGTTGTAACAGATTAGAAAATGCGGTCAAGCGGCTGTAGAATATGTTTTGGTTTCATCAATTTTGTGCGGTGGAGTGTTTGCTTTTTTCGTTCAAGGCATGGCCTGCATCACGGGGCAATGTGCGGAAGATGAAGAAAGCAAGTGCCGAGATGAAGCCGACGACGAAAAAGCCCGTATGAAAATCGCCAAGTTTCAATATATTGTCGTGAAAGGAGCTTGCAATTTCCAGAACCGCGCCGGCAATTGCAATGCCGAGTGCCATTGAAGCCTGTTGGGCAACGGCGGCAATCGGCGTTGCCTGACTAATGTCTTCTTTGGCAATATCGGAAAAGGCAAGCGCATTGACACCGGAGAAGAAAAGAGAGCGCAAAAAGCCGCCGAACAAAAGCACGATAATCATCAACAAATAGGGTGTGGTGGGGTAAAACAAGCCATTGGAAGCGGTAAACATTGCCGAGACGAGGGAACCCGCCATCAACACTTTGCGAAAGCCGAAACGGGCATAAACTTCTTTTGCCCCGAACTTCATGCCGAGCGAGCCGATGGCCGCGGCAAGAACCATAAGGCCGGATTCAATCGGCGAAAGGCCAAAGGCAAGTTGCAGCATCATGGGAAGCAGGAAAGGCACGGCGCCAATGCCAAGCCGGAAAACGCTGCCGCCGATAATGGCGCGTGCAAAAACCGGATCGGAAAACAGCTTAAGGTCGAGAAGCGGAGTTGTGCGGTTTTTTGCGTGTTTGATATAAATGGCGCCGAAAATTACACCCAAAATAGTGACACTGATGCCGACACTTTGCGGCAAGGCGGGAAGGCTTACAATCGAAAGGCCGAAAATGAAGCCGGAAAGGCTGATTGCCGAAAGGAAAAAGCCTGTCCAATCAAGCGGGCGGATATATCTCTTTTCATTTTTTGGCAGATAGATTGATGAAAGAAGAAGGCCGATAAAACCGATCGGGATGTTGATGAGAAAAATCCAGTGCCAGGTAAAAAAGGTGGTGATGAAGCCGCCAAGCGGCGGGCCTACAAGCGGGCCGACAAGGGCGGGAATGGAAAACCATTGAAAGGCAATGACAAGCTGGTTTTTCGGCGTGGATTTAACGAGAAGAAGCCTGCCGACAGGTGTCATCATTGCCCCGCCTATGCCTTGCAAAAAGCGCGACAAAACAAAGGAATGGAGCGAAAAGGAAAAAGCGCAGCAAACAGAGCCTGCAAGAAAAACCACGATGGCAACACGGAAGATAATGCGTGCGGTGAAACGGTCGGAGATCCACCCGCTTATAGGAATGAAAACCGAAAGTGCCACGAGATAGGAAGTCATGGCGAGTTTGAGCGCGATGGGGCTTGTGTTCAAATCGGCGGCAATGGCGGGAAGGGATGTGGAAATCACATTGGAATCCACATGTTCCATAAACAAAGCGACAGCCAGAACCATAGGAAGAATGCGCATTAAATAACCCGAACCCGACTTTTGAACGATGGAACCTTTAAAACCAGTGTGCCTATATAGACTGAAAAACCTTTATGACTCTCAAACCTTATACATGAAAAACTGATATGGCCTAAACCGATAGAACCTGAAAACTGTTTATGACTGAAAATCACGACAATCCCGATACCATCATTTAGGCCGACATTATCTTGACCGGTTTCAACTGTGAAGAACAGTGAGGGGATTACAAAACCGGCTTCACTTTATCGTGGTTTTTCATTTCATTCTTGACCTTGAGAGAAAAATAAATTCTTCATCGTTAATGTTCATGGAACGTCCGGAAGGGCTACACATAACATTTACGACACCTATATGTTTTATATCATTCTTTAAAAATAACGTTTTGCCCGCTTCGGGGTGATTAATAAAAAGCGCTGATGGAGCGTCCACTTGCCGCATAAAAAAACAATTGTTCTCACTAATCTGACTGAAGGGCCGATCACCAGAACGTTGCTTCTCTTTGCCATTCCGACATTGCTTTCCAATGTTTTGCAATCGCTCAACGGTTCGATCAACACAATCTGGGTGGGTCGGTTTTTGGGCGAAAGTGCACTTGCGGCAACCGCCAATGCCAATATCATCACCTTTCTTTTGTTTGCCCTTGTTTTCGGTTTCGGTATGGCGGCAACCATTATGGTTGGTCAATCCATAGGGCGCAAAGATTTGCACCGTGCGCGGCAGGCATTCGGCGCATCTATCGGCTTTTGTCTGTTTCTCTCGGTGGTTCTTGCGGTTTTGGGCTGGTTTTTTTCGCCCGAAATTTTGCGCTTTCTTGAAACACCGGCTGATGCTTTTACGCTGGCAGAAGATTATTTGCGTGTTATCTTCCTTGCTGCACCGGCCGATCTTGTGATGGTCATGATGATGATGGGGCTTCGCGGGGCAGGAGATTCCATGACGCCGCTCATTTTCATGTGCGTCAATGTTGTGCTCGATATTATTTTCAACCCTGTGCTTATCTTGGGCTTGTGGATTTTCCCGGAAATGGGCATTGCGGGGGCTGCCGCCTCGACATCTGTTTCTGGCTATCTCGCGCTTTTTGCCATGATTATCTATATCTATGTGAAGAAATTGCCTTTGCGGCTTAAAGGGCGGGAACTTACTTACATCTGGCCGGATTTCAGCCTGATGCGCTTTATCGTGCTGAAAGGCTTTCCGATGAGCCTGCAAATGGTCATCATTGCCACATCCGGACTTGTCATGATTGGCCTCGTCAATCAGGAAGGTGTGACCACCATTGCCGCCTATAACATCATGCAGCAATTATGGACCTATCTGCAAATGCCTTCCATGGCTGTTGGGGCGGCAGTTAGTGCAATGGTTGCGCAAAATATTGGCGCCGGTCGCTGGAACAGAATTTCAAAAACCACATTGATCGGCTGCGCGGCAACATTTGTCATGACAGCCATTCTGCTTGGCTTATTGCTCATTTTCGACCGTCCGGTCATTATTCTGTTTTTGGGCAATGACAGCGCGGCCGTGCCAATGGCACAGCACATTCAGGCGATTGCAAGCTGGAGCTTTCTGTTTTTCGGCCTCGCAATGGTGCTCTTTTCAACAGTTCGTGCCAACGGCGCGGTTCTTGTGCCGCTCATTTGCCTGTTCATTGCCGTCTATCCGGTGCGGCTTGGCTTCTATTACATGTTTTATGGTTCCATGAAGGCTGATGCCATCTGGTGGAGCTTCACCGTCGGTGCTTTTGCCTCACTCATTCTGGCGCTTTGCTATTATCTTTCGGGCACATGGAAAAGACAAAAAGTGCTTTAGCTTTCTATGAGGTGTGAAGCAGCAACAGCTTGATCGCGCTTGGCTCTTCAAGCAAATTTAACAGGAAAAGCTTGCTTCAAAAGAGAGCAAAAAAGAGGGAGAAAAGCTCTTTTGTGGCAAGGGATAAAAAGCTGCTTGAAGGGAGGCCCAAGAATAAGCGGCTTAAGGCAAAATCTGCCAAAGCTGGTGGACTTTGAAGAGAGTGACGAAACAGCGAAAGGCCGGAAGCGTGCACTGTTCAGGAATTTTCTAGAATGGTTTTTGGCTTTGGTGTTTTGGGTTTGAGATATTTTTGCCCGAAAATCGTTAAAATTAGCGCAAGAAAGCCGCCGACAATGGAAACATAAAAGCCGCTTTCAGGGTTAAAAGCATCAATCAGTTTTCCGGAAATGGCAGCTCCTGCAGCGACCCCCATTGCCATTCCGGTTATTCCCCACGACATGCCTTCGGTGAGTTTTTCGGGCGGTACAATAGTGTCGATTAGCGACATCGCAATGATGATTGTGGGTGAACAGGCGGCACCTGCAATAAGAAGCACAATGCTCAAATTCCATAAGTTTGTAACAAGCAAGAGTGGCAATGTTGTAACCGCTGCAATGGCTGTGGCAACGAGAAGCTGTTTTGACAATGTTATGCGGGCAGGCAGTGCACCATAAACAATGCCGGCAATGAAAGAGCCTGCCGCATAAAGCACAAGTGGCAGAGCGGTGTAATTTGACTGTTGCAGCGATTTGCCGATGGCAACGGCCGAAATTTCCGCAGTGCCGAAAATGGTGCCGACGCAAAACATAATAACTGTGAGTAGCGCAATCGAAAAAAGCCGGATAACCGAAGTGGAGCCTTTTTGCCGCTTGCCATGGGCGACCGGCTCGGTCGATTTTTGTAAGGTAAAGACTAGGCCGGCAATAAGCATGATAAGACCGGCAGCAAGCGGTCCGGCAGCCGGAAACAGATGGTTTGTAAGCTCGATCGCAATAATGGGGCCGACCATGAAGATCAATTCATCAACAATCGATTCATAGGCAAAGGCCGAACGCAAAAGCGGCGAACCGTGATAGAGTTGCGACCAACGTGTGCGCACGAAAGAACCGAAACTTGGCATAAAACCGATGAGAATTGCCGCAATAATCAAGATGAAAAGCGGGGCTTTATAATGGGCGGCAATCAACAAGCCGCAAAGCGACAGAAAAGAAATAAAAAGTGCCGGACGCGCCACACGGGCTTGCCCATATTCATCGGCAAGTTTTGATATTTGCGGCGTAATAATGGCATTAGCAAGGACATAACTTGCCGAAACGAGACCAGCGGTAGCATAGTCCAAGCCTTCAATGGCAAACATTGTCATAATGCCGATTGAAATCATCGATATCGGAATACGTGCGAATACCCCCGTTACCGAAAAGGCAACAGTGCCGGGTTTTCTGAATAATTCACGATATATATTGGCCATGACAAATGTCCTCAAGCGCCCTTTAAAGGCGTTTCCTTCATCTATTGACATCACGTGCCTATGTCAATTTCTGCAGCCTTTAAATGAATGCCGTTTATTGTGGGATGAATAGCTGCTTGAAAAACTATTTATCCATTCTGCCTGATTGGCAGGGGAAAAGCAAAATTATCTCAAAAAATATGGCAGAAACTCAAGCGTGTATTGCTCGACTGAAACGCGTCATCAATTCTGTTTAAAATATACTGATTATTTGTCTAAAACTTGATTGAAGGGGCAAAAGACTGACACTTGTTTGAAACAACAAGGGAAGAATAAAAATTGCGCGAAGATCGTGTTTGAACGAAAAAAATGCTGGTGCGCTTTAGCGAATGAAAGAGACAGGCGTTTTACTCGAAAAACGGAAGTTTAACCGGTTTTGTTGTTTGACTTGCCGGTTTGCCGAAAAATTTGCATAGTAAGGGTTCCCGAAAACAGCTGAATGCAAAGGTATTCACATGACAAAGGACGAGCATGAACAGTTGGTGGATGACATTTTGTCAGCCTCGTCAGAGGATTACATGGATTATGTGAGAAGTGTTCACGTTCCTCACAATTCGGCCATTTATGACCGTGAAGACGGGTTGGAGGAGGGCCAATATATTCGCGAAAATCCGGATGGCACAAAACTGTTCATTGCAGTTGATGATGCGCTTGATGAAAAAGTCATAAAGGTTTTGACAGATGCAGCCTGAATTATGGATTATCGCCGGTGTAAACGGTGCGGGTAAAACAACCTTTACAACATGCCGGAAATTCAAAATGCCCATTGTCAATCCGGTTGTTTTGCCGGGTGCGCCGGTTGAACAGGGAATAGCAGCGGTAAAACAGCGTGAGGCACTCCTAAAAGCACAACAATCCTTTGCTGTAGAGACAACGGCCACCGGAAATGTTTTTTTGAAAAAAATTCAGGATATTAAAAATCAGGGGTTCAGGATCAATCTCGTCTATATCGGGTTGGATAGCGCCAAAACTTCCGCTTTAAGGGTGCGCTCGCGGGTAAAAAGCGGCGGTCATAATATTGCGAAGGAAGATATCAAGCGGCGTTATCCAAGAAGCATGGCCAATTTGCCAAAGCTTATGGAAATCGCTGATCTTTCGCTTGTGTTTGATAATTCGACAAGCCGCGCTTACTCGCTTGTGCTGCATAGTGAAAAAGGGCATGTCGAATTCATCCGGAAAGATTTGCCGCAATGGGCTTTGAAAGCCATACCTGAAAAATTCTTTTCCTGAACGGCGCGAGTGTTGTGAGCCTCAAGATTGCTAAAGGAAAAACTATCTTTGCCAGAACTTTAGTGAGACAAAATGTATTCCCGTTAAAGCTGTAGCCTTTTCATGCGCGGTGGTATTTCAATGCAGGTAACGCCGGTTCACGTACCAGTGTTGTCTTTTGTCTTTCTTTATAACGTGAATTGCGAACACATATTTTGCCAATGCGACGAACCGGCTGGACGCATTGGCTTTTCAAAACGCTTTATTCGCCCCAAGTCCGTTCCAGAACCGAGATCCAGTTTTTCGAGGTGATTTTCTCGATCTCGTCATGGTTGAAACCGGATTTTTCCATTTCGGCGACGAGTTTCGGCAATTGTGAACAATCATGCAATTCATTCGGAATTGTTGTGCCATCAAAATCCGAACCGAGGCCGACATGTTCCACACCGACGATATCAACGATATAGCGCATGTGGTTGATAATGGTTTTAAGCGGTGTGTCGCGGTTGCGTTCGCCATCTTCGCGCAGGAATTTGACACCGAAATTAATGCCGACCAACCCCTTGCTTTTTCCGATAGCGCGCAATTGCTCGTCTGTGAGGTTACGGCTTTGATGGCTCAAGTGATAGGCGTTGGAATGGGAAGCAACAAGCGGCGCGTCGCTCAATTTTGCAATGTCCCAGAAGCCTTTTTCATTCATATGCGAAAGATCAACCATAATGCCGAGCTTGTTACACTCGCGAACAAGTTTTTTGCCGGTATCTGTCAAGCCCGGTCCGATGTCGCCGGTCGAGCCATATTTGAACGGCACTCCGAAACCGAATATATTGGGTCTGCTCCAGACGGGGCCGAGGCTGCGCAATCCATCCTGATAAAGGCGGGCAAGCTCTTCCAGATTTTCGCCAATGGCTTCCGCACCTTCAATATGAAAAACCGCAGCAAATTGGTGCGCCTTGATTGCTTCTTTAATATCACGCGCGGTTTTGCAAATTTTGAAACGTTCGGGTTTCAGCTTTTCAATATCATGGAGAAGCTTTGCCATTTCCATGGTGGGCTTTGTAGCGTCTTTTAACAATAATTCGGGATAGACACCGTTTTTATCGGGCTGAAGATCAATCGATGGCGGATAAACCGCACAAAGCCCGCCAATAAGGCCGCCTTTTTCAGCCTTTGGCAGGTCAAGTTCTGCACTTTCAAAACCATTGATGAAAGCCGAAGGGTCAAGGTTTTTCTCGTCGCGGATTTTGGAGAGAATGTCATTGTGCCCGTCAAAACATTGGATGAGTGTTTCAGCCATAAAAATTGCCTTATCTGAATGTGTTTTCAATCATTAGTCTTATACGCCACTATCGACGTTTAAAACAGCAACTGACAAAAGTTTGATTGTGGGGGAATTTTCATGTCTATTTTCTGCTCGCCCCCGAACAAAGTTTTCCCTGTGTCGGGAGAGGTGCGTTTAACATTAAGGAAAACGCGAAGAAAACATGAATGGAGCGGGCTTAGTCCTGCCGCAAGACGGGCGGCAGAATAGGCCGAAAGCTTGACGAACAAATGCGGCAAGGTCCTTACGACGATGCGCATTTTTAAAGCATGGATGGCTTTAACGGTTATTTTCTATTCAAAACTCGCAATTTCAAAACATGAGTAGAGTTTTGGCTTCGAAAATTTTCGCTTTACTAAAGTTTTGCCCGCCAAAGTTTTGCATTAGCGAAAGTTGCACCAGAGTTTCGCTTTACCAAAGTTTTGCATGCCGGTTTATATCTTTATAGAGGAGATAACGGAATGGTTCGGGGCCGCCGGCATAGCAGGCTTGCGGGCAAAATGCGCGCAACCACATAAAATCGCCTTTTTCGACTTCCACCCAATCATCATTCAGCCGATAAACACCTTTGCCTTGCAAGACATAAAGCCCGTGTTCCATAACGTGGGTTTCCATGAAAGGAATATGGGCACCCGGCATAAAGGTGACAATGGCAACATTCATGTCATGGCGCATGTCGTTCATATCCATGAAACGGCTTGTCAACCATACACCCTCATGGCCTTTCATTTCGGCAGGCGTTATTTGCTGGTCGGAAGAAAAGATTGCATCAGGTTTATCAAGCCCTTCCACTTTTTCATAAGCCTTGCGGATCCAGTGAAAGCGCGCGGTGGTTTTTGCTTCATTCCATAATTGATAATCTTGCCCCGCTGGAAGATAGGCAAAACCACCTTTGTGAAGAACATGTTTTTCGCCTTGAAAAACAATGGTGAGCGCACCATCGGTCACAAAGAAAACCGCTTCCGCACGCTTGTCATTTTCCGGACGTGTTGCCCCGCCCGAAGGTTCGATCTCGCCGATATATTGGGAAAATGTTTCGGAAAAACCGGTCATCGGGCGCGCCAAAACCCAAAAGCGGGATTTTGTAAAAAACGGCAATTGGCTGGTGACAATATCCGTCATGACAGAAGCGGGCATCACCATATAGGCGTCTTTGAAGGTGGCTTTGCTGCTTAAAAGTTCGGAACGTGGTTGTAATCCGCCAAGCGGAAAATAATAGTCTTTCTCATTCATCGAATTGTTGTCTCCTCTTTTGTGAGCGCTTTTTCAAAAAGTCTCACTTGTTAAAAAGTCTCTTTCGTCGCAAGCCCGGCTCGTCAAAAAGCTTTTAAAACAGCTTGGAAAATTTGCTCCAATTTATCGTTGTTTTGCCTGTCTTATCGGCCAAGGTTTTTAAAAATTGGGCAGACAATCTTTGAACCTTTTTTAGGCGATCGCAGACAGGTTTCATAATATTTACTCTGCCTCTTTTGCTTCTCCTCCGGAAAAGTTTGGATTGCGTCGGCTAAGACGTTCTTTCATTTGTTCCATCAATACATGTTGAAACTGTTGTTCAACCGGTTTGAGTACGCGGTTTGTCTGGTGGAACAATGTCAAAATGCGATAGGCAGGATGGGTAATGACGGGAATGAAGAGAAACTCATTATCGAACCCTTCTGGCAATTCTGTGCGGCTTAAAATGGAAACATAGTTTCCCGTTGCAACGAGTTGAACAATCAATGGAATGGATGATGTTTCGACAATTGGAACGGCGGTCACAAGCGGGGGCCCAAGCGTTTCGATGAGCGATTTCAATTTTGTGCCTTTTTCGGGAAGCACCAGAGCTTCGCCAATAATTTCGGCAAGATTGATTTTGGTTTTTCCTTGCAAGCGTTTTTCGAGACTATGACCTTTGCGCAGAAAAAGGCCAAGCGGGCATTTCACCTCTCTATCAATGGCAAAACGGGGCTGCTTTTCAATGTCATAGGCCAAAGCAAGATCGGCTTTGCCATCAAGAAGTACATTTTGCACATCTTCATTTTGCGCGGTCAATACGTTGATTTTTGTAGATTTATGGTTTTGCTGGAAGTCGACAATTGCCGAAAAAAGAAGAGTAGCAACGAGATTTTCTTCGCATACAATTGTCAAATTCTGGCGGATAACACCTTTGAGAGCTTTAATCTCGCTCAACATCCGTTCTTCATTGCGCATTGTTTCGCGGATATGGCCAAGCACCAGTTCGCCGGTGGCGGTGAGTTCCAGCCCCTTATGGCTGCGGGAAAAAACCGGTGTGCCGATTTCTTCTTCAAAGAGCTTTATTTGCCGCTGGATGGCAGAAGCGGCAACATGAAGTTTTTGTGCGGCACTCCGTATCGAGCCGGAACGCGCCACCTCGTCAAGATATTTCATCAAACGGTGTTGCAAAATGTTTAATCCCCCCTTGTCCGTTTTTTATGTTTTGGAGCTTTTCTATTTTCAACCCTTTTTGATACTCCACGGGAAGAGAAGTTTCTGGGTAAGAATAACAAGTTGGAACAAGATAAGCGAAATGGCGGCCAACACAAAAAGCCCCGCCCAGGCTTGCGGTATTTTATAAATCGAGGTGGAAAGCTGGAGGAAGAAACCTATGCCCTTGTCGGCCGAAACGAATTCGGCAACAACCGCACCGATAACGCATAAAGTAATGGAAATTTTCAAGGCCGAGAAAATATAGGGCACGGCATAGGGCAGGCGGATTTGCAATATTTCACGGCGAACCGGTGCGCGGAGCGATTTTGACAGCTCGATCAGTTCGGGCGGTGTAGAAAGAAGCCCTGTCGAAGTGGCAATAACCAGCGGAAAAAACGAAATAAGAAAGGTGATAAGAATGCGCGGAAAGTCACCCGAACCGAAGGCGACAATGACAATCGGCGCAATGGCGACAACCGGTGTCGACTGGATAATGACCAATAACGGATAAACTGTTTTCGATAAAAGCGGCGAGCGGATAAGACAGACAGCAAGCGGCAAAGCAATCAGAATGGATACGAAAAAGCCGAGAAGTGCCACCCGTAAGGTTGCAAATATATGAACAGCCCAACGCGATCCATCAATCACATGGAAAGCTTTGAAAATTTCAACCGGCTGCGGCAGGATGAAAGAGGGAATGGCAAAAAACACCGCTGCCAATTGCCAGATCACAAGAATAGCCACAATAAGCAACACTGCCGGTAAAGCCGACATTAGCGAGGAGAGGTGAAACAGCTTTATCTTCTTCCTCTTAAGCGAGCTTTGGCTTGATGAGGAGGTTTCTGAGGGTGTGAGCGAAGTCATGGACCACCTTTTGGTTTGCAGTTTCGGCGTTGCGTGGCCGTCCGAGCGGCACGTCGAGTTCGGTTAAAACAGTTCCCGGCCGACCGGCGAGAACCAGCACACGGTCGGCAAGAATGGCAGCTTCATTGACAGAATGGGTAATGAACATCACGGTTTTCGGCCGGTCGGAAAAAATTCTTAAAAGTTCAAAACCCATTTCATCGCGGGTTAATGCATCAAGGGCGGAAAACGGTTCATCCATCAACAAAATATCAGGGTCGAGATGGAGCGCACGGGCAATGCCGACACGCTGCTGCATACCGCCTGACAATTCGTCCGGCATACGTTTTTCAAAACCGGTAAGACCGATCATGCGCACAAGTTCATGGGCCTTATCAATATCGGCGGAATTGACCTTGCCGAATTTGTGTTTGATGGGAAAAGTAATATTGTCCACAATATTGAGCCATGGCAGCAATGTCGGGCGTTGAAAAACAATGCCGACATCTTCGCGCGGCTCCGTAACCGGCATACCGAAAACTTCCACCTTGCCCTGTGTCGGTTTCAAAAGACCGGCAATCAACCGCAAAAGCGTGGATTTGCCACAACCGGAAGGCCCCAATACCGCAAGAAATTCGTGATAGCGAACATCGAAACTAATATTGTGAAGGGCTTGTGTTCGCCCTGTCGATGTCGTGAAAAACTGGCTTAGCCCTTCAAAACGGATAGAGGGGGGAGAAATCGCATTGCTTGATTTCATTTCTATGGGTTGCAATTGGCTTGTTGTCATTTGAAGCCCTCCAGATTTTCGGAAAAACCGGTTTTAACGGCACTTTCAGCGGTCACAGCATTCGGGTCGAGGTTTAACGCTTCGGCAGTCTTTTGCCATGTGCGTTGAAGCTTGTCGCGACGGAAAGTGCCAAGGCCATATTGATCTGTCTCGTCATTGTAAATGAGCTTCAATGTATCGAGAAGCGAACCTTTAACACTCTGCCGATCAAGTTCGGGAACACTTTCCATCACCGCATCGACCGCTTCATCAGGATGTTCATGCATGAATATGATTGATTGGCGATAGGCTTTGATAAAGCGGGTCAGAACATCGGGCCGTAAGGAAATGAATTTGTCTGAGGCAATCAGCGAACTGCCATAAAGATCAAGTCCACTTTCCACCCACGGAAAGGCTCTGATTTCTTTGTGCGCAATTCTGGCCTGTTCTTCGTAACGCGTGTAGTCGGTGAGCCACGCAATAATCACATCGGTCTTTCCGGTTATCAACATCGGCCCCAAAGCACCGGAGTCGACGCGTGTAAGCGCAATATCATCCATGGATAAATTCTGCGTTTTCAGGAAAGGCGGCAAGAAAAGATTGGAAGCGGTAAAAGGCGATGTGGCAACGGCTTTTCCCTTTATGTCGGCTATCGAGTGGATGGGACTGTCGGAAAGGACATAAAACGCATGTGGCGTTTTGTTGAAGATCGCCATAACCGCGCTTACCTTCACATTTGCCGTTGCACGCGCGGCCATCAGCGCAGTAATGTCGGCTGCCCCCACATCGCTCACTCCGGCAGCAATGCGGGTAATGGCGTCATTGCCGCCACGCCCGGGTTCAATGGCAACATCAAGCCCTTCGGATTTGCAAAAGCCTTTGTTCACACAAACATAAATGGCGGTTTTATCGCCACCGGGTAACCAGTCGAGTTGAAAACGCACTTTGTCAGGGGCTTTTTGAACCTCTTTGGCATTGAGCGTTTGGGAAAACAAAAGAAGTGCCAGATTTGCCGAGATAAGACTAGATGAAAGAAAACTGGCCGAAAGAAGACTACTTGGAAAAAGACTTTTAAAAGAAAATTTGACCGATGAAAAACTAGCAATCGGAAAAGCTTGTTTAAAAGTCTGGAAAGCGTGTTTAAAACTCGAAAATGCTTGTTTGAATTGCTTGCGAATAAAACTTTTTATATCCGCCTTTTTGAGGCGCAGTATTTTTGACGCTGCAATTGTCTTTTGGCCTTCGGGGCAAAAAGTGAGGTCCCGTGAAAAGCCGGTGCGAGGGAGGGAATAAAAAGCACTGTCGTTATTGTTTCGACATTTGGCCTGCATGAACTTTTCCTCTCCCGCTTAAAAAGCATTCCGGTTTATTTGAAAAAACCCGAAAAACCGAACGGGCATTATGAACAATTTTGAGTTATGCCATTTGTGCTGTCGGGTATTATCCGTTTTCAAAAAGCCGGATAATCAGCACAAGAAAGGCGGCGTATAGATATTCAACTTACGAAACCAAGCGTATTTTTTAACCTATAGTGTCATCCTGTATTTGCCGGAAAACCTTATTCTCTTTCTTTGAAGATGTTTTTTTCTTCTTCAAAAAAGAAAACCGGTTTTATTTCCGACACCCCAAGATTTGCACGAACAACCTTTGAAAACAAGAGAAAAAACTTAAAAAATAGGCGTTTTTATTTATTGATTAAATTTTATGCAATTTTACAAAAGAGAAAATGAAAAAATAAAAAGATCAAATAAAATCAATGATTTGAAAAAACACTATTGACCGGCTCCGGTGCAACCTCTGCGCTTTTATTAAGCGTTCTTAAAATTCGCACGGGTTGATCTAAATTCTCTTGATACTGCTTTCGACTTTCAAGCGGGGGAAGAGTGAATTCAGGGATTAAAAAATCAAACAGGAAAACAATAAAAATCGCGCCACAAGGGGCGCGATTCTAAATGATTGAAGGGAACATGAAAATTCCTGTTGCTTTTCAAGCGAGCCGGTTTTGGCAATTGCCAATTATCCGTTCACCCGAATGGCTTTTAACCTGCTTTTCCCATGGCGACCGGTTGGGGTGCGGTGAGCTCCTTCTCGTCAAATGATCTCAGAAGTTCATAATGATAATCAACATCTTCGCAGAACAATTCACTGCTCACCCCATAGGCAAGTCTGCGCACACCGAATTTCAAAGCCGAAATTCCGGCCGATGCGGCAAGGCTTGGCATGCCGGCAAAAGTATAAGTGAAAATGCGTTTGAGATAAGGCGCTTCACCTTTCACCTTTTCCTGAAACTGGAAGTTTTTCCCAAGATAAGGACAGCTTGCAATCACCGCATGTTCTTCACCCGCCGGTGGGGTAAAATGGTCGCCCCAGGTTTCGATTTTATCAGCAAAACGGGCAATTTCCGGCCGCGTTTTAAGGTCGATAATCAAGCCTGTGCCGACAATCAGAAAATCGAATTCATCACTTTCGTGCGGTGTGACAAGAACAAGCTTTTCACCATCCATTCGGCAGCTTTTTATGGGGCTTGCAAGTTTCAATTCGTAATTGTCGAATTTTGTGCACCGTAAATAGGAATCCTGTGTTGGCGGCTGGTTGACATCAAAGAGATATTTCATGAACTGCCATTTCTTGTCGTCATCAAGATCGGCAAAATGGCGCAAAAACCCGCTATATTCCATAAAACGGTAAGGGTTGACTGTCGGCAAAATGGAACGTCTGACAAAATGCGTTACCGATTTTGCACCGTGTTCCAAAGCTGTGGCACTATTGTCGAAAGAAGACGAGCCACCACCCACAACGGCAACACGCTTGCCGGCAAGCTTGTCAAAATTGATTGCTTCGGCCGTATGGGCATAAACTTTCTTGTCAAGAGCATCCTTGAACATATCCGGCACAACCCATTGGCCGCTTCCCTCGATACCGGTCGCTAAAACCACAAGGCGCGTATAGATCATATCGGGTTTGCCGTTTCTTTCGATATGAACTGCAAAAACATCATCTTGCACCGGCTCGATATCGGTGACAATTGTCCGGTTTGTCACCTCTATATGGGTAACTTTTTTCAACCAGTCGAGATATTCTGCCCAAAGATTGGTCGGGATTTTATAAAGCTCTTCCCAGGATTTATGCCCGAAACGCGCTTCCCACCAGGCACGCACAGTCAAACTGCCAATGTCGAGATCGGGCCCCGTCACATATTTCGGTGTGCGCAATGTATGCATGCGGGCGTAAGTGCGCCATGGCCCTTCAAAGCCGGCTTCATTTTTATCCAGAATGGCAATGTTTGTAACGCTTTCCCGCCGCAATTGTAGCGCCAATGTCAAACCGCTTTGTCCGCCGCCAATAATCACAACATCCTTCACCGGATTGCCGTGATATGTCTTCGGTTTTACCCATTGACGGGCAGGATAGTTCAAACATTCAAGATCGTATTTTGCCTGCCGCTCAAGCTTGGCAAGATTTATTTCGCTATTTTCTGGCATGTCTATTCCCCATTATTGGCAGGCCAAGGAACAAGCTCCGGCTTTTAAAAGAACCTTGTCTGCCGGTTTAAAACGAGGATGACACTTTCTGTCCGGATCGACCCGATCGACCCGCAATACGCTTTTGCCGGTGTTTTAAAGGCTAAATATAAGGCAGAAACTTGTCAAGATTAAAAAATAGGCAAAATCAAATATAATTTGCTGTTATTTCAAGCAAAACTCACTGGTCAGCACGTATAAATAGGTTTTTATTTGGCTTGTTTTTTATTTTGATTTTTCTTTTTTTGATAGTTCATCGCTTGTTCAATAGTATTGATTTTGTACGAGGTTAAATAAAAGAACGGAAACAATCAGTGCGGTCTGCTGTGCCGCAATTAAGCGAGGCTCGGATAATCCGGTGAAACACCGGAAAGGCCAAAACTCCTCATAAAGAGCAATTCCGGAAAGGGTAAAAGCGCACAAAAGTTTTTCCTGAAATATCGGCGCGATTATGCCCCGAAAGTTAAGTGGCATGGCTCTTGCTTTTCATATTTTCAGCAACTGTTCAGATGCGGAAATTCTATTCGACTTCCGGACAGTGTTTTCAATTTTGTTGTTTGGGGAAGAAAATCCATGCAATCACTAACAGACTATCGCGCCCGTGAATTTTATGGTTATGGGCCGAACCCGCCAGACCCCGAATGGCCGGACGGGGCAAAAATTGCGGTACAATTTGTCATCAATTATGAAGAAGGCGGAGAAAGCAATATTCTTTATGGCGACAAGGCCTCCGAGCATTTATTATCCGAAATTGTCGGTGCAGTCCCTTGGGAAGGGCAGCGCAACCTCAATATTGAATCCTTGTATGAATATGGCGCACGTGTCGGCTTCTGGCGGCTTTACAGGCTTTTTACCGAAAGAAATATGAAGCTTACAGTATTTGCCGTAGCCAAGGCTTTGGAACTCAATCCGGCTGTTGCAAAAGCCATGGTCGAAGCCGATTGGGAAATTGCCACCCATGGGTTTCGTTGGCTTGAATATAAGGATGTTGACGAAGAGGAAGAGCGTTTTCATATTCGCGAAGCGGTTCGCATCCAGAAAGCACTAACGGGTGAACGTCCATACGGAATCTATCAGGGGAAACCGTCAATCAATACTTTGCGGCTTACCATGGAAGAGGGCGGCTTTATCTATTCGTCAGACACTTATGCCGATGAACTTCCCTATTGGGTGGAAGGCATTGAAAAGCCTTTTCTGATGATCCCTTATACATTGGATGTCAATGACATGCGCTTTGCAACCGCACAAGGTTTCAACAGTGGCGAACAATTTTTCAACTATCTGAAAGACAGTTTCGATGTTCTTTATGAAGAGGGTGAAAAAGGCGCACCGAAAATGCTTTCTATCGGTTTGCATTGTCGCTTGGTTGGCCATCCGGGGCGGGCAAAGGCACTTGAAAAATTTCTCGATTATGTGGCAGCCAAAAAGTCGGTTTATATTGCACGGCGCATAGATATTGCCCGCCATTGGCAAAAAGTGCATCCGGCCAAATAAGCCTGAAACAGAATAAAGAAAAACCGGAGGACAAGAAACAATGGTCGAGCAGGAAAATCATAAAAAACAATTGCACGAGCTTGCCGTTTTAAAAATCGGAAAAGCCGAATTTTCTCCTTTTGGCGATGTGATCGATGTGAGGGAAGAAACAATTTCGCCCGACCAAATGGACAAAGAAAATAAAACAGGCTCGGCTTACCAAAAAAATCCGGTTATGATCCCGATCAATCAGGGGCGGGCAATCCGCTTCCATGATCTTGCAAAGGTTGAAGCAGAGGGAAAAAAGCCGCGCGTCCTCATCAATGTCTTCCGATCTCTCCCGATCGACTTTCCTATTCAGATTGATATGATGGAGCGCCACCCTTATGGCTCGCAGGCATTTCTGCCAGCGGGCGAAAATCCGTTTCTCGTTGTTGTGGCAAAGGATGAAGGGGGCAAACCTTCCGCCCCGCAAGCCTTTTATTGCCCTTCAGGTGTCGGCGTTAATTATCATAAAAATGTCTGGCATTTTCCGCTTCTTGCACTTTTCAAGACAAGCGATTTCTATGTGGTTGATCGCGGTGGTGTCGAAAACAATCTGGAAGAATATTTTTATAAAAACCAGGCTTGGCAAATAAGCCGGTTGCCGGATTTTGATAAATGACGGAAAGGCTTAGCGAACTTGCGTTTTAAAGAACTTTAATAAGTGGAATATCAGAAGACACAAAAATACAGGCAAACAAATAGAGGGAAATAGGCCCCGTGAAAATTGAACAATTGAACACTCTTAGAGCCGCCGCTTTTATTGATCGTTTAAGCGGCATTTTCGAGCATTCCCCTTGGGTGGGGGAAAGTGTTGCAGGAAAACGCCCGTTTGAAAACCTCGATGCGCTTTATGAAGCCATGGTCGAAGCGGTCAGACAAGCTCCGGAAGAGTTGAAAAACAGGTTGATTTTGGCTCACCCCGATCTTGCGGGTAAACTTGCCCGTTCATCAAAATTGACGGCGCAATCGGAAAAAGAACAAAAAGGGGCTGGGCTTGATCGTTTAAGCGAAGATGAATTCGATCAATTTCAGAAATTGAATAAAGCCTATCGGGCAAAATTTTCCTTTCCCTTTATCATTGCGGTGCGGGGGCATGGTGGAAAAGCCCATGACAAATATTCCATTCTCGCCAATATGAAAAAGCGGCTGAACAATGATAAAGATGAAGAAAAAGCCACAGCATTAACGGAAATCTTCCGCATTGCGCGCTTGCGGCTTGAAGATCTCATCGACAGCGAGGGATAAAACATGACCGGTTTGACAACCCATATTCTTGATACGGCATCCGGCAAACCGGCTTCCGGCGTCAAAATTCAGCTCTATAAGCTTTGCCAAAAAAATGTTCCGGAAAACGAAAATAACAGGACAATAAACAAACCTCATGAGATGGATGAAAAAACGCATTTGGCGGGCGAAGAAACGCAATCCGTCGTCAAAAAATTGCTTGTTGAAACAAAGAGCAATCAGGACGGGCGAACGGAAAAACCGCTTCTTGATGAAAAGGCAATGGAAAAAGGGCAATACGAATTGCATTTTTTCACGGCAGCCTATTTTGCATGCCAAGGCGCAAAACTTGATAATCCGCCTTTTCTTGATGAAATCACCATCCGCTTTTCAATAGCCGATAACACCGCCCATTATCATGTTCCGCTCCTTGTCAGCCCGTGGAGCTATTCGACCTATCGCGGCAGTTGAAAAACGAGGCTCGATATGCAGTTAAAAAACGGGGCCGGATATTAAAATGAGGCCGGATATTATGACCGGATATAATGAGACGCGCACATCATTCTCGCCGCACTTTCAGGCACAAGTTTGTGAGAAGTTTTCCAATCTTGTTGAATATTTTTTAGCATTATCGGTTTTAAAGTTCGTCGTAACGCTTGCCGATTTTCTTTCCCGAAATTGCCCAGAGGCAGGATAAAACAAGTGCAAGCAGCATTATAACCGGCGGGTAGGCAACTTTGTTCATAAGCGTATCGACCCAGCCCCAGAATGCATCCGACCCGCGATAAACAAAAGTATCAATAGCGTTTTTGGCACTGAAGCGCGAATTTTCATCAACCGCCGAAAAAAGCATTTCACGGGCAGGGCGGGCAAGTGCATATTCTCCCACACGCCGCAATATCATCGCGATTGCCAAAATCGGAAAACAATAGAATATGCCGAGTAGTCCGAACAGGATCACCATCATGACTGGCAAGCTCACAAGCAAGAATGTCACGCCGAATTTTTTTGCAATGCGGGCGGTAACGAACATCTGGATAAGAATAGACGAGGTTTGCACAACTGTATCCATAATGGAAAAAAACTGTGTCTGTTCAGCAGGATTGCTAAAGGTAGCCTGAACAAGGCGCGCCTGCGCGTAATATAGAAAAGTGGTTCCGGCCGAAGTGAAAATGGCATAAACGGCAATTTGGCGGAGATAAGGCGATTGCACAATGAGTTTCAAGCCAATCCATATGCCGAAATAGGTTTCACCGTTTTCTGTTTCCGACGCGGTCATTCCAGGCTTGTTTTGTTTCAAGTCTTTGCCGCGGCCGAAATCATTTCGCCAGTGCACGAGAAAAAGCCAGAGAAAAAGCGTTGATAAAAATAGCGCTGTCGAAATTAAAAGAAGCCCCGCATAGCCCACTTTTTCAACCAGAAATGCGCTTATCAGCGGGCCGGTTATGCCGCCAAGGCTTGCCCCTGCCGATAGGGGGCCAAACAGGCGCTGTGCCTGTTCTTTGGTAAAAACCTCGGCCAAAAAGCTCCATGTCAGGGAAATAACAAACAGGTTATAAACCGACACCCAGACAAAGAATGCGCGCCCCACCCAAACATTGCCGCTATTATAATAAAGGCTTATCGTAAAGCCGAGTATCACAAGGCTACAAAAGAGTGTTGAATAGATAAAGAGATTGGTCTTTTTAATTTTCTGGCTGATAAAGCCGAAAATGGGCACAACGAGAAACATGGCGCAAAAAGTGGCGGTAAAAAGCCATGAGAGGTGATCAACACCACCGGCAATGCCGAATGTTTCCCGCACCGGCCGCAACATGAAATAGCTGCAAAAGACGAGAAAAAGCGTGAAAAAGCCGCCCAAAAAAGCAACTGTTTCATGCGCTTTTAGCGCGAACAGACGTTCAAATATATGTTGCAGCTTATTTGTCATTATTGGCCAAGGCGTTTTCGCAATTTATCTGCCGGAAGGTGGGCACGAAAACCCGGCTCGCCGGGAGCAAAAATATGCGCTGTTTCAAGTTTACCGGTCATGACAGGTTCGCAACCGGTTTCGCGTACAAGTTCAGCCGCAATGTCCAACGCTTTTTCATCGTCACTAGCGATCGGCATACCCACAGCTTTTATCCTTTTATTGAAACAATCTTCAATGACTGTGGCGTCAACCGCCGAAAAAGCACGCACAAGGCGCACAGCCGGCACATATTTTTTTACCGTTTCGGCAATGCCATTTTTCTTTGCTTCGATTGAAAGAGGCTCTAAATCTCCTCCCCTCAAAGGCGGGTTTGTCGCATCAATAACAATTTTTCCCTTCATTTCGGCGGCAAAATCTTTGCCGATCTGCGGCCAGGCTGAAAACGGCACTGCAACAAGGATAACATCACCAAATTGTGCCGCCTGGCGCGGTGTGCCAACTGAAGCTTTGTCTCCAAGCGGGTTTGTCAAGCGTCGCAACTCATCCGGATGGCGCGAAGAAAACATCACCGAATGGCCGGATTTGACGAGGAGGGTTGCAACGGTTCCGCCAAGCGAGCCGGCGCCAATGACCCCGATTTTAAGATTTTTGACATCGGCTTCCGTTTTTGTCGCGGGGCTATCGTTGACTGTTTCTGTTTTGGATGAATTTGACGTCTTCCCCGCCGAATTTTCGGTATTTTGTGAAAAAGCATTGGACAGCGAAAAAATCTCGGCAAGAGACAGAGCCAAAGCCGATTTCAATATAAAACGACGATCAAGAGACATGTTGAACCTTTTTGTCTTGAACCTTCTCGTCCAGCACGGGAAACATTTCTTGCTCAAATCGGGAAAGCCTTATCAAGTCGGGCAAGATCGTCTTCATCAAGATGAAGAGAAAGTGCGGCGCTGTTTTCACGACAATGTGCGGGCGAACCTGATTGGGGAATGGAAATGGTAAAATTGTTTCTGATTGTCCAGCCGATTGCGATTGCAGCAGCAGTCATATGATGTTTTTGCGCAATGTCTTTTAACACCGCATTTTGCAAAAGCGGGGTTTTACCCGAACCAAGCGGTGAATAGGCCATAATCGGCATAGCGTTATTTTTTGACCAATCGAGAAGGCCACCTTCGATAGAGCGGTCGACAAGTGAATATTCCACCTGATTGGTTGCGCATTGGTCGCCTTTTTCGAGGCTGAAAAGATCATTCATGTCGGCAATCGAAAAATTGGAAACGCCCCAATCGACAATGGCACCTTCGCTTTTTAATTCTTCAAACGTATCAACCACAGTTTTGAGGTTTGAAATTCCGCCACGCCAATGCAAAAGATAAAGATCCATCTGCTTTAATCCCAAGCGCTGAAGGCTGTTTTTGCAGGCATTGCGAATGTCTTCGGCTTTTGTTGCGTGCGAAGGCATGACTTTGGAAACCACGTAAGGCTTTGTTCCGGCCTTTTTGATCACACGGCCAACCATTTCTTCAGCTTTACCGGAGCTATAAAGTTCGGCAGTGTCAATGAGGTTCAAGCCAAGATCAAGACCGGTTGCAAGCGCTTCCTCTTCTTGTTTAAGAGGTCTTTGGCCTGCTGAAAGTGTCCATGTTCCCATGCCAAGAGTCGGGATCATCCGGCCGGTTTTAAGACGGATTAAAGGGTTTTTCATAGCTGTGGCTTGTGTTCTTGCCGAAATTGTCGGGCTAACCATGAAAGCTGCACCACAGGCGATAGCAAATTGTCGACGTGTTATGTCCATTCTAGCGCCTTTCCTATTTTTGTTGAGTGCAAGTATAATCGAGCTTTCAAAAACGAAAAAGGTATTATTGTTCATTTGAACGATGAATGAAAATCATGAATGAACTTGCCCGTTGGTTTTATTAACGATTGGAAGACGAATGCAATTACCTCGCTTCCGTCAATAGTGTTGATAAAACACTGTTCGCCAATGATTAGCTTTTTACCCACGATAACAGGCAGTTTAAAGGGCACCAACGTTGTCGGGATAACAGGCGACATATTAGCTGCATAAAAATTGTGAGAAAAACGCATAACGGAGCAGCGTTTATTTACATTCTTGCTTGCGATGGTCATTACTCAGTTCGTTTTTGGTCAACCTCTTTATGGGGACTGAAAAACTCGAAGAATCCGTTGACAGGTGGTTCTATTTCCAAGTTCAGGAGCCCACAGTTAAAGAGTGGAAACTTTTTAAAAAACCATGCACAGTCTTTATTAAAACTTTGGAATCTTATTAAGTAAAGAGGCTACGAAAATATCCTTGAAATAAAGTGTGTGCCTTTAAATGCGTAAATTCGTGAAGTCAGTATACTTACTCATTGGTTGTGCCGTTGGAATAATATTAGTTATACCATTGGCATGGATTTTGCGATTGCTTCCAGACGATTGGATGAGTGGCTTTGCCGGTAACATTATAGGCGGATTAATGACGTTGGTTGCTGCTGTGGTGGCTTGGCGATCCGTTATGAAGCAAATACGCTCAAATGAAAAATTGGCTAAAGAACAGGTTGACCGGGAGGCTAGGCTAGCAGAGGAAGCACGGGATAATGCTTTAAGGGCAGTAAAACCACGCCTATTAAGATGTTTGGTCGAACTGATGGATATTGCAAAGCGCAACATTAATCTACACTTCATCAGTAAAACTAAGCCTCCTGTGATCATAGACGGAAAACAGTTAGGCTTTTCGGATATTCCTGAATCGAATGTTGAGATAATAGCTAAAGCGATCGAGTTAAGCAGTGGTACTGTTTCAAAGCGTTTAACTGACATTATACAGAGTTTTCAGGTTGTTATGGCGCGAGAACAACACGTTGATGAAAGATTGTGGGTTAAATTATCTAGAAATGGTTGCGTAGAGAGTAAAACAAGTGAATGCAAAAAATCAGTAATGAAATATAATTATCAAATGATGTGTTATCGTGTAATCGAATGGTCCTTGATATATGCTACAGCAGCTTCTGCCTTGGATTTTGCAAGGAATATGAAAAGCGATATACCGACGACTATTGATAAAGCAACTATCATAAATAGTCTGAGATCAATTCATAAATTCTATATTTTATCTGATGAGTTTGACGAGGTTCTATATAATTACGGTAGTTATGGCAGCTTCGAGGAGTGGTATAAGAGTTACAGCGAATAAATTAAAAATGATTAATCCAATCCGGCTACAGACGAGCTTGTGCTTAGATTTTCGATCAGCAATACACTGACTGATCACCAGTAGCCGCCGTTGGGTAGCTGCCAAGAGCTACCATTGGTTCTCCATTGCTTTTTTAACCCGCACAATCATCCAACAGGGCACAATTTTCTCTTGCAATCTCGAACCAGATGAAGAATATAAAAATATAAGTGTAAATTCATGTCATAAATGATTCATCATTTACTTTCCAAAGCCATTTCATTTAGGGGGGATGCTATGGAATTAAACCGTGAATTTGATATTTTTTTCTAATTTGAATTATAGAAATACGTTATTTGGAAGAAACATATGGTCTGATGACCTGATTAAAATCCGAGATTATTTTATATGCCTCTTCTTGGGTTTTCAAATTAGAAAAGGATAATATTAATCCGCTCAAATCTTTTCGTTCTATTTGCCGGTTTGAAATGCAACCAATTCCAAAATTTTCTTTTTGTGCAATTTTCATTAATTCCAGATCGTCACACTCAACACGATTTTTGAACAGCAATAATGTATTAAGTCCGTGATTGAAATTTTTTACATGGAATATATCGGAAACATATCTATTCAATGCATTTTGTAAAAATATTTGTCGTTTTTTATAATTAAGCCTCATTTTGTTCAAATGTTTGGCAAAATTACCAGAATCCATAAATTCGGATAATACAGATTGGGTTAATATTGGAAATCCATCTATCCATCTTTGATAAAAATCGGTTATTTTCGGAACCATATTTTTTGGAACAATAAAATAGCCAAGTCTTAGGTCTGGATTAATTAATTTACTGAAACTACCAATATAGATCATATTGGCGTTTCTATGATGATTGAGACTGGTGAGAGCCGGTAGCGGCTTATTATCATATCGGAATTCGCTATCATAATCATCTTCTATTATAAATGTACCATTTTTCTCCGACCAATCTAATAATGTATTTCGATTATCGTCTCCCAGAACGTAGCCCAGAGGGCTTTGATGATTGGTTGTTACGATAATAAATTTAACGTCGGGATGGTTTTTCAAAGCATCAGAAATCTGCATTCCGTTATGATCGACAGGAACGGGTACAATATATGCACCCGAGCTTTTAACAATATCCAAAGTAGGTGGGAAACACGGGTCTTCCAAAAAGACTGTGTCTTCCGGTTCACCAAGAGCTTGCATGAGCAAATTTAAGGCGCCGCGAAAGCCGCTACTGATGAAGACCTGATCGGGTTCGCAAACGATTCCACGGGACAGCCCAACGTAACGTGTGATGCTTTCTTTTAACTTTTTAAGCCCTGTCGAATGGGGATAAAACAGTGAATTATGCGTTTCAGCAATCTTTCGCTTTGAAAGACTACTCCAATATTTTGCGGGAAATAAATCAATGGCAGGTAAACCGATCTGGAGCTTTTTGAACGTCGTTCCTTCGGCATAAATGGACTGATGTTTTGCCGAATTGGTCGCGGTCTTCGTGTGTACGCTTTCAGGGGGGAGGGACCGGTTTGCAACATATGTGCCGGAAGGCCCCTTGGAAACGAGATAACCATCTCCAATAAGACGGCTATATACGCTTTCGACGGTATTTTTCCCCACCCCCATTTCAAGCGAAAGCGCCCTGATCGAGGGAACGCGCTTTCCTATTTGAAAAGTACCACTGTCGATTAATGCAATGATCTGTTGGTAGAGGCTATCACCAATTCCTGTACGAGACGATTTAGGCGAATAGCTTGTGCCGATCGCGTCTATGTTTATAAGCTCGTTTGACATTCGTTTCCTAACCGTCAGAAATCATCATTCATAACAATTGATGAAAGAAATCAATAGTTATTGACATAGGATAGTCAGACCGACGACAGAAGAGCGAAAAAACTTGAGGCATTCATGAGAGTGAATTTTCTGCGTGACTTTGGTTTTTATGCCTTGAATAAAAGATAATCATGACAAGGAGACCCACGGCTCATCACAATCCTGTTTATCGGCATCGCTTGGAGGAACAGGCATTCTTTTAGAGGCCGTTGTCACTATTTGATAGGCTGGAAAAAACAGCGGAACAATATCTTTTTCGAGTGACTTTGACGATCCGTCAATTCTTTAGTGTTTTGTCAAATATAAGGAGGTTCATCTTCATGCGGGCAAAGCCGTGGCTTTAGGTCATGCCGGTTTTATCCAATGGTTGAATTTTTATAAAAGCCGATGCCCACCTTCATTTCTTGACCACAAGCCCTGAACAAGTTTTACGTCGATACGACCACAGATAAGGGTGGCGGCATAAACGCGTCACGAATACCGCTAAGAATATGCCAAATTGTTCAACCAGCCGGTGCCACTTCTCTCTATGTTATTTTGCGATGCCAAGTGTCGATAAATATCCGGATCGGCGGCATGTGGATTT
The DNA here is from genome assembly GCA_946481695.1 of uncultured Bartonella sp. The sequence continues at coordinate 9,656 of CAMLON010000015.1, read as the reverse complement.
ACAATTTCCATGACAGCGCTCCAAACCAGAAACCATAAGAAACACATTTTACGTTTGTTTTGAAGAACGCCCCATAGAAATGCATTCTTTGTGTTTGAAACCGAAATGCACATGTCACTATCAAATTATCGGAATATGTCCCTATCGCAGTAAGCGCCTTTGCGACATTGTTTCGTTTCTGGAATTTTATAATGGTGAAGCATGTTTGACTTTGGCAAATCGTTTCCGCAAAGGCGGGGCATATATTTTGCTAAAGTCGGTTTGGCTATCAGCTATCTTTCGGCTGTATTCGACCGTTTTGGTTTTTGGGGTCATCTTGGTGAAACAGGTGTTTCATGGGGCTCGATGACCCAATTTTTTAAACATGTCTCGACTCTGTGTCCTTGGGCAACGGAAAACATGATTCCTGTTATTGGCTGGGTGGTCACAGTTTTAGAAGCATTAATAGCTTTAGCGTATATTATTAACGTAAAGAACAAACTCATTAACATTGCAAATATATTTTTATTAATATTATTTATTATAAGTATGTCTCTTTTTCAAAGTATAAAAATGATGATTAATTTTAATGTTATAGTTTGTTTTTCAACTGCGTTATTAATATATTTTTCAGACAATAATGATAATAAGGAGAAGAGAACATGAAAAATCTTAGATTGAAATACTTTGAACTATCGCCAGAGCTCATGAGTGGTTTTAGAGCAGTGAAAGTCGCCCTCGAGAAAAGCGCAGTCGGACAAAAATTGATTGAATTGGTCTATCTCAGAGTTTCTCAAATCAATGGATGCGCATATTGCCTCAATCTCCATACAAATTCCTTGCTAAAAGCGGGTGAAACTCAACGCCGCATAGCGGAAGTGGCGGGATGGCGTGTGAGTGACCAATATTCCGAAAAAGAACGAGCAGCACTGAACTGGGCCGAGCAGTTAACACTCATATCGACAAGCCACGCCGATGACGAGTCATACGAGGCATTAAGAAAGGTCTTTAATGACAAAGAAATATCAGACCTTACATTTGCAATATCGCTCATGAATGGAATGAACAGACTTGCCATTTCTATGCGGCAGTGAGGCGCATTACGTTCAATATTGAACAATTGATTGAAAGAAGGCGCAAGTTATTCACGGCTTAGAGATGAGGTGCAGGTCATTTCTTCTTCAAGCACTTTAAGTGCTTGTCCGGATAGGGATAGCATCGAGGTCTATTTTAGGAAAGAAATGACCAGTGCTTGAGCAAAAGGTCTATAAAAGCTTGTCTTTCATTCTTTCTATGAAATTTATGAAGTCGCAAAAAACGTCGCGGCTCGGTATCAAGACGATCATATTTCTCCACAATCATTTGTTTATCTTTTGTTGATGTTTGTTCCGCAACCTTTATCCATTTTTCGGGTCTCGATAGCTGATGAACGAGATCTTCTCTCATTCATGGAAAATGCATGCCAGTGTGCTTGGTTAATCGCAAAGAAGTGGGAGTTTTCTTGAATTAACACCAATAGTCAGACTTGGTCTCAAAAACATTGCAAGCTTGAAAATAGAGAAAATATCAATGCAACCTTCGCGGCTGATGTGGAAATGGCAGTTAGCCGAGTGAGCGCATTGCCGCCTTCAAAGTCGGTAACGGTTTTAGAGAGAATGTGACGATCAGACCGTTCATTATAGATAAAGTGCAGGAAAAGGTGGAAGAGCACCTCAAGGATGCTATGGAAAAAGCAGCACTTGATAAACGTGGAGAGACAGGAGTCTTATCCAATACTGATGTTCATTATTATGGACCTGCTGCCAATGCACAAAAAACAGCAGATCTATTAAATAAATTAAGTAATGGAAACAAATATAGTGTTGAGCTGCAACGTCATAAGTATGATTTTGTCGGAGGGGTCATTGGTGACAATCCTGCAACAATGTATAACGCACCCGAAGGTTATAACCAATTAAAAGCAATTGGCGGTATATTTGGTCTTGATGGCAAAGGCTTCTCTGTTCATAGTTGTTATGGTCTTGGGAAGTCTGGTTGTGAGGGTACTTATGGTCCTGCAAAATCTAAAATTATCAAAGCTCAAGGACGCTAGTTTTAAAATGTGGAAACAAATATGAAGAATAAAATTATTACATTACTATGCTTGTCTTCATTAAGTGTTTTTAGTGGTTGTGGTGTGTTTGAGGATGGTTATGTAGATCACGGCCCACCTTCTGCTAGTCAATGGTATCAAAAGCCAGGCGCAACACCAAAAGAAATATCTGAAGCATATGACAAATGTGACGAACGTTATCGAGATGATCCAAAACTTGACATACATGTTAGAGAGAATATCGTCTTTCAAAAATTGTTTTGTATGGAAGATCAAGGATATTTGCCTAAGGATGGAACCAGAGCGATAAAGTCTTGTAGAAACTTTCATAATCCAAAAGTTCCCATTTGTGAGGCGAGAGGCGCTTATTAAAAAAGTATAAATTGTATTTTACAATTCGTATATTTTTTGAGGAAATTGAAATGAAAAACAAAACAACCGCTGACCATTCAGTTAGGGATAAAGGTTGGCGGTTGTTTGGCATTGAGCGTTAATTACTATTTTGAGGCTTATGACGCCAATTGAAAAGAAATAACAATTAGAATTCAATATTCTGTCCACGGTTATGGTATTTGTCGAGTGCGCAATGCGTTTGTTCGAGCCTTAAAAGTGAGGCTTTGCGCATTACTGATGCCGATAAGGGCAATGAGATAAAAAGCGAAAGTTCTTACAAGTGTCGTTCATGCATGAAAATGATATTATCAAAAAATAATCCAAGGTGAAGATTCAATGAGAAAATTTTTATCTCTTTTATGTGTCGTCCTTATGCTGAGTGGCTGTTGGCTTTCTCTCAACTTTAGTCAGGAAATTCAAGATAAATGGCGTGGGCAACCTATCGAAAATATCATCAAACGGTTAGGTCCATTCCATGTTGCACAAAATAAAAAGGGAGAAAAATATGTATACTGGGAACGATCTTTTCAAAAAAGTACACCTACAGGATATGAGTTAGCTTATTGTGAAGCCCGCGCGTTTTATGACGAGCACGGCAAAATTACAAGGCTGGATACTTATTCGAGAGGAGCTAATTGCGCTTTTGGTTTTAAAGACGCGCTAAAGTAAAACAGTTGTTATTGGTTGGTTTTTAATTTATTCAGCATGTAGAAAAATTGTCTTTATTAGGGCTGTTGTTAAAATGAAAAAACGTGCAATAACTATATTTGTTTTCATCGTTTCGGGTCTCTTCCTCACCGCTTGTCAACAAACCACTGCGACGTCGTCTCAAGAAAAACCGGCTATGGTAAAAAAAAGCGAAAAGCTTTGTGAACGACTAGGGTGTCATGTGACATATCACCCATGATTCTGACTTATTTTCATGGCCTTTAGAGGCGTTGTCAAAATAAAGTTGTACTTGGGCAAAGACTTAACCCTTTAAAGACGAGATACATTCATGGTGGTGACACTTTAGCGCGATGAAGTCACGTGACTGCATGTTGCCAAGCTTATGAAGAAAAAGAGTATAGAAACAATATACCGGCGGGCTATTACCTTGAAGCCGGCAACCGGTCACCAAGTTTATCCCTAGCTGCTGTGGCATCTGGCAGTAACACGCGCTAATCGGGTCTGGGCGATAGACATGAGCTATATTCCGATGGCGCGTGGTTTTGTTTATCCGCGTGGTTTTGTGGACTGGTTTAGCCGAAGGGTTTTATCATCAAGACTATCAATCACAATGGAAAATGCTTTCTCAATAGATGCAGTCGAAGAGGCTCTTACGTTATGGTAAACCCGACATATTCAACACCGACAAAGGCTCGAAATTTACGTCGATGGACTGCACGGAAGCACTCAAGATCGCGCAAAGCGAAAGTCATAGCGCGATGTCAGTCGGTTCTTCCATTTCGACCATGAGCCGTCATAAAAAGGAAGGGGGAACATCCACTTAAAGGCACTCATGATGAGTGCGATTGATCAGTCTCGTTCGGTTTTAAATACAATAAACAAAATGCTGTTTTTCTACCTTAAAACAGAAAGACCACAGAATTTCAGATGGCCAGCCTTTCGAAGGAAATATGGAGGATAGTTTCAAATCATGATTGATTGAAAGCATTATCAATCAAAAGCAATTCCCCTCGCATATTTTTAAAAAATAGTACGGATTGGTGTTTATTTTTAAAAAATGGAAAAGTTTGGTGTTTGGAAGCTATAGTGAAATGCCAAAATTTAAATGGCGCACCCGAAGAGATTCGAACTCCTGACCCCCAGATTCGTAGTCTGGTGCTCTATCCAGCTGAGCTACGGGTGCACTTTTGAAAACCACCAAAATGATGTTTCCAGCCAGTTCCATCAACGACATCCGGAAATGAATATCTTCAATCAACTGACTAGCGGTTTCCTAATTGGTTCGCGAAAGAAATGCAAGAGAAGATTTTATTTTTTTGTTCATTTGTGACGCGAATTTTGCGGCTAAGCGCTTTGAAACCGGAAAATCTCTGTCGGAAATTTTTATGTTCAAAATGAAGGGAGCTAAAAAAACAACGGTTGAGGAGAAGCAAGAGGTTTTAAAAAAAACTGCTTTAATAACAAAACCGCATTTTTAGAAAATTTTATAAAGCCGAATTTTTTTTAAAAAAACCGGTATTTACTCGAAAACCGTGCATTTTCAAAAAAGACGCTCGGAAAAGCTTGAAAGGCGGAAACTCCGCTCAAAACGGTGGGGATGCATTGCCTGAATGTCTACGGAAGATATCGGTTGAAACAGCCTGCCGAGATGCCTGTTGAAAGGCAGCATAAAAGGTCAGCTGAAAATTTTTTACACGCGCAATTTTGCCAGCTTGTTTGGCTTTATGGCATCAATTGATGTTCGTTAATTGGAATTCGTTTTGGTAAATAACCTTTTCAGGAAAACGTCTCGTGAATACGCGTGAATAATTGAAAGAACTCGTGCGTTAAGCGTCACTCTTATCCGACAGCTTGATCAGGCGGTTATTTCATTCTTTTGTCGATCTTCGCCATGCGAGGGAAGATCGGGAATGCGGATTTCAAAATGCGCGCCGCCGCGCTCTTCGTCAATCAATGTAATTTTGCCGCCATGGGCGTTGACGAGCTCTTCACATATGGTCAATCCCAAGCCCGAACCGTTGCGGCTGGTTGAACCCTGAAATGGTGAAAACAGGTGTTCCTTGGCCTTTGCCGGCAGACCGGGGCCGGTATCTACAACATCGATAACTGCTACATTGTCAATACGGTGTCCGCTGATGGTGAGCTTGTTTTGAAGTTTCGCACTGTCTTCCCGTTCCAGCATTGCCTGAACAGCATTGCGGCATAAATTGGTGATAACGCGGTGGAGCTGTTCTTCATCCGCGTCGATTGTCATATCAACCGGTACTTCATTAACAAATTCCACCTGATCGGAACCGGGAAGGGTGAGCGATTCAAGGAGATCGGCCACAAGGTCATGAAGGAGAAGTTTTTTACGCTTTGGCGCTTCTTCCTGCGTGCGCCCGTAAGTGATAACGGTCTGGCTATAAATGACCGCGCGGTCGATAGCGCGGATAAGTTTCGGAGCAATTTTCTTCACCATCGGGTCTTTTGCGTCGGCAAGGTGATCCGACATCAATTGCGCGGAAGCGAGAATATTCCTCATATCATGATTGATTTTGGAAACCGCGAGCCCGAGATTGGCAAGGTGTTTCTGATGGGCATAACTTTTTTGCAATTCGCTTTCGATAACCGAAATACGTTTTTGCGTCATACCGAGTTCATCCCTGCGGGGTTCGGGCACCAGAATTTTGCTGGGATTATGCGGTTCTATCACAAAATCGAGCATATTGGTGTAGATATTCTGCAATGGGCGCACCAGCAGTTCATGGACAATCAAGTAAATCGTCGTTGCTGCGACAATTGCGATGGTGAGAGAGATTACAACAAAATGCCACGAAAAATCGATCATCGCCTGCCGCAATTTCCTGTCGGCAACGGTGACTTCAAGCGTGATGTCTGTTCCTTCGATAGGACCGCGGAGAAGCAAAATATTGCTGCCTCCGAAATAGAGCGTTGTGAGAGAATCAAGCAAAGCTTTGGTTTCGCTATAATCGGGAAGATCAATGGTTTCATTGACCTTTTTCAAGTCCGGCGAAGTGGCAAGGTTCATTCTCTCGTCATTTCTGATAATGCTTATAGCCAAGGCATCAGTGGCGGTCAGAACATTTTTTTGCAAATTCGGGCTTAGGGTGATTTCGGGGCTTGAAGCCAAAATCATGCTGATGGCTTTTGCCGACTGGTGGTGGTCTTCAAGCCAGCTTTCCTGCATGCTGGCAATAGAGGGCATGAAAACCATAATTTCCGTGATGAAAACCGAAAGCGTAATGAGCAATAACAGCCGGACACGCATACGCCGATAGAAGGGTATTTTCTCATGTTCGCGATCAAGCGACATACCCGTTGTTATAGGCGCCGGTTCGCCGGTTATTTCTTCGTTAGCCATTCAACCTCTTCAGACGAGCGGCATTTTTAGCGAAATGTCGCGTCAGTTTTTGACCGATAACGAGTCAGTGCTGCCTTATAAAACCCGCATTTTAAATCCAGTCTATAAAAATCATTGATTAAGAACAAATTGTTTTTTGCGCTTATCCAATTGGTTATTTTCCGGTTGGAATTATTACCGAAATTTAACTGGACGAAAAAACGCAAATTTGCATGAAATACAATGAAAAATCGTCATTAAAGACTTTTGGGTAAAAACGTCATTAAAGACTTTTGTAACCCGTTTGATGCGGCTTTGATGAACGTTAAAACTTTGATGAACGTTAAAATTTGTAGAAGAACTTAAAAACAGAGTGACAAAAAACAGTATCGGATAATAATCTGTCCGGTTTTCTCATCCTTTGATGAAAGCAGCGCGATGAAACGCCCGTCGAAAATTACCATCATCGTCATTATTGTTCTCGTTATCGTCGGCCTGTTTGTCTGGCAGGGATTAAAGAACGGAAAAAATGCCGGGCACACCTCAACATCGACCTCGAAAATAAACGAGGTCGTTGTAAAACCGGTAAGCCAAAAGCTGATCAATGACCGGTTAAGTGCCATCGGCACGGGAAGGGCACTTGCAACGGTTGCCGTCACCCCCTGGTCTAGCGGCGTGATGGACAAGCTCTATGTGAGTGCGGGAATGCACGTCAATGTCGGCGATCCGGTTGCAAAGCTTGATTCCGATAATGAAGAAATCGCTGTCGAGCGCGCCAAGGTGGAAGTCGATGATGCGGAATTGGCCATGGCAAGAACGGTCAAGTTGCGCGCCTCCAATACGGCAACCGAAGTGCAGGAATTGTCGGCAAAACTTGCACTTGACAAGGCAAGGCTCGCACTGCGCGATGCCGAGCTTGCAGCTGATCGGCGCACAATCCGCGCGCCGGTAAGCGGCATTGTCGGCATTTTACCGGTTGACGCGGGAAATTACGTGACATCCGATACAACAATTGCCCGCATTGATAATCGCGACCATATTCTGATCGACGTCTGGGTGCCGGAACGTTTTGCCCCGCTCATTAAAATCGGCCAAAAAGTGAAAGCTACATCTATTGCCCGCCCCGGTGAAGAATTTGTCGGCCGCATCAGCGCCATTGACAATATGATCGACGAGCAAAGCCGCACTTTGCGCATTCGTGCGGAAGTCGATAATGCTTCCGGTGTGCTTCAATCGGGCATGTCTTTTTCTGTGTCGCTTGCTTTTCCGGGTGACCCTTATCCGGCAGTAGACCCGCTTGCAATCCAGTGGAATGCCGAGGGTGCCTATGTCTGGCGGGTGAAAAACGGTCCAATGAAAAGTGGTATTGTCGAACATGTGCGTGTGGGCATTGTCCAGCGCAATGCAGATTCGGTGCTGGTCACAGGTGCACTTCATCAAGGAGATCTTGTTGTCACCAAGGGTGTGCAAAATCTGCAAGATAAAAGTGCTGTCGATATTATGCCGGATGAGGGCGTAAAAGAGGCCGGAAAAGACGTTTCTCTTAAAGATCAGAATGATCATTCCGCTCAATCCGGCGGCAATAGTGGACACCATGAAAAAGCAGCAGAAGCGACCTCGGATGAAACCAAGAAAGCCGCCGGTGAACCTCAAGAAGTGAGGGGAAACGAAAAGAAAATCCCTGACGGAGCAAACCGGTAATGGCGGGCGCTTCTCAGAAATCCGGTGAAGGCGACAAGATTCGCGAAAAGGATAAAGGCGGGCTGGTTGCGCTTTTCATCCGCCGGCCGGTTTCGGCTTTTGTGCTCAATGTGCTCATCATGGTGGCGGGGCTTGCCGCACTTCAGGGCATTGATGTGCGCGAATTGCCCGATGTCGACCGTCCGGTGGTAACAGTTTCAACCGATTTCGATGGCGCGGCGGCCGAAACGATCGACCGTGAAATCACCCAGAAGCTTGAAGATGCGGTGGCGCGTGTTTCAGGTGTCAAAACCATATCCTCGCGTTCCTCTTTTGCCCGCTCGCGGGTAACGGTCGAATTCAATGACGGTGTCGATCTTAATGTGGCCGCAGCCGATATTCGCGATGCCATTTCGCGTGTCACCAATGATTTACCCGATGATGCCGATTCATCCCGCATCATCAAGGCCGATTCCAATGCCGATGCGGTGATGCGCCTTGCCGTAACGTCAACAACAATGAGTGTTGATGATTTGACGGTTTTGACCGAAGACCAGATTGTCGACACACTTTCGGCAGTCTCCGGTGTTGCAGATGTGCAGGTCAATGGCGACCGTGACAAGATTTTCAGAATAGACATCAATCCGGCAAAACTTGCAAGTTATGGCCTGACCATTGCCGATGTCACGAAAACACTTTCCGATATGGCACTTGATGCGCCGGCCGGTTCGCTCAGAAGTTCCAGTCAGGCGCTGGTGGTGAGAGCAACCGCCAATATCTCCACGCCGGAAGAATTCGAGAATGTCTATCTCAACAATCGTGTGCGTATCGGCGATATTGCCAATGTTACTCTGGGGCCGGATGTGGAAACCTCGATTGTGCGTGTCAATGGCAAACCCGGTGTCGGGCTTGGTATTGTGCGGCAGGCACAATCAAACACACTCGATATTTCCGAAGGGATCAGATCGGCCGTTGACAATCTCAACAAAACACTTCCTGACGGTGTGCAGATTACCATTACAAGCGATGATGCAAGCTTTATCAAAGGCGCTATTCACGAAGTCGAGGTTGCGCTTATTGTTGCGGTTTTAAGCGTTGTGGTCATCATTTTTCTGTTTTTGTGGGATTTGCGCGCCACTTTCATTCCCGCGCTCTCCATTCCCGTCGCTTTGATCGGTACATTTGCCGCCATTTATCTTGCCGGTTTTTCGGTCAATATTTTAACCCTCCTTGCGCTTGTTCTTGCAACCGGTCTGGTGGTTGACGATGCGATTGTCGTTCTGGAAAATATCGTGCGTCACCGCAATCTCGGGGCAGGGCCGAGAGCTGCGGCGGTCATCGGCACGAGAGAAGTGTTTTTTGCCGTGATTGCCACAACACTGACCCTTGTTGCCGTCTTTGTGCCGATTTCCTTCTTGCCGGGTCAGGCAGGCGGGCTTTTCCGTGAATTCGGTTTTGTGCTGGCAATTGCCATTCTGCTTTCGGCAATTGTGGCTTTGA
>CAMLON010000014.1 GCA_946481695.1 uncultured Bartonella sp. | reverse complement strand
TTGTGCGTTTTTAATTAAAGTACAAGGCAATTTTTGCGCTTATACGGTTTAGTTTCGTTGAAGTCAATTGCCGTTCGTGTTCCGCACCCGTCTGATATCAACAGAATATTGGTCGCGCCGGCCGTTTATCTGGGGCTCTATATGGGCTTCGTCAACAAGCTCTTTTAACGATTTTTCTGTGTTGACCACTTTGAGGTCATAAAGATAGGAGGGCAGTTGTCCTGAAAAGAGAATACGCCAGTCGAGCGGAATACCGGGGTCGAGAATGCGGGCCATGTCGAAAACCACAGTCGTGCAATTGGCTGTAACGGTGTTATAAAAGCGCGCCTGATGGGCGAGTTTGTCGGCCGTTTCAAGATAGTTCAAAAACAGGTCTTTTATCTTTTCTTTGCCCACATTGATCGGATAGCGATAAACATTTTCATGCCTTATATCGGTGCGCAATTTTATGATATCTTCTTCAGGCGCGGCAATCATAATCAATTCGAATTCTTTGAAAAAACCGCCAATGGCAGAAAAGCTCTGCTCTTTTGTGCGGCGGATTTCGGCAGAAAACACCAGATGGCGCCCGTCTTTGAAGGTAAAGCCCACAAGCGTGTGGGCAATATAGGGACCCATCCAATAGGATAAATAGACATCAAGCCCGACAAGATCATTGACATTATAAGTGCCGTTTTCCCAGTTTTCCTTTCCCTCGTAAGGCGCGATCCACTCGAAATTGCGGATGTTTTGGAGATGGACAATATCCGGATTGATCGGGTCGAATGTGGCTTCCACACTGCGCGAAAGTTCAGGAGCCCAATCACGGTGAAGTGTCGGCCGGATTGATGACCACCATATGATAACGCCGATAAACATCAGCGCCAGAAGAATGCGCGATTTCCATGGGGCTTTAAATTCGAGTTGAAGCGCATAAATGCCGACAACCAGCCATAAAACAGCAACAAGAACAAAGCCCGCCATATTGAACGGCAACTGGTAGAAAAAAGCAAACAGGCTCCAAACCAGCATGAGAAAGGCAAGGATAATCCAAATCGCACGCGCAATCTGCCCGAAAAAACGTGTCAGAAAATGTTTTGATGTGATCCCGTTAGCCGAAAGAAGTTTTTGCATAAAATACCCGACTGGTTATTTGGTTTTCACCCATTTTATCATCTTGGGTTTTAAAAAATCATTCCTTCATTTTCAATCAATAGCAGAGTGTTTCAAATAGAACTTTCAAGGGGTTTTTCAGGTTTGGGGTTTTTCAGGTTTAAAGTAGAAGTTTTATTGAAAAACAAAGCGAGCGAAACTTTTCAGGCAAAAATCTCGAGAGAGAAGAAATTGGTTGTATTAGTCGACAAAACAACCTATGATTGCTAAAGCCGGTTTTAGCAAAGTGAGTGTAGCGAGTTTCAGGATGACTGACCATTGCAACAATATGCAACGACTGATCTTTATGATTCGTCAATATCTTTCATCGGAAAGTTACGTTTTGGGGCGCTCGGCCAATGGTGTTTTCGAAGTCGAGAGGGCAGTTAGAGAATTCCATCTTTATAATCCCGAATGCGACGTGAATGACGAATTTTTGCGTAAGATGTTGTGTGTGGAAGCCTTGCGCAAAGGCATGGCTTTGCATTTTGGAAAAGAAATCTAATTATTTGAAAAAATTAATTTTTTAATGATTTTTGAATTTTCTCCTTTTGCCTGTGATTAAAAAATCCACCTTTCGGTGAGAAATGGCTTTACCCTTGTAGGGAGTTTTTCTTTCAACGTTATTTCAAAACTCGTTGCCGAATGACCGATAAAACTGTCAGAGAAAATTTTGAAATAAAATTTTATTGTCGGTTGTTGAGAGGTACGTCAGGGCAAGACACCTTCAAGCTTCAAAAAAGCTGTCATTTGTCCGGCCATTAATTTATTGGCTAATCATCAATCAGGCTGCTTTGTAGAGATGCTTTTTCCAAGTGCTTTATCTGCTTGTTCAGAGAAAACCCGTGCGGATTTGGGGAACAATTTTTCAAAAAATACAACCTATGCGAGAAAAATCGGCAAAAAATCCGGTTTGCCTGAAACCGTTCGTCTCATTTTTTTCGTCTGGCTTTTCGTCTGGCCGTCAAGTCTGACAGTATGTGAGAAATCTGACAGTGTGTGAGGAAGTTGTATGCGAAAAGGCGCCGAAAAAAAGCTACGGAGAAGCTTGCAATATTTCATCAATTGACGGGCAGCGGGACGAAAAGGAAAGATGAGAGGGAGGCGGAAAGAAAGGCATTAAAAAGCGGGAAGAAAAAGTGGAGAGCCGGCAAAAAGGAAACGGATGGCACTAAGCTGAGGAAAGATCCGCCGGTACTTAATATCCGGCAAAGCATAGAGGGGCCGGAAAACACGGGCGGATTAGAAAGGTGAATGAAGGAGGGGCGAGGAACATATAAAAATGAAGCGCAGAGAACGAAAGCGCAGAGAACGATAGGGAGAAGAAAAGGACAGAAAAAACAGAATAGGAAAAATAAAAAATCGATGCGGCAATAGGAGCGTTGAGAGGGGGAGGGAACTTCGTGTGAAACAGGAAAAGAGAAGACGAAAAACGACCGTCGAGAGAAAAATAATAGGTGGCAAAAGGATAGAGGAAAAAGCCGGAAAGAAGAAGGAACCGGAAAAGAAGTTACCCACCCTCAGGAGCATGCCACCCGTAAAAATACAATAATGCAAAAGAAACATGCGTCAACACTTGTCGATTGTTTTGTAAAAAATCACACGGAAAAGTTGTGGAAAAGTATTTCAAAATTGCATGAGCCAGGTCAACAGAAGATCAAGCGTGTAGCGAAGAAAAGAACACGCGGAAGATAAGGCAATAAAGATAAGGAAACTGAAAAGCGCGGGAGAACAATAAAAACGAAAGGCCAATCAAAAATGTATAACAGGGGAATAGGGCAAAAACGAGCGGAGGTAAAAATTGGAAGCAATGGGGGAAGAGGGAGCAAAACGGGCGGGAGCAGCAGTGGGCGGTGAGGTGGCAACGTTCACGCGTGCTTGATGGTTACGGAAGCCTGCAATGCGGTTGCAGGGATTAGACGACGATGAGGATGCCGGAAGGCGAGGAAAGATAGAAAAGATGAAAAATAGAAAAGATGTGAGGAATGAAGAATTCGGGCGGCAAGTAGAACGTGGGAGAAAAAGGTGAGAGCGGCGACACGATAAGGAGAAGATAGAGACGCAATGAAGGAGAAAAGAAGAACCTGGGAGGGGAGGAAAAACCGGAAAACAGAAGGCTAAGGGGTAGGGGGAAGAATTTCAGAAAATATAGGAAGCAAGCGGGAAAAGTTGGTCAATCATTGGTAGAAAAAGAGCCGGTCACTTCAAGAAAGTATGACAATTGCCGCTGCAACGCCTGACATCGCTGCCTTCAAACGTGGTAAACCTTACACGGGAACGAGGTTATCACTGCCAATTGTTTTGCCGAAGCCGTGAGAAACACCTATATTGATAACGTCTGATAACATGTTTTTTACATTATGTTTATGAAAAAGGGCTCAGGTTTTATTCTTGCGTTTTTGCTGCTGGTTTTAACAAATTTCATTTGTGATACCGCATTTTCGGCCGCGGCCGGAGAGCCGCAGGCAACAATCCCACGAAATGGAACGTCGGGACTTATTGCGTCAGCCAATAAATTTTTGAAAAACAAAGCTGCACTTTCTACCAAAATGCCCGATGAGATGAATTTCAGGCGAAAGGGCTTGCCCACAAGGAATACAAAAATTTCAGCTATTCAATCTGCTAAAAGCCGAGAGTCCGCTAATTTACGTATTGGAGCGAAGAAGGGCTTGCCGGTTACAAAAGCAGCATTGATGGCGGTTGGAAATGCGCTCGGCAATAAAGGAAAAGCACCTTTCATCACGATCAATGCGATGTTGCCGGAAGCCGAAAGCACAACAGTTGCGCGGCCGCTCAAATCAGGCCTTTTTAAAGTGCCGCAAATGCAAAAGCAGGAAGGCAAAGCCGCTTCAAGAGAAAATGAAGACGATGCTTCAAAAGAAAAAACCCCGCCATCAGGAAAAAACGTGCCATCAGGAGAGACTTTCATGCAGGAAAACAGCGAAGGCCGAATGAACCTTGTCCGTTTGCCGGATTTTATTTATCGCATCGAGCGTAGCGATCATCCTTCGGGAGAGGTTATTATTCTGCTTCACGGTTCGGGTGGCAATGAAACGACGCTTGTTCCCTTTGCCCGCCCGATATGGCCGAAGGCAACGCTGATCGGCATTCGCGGGCGGATTGTGCAAAATGGTGAAACGCGCTGGTTTAAAAAAATAACGCCGACAAAATTCGACGAGAAAGACGCAAGTAGTGAAGCCGATGCTTTTGTAAAATTTATGGGAAACCTTGCCGAAGATCATCATTTCGATTTGTCGCGGGCAACTTTTGTGGGCTATTCCAATGGTGCGAATTTGCTTGCTGTCATTATGATGCGCCATCCCGGTTTTGCCCGCCGCGCCATTCTTATGCGTTCCATGCCGGTGATTGACAATATGGGCAAAGATGATTTGTCGAAAAATCGGATTTTGATTATTTCGGGTAAAAACGATGCGCTTTATTCGCCTTTTGCACCGGCATTATTGTCTGTTTTCAAGAAAAATGGTGCAAAGGTTGATGCAGCGATGGTCGATAGTGACCATATGATAGGCGAAGCTGATCGGGATGTTATTGTCAAATGGATCAAAGAACAGAATCCGGATCGTATTTCGGCCAATACAAAAGTTTAAAAAACTGCTCGTTAGCCGGTTGACCAAAGGCTTTCCGTCGCGATAGGAAAGACAAAAATCCAGCAGATTTGCAGGAAGGAAATGCGCGTGTCCAATATCACAAGCGATGCTGTTATCGACGAATTGAGAAAAGTAAAAGGGCCCGATTTTGAAAGCGATATCGTCTCGCTCGGGCTGGTTTCGGAAATATTCATTTCCGATGGAAAAGTGTTCTTTTCGATAACTGTGCCGGATGAAAGGGCACAAGAACTGGAGCCGTTGCGACAGGCTGCCCAGAAGGTGGTCGAGGCAATGGATGGCGTCAAAGCCGCAATTGTCACATTGACTGCCGAGAAAAAGGGTTCGGCCAATGCAGGTAAAACGACAAATAACGATGAGCCCCATAAAGCACCGGCAAAAAGAATTGTTGTCGAACCGGGGCACGCGAACCCGAAGATTGCGCGTGCGAGCCACGGCATTGGCGAAAAAAAGCCGATTGAAGGGGTCAAGCATATTATCGCTGTGGCTTCCGGCAAGGGTGGCGTCGGCAAATCGACAACAGCAATCAATCTGGCATTGGCACTTGCCGACAGGGGCTTTAAAACAGGGCTTCTCGACGCCGATATTTACGGGCCGTCATTGCCGAGATTGACGGGCCTTATCAACCAGCGCCCGCGTGCAGTTGAAGGCAACAAGCTTGAAACACTGGAAAAATTCGGCCTGAAACTGATGTCGATGGGCTTTCTCGTGGATGAAGACCGCCCGATGGTTTGGCGTGGCCCCATGGTGATGTCGGCTGTTACACAATTTTTGCGTGATGTTTTGTGGGGCCCGCTTGATGTGCTGGTTGTCGATATGCCCCCCGGCACTGGCGACGCACAATTGACACTTGCCCAGCAGGTGCCGATGACCGGCGCGGTGATTGTGTCCACCCCTCAGGATTTGGCGTTGGTCGATGCACGCAAGGGAATCGAGATGTTTACCAAGGTCGGCGTGCCGATTCTGGGTGTAATCGAGAATATGAGTTATTTTATCGCCCCCGATACCGGCAAACGCTATGACATATTCGGCCATGGCGGAGCCCGCAACGAAGCCCATCACCGGCAGGTACCATTTTTGGGCGAAATCCCGCTTGATCCGGACGTTCGCGCTTTGTCGGACGCAGGTACGCCTGTCTTTATCGAAAAGCCGCAAAGCGTTTTTGCCAAACTTTATCGGGAGATTGCAGAAAAGCTCGCAAATAACCTTTCGTAAACCATGTTTTGCCAAGTCGAACAAGTTGTGCTAGGTTGACTTTGCAACCGATGTGCCTAGATGTCGTTTCGGGAAGCTTGAAGATATTGTTCAATAGTTTGAAACACTATTCAAGCGTGTCATTAAAAACGGGTTTATTCCTTGTTTGAATTAAGTTTTTAAAGGGTTATCCACTTTGATGACGAGAAAATGACACTTTGGCCACAGGATTGCCATGAAATCGGCAAATAAATGCCGGAACGCACTTTTTGTACTGTGTATGTGCGTTTTGACAGCCGTGATTTTGGCTTTCTTTAAAAAGTTTGCATAAGTTTGAATAAAAAACGGGTGGTGCATGACTAAACGACGTTTGATTGTCAGCGGTAGTATTGTCGTATTAACGGGGTTTTTGGGTGCCTGTACACAGCAGAACAAACCGAAGACCGAACTCACCGATGCGACCACGTCTATAGCGCGTGTCGGAACAATGACGACACCTCTGTCCTATGGCTATCTGATCGACAAAAAAATTCCGGTTCCGGTGTTCAAGGAACTTTCCTATACCGGCAAGGAAGCAAACCCCGCAGCACTTGCCAAAGCAAATGCACAAAATTCCAATGCGGCTAATCCCAATGCATTGAAAAATGAATCCGGCCCTGTTGAACTTGCCCATGCAAGTCCGGAAGTCGAACAGCTCATTTCCAAATATTCAATGGCCTATAATGTGCCGGAAAGTCTTGTAAGACGCGTTGTCAAACGCGAAAGCAACGGGAACCCCAATATTCGTAATGGCCCCTATCTTGGATTGATGCAAATCAGCCACCCGACGGCCAAAGGCATGGGCTATCAGGGCGACCCGAAGGGGTTGCTTGACGCAGAAACCAATTTGCGTTTTGCGGTAAAATATCTGGCTGGTGCCTATAAGGTTGCCGATGGTAACGAAGCACAGGCAGTGCGCCTTTATGCCCGTGGTTATTATTATGATGCCAAGGCCAAGGGGCTGCTTGATGATACGGGGCTTGGTGATAATTCCGGTATTTCCGATGATGCAAAAGCCGCGGTTGAATCGGTCACCAGACAAAAAACCGATGCAAGTACAGGCAACGGCACTGTCAATATTCCGATTCCACAGTTCAAAAACAGCGGTACATGAGTTTTTAAAAAACAGTTGAAACGCTGTTTGATTGCGTATTCCCGTTCTGGCCCGTGCTTTTGTTGGAAAGCCAAAGCATGAGTTTGCTCATGATGCAATTCTTTTGATATCGGTTTTACGGCAATAGATATCGGTTTGAGGGAAATGATGTCGATTTTTAAAAAAATTGACGATTGTTTACCTGATTGTTCGAGCTTTTCCCGAATCGTCCTGAGGTGGAATTGCCGGATAAAACGGAAGGGTATTCTTTCAAACGCCGGTTTATGGGAGCGATTGAAGAAAACACCAGTTTATGAGAGTGATTGAGGATAAGAGTAAACAAAGGTCGATTGTCGGGTTTTGAAGTTTTGAAGCAATGAAAACAGTGAATATTATAGAAAAACGGAAGCACAATTGCTTGATTGGAAAGACGGGCAAGTTGTGCTTTTTGTTTATGCCTGATAATGAGTTTTAAAGGGAACCTTATCCGTTCACCGGTCGTTTGTTTCTTGAGCCAAGTAATTGCGACAAAAGTTGAACAGAAAGTTTATGGCTTCTCAAGTCATAATAGAGGGTTCGGCGATTGCCGGTTTTAAACTTGCAATCGGTTTTTTAAAAAAGGTCGCCCGAAAAAGGAGACTTAAAAAAAGATTGCCTGAAAAGGGCCTTGCAATGGAGTTTGATTGATGGCGAGTGTTATGCGGGATCGGTTGATTGTCGGATTGGACGTCGCTGATATTCGGCAGGCAGAAAAGCTGGTTCAAGAGTTGGGTGATACCATCAGCTTTTATAAAATAGGCTATCAATTATTGTTTGCAGGCGGGCTCGAATTTGCCCGTGAACTCAAAGCGGCAAACAAAAAAGTTTTCCTTGATATGAAACTTCTCGACATCGACAATACGATAAAAAGTGCGGTTGAAAATATCGTTAAGCTCGGCGTCGATATGTTGACGGTTCACGCTTATCCGAAGGCAATGCGCGCAGCTGTGGAAGCAGCCAAAGGAAGTAATCTTTGTCTTCTTGGTGTGACCGTGCTCACCTCGATGGATGACGCTGATCTGAAAGCGGCAGGTTACTTTGACGATGCCAAAACATTGGTGTTGAAACGGGCGAAAGATGCGCGTTTGGCGGGAATGGGAGGTATCGTTGCCTCGGCTGCAGAAGCGCGCGCTTTGCGGGAAGTCATTGGCTCTGACATGGCGCTGGTCACCCCCGGTATCCGCCCGAAAGGGGCCGATAAAGGTGACCAGAAACGTGTTATGAGCCCGAAAGAAGCAATTGAGGCCGGTGCAAGTCATCTTGTAGTTGCCCGGCCTATTATCAAAGCCGATAATCCGTTGGAAGCGGCAAGTAAAATCTTGAATGAAATGGAAGAGGCTTGATAGCAGAAGTTCGATAGTCTTCACTTGAATTTTTCAAAAATTGGAGGGAGAGCTTGGCCTTGTTGCTATCGAGAGATGGGAGTAAAAAATGTTTGAAGACCGTATTCAGAGTGAGGAATTAAGAGCAAAAATCGTCTCGGCGGACGAGGCGGCAAGCCTTGTCAAAGACGGAATGGTCGTTGGTATGAGCGGCTTTACCCGTGCGGGCGATGCTAAACTTGTTCCTCATGCAATGGCAAAACGGGCGAAAAAACACCCCTTTAAGATCAGCCTGTTGACGGGCGCTTCCCTTGGCCATGACACCGACAAGATATTGAGCGAGGCAGGCGTGCTCGCCCGCCGTATGCCGTTTCAGGTTGACACCGCTTTAAGAGCGGCAATCAATCGCGGCGAAGTTATGTTTATTGACGAACATTTGTCGGAAGTGGTCGAGCAATTGCGTGCCCACCAGTTACCGCCGGTCAATATTGCCATTATCGAAGCGATGATGATTCATGAAGATGGCTCGATTGTGCCGACAACATCTGTCGGCAATTCCGCAAGCTTTGCCTTGGGGGCCGATAAAATTATTATCGAGCTTAACACCAGCATCAATCCGGATTTTGAAGGCATTCACGATATCTATATTCCTTCTCCACGGCCAAACCGTGAACCCGTCGGGGTTGTAAAACCGGATACGCGCATTGGCACAACTTCAATCAAGGTAGATAAAAACAAGATTGCGGCCATTGTCATTTCGGATGTGCCGGATAGCCCGTCATTGATTTCTCCGGCTGATGATGCAACCAATGCCATTGCCCGCCATTTGACCGAATTTTTCCTGAAAGAGGTCGATCAAGGGCGCATGGATATGACTTTAAGCCCCATCCAGGCGGGTATCGGCACCATTGCCAATGCGGTTTTGACCGGCTTTGTGAATAGCCCGTTCCACAATTTGCAGATGTATAGCGAAGTCTTGCAGGATTCGACCTTCGAACTTTTCGATGCCGGCAAGCTCGATTTTGCATCGGCCTCGTCCATTACTTTGAGTGAAGCCTGTGCCGCACGTGTTTTCCCGAATATCGGGCGTTATAAGGACCGGTTGATTTTGCGGCCGCAAGAAATATCGAATTTGCCGGAAATTATCCGTCGGCTCGGTATTATTGCAATCAATACGGCTCTTGAATTCGACATTTACGGTAATGTGAACTCGACCCATGTTGGCGGCACCCATATGATGAATGGCATTGGCGGTTCGGGCGATTTTGCACGCAATGCCTATATTTCGGTTTTTGTAACGAAATCGGTTGCCAAAGGTGGCAAGATTTCTTCCGTTGTGCCGATGGTTGCCCATGTCGATCATACAGAACATGATGTGGATGTTCTGGTGACAGAATTGGGCTATGCCGATTTGCGCGGCCTTGCACCACGTGAACGCGCGCCCCTTATCATTGAAAAATGCGCCCATCCCGACTATCGGGACGTATTGCGCGATTATTTTGATCGTGCTTGCAAAATGGTTGGCGGCCAAACTCCGCATATTCTTGAAGAAGCCTTTTCTTTGCACGAAAAGCTCAAGAAAACGGGTAGAATGTTGTAGGACGGGTTTTTGACAGACAGGAAATATATCATCGGGGCGAATGCTTATGAAGCACCCGTCCTTGAACCGGCTCTCTACCTTGTGGCCACACCGATAGGTAATCTTGGCGATATCACCTTGCGGGCAATAGAAACCATTGCCGCTGCCGATGTGCTTGCCTGCGAAGATACCAGAGTGACACGCATCTTGCTTGATCGTTATGGTATCCACCAGAAGGCAATTGTTTATCAGGAACATAATGTCGAGGAAGCAGGCAAAAAACTTCTTGGTGTTCTTGAAGATAATCGCTCGGTGGCACTGGTGAGTGACGCCGGTATGCCGCTTATTTCCGACCCCGGTTTCAGGCTGGTTGCCGAAGCGCGCGAAAAAAATATCAAAATCGTGCCCGTTCCGGGTGCTTCTGCCGCTTTGACAGCATTGATCGCAACGGGGCTACCGACGGATAGTTTTTTCTTTTCCGGCTTTCTTCCAACAAAGTCCATGCAAAGAAAAGCCCGCCTTGAAGAACTGGGCTCAATTCCCGCTTCATTGATTTTTTACGAATCCCCGCACCGCGTGTCTGTAACTTTGGCCGATATGGTTGATGTTTTCGGGGAAAATCGCCTCGGCGCGATCTGTCGCGAAATGACCAAAAAGTTCGAGACGGTTGATGTCGCGCCACTTTCGGAATTGAAAGAACGCTATAGCGATGGTGAAAAGATACGCGGCGAAATTGTTATCATTGTCGAGCCACCGTCAAAACAGCAGGAAAAATTCACTGCGGAAGAAATTGACAAGCTGTTGATTGACCTTGCCAAAGGTTATCCGGCTGCAAAAGCGGCCGCAGAAGCGGCCAGAATAACCGGACACAAAAAAGCCGAACTCTATAAGCGCCTGTTATCTCTGAAGGATCAAGCTTTTTAAAGAAGATAACGGGCTGAATAAGGTTAAGGTGGCTTGAAAAGCTTGAGTGGTTCAAGAAGATCAATGGATAAGAAGCACGGGTGGCCGAAAAAGACAAGGGCAGTGAAAAAGCCCGTTTAGTTGAAAAAATCCGGTAAAATTTTGTTTGGTCAATTTTTAAATTCTCGGCCCTCTCGCCTTTGAAATAGTTAAGGGAACGATCTAAGAACGGTGTTTTTCAAAAAATATTTCTGTATAAATCTTGATTCTTGTGAGTAGATAGATGTGTCATTTGTCTTCCCCTTTTCATGAAGCGAGATCATGAACAAAAAACGCAAGCAGAAAACCTATTTACGCGGAATTTATGCCGAAAGGCTTGCTGGCTTATGGTTGCAAATGAAGGGCTATCATATTGCGGCACGCCGGTTTGAAACCCGTTTCGGCGAAATTGATATTATAGCGCGGCGTGGGCATGTTATCGCCATTGTTGAAGTGAAAGCCCGCCCCACCATTGAAGAGGCGATGGAAGCGGTTAAACAGCCAAGTGAAAAACGTTTTGACAATGCAGCCAATATTTTTCTCGCGCGCCAGCCTGACCGCAAAAAATTGCGACTGCGCTATGATTTGATTGCGATCAGCCCGTGGAAATTGCCCCGCCATATAGAGGGTTTTTTTCATCCTGAAAATTGAAAAGCATGGGATGAGGAGAGCTGGACAGCAATTCCGGATTTGCAATGCTGGCTGGGCAATCCCGGTTTGGCAATTCCGGTTTGTTCAAGATAAGCGGCGTCGGTCACAAAAGTTTCTGTGATGGAAGATTAGGAAATAAAAGTTATCGCGACAAAAACTTAAGGAGAGGAAAAACCGGTTCATGACAAAAACTTCGTGAGCAGGCACATTGTTGAAGGGGCACAAACGAAAAAAACATTTTGTTTTTCTCTTTCATGCGCTAGAAGGAAAGAAACATCGAGTATCCGGACTTTGATTTATGAAGAATTGCAAGCCCGCTTGAAGAGGATTGATTATGGACGATTATGAGAAGTTCGCAACCGGTCTTATAATAGTTTTTGGTGCGTTGATTATTGGTGGCCTGATGGCTGCCCATCTTGTTGCCTTGAACCGCGCCGGTTTTATGTTTGCATTAAGCGCAGGTATTATGGGCTGGTTTTCTGCTTTCGCAATTCTGTTCGACAAGAAAAAGGCCTATCTTATTTTGATAATTCTGTCAGTTTTGTGTGTCGCTTGCTCTATCGGTATTTTTGTCCGGTGATGATCACAAAAAGTTTTATTAAAAAGGCGCCGGTTTATACCGGCGTTTTTTATTTCTATTCTTGGAATTTATTGACATAAAGATTTCTTTATGTCACTCATGACCGGCTGATATGAAAGGTTCCCCCGCTATGTCTCATATTGTCGAAAAGTCATCTTCCGGTGAAGAGAAAGCCTCAGGCAAAACATCAAATCCTGTAGAACAATTGTTCGGTCAAACAGAAAAGCCGAAAAACCGTTCGGAAGAATTGCGCCAATTGGCACGCGAGCGCATTCTTATTCTTGATGGCGCGATGGGAACGCAAATCCAGTCTTTCCATTTTGACGAAGAACATTTCCGTGGCGAGCGGTTTGTGGCTTGTAGCTGCGCTCTTCAAGGCAATAACGACCTTTTGACATTGACCCAGCCGAAAGCCATTGAAGACATCCATTTGCGCTATGCTTTGGCCGGTGCCGACATTCTGGAAACCAATACATTTTCTTCAACCACCATTGCTCAGGCCGATTACGGCATGGAAAATATGGTCTACGAGCTCAATCGTGACGGCGCCCGTCTTGCGCGTCGTGCGGCTTTACGGGCAGAAGAGAAAGATGGAAAGCCGCGCTTTGTTGCCGGTTCCATTGGCCCCACCAATAAGACCGCCTCGATTTCGCCCGATGTCAACAATCCGGGTTTTCGTGCCATTACCTTTGATGAATTGCGCATTGCTTATGGCGAGCAGATCAATGCACTGATTGACGGCGGTGTTGACCTGCTTCTCATTGAAACCATCTTCGATACGCTCAATGCCAAAGCGGCTATTTTTGCTGCAAAAGAAGTTTTTGCCAAAAAAAATATCGAATTGCCGATCATGATTTCCGGCACAATTACCGATATGTCGGGGCGTACACTTTCAGGACAAACGCCAACAGCCTTTCTTTATTCGGTTGCCCATGCCAAGCCGTTTTCTGTCGGGCTTAATTGTGCTTTGGGCGCAAAGGCCATGCTTCCACTCGTCAAGGAAATGGCCGCCAATACCGAAGAACTGATTTGTGTTTATCCCAATGCCGGTTTGCCCAATGCCTTTGGCGGTTATGATGAAACGCCTGAGATTATGGCAAAAGAGCTTGAGGAATATGCGCGTGAAGGTGTCATCAACATTGTCGGCGGTTGCTGCGGGACCACGCCCGACCATATTCGCGCCATTGCCGAGGCGGTCAAACCCTTCAAACCGAGGAAACCCAAACCGCAGGAAAAGCTTTTGCATTTGTCGGGTCTTGAACCCTTTACACTCACTCACGATATTCCTTTCGTCAATATTGGCGAGCGCACAAATGTTACGGGTTCGGCACGGTTTCGCAAACTCATAACCAATAATGATTATACGGCTGCTCTCGATGTCGCGCGCAATCAGGTAGAAAACGGTGCGCAGGTTATCGACATCAATATGGATGAAGGCTTGATTGATTCCGTTGCGGCCATGCGGAAATTCTTAAATCTTCTTGCTGCCGAGCCTGATATTTCCCGTGTTCCCGTCATGATTGATTCATCCAAATGGGAAGTTATTGAAGCGGGTCTTCAATGTGTGCAGGGCAAATCCATCGTCAACTCGATTTCCTTGAAAGAGGGCGAGGAAAAGTTTATCGAACACGCAAAACTTGCCTCCCGTTACGGGGCGGCGGTTGTGGTGATGGCTTTTGATGAAAAAGGCCAGGCCGACACCGAACAACGCAAGGTTTCAATCTGCGAGCGCGCTTATAGAATTCTTGTCGACGAGGTCGGTTTTCCGCCTCAGGATATTATTTTCGACCCCAATATTTTCGCCATTGCAACCGGCATTGACGAGCACAACAATTACGCCGTCGATTTTATCGAAGCGACCAAGGAAATTCGTAAAAAATTGCCTTATTGTCATATTTCTGGCGGGGTATCCAATCTGTCATTCTCGTTCCGTGGCAATGAGCCGGTTCGCGAGGCGATGCATTCGGTCTTCCTTTATCGGGCAATTGCTGCCGGTATGGATATGGGCATTGTCAATGCCGGGCAATTGGCCGTTTACGATACAATCGAACCGAAGCTTAAAAAAGCCTGTGAAGATGTGATCCTGAATAAAGACGCAGGCGCAACCGAACGCTTGCTTGCTCTAGCGGAAGACTATCGCGGTAAGGCCGGTGGCGGCGTGAAAAAGGAAAAAGACTTAAGCTGGCGACAATTGCCGGTGGAAAAGCGCCTTGAACACGCTCTCGTCAACGGCATTACCGAATATATCGACGCTGATACGGAAGAAGCACGCCAAAAAGCCGAACGCCCGCTTGATGTCATTGAAGGGCCGCTTATGGCCGGCATGAATGTGGTGGGCGACCTTTTCGGTTCGGGTAAAATGTTTTTGCCGCAGGTGGTCAAATCCGCCCGCGTGATGAAGCAGGCTGTGGCCATTCTTCTTCCCTATATGGAAGAGGAAAAGCGTAAAAACGGTGGCGAAGGCCACCAGAGTGCAGGCAAAATTATTCTCGCAACTGTCAAGGGCGATGTGCACGATATTGGCAAAAACATTGTCGGCGTTGTGCTTGCCTGCAATAATTACGAGATTATCGACCTTGGTGTGATGGTTCCGGCACAAACCATTCTCGATGCGGCACGGCGTGAAAAGGCCGATGCAATCGGTCTTTCCGGCCTCATTACGCCTTCGCTTGATGAAATGGTCAATGTTGCCCACGAAATGGAAAGTCAGGGCTTCGACATTCCCTTGTTAATCGGCGGGGCAACGACAAGCCGCGTTCACACGGCCGTCAAGATCAACCCGCAATATCACCGCGGGCAGAGTGTTTATGTGCTGGATGCAAGTCGGGCAGTGGGGGTTGTCTCATCGCTCCTTTCCCCGCAGACGAAAACCGAAACAATCAAAAAAATCCGTCAGGAATATGCGAAACTTGCCGCCGCCCATGAAAAGGGCGAACAACAAAAGACCCGCGTTTCATTAAGTGAAGCGCGCGCCAATGCACTGAAACTCGATTTCAAGAATTATAAACCGGTCAAGCCGACATTTCTTGGTGTCAAAAAATTCGACGATTGGGATCTTGCCGAACTTTCGACCTATTTCGACTGGACACCGTTTTTCCAGAGCTGGGAATTGCGCGGGCGTTTTCCGGCAATTCTTGATGATGAAAAGCAGGGGGCAACGGCCCGCCAGCTTTATGACGACGCGCAAAAAATGCTTAAAAAAATCATTGCCGAAAAATGGTTCCATCCGAAAGCGGTGATCGGCTTTTGGCCTGCAAACCGCGTTGGTGATGACATCCGCATTTACACTGACGAGACAAGAAAACACGAGCGGGCAACCTTCTTCACTTTGCGTCAGCAATTGCAGCGGCGCGAGGGAAAGCCCAATCTTGCTCTGGCCGATTTTGTTGCTCCTGTCGGCACGCCCGATTATCTTGGCGGTTTTGTGGTGACAAGTGGCTTTGGAGAGGAAAAAATTGCCGAACGTTTCAAACGCGAAAACGACGATTATTCTTCCATTCTGGTCAAAGCGCTGGCCGACCGTTTTGCCGAAGCTTTTGCCGAATGTCTGCATGAACGCGTTCGCAAAGTCTATTGGGGTTATGCGGCCGATGAAAATTCGACAAAAGAAGATCTGATTGTTGAACATTATCGCGGCATACGTCCGGCTCCGGGCTATCCCGCACAGCCTGATCATACCGAAAAAGGCACATTGTTCGAGCTTCTTGATGCGACAAAAAATACCGGCGTGAAACTTACCGAAAGTTACGCCATGTGGCCCGGCTCGTCGGTTGCCGGACTTTATTTTTCCCATCCCGACAGCTATTATTTCGGCGTTGCCAAGGTCGAACGCGATCAGGTTGAAGATTATGCCGAAAGAAAAGCAATGCCGGTGAGCGAAGTCGAACGCTGGCTTGGACCGATCTTGAATTACGAGGTTAAAAGAGACAAATGAAACTAGGTTTTATCGGTACAGGAACCATTGCCTCGGCTATGGTGGAAGGCTTGATGAAGAGCAATCTTCCGGTGGAACAAATTACGGTTTCACCCAGAAATGCCGACCGCGCGGCAGAGCTTTCCAAACGCTTTAACAAGGTCAAAATCGGCAAAGACAATCAGGATGTAATCGACCAAAGTGATGATGTTTTCATTTGTCTGAGAAGCCAGATTGCAGAAGAAGAATTAAAAAAACTCGATTTTACTAAAGCAAAAACGGTTATTTCGGTTATTGCCATGGCAACGGCAAGTGAAACTGAAAAATGGATTGGCAAAAAGGTTTTTCGCGCCGTGCCGCTTCCCTTTGTTGCCGAAGCCAAAGGGATGACTGCAATTTATCCGGATAATCCGGAATTGAAGAAAATCTTCAATGCGATGGGCGGGGCAATTGCCGTCAAGGATGAAAGCCAGTTTGCTTTGATGATGACGGCCGGCTCTCTGATGGGTGTCTATTTCAATTTCATCGAAACGGCAAACCGTTGGCTTGAAAAAAACGGGCTTGATGAAAGCCAGTCGGCACCATTTCTTGCCTCTATGTTTGGCAATCTTGCCGATGAGGCAAGGAAAGCCAATAAGCCCGATTTTACCGCTTTGGAAGCTGAATATTCGACCAAAAAAGGCACGAACGAGCTGGTCTCCCAATATTTTACCAATC
Source organism: uncultured Bartonella sp. (assembly GCA_946481695.1). Next base: position 23,966 of record CAMLON010000014.1, on the reverse strand, counting down.
ATGGTGGCAGAGAAGCGCTCACCGGCGGCCTTGACGAAGCGTTCAAACGTATCAAAGGCGAGTGAGGTGTTTAAAAGCAATCACCCGCCATTTGTGTGCGAAAGCTGGCTCAAAACAATGCCTACGCATTAAAGCCCCGCGGGCATAGTGAAGGCAAGTGAGGTGTTTAAAAGCAATCACCCGCCATTTGTGTGCGAAAGCTGGCTCAAAACAATGCCTACGCATTAAAGCCCCGCGGGCATAGTGAAGGCAAGTGAGGTGTTTAAAAGCAATCACCCGCCATTTGTGTGCGAAAGCTGGCTCAAAACAATGCCTACGCATTAAAGCCCCGCGGGCATATTAAAGGCGGTCGGCACTACGCGGTTCGGGAAGGCTGCGAAGTTTCAAAGACGGTGGTAGCGCGGGAAAAACCTCGAATATATCGGATGCGGTCGATGAATACTCTAAAACAATCAGGGGGGTGTTTGTCGGGTGATCTTCGGAGAAACATTCTCGTGGAGTTTTCCGCAATTTTCATGACCGATTTTTGCGATTCATTGCGTTTTTTGAAGAGCTGTCTTCAATGGGGCAGGTAGCTTTTCTGCCCGCTATCGGAATAGCAATAATGTCCGCCTCTCGGGCCAACGCAATAGGTTCCCGACCGGCAAGAACAATTTCCCGTTGATGGTTCCATGAGAGACGGGCTGCTTTCGAGAGATTGGCGGTTTGTTGCACCGCCCCCCATATAGGCCGAACAATCTTTGGTCGATGCGCTGGTTGAACCGTCATTACAGATAAAGGTTCTGCCAACACAATGGGAAATGCCGCCTTTCCGGCCTGAACATGGTGTATTTGCCGAAGCAAGTTCCGGAAATGAAGCTGTGAAAAAAATGAAGAGCAGCAAAATATATTTCATAGTCCGTTCCCCCGTGCGATCATCGTAATACTCGAATTGATTTTTTTGCAATGAATTTCGAGTTTGACTTAAGAAGAGCGGGAGTGTCGAAAGAAGTTTTTCAATAGCGCGAGATATTTGCGGGCATGAAAATCTATCCGGAATGTTTACCCGTTCAGGTTTTTTAAAATTTTTTAGCCGCAATCATTTGTTCTATTCGTGTTTATCTGAACCCTGTCCGGTTGGTAAAGCCGGTTTTTTCATTTCTCATCAAGGCGAAGATGAACGGGAGATTAACAAAAAGTTCAGGATAAGTTCAGCTAACAAAGCGTAAGGTGTTTCTCAAGAATCGTTAAAAGGATATCTCGCATGAGAAAACTGATTGTTGTTCTTTTAAGCCTTGCAATGACAGTGCCGCTTTTTGGTGCACTTTCTGCTAAGGCTGATGTTTATCCTGTCATCATCATCGATAACGGCCATCGTCATCATTATGACCGCTATCATCACCGCTATCCGCCGCATCGGCGCTATTTCGAGCACAGGCACTTCTATCCGGCACCGCCTCCGCCCCCGCCGCCCTATTATGGGCCCCATTATGGCCCGCGGCCCTGGCACCCGCATCCTCATTGGTATTGATAGGTTGTCGTAAGATAATCATAAACCGGAACCCCGATAAAAGCCCGTTTGGCGACATACGCCGGACGGGTTTTTATTGTTTTTCTTGAATTTTACGTCTCACACTTTTCCGCGTGAGCCCGGATTGTCCGGTTTTAAACGCGGCAATTCTTGTCCCTGTTTTAGGAGAGGAAACGCCTTGAGCATGAGTGAATCGGGCAGGGCAGATTTAAGGAAATGACCGGCGAGATTTTACGCCACCTTCCAATGTTGGGCAAATTTCCGATATTGCGTCAAAGCCGTTATCATATGATAGAAAATGGAAGCTGGAACATCTTCGGCAATGGCGCGGCCGTTTTCCGAAATAAGGTCAATCCATAAACCTTTGGGAGCGGCATCGATATGCCATCTGAAAAGCCTTCCCACACGCGCTTCTATTTCCGGCTTCAAATCCGGCCCGTCATTGCCGTCAAGCGCAAGCGCTGCTTTGATCGCTTCGGTTTGCGGCCAGCTTCTCGAATTGGTGTCGATTGGCATTCCGTGGCGCGAAATCGTGTTATAGGCAAGCCCCGTTTTGCGGTTCAAACCATTGGCAATGGCTGAAGCATAAAGCTTTTTGGCAAGTTTTATAACACTGCGGTCATTGGTTTTTTTGGAAAAATCGACAAGCAGCGACGACCATTCAAAATGGTGGCCGGGTTCGCAAATGTCACCGTCGGGAGCGGGAGCTCTTTGCCAGTCCTTGTCATAATATTCGGCAAGGGTCCAGCTATCTTCATCAAAGAAATGTTCCTTGAAAAGATCGACAATGCGTTCTGCCCGTTCAAGATAATCTCTATCACCTGTCACATCATACCAGGCCATGAAACTTTCAAACAAATGCATATGCGGGTTGGAACGGCGAAATGTTTTCTCTCCGTCGGCTTTGGCATTTTCAAAAAAGCCCTTGCCTTTTTTATCGGCAAGATGAAGGTCGATAAAAGAGAAGGTTTCCATAGCAAGCGGCAAGGCTTTTTTATTGCCGACACGATGGGCGTGGGCAAGTGCCAGTAACACACAAGCCTGATCGTAACTGTCTTCGGTTGCGTTGAGAACCTTGCCATCTTGTGAAAGCTGCAAAACCCAACCGCCACGGTCTGTTCTGCCATTTTTGCCGATAAATTCGAGGCCGTGGTCAATCAGCTCTTTATAAGGGCCGTCCCAGCCCATTTCACCGGCCATGGCAAAAGCATAAATTTGGCGTGCCATTGTGCGCATGCGTTTGGCGCGCAATACCGGCATTCCGTCAAAGCCCAAGGCTTCATAAAAGCCGCCTTTTTCGTCAACCCCGCGGGTTGACCAGAGCGGCAGCGCCTCATCAAAAAGCCAATGCTCGACACGGGTGAGATAGGCGCCGCTTTGCGGTATTTTATCGGCAGCGGGAGTGAATTTGGTTTCAAGTCTTCCCGCTTTCTCAAGTGTTGCCACCACGTCGCGCACATTCTGGCTTTCTTTGACGGGAGCTACAAAAGTTGCGTCGGTCGTGGCAACAACCGCCATATTGTGAAGCCCGACAGCCGATAGTAAACCCGCTTCCGAGCGTAAATAGCTGCCATGGCAATTGATCGCCACAACATCGCCAATAATCACATTACCGTTTTCATCAGGCGGTGTGGGGCTTGATTGCTGGTTCAAAAGCGATTGCCACGAGCCGAGATCATTCCAGTGAAAGCGGGCGGGCACAAGCGCAATGTCTTTGACATGCTCCATAATGGCATAATCGACTGAATCGGAAGGAATGGCCGCATAATGCTCGTAATTTAGCCATGTGCCCGATATGTCTGTATGGGCGCTTTTCAGCGCCTCGACTGTCTTGTTCCAGATTTCCGGCTGGAATTCAAGAAAGGCTTTTTTCATAGTTGCTGCGGAAAAAAGGAATATTCCCGAATTCCATAAAAAATTGCCCGACTGCAAATATTTTTTGGCCGTTTCAACATCCGGCTTTTCAACAAAGCGGATAACGTCATAAACGCCGTTTTTTTCCTGTCCTGTTTCGACATAGCCATAGCCGGTTTCCGGCTTGTCCGGATGAATTCCGAAAACCACAATGCGGCCGCTTCTTGCGGCTTCTTCCCCTTCATGAATGGTTTTCCAAAAATCGTCATCAGTTGAAATTTCATGGTCAGACGGGGCAACGAGAATGAGCTTGTCACCATATTCGGCAAGGGTGATTGCTGTTGCCAAAGCAACCGCAGCTGCCGTATTTCGCCCCAAAGGTTCAAAAATCGGGCGCCCGCCATTTAATGGCAAACCGGCAATATCATGGCGCAAACGATATTCATGTGCTTCCGAAGCAATGAGAAAAATCGGACCGTGGCCGCTTGGCTCTGCATTCATGCGTTTGACGGTTCCGGAGACCATTGAGCCTTTGCCGGAAAGGTCGTGAAACTGTTTTGGAAAATCTTCACGCGATAATGGCCAAAGGCGGGTACCAACGCCGCCACTCATAATGAAACTGATGATTTTTTCGGCCATTTTTTCTTTTCCGGCTTGAACTTAAAAAGCATATTCTTGCTATCGCTTTTCATTGGCTTAGGTCAAGTGAATGCCGCGCGCCGCATAAAAAATAATAAAACCATTAAAATGAAGGCTGATGAAAAGTGAACGCCTTTCCAAGCGATAGGGCGAGGGCTGTGAGAACCGGCAAATATTTTTAAACTCTCCTTTGATTGCCGTCTGTGATCTTTGTCCGATCGGATAAACGGGAACCACGTGAATTCTTTAGAAAGTGCTGAGGAACGCAAAATCGGTCAAGAACAGAAAAATCAGCCAAACTTGCAATAGAGGTTTCGAAAGGTGGGAAGACAACTTTTTAAAGCGGCAAAAACCGTCGCGCCAATGGCAAAAATTTCATGCTTTGGCGAAAAAGTTTCTGGCACAAGATATTAAAACGCTGGCGGGCGAGGGGGCAAAGGCGGATGAGAGGGACAGATCAGGAAAAGGTGATTGCGAGCCAAGGAGGAAGGGGGGAACAAACACGAAATGAATAATTGTTGAGCGGGTTTTTTTAAAAAACACTTGCGAGAAGTCTGTCATAACGGTATAAGCCCGCCAACACCAGTTAGTCGGAGTGTAGCGCAGACTGGTAGCGCACCTCGTTCGGGACGAGGGGGTCGGAGGTTCAAATCCTCTCACTCCGACCATTTTTCATTGAAATCATTTTTAAACGACAAAACGTCGAATTTGTAAGGTCTAAAACATCGAAAAACAATCATGCTTTGCGCGTGACTTTGTTATGCTTTGCGTGTGATTTTATCATCTATAATTGTTTTAAAAGTCGGGGTTCATAAGTCTCAACCGCGTTACTAAAATGCCCTGCTTGAATAAAATACCTACGCTCGCATAAAATGCTTACCAGAACGACCGGATTTTTGATTATTATCTTTGACGGAAAAGCATAAGCTGAAGGTGACCGGTGGAGCTTATAATAAACATGTTTCTGATTAGTTGCGGTTGCTGCCAAAAAAATGCTTCGGTGAAAATATCGGATTCACTATATTTTTTTTAAGCTAAAAAATTTTCGAATTTAAAATTTTCAGTGAAAGTATACTCGTATATCAGTAATACAACGCCTTTAAGATTTTTATAACAAGGTATTTTCTACAGTATTTTCAAATATTTATTTTCTTTTTAGGAATGAAAAAAAGTAATAATTAGCCGATTTACGAAATAATACTTTATGCAAATCGGCTTTATATGAAACTAGTATTGACACTAATGGGAGATATTTTTATACTCAAGTGGCTAACGACAATTCGGCCGTTAACAATCAAGCCTTGGAGCTAACCAAGGCTTGATTTGAAAATTAATAAACCATCGCGAATTGGAGATTCACGATTACGGGTTATTCTTATTGGTCATCACACATTTTATCTTTCATTTTTGAAAATATCAATGTGTGAAATGAGAAGAAACGCGTAATCGTAGATTTTCTTCCTTTGCGACGGTTCTTTCAACAGGACATTCCTATGAACTTAGTAAATGATCATATGGTGTCAGTAATTAAGTTGGCACGTTCAAAAGGCATAAAATATCATATTATTGCCTCCTATTTTAAAATAAATCAGGGGCGAATAGCGGACGTGACAATGGGAAGAATTGGAAAGGGAGTTGAAATGGCGAAGACACTTCCTGCCGATTTTCCCATAGAACTTTAAAAAACCGGAAGCGCCTCTTTAGTCGGAGGCGCTTCCAACTCTTTGGTTCACGTCCAATCCGTTAATTAAAAACGTTTATTGCGCTCTGGTAAAACCAAAGGGGCTCATGCGCCTGATGAAATTCCGGTGGCAGTTCTTCTCACGCATGGCGGTTGATAGTCATCACCAAGGTAAGGGGCTGCGCTTTTCCAGAATGCCCTTCTTTTAGTCATCTCCGCTTCTCAGCTTGTTGCTTTCCGTGCCGTTGTCGTTGACGGGGTGGGCGAAAAAGCCAAGAGGTTTTATGAGCATTTCGGATTTTTTCAGATAAAAGGTATGGAAATGAAACTTATTCTTTTTACCGCCGATATTCTAAAATCATCCTTGGAAGCTTGTGATGGCAGGGATTGGTGACAGGAAATTGCTTTACGTCTTTCAGGACGGACGATGGCTTCAATTATTTTTCTTTTTCCCCGCGAGGTTATCGGAAAATTCGGGAAAACAAAGCGGTTTCAAGCAAACGGGAACCAGCGTGAGCCAGTATTATATTTTGTAATTTCGTTGGTCTTTAGGCTGGAAAATCCTTGAAAAATAAGTGCAAAAATTCTGATTAATCAGAAATCAATTTTCTTCAAGGAAAGTGGATTTGCAGTTGAACTGAAAAGGAAGTGCGGCTTGAAACCCACGTTCATCAATCGCATATAATTTATATAAAAGGTTCGTTTGGACTATTCGTCTCAACGATTTTTTCATTGACTCTTTTTAGAAAAATAAGAACAATACGAGAACAAAAATGGAGTCGCGTAAAGTGAGCAAAGCTGTTTCAAAAGATAGTTGTGAAGACGATATTGATGGCCTCATTGCAGCCTATGACGGGGATGCAAAAGCCCTCATTAGAGCTTTGCTTGAAGAACGGAAAATGCTGATCCACCAAATTGAAGTTGCGGCTTCTGCTATGTCTGTCGGCTATGGTCGGGGATGGAAACCGAAACTGCCAATCGAATAGATTCCCCGTTCTTTTTCTCTATGACGCTTGGACCCTGCGTTAAAATTTTGCTTTTCATTTTTGTTTCAGAGCCTGTCAAGCGGGTTTGAAAAACAATCGGAAAATTGTGCCAGACTGGTCAATTTAAGGTTGAAGCAGGATTGCTATGTCGAACATCCAAGGCTTGGAGTTCAAACAGGACTCCATATTATGAAATTATAAGCCAAGAGACGGGGAGAAGCAAAGAGACGGGGAGAAGCAAAGAGACGGGGAGAGGCAAAGAGAAGGGGAGAAGCCATGAGGCGGGGAGAAGATGCGGCGTAGTCTAAAACGGCTTTACTGCCCTTCGGTCATATTCCCGTCAGGACGGGTATCGTCGCGTTATAAAAGGCAAAATAACAGATAATAGGATTACCGGTTATCCGATAATCCAAAGTTTCATGAGGATTTAAAGCGGCTTTTTTCAGATTTGATCGCTGTTTTGTGTCGTTCTGTTGCCGATCAAACTGCGGTATTCAAAAGGATAGCGAACCGGTTGTGGCAAAGCTTGAAAGTTCTTTTCGCTCATGCATCACTATGTTCCGGCTTTTATTGATCCAATGTGAACACGGCCGGTTTACCGGTTGCATGAGGAACGGTTGCGAAAACTTGGTTATGAGCCGAATTTTCTTTTCAAAAATCCTATTCCAATATCAATAGCTGCGACACCCAAAGCACCGCATAAAAAACCGGCAAGGCCAAGGAATTTTTCCGGAACGGCGTAGGAACCGTCAATAAGGTCGGATTTATCGAGAAGGTGATAAAGTGCATTGGCGGCAAGCTCCGCACCATAAATAGCACACAGGGCACCGCCAACCCATTCCATGACACGTTGAGGCCATTTTTTTGGCGCGCTGTTAAGCTGGCTTAAAAAGCTGCCGCAAGCACCGGCAAGAGCAAGAAGCCCGAACCTGACAAGATAGGCAAGCCAGTCGGGTGGGGGATTGTTTTCTGACATTTGATTATTCCATAAAAGGCGTGAAGCGTTGTTTGAACATTATTTGCTCTCATAAGTTAGTCGGCGAATATTATGATAAGCGGGCGCAAGCTGTGTCGACGGAGAGGGGCAAGTAGAACTTTAATAAGTCGAACATATTTGTAATTCTCCGGGAGATAGAATGAGGGCGGAATTTTTCATCAATGATATTTATTGGAAACTGCGAAATGCCGCATTTCATATTTTATTATAAAATTGGTGATCCGGCTTTGGTCGGAAAATTGCTTTTAGTTGTCCGTAAGATGGTTTTTCCCGGATTGTCCGACAAAGTATATAAAAACATCGTTATCAACCCGCCGCCAATTTATAGTCTTTTAATGAACGCCTATTGGCAAAAGACTAAGAAGTTTTTTCATTTCCAGCATTTCTGTTTTTGCCCGAAACGGTCGGTCGAGATGATCCATTTGGTGATTGCCGGTTCGGTTTCTACAAGGCGAGGCGCGTCATTCACCTTTGGCGGTTTTGTCCAACCCGCGCAAGAGAACCGCGCATTCGTTTGGCACCCCGCCAAGAGCAAGGCAGCGATGATAAGGGCTAAGAGCTTCAACTTCATTTTCAACCTCGCGTGATTTTTGGAAGGCAGCGTTGGCGGCTGCAAGCGATTTTTGTTTTTCTAATCGTTGCCCGATAAAAAGACCGCCGGAAGCGGCGCCAAGAATAACAACAATGATGATGGCAATGGTGATTGACAGACGTTCGAATGCAGTCATAATTCCGCCTCTCTCAATCGTTTAATGAAATAGAAACTGCCGATTGCAACGCCGATCACCATGACGGCGGCTAACGCCCATTGGAAAGGCCCCGAACCGGTGGCAAAACCGGTCAAGCCGGAAGCGGCGCTGATAACCGGCCCGATGACTTCCGGCTTCAACACCGGATGAACAGTTTTTTGTTCCGGCACGACATCTTTGGAAGCGACAAAAGCGCCTTCCATCCAGAGATACCCTTCAGCCCGCCGCCGATTGACAAGTCCTTGAAGCTTTTTGCCCCCTGCTTTGACCCATTTCATCAGTTCAGATGGAACCGCATCAAAATTGCCTTTATTGAGTTTTTTGAGAAGTGCAGAATTTTTGAAAGCATTGATGCCGACGTTGAAAGCAAAGGATACAAGAGCGGCAAATTCATTGTCGTTGAGTTTGACATTGACGTTATTCTCGACAGCCGCTTCATATTGCGTAAGATCTTTCAGGAGAATGCTTTCCGCGTCGGCTTCGGTGATAACCATTCCTTGGTGTGGTGCGGGCGTTCCAGCCGCTGCCGTGTGCCCGTAGCCGATTGTCCAGACGCCGCCGGCATCTTTATAAGCTTTGGTTTTGAGACCTTCCCATTGTTTCAGTTTTTCAAGACCGTGGGGGTTGATTTGTCGTGTCATGGTGTTTCCTTTATCAATGATAAATGAAGGCAATAAAAAACCCCGCGAAAAGCGGGGCTGTGGTTCAATATTCAATTCGTTGATTTTTGCTTTTGTTAAAAACCGGATGCTGTTGTCATCAGACAAATGAAAGCCCAGAAAGCTGCGGAAAGCGCTGTTCCTAAACTCCGTTTCATCAAACCGGATTTATAGCAGTTGGAATTTTCCCCATCCCTGAAAAAGCGGAAAGGGCGACCGTGAGATAAAACGATTGGCGCAACAAACGGATCTATAATTATGATTGCTATTTTACCGCAAGGTAAGCAAGTTTCTTCATATCGCCCCGTGTTTTCTTGACGAGATCCAGAATAAGCGCAACCATAAAGCTCATAGCGCCTAACAGTCCAAGAAAACCGGCAAGAACTGCTGTTGGCAGCCGCGGAACCAGTCCGCTTCTTGCATATTCGGTAATGACCGGAATGCCAAAGGCGAGAGAGATAATCCAGAACAACAGTGCAACGACGGAATAAAACAAAAAGGGGCGTTCCAACTGGATAAGACGGATGATGGTAAGACCAACCAGAAGACCGTCTTTAATCGTTGAAAGCTTGCTTTCGGAACCTTCCGGACGTTCTCCATAGGGAGCTTCGATTTCATCCAGTGCAACATTCATTTCCAAGGCATGAACAGTGACTTCTGTTTCGATTTCAAAACCGTTGGAAGAAATCGGAAATGATTTGACGAATTTATGTGAAAAAATCTTATATCCGGATAACATATCGGTAATTTGCCGTCCGAAGATAAATTGTATTGCGCCGGTTAATGCTTTGTTTCCGAAACGATGGCCGAAAGGATAGGATTCTTTTGCCTCGGAAACCCGACGAATATTCATGTAATCAAGTTTTTCATCAACAAATTTGTCGATCGCAGATTGGGCGATGGATAAATCATAAGTTGAATCACCGTCGACAATCATTATCACATCTTCATCAAGGTCTCTGAATGCACGTTTGATAACATTGCCTTTGCCTTGTCGTTTTTCACTACGCACAATTGCGCCGGCTTCTTTTGCTATTTTGACGGTGTTATCAGAAGAATTATTGTCATAGACATAAATTGTCGCGCCTTTAATGTAACGCTTCGCATCCGTGATAACAGATTTGACGGTGATTTCCTCGTTATAACAAGGAATAACAACTGCGATCGAACACTTTTCCATATTTTTTCTTCCTGTTCATATCAGATGTCAGATGTCAAACGTTCCAACGTCACTGATTTATAGGATTATACCGATTAAAAATAAAGGAACAGTGACTGAAGCTGCAATAATTCGCATTCTTTTGTTTCCGAATACTTTATGCTTTTGGCTGTAATAGCCGAACGCAGCCAGGATGCATAGAATGCTTAACAGCAAGCACGGATAAGAATACCGGAATTGGGAAGAAACACCTACCACTAAAAATCCCACAAAGTAGATAAATCCGGCGAATGACACAGCATTCAATGTCCGGTTGAACCGGTCGTTTGTTGCAAGAGTAGAAAGATAGAAAAACAACAGAATAAGCAAACTGACATAAGGATGGAACCATAATTGGTTGCCCAAATCCATATGAATAACAGACTTCCATAAACGCGGAGGATTGACCGTTTGGGTGAGCTCACGGTTCTCTTCATGACCTACCATATCAGTGAACCCGACTGTTTCAATGTATACCGGCAGAAAAACAGGCCGGTGTCCTTGATAGTCTATAAAGCGGTTAAAAAATGAGAGACGATGTTTCAAATACGCTTTCGGTTGTTGTATGATGGCCGAAATCCAGGCTTTACGGAGCTCCTGTCTGGCTGCCTTAAGGCGTTTTTTCCCTGAATCTCTCTCATGGTAAAAATAGGTTCCAATACCGTTACAATCAGGGCCTACCCAATTTGCAACCGAATCCCATTGGGTATGTGAATAACAGTGTTTGAACAGACCTACCTGGTCAGGAACGCCAGGAATATCGGGAAGAGTGGATACCCCGCTATATTTTGCTATGCCTGCAATATCGAAAAGCATCAAGGAAAAATCAGGAGCTTCATCCTGTGCGTGAAATAATTTAAGATCAATAAATGGTGTCGCCGCGACAACACAAATCACAAGGGCGAGACACACAATATAGCGATAAATAATTCTGGCTTTCCACCCCATAAAAATCGCTACAAGCAGAGGCACGGCAATAAAACATCCGTTGGAGCGTATAAAAAAGCAAAACACCAGAATAACCGCTGAAAACACACAAAATAATGTTGTTTTCTTTTTGTCTGAAATTGCTCTGTCCATCATCAGAGCTGCTATCAAAAAGACTAATGAAGCGACATAAGTATCCTTCAAAACAGTTGTGATATAGGTAAAAATAGGAGGCAGGAGCAATATCAATATGCAGATAATGCCGGTTAAAATTCCTTTGGAAATATGTTTGGCGATTATATACAATCCCAAGCAGGTCGCAGCCATAGGTATAAGTACATAGATACCCTTTATATCGGTAACCGACTGAATAAGTCGCCAGACTCTTGTAAGGAGCGCAGAATGCCAATTTCCAGTATGATTGTTATATGCGTCTGAATATAAAGAAAATGCATCATAGGCAACTGTTCCCGGATAAAACGAGTAAAATAACCATAAAAATGCACAAAATATACATAAGAACAGATAGTTATTTTTCAGGAAAGATGGAGTTTCTTTTATAAGATAATGAACATTATTATTAAACTTATTTTCAATGTTCTTATATAATCCGGTTTCCACTGCTTAGCCCTCTTCACATTATCGAAATGCCGGTCATTTAGTGCCAAATTAAAAACTGTGCTGTTGATTTGTATGCACCAGCTTGGGACAGAAGCTCTATATGGTGCACCATATCATGTCAATCGTAAGGAGCTAAAATTGAATAAATAAATGTATGGCTGTTGTGAACGGCCACCTAGCCGGCGCATCAGGCAAGACTTGGGAAAATTCGATGGCTAAAGTTATGCAATTTTTGCTTATTAATTTTGAATTAATATCCATAGAGTATAAGAGTTGTTAAAATAAAAATATAAAAACTAAAATTATTATTTATTTGAATATCAATCACAAAATAATTCAATAACAAACTTATGAAAGACGTAGATTATGCAAGTTGGTACAATTTTGCAGCGTTGATAATTGTAAAATGGATCGTGGCCGCAAAGCCCCGATAGCTGGCTGTCATGGCCGATTATCCGGCAGCGACTTGCCGCCGGATCAGTTTAATCTTCAGCTTTTTAAATCTCGCATTTTTTCTGCGGTTTTAAGAGGCTACAGAATAATGCCGACTAAAAATAAAGGAACTGTGATCGAGGCTCCCACGATCCGCATTTTTCTGTTTCCGAACACTTTCCGCTTTTGACTATAATAGCCGAACGCAGCTAAAATGCATAAAATGCTTAACAGCAAGCTCGGATAGGAATATCGGAAGTCGGAAGAAACACCGACGAACAAGAAGCCAACAAGGTAGATCATGCCGGAAAAAGCCACAACATTCAATGTCCGGTTAAAGCGGTCGCTGGTGCCAAGCGTTGAAAGATAGAAAAACAACAGAATAAGCAAATAGACATAAGGGTGGAACCACAGTTGGTTGCCCAAATCCATTTTAATAACAAAATTCCACAGTCGAGGAGGTTCAATCAAGTAAAAGAGCGATAAGTCGGGATCGCCATATCCAACACTAAAACCAACTGTTTCGACATAATATGGTCGATAAACAGGCCAATGTCCCTGATAGTCTAAAAAACGGTTGAAGTGAGATAGGCGATGTTTTAAATAAGCTACTGGATGCTGTGTGATGGCTGCAATCCAGGCTTTACGGAGCTTCTGTCTGGCTGCCTTAAAGCTTTCTTTTCCTGAATCTCTCTCATGATAAAAATAGTTTGCAACTGCGCCACAATCAGAGGCTACCCAATTTGCAACCGAATCCCATTGGAGGGGTGAATAACACTTTTTGAAAAGGCTTACCTGGTCAGGGACGCCGGGAATGTCGGGAAGAGTGGATACCCCGCTATATTTTGCTGTTCCGGCTACATCAAAAATCATCAAAGAAAAATCAGGAGCATCATCTCTACCTCCCAATAATTTCAAATCGACAAGCGGGGTCGACGCTATAACGCAAATCACAAGAGCAAGACATGAGATGTAACGATATATAATAGGAGCTTTCCAGCCCATAAGAATTGCAACCAGTAGAGGCACTGCAATGAAACACCCGTTGGAGCGCAGATAAAAACAGCATATTAGAATGAACACTGAAAACACATAAAAGAATACAGTTTTCTTTTTGTCCGAAATTGCACGATCAATCATCAGTGCTGCAATTAAAAAGGCGAAAGAAGCAAGATAAGTGTCTTTCAAAACAACAGTTAGGAAAACAAAAACGGGAGGTATAAACAATATTATTACGCATATAAGACCAGTAAAAATACCATTTGAAATATTTCTTGCAATTATGTACAATCCAACACAAATCATTATCAATGATATTAGTACATATATACATTTTATACTTGTGACAGAAATAATAAGACGCCAAAATTGTGTTAAAAGTACAGAATGCCAATTTCCTATGTTGTTATGAAATGCTCCGCTATACATATCGTATGAATCATTGGCAACTGTTCCCGGATAAAAGGCGTAGAACAACCATAAAAACGTACAAAATATACATAAAAATAGATAATTATGTTTCAGAAATAATAAAGTTTTTTTTATAAGACAATCTACATTATAATTAAATTTCTCTTCATTATGCTTGTAAAATCCGGTTTCCACTGCTTAGCCCTCTTCACATTATCGAAATGCCGGTCATTTAGTGCCAAACTAAAAACAGTGCTGTAGATTTGTATGCACCTGCTTGAAGGAGAAGCTCTATATGGTGCAGTTCATCGAGTCAATAGAATGCTTGAATGTAAAGAAAATTCTTGTAGCAGCGCGTTTATTACTCGAAAATGTGAACAAATTTTTAATTAAAAAATATTATTTTCATATTTTTGTAAAATTATCATGGTATATATAATGACAATTATAACTAAGATAGTAAAATATGCAACATTGATACGATGATTATATATAATTATAATTTTATTAGTAAAAATATTACAATATAAAAAATGTTATGTTTTTAATTTTATATAAAAATACTAGAAAATTTATATATGTAAAAATCGAGTTCCAGTTGACGTTTAGATAACAAGGGCGTTTTATGACGGAAGTTGATCGGCAGTGAGCCAGTTAAGGCCTCTGACTGTTTTAAGAAATGTTATAGAAGAAAACTTTTCCGACAAAGCCGCAGCAAAATTGATTTTTACCGTTTTTCTTCGGGAAGGTCGCGAAGTTTGCAATGTACCAATTGATAGGTGAACAGCAAAAGATCAGCAATAGAGGTTGTTTTTACCTCGCCGGATTTGACATTTAACGCAAACTTTGTGGCACTTTGCTTTTAGACTGTTCATTGAGGGAAAATTTGAAGGTTTTATATTTTGCCTTTTGAAAAATGGTGGCAGCATATGATATTATGAACGACAGTCCGGTTTTAAGCGGGAGGAGTATAAAATGACAAGCTTGGCAGATGAATTTCATAAAGAAATGTTGGCTATTTATGATAAAGCTCGCGATGAACTCGGAATAAGACTTACCAGATTCAAACAGAAGGTTTGGCGGCATCGTGGCGTTTACGCAGCGAAAATGCTGATACACTCCAAGTCTACTACTACCGGTTTTACCAAACTATGGGAGAACCAACGGCTTGATTTGACGGTTGAATCTCTTGTTGTAAACAATAAAAAATGGCATCCGCTTTTTACCAAGGATGACATAAACAAAGCTAAAGAAACTCTTGAAAAGTATAAACAACCATAATCCTTTTCCAAGGTAATAAAAAGCCCCGCAAAAGCGGGGCTGATTGTCCTTTATGGTGGACGCGCCTATTAGATAGTTGCCGCCCATGCCCATAAAGTATCGAGCTGCTCGTCGGGAATTTTGTTGACTTCGGCCATTTTTTTCAAAAGCCAGTAATTGCGGGTAAAGCTTGTTGCCTTGGAAATATCAATGAGTGCGCTTTCGCGGTCTTTATCATCTGCAATGTAAAAAGGGTTGTCCTTATTTGCGATGTCTGCAATCAGGTCTTCTTCTCTAATACCGATAGCAAAAGCCGCCTGCCAGAATTGCCTCGCTGATAGCTGAGGAAATACGGGGGCAGGGGGTGGTGGCGTGTACTTTACCAATCCGCCATTTTCCCATTTCCAACCGCGTGGGTTGGTGAGGCAGGCCATCCATTGCTCATCTGTGATTTCGACGGCATCCGGCGGAATAACAGCTGATGGGTCATCGTATGCGTTCGTGTCGTAAAATGCCGCAGGGGAGCCATTTTCATCGAATTTTGCTTTTTTCATATCAGTAACCAATCGCCAACCATTGCACGTTGCAAGAATTTAGATAAGAAACGCTATTTGTTCCTGTTGTTTGTCGTAGGTGAAGACCTCTCATATTGAGATTTGTATTATCACTCGCGGCTGTAAATACGATCGGAGCAAACCATTCGCCCGTCCACTCCGTCGCTATTGTGGGCAGGAAAATGCCTTTTTTTGTAAATGCAGTCGGGAAAAAAATCTGCCAATATCCGTTTCCCGATGCAACCGCCGCATTCCCCCATTGAATTAGCATTCCGTTAGGCATTCGCGTCCAACCGCTTGCAGGATTGCCGCCAAAACGGGCATTAATGGCATCTCGTAATTTAACGGGGGAAACGAGTGCTTCTGTTCCATCCGCACCGGCATTCCATAGCGATGCGGCTAATGCGTTGATATTTGCAAGTTTGCGGCGTTCGTCGGCGGTCATGATTTTGGCATTCGATGTTTCTTTCATAGCCCCCATATCGAAAGCGTCGGTTCGCTTGCCCGACGGGTCATAGACTGCGATTGTCATATCGCCATCACCGGTAAGGCTCTGCCAACCATTGCCGGATAGAAAAGTGGTGTTTGAAGGCAAACCATTTGTTTCAATTTCAGTTAAAACGACTTTGTTTTTTCTCGCCAAAGTGCCGAGCGTTTCCGGTTGAACGGCACTATCGGCTCTTTTGCCCTGTTCGGCCGTTGCAAATTCGCTTCTATCGGCTGTTGCAGCCGTGCCCAGAACCGAAGGTGTTACGGCTTTGTCACTGGAAGCGCGTGCGGCCATATCCTGCGGTGTTGCAATCGGAATTTCGAAAGTGTGTGTATGATAAGGTACAGCCATTTAAACCCCCAGTTTCTTCAAACGGTTGTCAAGGTCGGTAATCTTGTTTTGTAACGGCATAAGAAGTGCGGAAAGGGCAACATGCGCCATTTGATTATTTGCATAAATCAATATGCGGATTTTCTCCGGTTCTTTTATGCCGGATATTGCAAAAGGGTGTTCATCCATTGTTCAAGCCTTGATAATATATTGAATGGCAATATTGACCGGGCGCGCTTCATTGCCGCCGTCAGCATTGATGGTGAGACTGTGATTATGTCTTCCGGCCATCGAGGTAAAATCGGTTGTTTCTGCAAACCAGTCCCAGCCATTTTTGCCGTCTGGCCCTTCGCCTCTATGCACCCAACGGGTATAGCTGTGGCTATGTTCGCCAGCCTCACCGACCGAACCGGAATGGCTGTGCCACCGGTTCTGGCTATCCTGAAAAGAGGCAAAGGCACGGTTGGGGTCGATATTCTTACCGGCATCGGCGCCGCGCAGGAAAACACCACGCAAATCCGGCACGGCAAAGGTTGTTTGTCCGTCGCCTCTTCCCCACCATTCGCCAATGGCTGAAAACAGCGCGCCATATTGTGTTCTTGATATCAGGCGTCCGTCGCAGGGTATCCAACCGGCGGGTGCAGTTGGCGCACCATACATTGAAATAACACCGGCCGGCGTTGCTTGTTGAGGTGTCGGTGAAGACAAAAACCAGCCGCCGCTTCCATTGTTCAATAAACTGCAAAAGACAATTTCATAGAGAGCGCCGGCCTGAATGTCCCCACTTTCCAAAGGTTTCACCCCTTGATAAGTTGCTTTGAAAACCGGTTTATAATCAATATTGTTGAGGCTGATCAGCGGTTGCTCGATATTCATAGCGAGAGCGCGAAACCGCAATGTTATGCCGTTGATATAAGCGGTTATCGGTGTTTTTGACTGAATGGCAATGCGAGAAGAGGACCCTTCGACAGTCACGTCGCCGCCAATATCACACATATATTCGCGCACACGCTGCATCATCGAGCGGGCGGAATTGTTGACCGTGCTTGGCGGTTGCCCTTCTGTCCAGTTGATAATATTGTCGGCATTGGCATTGCTTGCTGCCGAAAGTGACCAATCATAAATAGAACTCATATTGTGCCCCCGTTATTGGTTTTCTGCTGCATGTTTTGAAGAAGCCGTAAAAGTGCCTCCGATTGTTCAGCCGAGGGGCCACGCACCGGTTTTAGTTGCATCGAGCTTGTCTGCGGTGCATCAACATTGCCGAGGGCGATCAATGCATTGGCAAGTGAGCCGGCGCCTTTTTCAAGGCCTTTTTGCGTTTGCCCGTCTTCCAGTAATCCGTAAGCGGTGGTGGGGGCGGAAGAATTATCTCTATTGTTATCGCCCGCTTCATGGGAAGGGGCAGATAGGCCGGTGTTAAAGTTTTGGCCACCATATCCGGCAGGGCCAATCGAGCCCAGCACCGGCGCATTGTTAGTGGACGGGTGGTTTTTCCAAAAATTAAAAAAAGAATGTGAATTCATGAGGTAGCCTCCATTCGGGTGGAATTTTTTATTCGCGCTTCCGGTGGGATCCGGAATGCTCACGCAATGTCTTTTGATTGATTTGTCGTTAAATTTATGGGGCTCATGCTCAAGCGGCAGGTGTAGACAAGCCTCTTGTCTCCCATGTCACTGAAAGGCGTTTTAAAACAGCTTAATGGCTTGCCTTCAAAGAAGCCTTTCCATATCAAATCCGAGCTTGTTGTAATTGACCATTAACAACCCGCTTTCGGGGTGGATCACAACTTTATCGGGGTCGGTTTTAAGGATTTCTTGCGCGATAACACCGCGATAGCGTTCAGCCCTTCCGATATAGTTAAAATCATAGACATTGTAGCCGTTGCGTTTGCCCGCATAGCGGATATTTTCTTTTGTGCGTTGGTCCGAGAGACCAAAAAGCGATGACAGCGCACCCAAACCGTTTCCTATTGTGGTGAGCGCACCATTCTGTTGTTTTGTTGTTTGCGTTCCGCTTGACGTTCCGTAATTTCCGGCCGCACCTTGAGCCGCACTTAAAAGCATGGCAAGTCGGTTCCAGCCACGATTATCTTCTTCATTCCATTGGTCACGCGCCGCATCAAGTTTTTGCTGGTTGTTCTGGTCAAGGATTGTGCCGCCTTTCAAAGCATTGAGAAGATTATTGCCTTGCCCTTGAAAATAATTGCTTGCGGCTGAAAGCTGGTTATTGTTTGCCCTGTCGATAAGTTCATTGGCATTGAGCATATTACCAACATCCTGATTATACTGGTTGGAAAGGGCCATTGTTGCAGCCTGTCCCAATTGTCGAGACAAAACACCGCTATGGGCGCCCGAACCATAACGACCAGCACCGCTCATTTGACTGTTGATGGTATTGGCAGTGTTATCAAGTGTGTTTTGTAAAGCCTGATTATAGGCACTGTTTCCCCCCAGCATTTTTCCTGAAGCCATATCGGCAAGGTTCTGGCCGCTCGCATTTTTGCCGCCTGCAAGACCTTGCAAATAGCTGTTGCCATAATTGGCGGTGGCGTTTCCAAGCCCGCTAATGGCATTTTTTGTTACCTCGCTTAAGTCGGTCACCCGCGAGCCTTGATAAACATTGCCACCCTGACCGGAATTATAAAGGTCCATGACATCCTCGGCCGAGCGCTTGAAGAGTGGTGCTGCCCATTCCGGCGGGGCTGATGTCTCGGTCTTCGTTTGTGTGGTTTTTGCACCTTTTCCGCTACTTCCGCCCATTGTTCAATTCCTTTCGATATTTGACCACGCTTGGCCGATAGCCATGTGTGCGCATGATTTTTGGCCAGCCGATGCGACCGATGGGGCAAATTTCGGATGCGCCGATGGTTTTTGCCCATTCTTCTATCGGTTCGATCATATCGGCTATTTTCTCGCCGCCGTGACCGGCTAATTCGAGGAGTTCGACACGTTTTTTCCCGCTCGCCAGAATTTCGATATGCGAGGTGACGAAGGCTACAAAGTTTTCTTTCTCGTCAACAATGATCCACAATTGCCGCTCGCCACTTGCAATTTCTTCTGCCATTGTTTGAAATGATATGTCGTCGGGAAAACGACGGGCGATTTTCTTCATCGCCTCTGTGAGATCGCCGCTATAGCGTTTCATCCGTTCATAAGGCCAGTTTTCAGTGAGATAGATTTGATAGCTCATCTTTTTCCGGCTCTTGTAAAATCAACATTGAAGCCGGCGATATGCGACCATTTTTCACCCGCCGGAACACGCAGGCGAAATTTGTGAAAACGCGCCCGCGAGCGGCCATGGTAACGGCCGGTATTATAAGAGGGGCTTTTTTCACCTGACCATTTTACCGGTTCTTGCGGAGTTCTTCGCATTCTTGCACCGATTGCAAGCAAGGCTTCATTCGTGTCTATTTGTGCAATAACATTTTCCAGCCGCTTGATATCGCCATTGGGGGCTGCAATTTCCTGCGAGGAAACAATTGCTTCCATCGCTTCTCCCGAAAAGGAGCCCAAACGGTAATCAACGGAAAAAGCGCCAAGAATGGGCGCACCGCCTTGCCAGATTTTGCTATCCAGCGAAAACGGCAAATTTTCCAGAATAGTGGAAATATTATCAAGCCCGTCCAGCGTGTAGCCGCTCGTATAAATCGGCATGATGCTGCTTGCCGCAATGTTGATAACTGTCCATTTTTGCAGGCCCCAGTCATAGACCATCAATTCGTTCATCACGCCCGAACCGTTATAATCCATTGCCCAATAAACGCGGTTATAGAAAGGGTCGATTGCACAGAACATTTCGGCAAGATTATTGGCATTCATGCGGGTAAAGACCGAGCGATCGATTTTTTCAAAGCCGATAGGTGTCACCGCGCCATCGCTGGTAATCTGGAAAAAACCGCCTTCATCGGCATAAAAGGAAAATTCACCGCGACTGCTGATCGAATTGGATGATTTGGCGCCGCGTTTGTCATGAATTTTCTGGAATGAAAATATGATGTCGGAACCGGGAATGAATGTGCCGCGATAAATCGCCGATTGCAAAAAAATAATCGGGTTCGTCGCTTCACTCGATCCTTGAACACTGCCCCCATCCGGAAAATCCTGATAGTCGCAAGACTTTTCTCCTACTGCCCAGAATTCCGCATCATTAAGGCCTGACCAGTAAACGCGGTTGGGATTATCCGGCAATTGCATGAGGCAAACAAAATCGCCCCACACTTTGACAGCTCCCGCCCGTGGCGGATTTCCGCCAAGATTGCGGAATTTTGCCGAACGGTTAAGCTCGAAAACCTGTGGCGGGTCGTTTTTGTTGACGGCGATAATATAATTGCCGAAAGAAGCAAAAGACCAGCGTGCCTCATCGGAAGCGGAATAGATTTTTCCCGTTTGAGTGATGTCGCGCCAGGAAAGATCGGTATTGTCGAGGACAAAAAGTTTTTTTGCAGTTCCCGCAAAAACCGAGGTTGTTCCGTCAAGTGACCGTGCAGCATAGGCTCCATAAGGTTTTTCCGGAAACGGCTTGGAAAACGCTTTGAAGCCGGGCATTGGAATATAACTGCCGTCGGCTGGCAAAACATTCAATATATCATCGCTATAGTCGCTATTGATGTCGGCAATGTCGGGGCGATATTCAGCTATGGTTAAAAATGTCATTTAAAACACCGTTGCTTTGATTTTGCCGCTACCATTGCGCCGCGAAGTTTCCGCTTTAAGCGCAGAAAGCTGCTCGTTAAAATCGGCAAACGCTGTTCGAGCGCTATCGGCATCTTTCAAAATATCTTTATAAAGCTCGTATTTTGCCCGCGCTTTGACAAGGTCGAACGCATCGACAAACCAAGGGGATTCCTCATCGGCCTTCAAAACTTCTTCAAGCCGGTAGGGTTCAATCATCAGCCTTATTTTGTAAACCTTGTCAGGGCAGGGAAAGAGCCGCAGTTTTTTCCCAAAATAACAATAGGCATAAGGTTCGCCATGGGCTGAACCCGCGCTTTCAAGTTCCTGCGGGGAATTGAGGTTAAGCCTTTTTGCGTTTCCGTGAGATTTTTCGAGAAAGACAAAGCGGATACCGGCGGCACTTGCAATCTCCTTTTCGGTTGTTTCGCCATACCAGTCCTGATTTTTAGTCGTCAAAAAGGTAATATCGCGCGTTTCATTGAAATAAAGCGGCTCACGTGCCGAAAAGCGGATAGAAGAATAGATTGCTTCCTGAATCTGGCTGAAATATTCATTTGTCGTGTCGTCAATTTCATCCTGAATAACGGCAATCATATCCGAAAAGTTTTTGTTTTTCGGCTGGAGAGGCGTGGGAAGACTTGTAATCGGCCCTGTCGTGGAAATGATAATGGCCATGGTATTAAACCTTTGTTTTCCGGTTTTTCTTGGGGGTCAGGTTAGGTGTTCTCTGCCGCTTCTTTCCGCTTGAGGTCTTCAAATTGGCGACTTTTTCCGCAGTGTTTCGAGGTGTGCTTCCGGTTTCCGCTTGCGGTTTTTTCACTTTCGCTTTTTTCACCGGTTTTCGGGAAAGGGGCGCGGTCTTTTTATCTCGCACATTTGTATCTCGCACATTCCCGCTTTTTGCCGCAGGCTCCTCAAAATCCATCAATATCCAGTCGGTATCGTCGCTTGAAGGCATGTCTATAGAATAAGCATGGGTCATTTTTTTCGTCTCTAGCAAAATCACCGGTTTTTTAAAAATTCGGGAAGAGGGGAAAAACGCGGCTTTAACAGCGCATTGAAGAAGAAAAGGAACATTGGCCCCTTTTCCTTCTGTTTGAAATGCCGTTTTAAAGCGGCTCGGCATAGGTTGAAATAACGATGGTTGCGAAATCCTGTTCGCCGATCGTGCTGTCTTTCAGTTTGAAGTTTGTTTTCTTCATACCGATCAGGGTTTTTGCCGCAACACCGAGTTCGCGTTCATAGTCAAAGAATTCTTCAACCAGTTTATAGCGCGTTGGTCCGCGGTCCTTGCCGAAAGCGACGATGGAAGCCTGTGCACCCAAAAGCACCGCACGGCGGGTGTTTGAAACAGGCGTGGTCGGGTCGGCAGAATTGACACCTTCGGTAATATGTTCGGCTTCACGCAGAACCACCCCGTTATACATGCCGAGCGAGCCGTCAAAAATCGGGTTTTTGGCTCGCGAACCCTGATAGGCCGCTTTTTGTATATCAAGCCATTGGCCGGTTGCCGTGTTGGTGCGCAATGCCGTCACCTGTGTCGGGTGCAGGTAAAGCACATAAACACTATCACCCTCGACACGCACAGGGCGCAAACGCGGATTGGCCAATTTCGCCCGCTCCACCGCTTTATCAACCAGAGAAAGATTGAACACATCTTTTTCATCAAGGCTTTCGTCAGTGGTTTTGCCATTCGGGCGAATAATGCGCTTGTCGGTCGGGGCTGTCGGCTCATTGAAACCGTAATGCACCGGCGACAATGAAATAGTGCGCCCTTCAAAGTTCATTTGTGTAGCCGTATAGCCGCAAACATGGGTAAAAAACATGAGCGACAAACGGTCGGCATACCAGTCGGTCAAACCGTCTTTGGCTTCGCTGCGCAAATCGAAAAGCACACGCTGCTGGTCGATTGTGCCCTCGTTTTTTACCCTCACAGCATGGGCAAGTTCATTGATGATAACAGCATCATTCAAGGTTGAAAGGGCTTCTTCATTGCCTTCCAGTTTAACCCCTTCCGAAACGCCTTCCCCCATCAGCTGGGTGCGCAAGCCGAAACGGACAGTATCACCCGCGCCTTTCTGGGTTTCGTCTTTAAGCTGGATAATGCTGTTGGTGTCGGTTCCGATCAAAGGCGCAATCTCGGTAGCTTTCGATACTTCGACGGCAAGTTTCTTCGACCAGGCACGAACAGCCAGAGGGTCGTTCACCCCGATGGATGTAATAGCCATTATGGCCTCCTAAAATTCAATTGATTTTCAAGCTTTTTGTCGCTTTAACGCGAGCGAACCAACGAAACCGGAAAACCTCCGGTGGGTGAAAATGATAACGTCCATTTCAAACGAAAATCCGCAAAAGAAAAAGTTGAAAGTTTCAAAACAAACCCGCACAAGCTTGCCTCAAGGTTTTGAAAGCCTGAAGTTTTGAAAGCCTGAAGTTTTGCAAGCGGTGGTTTTTAAAGCTCAAGCTTTTGAAACAGAAGTCTCTCAAATCAGGCTTTAAAAAACAGGCTCCCTATAAAAAACTTATTTTGCAAAAAGCTTATTCCCCCTTCATCAGAATGTTGAAGGCTCTTTCATTTCCCGGATTGGAAATCCACTCGGCAAATTGCCGGTCGTTCATGGCATCTATGGCTTCAAGGCTCAACGGGTCGGCAATAGCGCGCCCGTTTGATGCGGTGAGTGTGCGTGCAGCGTTTTTTTTGGCGCGCATTGTGGCAATGTCACCCCCCGCTATAGATTTCGCCTTGAAGCCGATATTTTTTGCATAATTATAAATTGTTTGCGCAGGATTGGTGCCGCTTTCCAAAGCGCCTTTAACAATGGCCGCAAGCTCGTTGCCAATCTGCGCATTGATCGCATCGACATTTTTAAAAGCAGGGTAAGCATCGGCCAGCGCCATCAACTGGTTCACCCGTGCTTCATAAAGAAAATCGGCCGCTTCGTCGAAATCCGGCAGTTCGGCTTTGAGTGCGGTTACAGAAGTGGCAAAATAAT
>CAMLON010000013.1 GCA_946481695.1 uncultured Bartonella sp. | reverse complement strand
GCACAAAACCGAATTCGCGGAAAAGCCCGCCTGCCTGACCTGGCAAAAAGGAAATTGGCACAAAAACCGCAACAAGGGTCAATGTTGTGGCAATCACGGCAAAAAACACTTCTCTTGTGCCGATTACCGCCGCAGCCCGCGGCCCTGCGCCAAGATTACGGTGACGCACGATATTTTCCAGAACAACAATCGCATCGTCAACCACCAGACCGGTTGCAAGAACAAGCGCAAGGAGGGTTAGAATATTGACCGAAAAACCGGCAAGATAAATGGCGGCAAATGTGCCAATCAAAGCGACAGGAATAGAAAGGGCGGGAATGAAAGTGGCGCGCAAATCCCACAAAAACAGAAAAATGATCACCACAACGCTTAAAACCGCAACAACAAGCGCCACCTCGACTTCGTGAATAGCGCCTTTGATAAAGCTTGCATCATCACTTGTAATGGTAATATGCACACCTTCAGGAAGCGTTTTATTGAGATTGTCAACGGCCGCTCTTATTCCTTCGGAAATATCGAGTGTGTTTGATTGTGCCTGCCGCACAATACCAAGCCCGACACCGGGTTTGCCATTGACACGCACAATCGAGGTTTCCACATCCGGCCCCAGAGTAACATTGGCAATATCGCCGATACGCACACGATTGTTGAGATAGACATTCTCGAATTCTTCCGGCGTGGAGATATTGGCGGTTGCTCTCACCACCAGCGCCTGACTGGAACTTCTGAGCGAACCGGCCGGCGCATCAAGTGCCATATCGGAAAGTGTTTTCGTGACATCGGCAATGGTCAGGCCATAACTTGCAAGTTTTGCCGGATTGATGTCTATTCTGAAAATCTTGTCACGGTCGCCATTGACCTGCACATCTGCAACACCGGAGACTGCCGAAAGTGTGTCGACAATCTGGTCTTCGGTCAAAACCGTCAAATCATCAACACTCATTGTTGTTGAAGTGACGACAAGGCGCATCACCGCATCGGCATTGGAATCTGCCTTGATAATGCGGGAGGCATCGGCATCATCGGGTAAATCATTGGTAACACGCGAAATAGCATCGCGAATATCGGCTGCGGCTACATTAAGATCAACACCGTCATTGAATTCGACCGTTACCCGCGAGCGGGCAAAAGAGGAACGAGACGATATGGTTTTGACACCTGAAACACGTGCAACCGCATCTTCAAGTTTCTGGGTGATTTCACGGTCGATTGTTTCAGCCGCCGCGCCATCAAAATCGGTTGAGACTGTGACCACCGGACGGTCGACATCCGGCAATTCGCGCACATCGATACCCTGAAGTGCCGCAAGCCCCGCCACCAGAATGAGCACATTGAGCACAAAAGCCGAAACCGGCCGGCGGATAAAAAGCGCAACCAGCCCGCCTTTATCCTTTTCGCGATTCTTTTCGTGTTCGCCGGATTTTTGAAAAGCGCCCGCCATTACCGGTTTGCTCCTTCGGGAGCTTTATTCTGGCTCTCCTTCAGCTTGTCGGGACTGTCAGCGTTTTTCTTAAGGGTATCCGAAGTCTCTTCCGTTGCTTTTTCATGGGCCTCACGATCGCCAGCAGATTGAGCTGAATGACTATTCTGATTGTTAAGAGAACCGTCTTTTCCCGCCTCTTTCACCCCTTCATCCGGCATAATATCGACTGCACTTTTTTCTTGCAGATTTTGCACCCCCTTGGTGACAACAAGATCTCCTTGATGAAGTGCACCGGTGACCAGTACCGAATCCGCATTGCGCTGGACAATGCCCACCCGCACATGTTCCACAACTCCATTTTTCATTGGACCACTTTTCATTGGACCATTTTTCACCCGCCAGACATAGGCCCCCTCGGCGTTCCACTGGATTGCAAGCGGGTCGACGGCCGGATAAGGGTCGCCCGGAAACGCAAGCGACACAGAAAAAGACATACCCGACTGGAGCACACCGGAAGCATTATCGACTTCCGCACGAATGCGCAAAGTGCGGCTTTGTTCATCAATCATATTGTCAATGGCGCTGATGCGGCCGACAAATTCTTCACCGGGACGGGCAATAGATGTGGCTTTCACCTGTTGGCCGATTATAATAAGCGGAGCAAAACGTTCCGGCACCCAGACATCGATCAGAATATGGTCGCGATTATCTATGCGGGCGATTGTTGTATCGGATGTCACGTAATTTCCCGCATCAACCGGTAAAATGCCGACAATGCCGCTTACCGGCGCGCGGATTGTGCGCCGATCAGCTGCAAGCTCGGCATCGCGCAGTGCGAGCCTTGCCTTGTCAAGTGCAAGTTTTGCCGACAATTCCTGCACTTCGGTTGCCGTATTGGAGGCACGCAACTTGACCGTTCTTGCCATGGTCAATTCCGCATCATTGACTTCCACCTTGGCGCGCTCGACGGCGATTTCTTCATTATCGGAATCAAGCTTTGCAACCGGATCACCGACATTGACGTGCATTCCCGCACTGACATAAATCTTGTCCATCACACCGCTAGACCAGGGGGTGACGGCAACGGTTGCAAGGGCCCTTCCCGTGCCGATTGCGCTTAACCGGTCATTGATCAGCTTTTGGCTTACCGGTTTTACAACCACCTCGTTTGTTTTCGGGGTCGAAGAGGAGACATGATCGGCATTTTTCCCGTTTCTTAAGCCCTGCCAGACAAACAGGCAGACGATAATGAGACCAATAATGACGATGATGGTAATTTTCGACGGGCGTTTCATCGCACTGCTTTCATCAAAGGATGAGAAAATCGGACAGATTATTATCCGATACTGTTTTTTGTCACTCTGTTTTTAAAGTCTTCTACAATTTTTAAGGTGCACCAAAGCCGCATCAAACGGGATCGAAAAGTCGCTAATGGAGATTTTTCATTGTATTTCATGCAAAATTTGCGTTTTTTCGTCCAGTTAAATTTCGGTAATAATTCGAACTGGAAAACACGCAACGGGATAAGCGCAAAAAACAATTTGTTCTTAATCAATGATTTTTATAGACTGAATTTAAAATGCGGGTTTTATAAGGCAGCACTGACTCGTTATCGGTCAAAACTGACGCGACATTTCGCTAAAAATGCCGCTCGTCTGAAGAGGTTGAATGGCTAACGAAGAAATAACCGGCGAACCGGCGCCTATAACAACGGGTATGTCGCTTGATCGCGAACATGAGAAAATACCCTTCTATCGGCGTATGCGTGTCCGGCTGTTATTGCTCATTACGCTTTCGGTTTTCATCACGGAAATTATGGTTTTCATGCCCTCTATTGCCAGCATGCAGGAAAGCTGGCTTGAAGACCACCACCAGTCGGCAAAAGCCATCAGCATGATTTTGGCTTCAAGCCCCGAAATCACCCTAAGCCCGAATTTGCAAAAAAATGTTCTGACCGCCACAGATGCCTTGGCTATAAGCATTGTCAGATATGACGAGAGAATGAACCTTGCCACTTCGCCGGATTTGAAACAGGTTAATGAAACAATCGACCTTCCCGATTACAGCGAAACCAAAGCACTGCTTGATTCTCTCACAACGCTCTATTTTGGCGGCAACAATATTCTGCTTCTTCGCGGGCCTATTGAAGGAACAGACATCACCCTTGAAGTCACCGTTGCCGACAGGAAATTGCGGCAGGCAATGATCGACTTTTCGTGGCATTTTATTGTTATTTCACTCACCATTGCGATTGTTGCGGCAACGACAATTTACCTCATCGTACACGAACTTCTGGTGCGCCCGTTGCAGAATATCTACACCAATATGCTGGATTTTGTGATAGAGCCGCATAATCCCAGCAAAATTCTGGTGCCCGAACCCCGCTGGGATGAACTCGGTATTACGCAAAAACGTATTTCGGTTATCGAAAGCGAATTGCAAAAAAGCTATGCCCACCAGAAACACCTTGCCAATCTCGGGCTCGCGGTTTCCAAAATCAATCATGATATGAGGAATATTCTGGCATCTGCGCAATTGATGTCGGATCACCTTGCCGATGCAAAAGACCCGATGGTGAAGAAAATTGCGCCGAAACTTATCCGCGCAATTGATCGCGCGGTCACTTATAGCCAGACCGTTATCACTTACGGACGCACACAGGAAGAAGCACCAAAGCGCAAAAAGCTTCTTCTTCATGACCTTGTTGCCGATGTCCTTGAATCGCTCACTCTTCCCGGTTCCGATCACGTTGAATTTGTTAACGAAGTACCGGTTGATATGACAATCGACGCGGATGAAGAACAGCTCCACCGTGTCCTCACCAATTTATGCCGCAATGCTGTTCAGGCCATGGTGGAGCGCGAAGATGGTGAAAATCTTCAAAACAAGCTCACCATTAGCGGACACCGTATCGACAATGTGGCCGTTATTGATGTTGTTGATACCGGTCCCGGTCTGCCAGCAAAGGCAAAAGAGCATCTGTTTTCACCATTTCAGGGGTCAACCAGCCGCAACGGTTCAGGCTTGGGATTGACCATATGCGAAGAGCTTATCAACGCCCATGGCGGCAAAATTACATTGATTGAAGAAGACCGCGGCGGTGCGCATTTTGAAATCCGTATTCCCGATCTTCCCTCGCATGGTGAAGAACGACCAAAGAATGAAAAAACCGCCTGACAAAGCTGTCGGGTGAGGCAAAAACTTAATTCCCAAGTTTTTTCAATTATTCGCGAGTATTCATAAGACGTTTTCCTGAAAAGGTTCTTCACTAAAACAAAAGCAAATTGGTGCCATAAGGCCAAAAAGGCCAAATAAGCCGACAAATTTTTGCAAGCGAGATTAAAAATTTTTGGCTGGCATTTTTATCATGCTTTTCAACAGGCATCTCGACAAGCTGTTTCAGCCGGTATCTTCCGTAAAAATTCCGGGAATGCAGACCAGCCGTTTTGCGCGCAGTATCCGGTTTCCAAGCTTTTCAGTATGTTTTGATTTAGAATTTACGGTTTTTGGGTAGATACGGGTTTTTCAAAAAACATAAATTTGGCTTTATAAAATTCTTTTAAAATGCGGTTTTGTCATCAAAGCAGGTTTTTCTAAACCTCTTGCTTTCTCCTTACCCGTTGTTTTTTAGCGTCCTCCATTTTGAACACACAAATTTCCGAAAGAGATTTTGCAGTTTCAAAACTGCTTAGCTGCAAAATTTGCGACACAAATGAACAAAAAAATAAAATCTTCTCTTGCATTTCTTTCGCGAACCAATTAGGAAACCGCTAGTCAGTTGATTGAAGATATTCATTTCCGGATGTCGTTGATGGAACTGGCTGGAAACATCATTTTGGTGGTTTTCAAAAGTGCACCCGTAGCTCAGCTGGATAGAGCACCAGACTACGAATCTGGGGGTCAGGAGTTCGAATCTCTTCGGGTGCGCCATTTTAAATTTGGCATTTCACCATATCTTCCAAAAACCAATCTTTCCCATTTTTAAAAAAGCATGCACCGGTCTTAACTTTTTTAAAAATATATGAGGGAAATTGTTTTTTTATGAATAATTCTTTCAATCAATCATGATTTGAAACCATCCTTCAAATTTCTTTCAAAATGCTTGCCATCTGAAATTCTGTTGTCTTTCTGCGTCCAAGCGGAAAAACACCATTTTGTTTTTTGAGTTAAAAAAGCAAATGCGAAAGATCAATCACACTCATCATAAGTGCCTTTAGATAGAATCTTCCTTTTTATGACGGCTCATGGTTGAAATGGAGGAACCGACCGCCGTTGTGCTATAACTTTCGCTTTGCGCGATCTTTAGTACTGCCGTGAAGTCCATCGACGTAAACTGCGAGCCTTTGTCGGCATTGAATATGTCAAGTTTACCATAACGTAAGAGCCTCTTTGACTGCATCTATTGAGAAAGCGGCTCAAATTGTGATTGATTGTCTCTATGATAAAACCCTTCTGTTAAACCAGTCCACAACGGCACAAAGATAAACAAAACCGCGCACCATCGCAATTTAGCTCATGCCCCTCGCCCAGACCCGATTAGCCTGTATTACTGCCAGATAGCGCAGCAGATAGGGATAAACTTTGTAACCGGATGCCGGCTTCAAGCTGTTAAGCCGCCGACATATTGCTTCTATATTCTTTTTCTTCATGAGCTTGGCAATATACAGTCGCGTGCCTTCATCGCGCTAAAGTCACCAACATGAATGTGTCTCGTCTTTAAGGGGTTAAGTCTTTGCCGAAGTACAACTTTATTCTGACAACGCCTGTAAAGGCCATGAAAATAAGTCAGAATTATGGGTGATATGTCACATGACACCCTAGTCGTTCACAAAGCTTTTCGCTTTTTTTTACCATAGCCGGTTTTTCTTGAGACGACGTCGCAGTGGTTTGTTGACAAGCGGTGAGGAAGAGACCCGAAACGATGAAAACAAATATAGTTATTGCACGTTTTTTCATTTTAACAACAGCCCTAATAAAGACAATTTTTCTACATGCTGAATTATTTAAAACCAACCGATAACAACTGTTTTACTTTAGCGAGTTTCTAAAACTAAGAGCGCAATTAGCTCCTCTCGAATAAGTATCCAGCCTTGTAATTTTGCCGTGGTCGTCATAGAACGCGCGGGTTTCACAATAAGCTAACTCAGATCCTGTAGGTGTACTTTTTTGAAAAGATTGTTCCCAGTATATATATTTTTCTCCCTTTTTATTTTGTGCGGCATGGAATGGGCCTAACCGGTTGATGATATTTTCAATAGGTTGCCCACGCCATTTATCTTGAATTTCCTGACTAAAGTTGAGAGAAAGCCAACAGCCACTCAGCATAAGGACGACACATAAAAGAGATAAAAATTTTCTCATTGAATCTTCACCTTGGATTATTTTTTGATAATATCATTTTCATGCATGAACGACACTTGTAAGAACTTTCGCTTTTTATCTCATTGCCCTTATCGGCATCAGTAATGCGCAAAGCCTCACTTTTAAGGCTCGAACAAACGCATTGCGCACTCGACAAATACCATAACCGTGGACAGAATATTGAATTCTAATTGTTATTTCTTTTCAATTGGCGTCATAAGCCTCAAAATAGTAATTAACGCTCAATGCCAAACAACCGCCAACCTTTATCCCTAACTGAATGGTCAGCGGTTGTTTTGTTTTTCATTTCAATTTCCTCAAAAAATATACGAATTGTAAAATACAATTTATACTTTTTTAATAAGCGCCTCTCGCCTCACAAATGGGAACTTTTGGATTATGAAAGTTTCTACAAGACTTTATCGCTCTGGTTCCATCCTTAGGCAAATATCCTTGATCTTCCATACAAAATATTCGTTTAAAAATGATATTCTGTCCAACATTTGGGTCGAGCTTTATATCATCTGGATAGCGTTTTTCACATTTGTCATATGCTTCAGATATTTCTTCCGGTGTTGCGCCTGGCTTTTGAAACCATTGACCAGCAGATGGTGGAGCGTCAGCTACATAACCAGGCTCAAACACAGTACCACAACCACTAAAAACACTTAATGAAGACAAGCACAGTAATAGAACAATTTTTTTCTTCATCTTTGTTTCCACATTTAAAAACTAGCGTCCTTGAGCTTTGATAATTTTAGATTTTGCATAACCATAAGTAGCCCCACAACCATCCTTTCCAAGGCCATAACAACTATGAACAGAGTAGTTTTTGCCATCAAAACCAAATATACCGCCAATTGCTTTTAATTGGTTATAACCTCCGGGTGCCTCATACATTGTTGCAGGATTGCCACCAATGAGCCCACCGACAAAATCATACTTATGACGTTGCAGCTCAACACTATATTTGTTTCCATTACTTAATTTATTTAATAGATCTGCTGTTTTTTCACGCATTGGCAGCAGGTCCATAATAATGAACATCAGTATTGGATAAAACGCCTGTCTCTCCACGTTTATCAGGTGCTGCCATTGCATTAAACCATGTCATTGAACCTCGACTATGCCCATAAATTTCTAGACCTTGCAAGTCCTATCGTTCAGCATAATCTATCATAGCGGCACCCGATTTTGTCATACCCCAAAATTCATTTTCAAGTATTTTTTGATAAACATAAACCATCATTTCAGGAACAAACGAACCGGTTGTGGGGAAAAATTGGAAGTATACCGGGCCACTAACATCACCAGCATGCTGATAAGCATATTGGGCCGAATATTGAGGTTACCATTTTTTTGATTCCGAACGCAGATTGCAGCATCTCCATTCAGTTATGAAAAGCAATGAATGGTAAAGGAAACGAATTGAATATGTTAAACTGTGAATATGTCCACCCCCCCATAACCAAAGAACTTCCTGACTAATTAAACCCAATAGGTTTTCTCATCACTCGTGTAGATAAATATGAACTTCCAACTATTCCTTGTTTATTATCATGTTTATAAAACGCATGATTTAATATATATGTAATTTTATATAATTTACCTATAGTTTTTCACGTAAAGGTATTAGATTTTTTAATATATTTTTCGTAATGAATAATCATTATTAGATCAGACGCATCCGTTTTGGCTACGATGTCGTTTTTATATTGATCAATTACATAAGAATAGATTTTCTATGAATCGGAACAGGACTTAAAAATAAACTATCAAGTGCGAAAACGAATAAAGCTTGCGATACCAAAATCCGAAAAATAAAAACAAACAATTTCTGAAAAATATTATCGTCTTGACACCATGAAACAATTTTTTAAGAATTCATAACAATAATTTAATAAAAAATTTAAAGAATTTTATGAACCATTTTTACAGGTTTTGTTCTTGAGTTTTGGTCATTTCTTTTTCAAGATAGATATTATCTCTATCCGGTTATGCACTTAAAGCATTAAAAAAGAAATGACCTTTGCCCCATCTTTGACCTATAAATAACTTACGTCTTACTTAATTCAACTGTTCGATATTGCCGGTAATACGCCTCACTGCCGCATAGAAATGGCAAGTCTGTTCATTCCATTCATCAGCGATATCGCAAATGTAAGGTCCGATATTTCTTTGTCATTAAAGATCTTTTTTAATGCTTCGAATGCCTCATCATCGGCATGGCTTGTCGATATGTTTGTTAACTGCTCGGCCCAGTTCAGTGCTGCTTGTTCTTTTTCAGAAAATTGGTCACTCACACGCCATCCGGCCACTTCAGCTATGCGGCGCTGCGTTTCGCCACCTTTTAGCAGGGAATTTGTATGAAGATTAAGGCAATATGCGCATCCATTGATTTGAGAAACTCTAAGATAGACCAATTCAATCAGCTTTTGTTCGACAACGCTTTTCTCAAGGGCGACTTTCACGGCTCTAAAACCACTCATGAGCTCGGGTGACAAGTCAAAATATTTCAGTCTGAGATTTTTCATGTTCTCTTCTCCTTATTATCATTATAGTCTGCAAAATATATTAATAACGAAAGTGAAAAACAAACTACAACATTGAAATTAATCATCATTTTTATACTTTGAAAAAGAGACATACTTAGCAAAAATAATATTAATAAAAATATATTTGCAATGTTAATGAGTTTGTTCTTTACGTTAATAATATATGATAAAGCGATGACTGCCTCTAATACTGTGACTACCCAGCCAATAACAGGAATCATGTTTTCCGGAGCCCAAGGACACAGTATTGAGACATGTTTAAAAAATTGGGTCATCGAGCCCCATGAAACACCTGTTTCACCGATATGCCCCCAAAAACCGAAACGGTCGAACACAGCCGAAAGATAGCTGATAGCTAAACTGACTTTAGCAAAATATATGCCCCCTTTAGCAAAATATATGCACCGCCTTTGCGGAAACGATTTGCCAAAGTCAAACATGCGTCACCGTTCTAAAATTCCAGAAACGAAACAATGTCGCAAACCCTTTGACTGCGATAGGGACATATCGGGACAATTTGATAGTGACATGTGTATTTCGGTTTCGGACGCGAAGAATGCATTGTAGGGATATGTCATCAGAACAAACGTAAAAATCTGTTTCTTGTCTTTTTGACCTCGAGCGCTGTCATGGAAATTATGAATCCACATGCCTACAGATTTTATTCTCTGCTCGTCCTTCTCTATTTTTCCGATATGGTGCTGTTGCTTGCCAATATCTGGAACTCGCTTCGGGTTACGAATTCACCATTATTCCTTGGCTGCATACTCTCGATAGGGGTAATATTTCCATTAGTCTTGAAAAAATTGGCACAAGGTCACGAGCAGAAATCAATCAGTTTGGCCGGCCTCTACCTTCGAAGAATAATTGTATTCGGGGTGATATTGGTGGAAAGCCTATTTTCTATTGCCGACACGTGGATTGGTTTTATCATCACATCGCTTTGCATTGGCTATCTTTCCCTCCTGACACTGACGGTATTGGAAGCGGCAAACACAAAGCTGGTTCTTCAGGGCCACATCAGCTCGCAAATGGCATCCCGGGTTATGCAGACAATTGTTCAGCTCGGTTCCTTTTTCGGAGCGATGGCAAGTGGATATCTGTTATTAGTGCTGAATTATAATAAGCTGATCGCGCTAATATGCATTTTCGACATTATCGTCAGCGCAACGGCACGATTTATTTTTTCCGAAAAATCCGGAACAACAATCGGGGAAGCAAATCGACCAGCACATTTGTCGGGAAAGCCTCTCGCCAGAAGTCTGATTTATCTTTGTATCGTTATTGCCTTGGTGGGGCTCCATATCAGCGCATTCAACGTCCTTACGCCGATCATTTTTCAAAAAATAAAAGATTTGAACAGCGAATATTTTGGCTTATGCAGTGCCGTAGCCGGACTTGGCGCTTTCTCGGCAGCATTTGTAAACCTTGGCTGGTTCCGGTTTTTGATACCGGCCATAACGCTCCTTCTTGCGGATTTGATTTTTACCCTCTCCTGGCACCCCTATGTGGCGATCGTCGCATGTTTATTTATCGGCTTTTCAATAAACACCATACGCATTCACGCACGTAAAACCATCATTGATAAGACCAGCAATGATAATGAGGCCGATCAGGTCAGTAGCCTCAGCGCTCTGATGTACACTTTAGCGCAGTCCATCGGGCCGATGCTTTTTGGCATTCTAACGGGTAAGGCCGTTCTTGGTGCTTATTCGGCGATATATCTTTTTCCGGCTGTCGCCTTGGTTATGTTTGTTTGGATAGTCTTAGTCAGAAGTTCATCGGGAGCAACGAGATGAATAAGAATTGCGTTATTATTGTTGATCCAATGTCAACCGGCGCTCTTTATGCCCCGTTAATCTCGAAACTTGGATATTTGTGTTATTGCGTATTGTCTGCCCCAAATCTCCCCCCGAAATTTATGAATAGTTTTACCGGTGAAGGTTTTTTCGACAAAAATTTATATTCGGCTGATGAAATTAAAGAAAAGCTCGGTTCTAACGATGTGTTTGCGGTCTTATGCGGCGCTGAAACGGGTGTCTACTGCACAGAAGCGCTTGCCAATTATTTCGGCGTTCCAGGCAATGACGTGCATCATACAAATTGGCGCCGTAGCAAGATTGACATGCAGAAGCGCCTCAAAATCAACGGATTAAAACATATCAAGACAATCGAGATTACTCGGGAAATGACGGATTTTCCTATATTTTCATCTCCAACCGGATATGTATTAAAACCGAACGAATCCTGTTTAACCGATGATGTTCTGTTTTTTGAAAACCCTGATGACGTGAAGCAGCACATCAAAGAAATCGACTGGGATAGAACAAATGCCGTTGGCCAGAAAAACACGTCATTTCTCCTGCAAGAAAGACTGACGGGCGATGAATATGTCGTTGATCTCGTTTCCTTCAAAGGGGTGACAAAAGTTTGTAGTTTATGCCGGTACAGAAAAGGAACGCATAATAACAGCCATTTTGTTTATGAAGCGCTGGAGGTTCTGGACCTGACAAATGCGGCATATGTGCCGTTATTGTCCTATGCTGTCGAGTGCATCAAAGCTGTTGCTATCGAATATGGGCCGGCTCATATGGAACTCATATGGACAAAGACAGGTCCGGTGATGGTTGAAGTCGGAGCGAGATTACACGGCGGCATTGCCCCGCTTTTGTTCAACGAGTGCTATAGTAACGGATTGCTCGAGACGGCCGTTTCTGTATGCTCGGATAACTTCAATGCAAAACCCGCAATTCTTGGAACAAATGGGCGTATCATTTTTCTGATAAATGAAAAACCGGATAGACATGTCAGCAATACAGCGCGCTTGGTGAGCGATTTCCAATCTATTCCGGGTGTTTCCACCGTAAAACTTTTTTTCGGTGACAATAGTCCCATCCCTTTGACGACCGACTTGGCCAACTGCCCCGGTATTATTACTGCCGTTGCAAAAGATGCGGCGACTTTGGATATCATCGAGAATAAAATAAGAGCGCTCTTTGCTGCATGAACCACTTCTTTGGCCCAAAAACCTATGGTCCAAGAATGATCGCTTGAATAGGAGAGTTCACTCTGACACGCGGTAGACTGTGCTCTTGATGGCGTTTGAAGCTGCGCTGAATAATTCCGAACCCGCAATGAAGCATAAAAAACGCCGGTTTCTTATGATTTTTTTGGTGGCACTTTTTACGGCGTTACTCTTTTCGGGCGTTACCGGTTATCAATCAGAAATGTTTCGATTTTTTGAAAAACCAGACGCCAAGAATACCAAAGATGCATTCATTCTTTTTTGTCAAAACGACATTGTCCCGCCAACCCCTCTGCCATTTCTCAAACTCATGACACCCGCCTCTTGAAGAATGCCTGTTCCTTCAACCAATGCAGGGAAAACCGGATTGTGATGGGCCTTGGGGCTTCTCGTCATGATTATCTTTTATTCAAGACTAAAGGCGAAGTCGGGCAGAAAATCCGCTCTCGCGAATGTCAAGTTTTCGAGCTACTCCTCACCGGTTTGACCATTCAATTCTAAATATCTATTGATTACTGTCATTGATTGTTATGAATGAACATGTTTCTGAGGGCGATGAAACGAATGTCAAACGGGCTTATAAACGTAAAATCAACAGGCACACGCTATTCGCCTGAATTGTCCCGCGCAGGAATTGGTGATAGCCTTTACCAAAAGATCATTGCATTAATCGATAGCGGTACTTTTCAAATAGGGCAGCGCGTTCCCTCGATCAGGGCGCTTTCACGTGAACTGGGGATTGGAAAAAATACTGTAGAAAGCGTATATAGTCGCCTTGTTGGCGATGGTTATCTCGTCTCCAGAGGGCCTGCCGGCACATATGTCGCGAACCATTCCCTGCCCCATGAAAGCGTACAAACGAAGACTGCGGCCAATTCCGTAAAACATCGGTCCATTTATGCCGAAGGTACGGCCTTCAAAAAGCTCCAGATCGGTTTACCGGCCATTGATTTATTTCCCGCAAAATACTGGAGTGGTCTTCTCAAGCGAAAGATTGCTGAAACGCATAATTCGTTATTTTATCCACATTCAACAGGGCTTAAAAAGTTAAAAGAAAGCATTACCCGTTACGTCGGGCTGTCCCGTGGAATAATTTGCGAACCCGATCAGGTCTTCATCAGTAGCGGCTTTCGCGGAGCCTTGAATTTGCTCATGCAAGCGCTTGGAGAACCGAAGGATAAAGTATTTTTAGAAGACCCGTGTTTTCCTCCCGCTTTGGATATTGTTAAAAGTTCGGGTGCACAAATTGTCGCTGTTCCTGTCGATCATAACGGAATGCAAATTTCAGATGCTTTAAAAAAACATCCTGACGTTAAATTTATTATCGTCACAGCCAATCATCAAAGCCCTCTCGGTTACGTCCTTGGAGATGATAACCGAAACACCTTATTAGATTGGTCGGAGAAAAACGGTACATTTATATTAGAAGATGATTACGATAGCGAATTCAGATATGACAACAAACCGCTGCCGGCTCTCACTAGTCTCAATAATCATAGAAGCGCCAATATGATCTATATTGGTAGTTTCAGTAAGTTAATTAATCCTGACCTAAGACTAGGTTATTTTATTGTTCCAAAATATATGGTTCTAAAAATAACCAAATTTTATCAGAGATGGATAGACGGATTTCCAATTTTAACCCAATCTGTTTTATCCGAATTTATGGATTCTGGTAATTTTGCCAAACATCTGAACAAGATGAGAAATAATTATAAAAAAAGACAAATATTTTTGCAAAATGCATTGAACAGATATGTTTCCGATATAGTCCATGTAAAAAATTTCAATCATGGACTTAATACATTATTGCTATTCAAAAATTGCTTTAAATGTAACGATCTGGAATTGATGAAAATCGCTCAGAAAGAAAATTTTGGAATTGGTTGCATTTCAAACCGGCAAATAGAAAGAAGAGATTTGCACGGATTAATATTATCCTTTTCAAATTTGAAAACCCAAGAAGAGGCCTATAAAATAATCTCGGATTTTAATCAGGTCATCAGACCATATGTTTCTTCCAAATAAATACTTTTATATTTCAATATATCTTACATTTTTTATTTATTTAAAGAAATCTATTCCGCTTATTGTTTGCTCTGATTGCCGCTGCAATTAAACAGAATTTCGAGACTTTCATTTGTTAAAGTGGCTTGTTTTCGATGGGCTTCGTAACGCCACCAGAAGCTTTTGAGGCCTCTAAAGCGTGGCCTGATAAAAATTCTGTTTCGAGCGCGTTCATTGATGATTTTCATTCATTTCATGAATGAACAATAATGCCTTTTTCGTTTTTGAAAGCTCGGCTATACTTGCTCTCTACAAAAACAGGAAAGGCGCTAGAATGGACATTACACGTCGACAATTTGCTATCGCCTGTGGTGCAGCTTTAATGGTTAGCCCGACAATTTCGGCAAAAACACAAGCCACAGCTATAAAAAACCCTCCAATCCGTCTTAAAACCGGCCGGTTGATCCCGACGCTTGGCATGGGCACATGGACACTTGCAGCCGGTCAACGACCTCTCGAACAAGAAGAGGAAGCGCTTGCAACCGGTCTTGATCTTGGCATGAATCTGATTGATACCGCCGAGCTTTATAGCTCCGGTAAAGCTGAAGAAATGGTTGGCCGTGTCATCAAAAAGGCCGCAACAAAACCTTATATCGTTTCAAAAGTCATGCCGTCGCACGCAACAAAAGCCGAAGACATTCGCAATGCCTGTAAAAACAGCCTTCAACGCTTGGGATTAAAACAGATGGATCTTTATCTTTTGCATTGGCGTGGCGGAATTTCAAACCTCAAAACTGTGGTTGATACGTTTGAAGAATTA
This sequence comes from uncultured Bartonella sp., assembly GCA_946481695.1. The sequence continues at coordinate 26,628 of CAMLON010000013.1, read as the reverse complement.
AAAAGCGAAGGTGCCATTGTCGATTGGGGCGTTTCCAATTTTTCGATTGCCGACATGAATGATCTTTTCAGCCTCGAAAAAGGCGACCAATGCGCAACCAATCAGGTGGAATATTCACTTGTCGACCGCTCTATCGAAGGTGGCCTTCTCGATTGGTCAAAAAATAACGCTATGCCGATTATGGCCTATTCACCGCTTGGTTCCGGCAAAACACCACTTTTGCAAAACGCGGTGTTAAAAGACATTGCGCAAAAACATCATATGACTGCTGCGGCCATCGCAATCGGCTGGACAATCAGAAATAATTTTACCATTTCCATTCCCCAATCAGGTTCGCCCGCGCATTGCCGTGAAAACAGCGCCGCACTTTCTCTTCGCCTTGATGAAGACGATCTCGCCCGACTTGATAAGGCTTTCCCGATTTGAGCAAGAAAATTTTCCCGTGCTGGACAACAAGGTTCAAGACAAGAAGGTTCAACATGTCTCTTGATCGTCGTTTTATATTAAAATCGGCTTTGGCTCTGTCTCTTGCGGAGATTTTTTCCCTGTCGCAGGCTTTTTCACAAAATACCGAAAATTCGGCGGGTAAAGCTTCAAATTCATCCAAAGCAGAAACAATAAATGATAGCCCCGCAACAAAAACGGAAGCTGATGAAAAAAACTTAAAATCGGGGTCATTGGCGCCGGCTCGCTTGGCGGAACCGTTGCAACCCTCCTCGTCAAATCCGGCCATTCGGTGATGTTTTCTTCGCGCCATCCGGATGAGTTGCGACGCTTGACAAACCCGCTTGGAGACAAAGCTTCAGTTGGCACACCGCGCCAGGCGGCACAATTTGGTGATGTTATCCTTGTTGCAGTGCCGTTTTCAGCCTGGCCGCAGATCGGCAAAGATTTTGCCGCCGAAATGAAGGGAAAAATTGTTATTGATGCGACAAACCCGCCTTTGAGGGGAGGAGATTTAGAGCCTCTTTCAATCGAAGCAAAGAAAAATGGCATTGCCGAAACGGTAAAAAAATATGTGCCGGCTGTGCGCCTTGTGCGTGCTTTTTCGGCGGTTGACGCCACAGTCATTGAAGATTGTTTCAATAAAAGGATAAAAGCTGTGGGTATGCCGATCGCTAGTGACGATGAAAAAGCGTTGGACATTGCGGCTGAACTTGTACGCGAAACCGGTTGCGAACCTGTCATGACCGGTAAACTTGAAACAGCGCATATTTTTGCTCCCGGCGAGCCGGGTTTTCGTGCCCACCTTCCGGCAGATAAATTGCGAAAACGCCTTGGCCAATAATGACAAATAAGCTGCAACATATATTTGAACGTCTGTTCGCGCTAAAAGCGCATGAAACAGTTGCTTTTTTGGGCGGCTTTTTCACGCTTTTTCTCGTCTTTTGCAGCTATTTCATGTTGCGGCCGGTGCGGGAAACATTCGGCATTGCCGGTGGTGTTGATCACCTCTCATGGCTTTTTACCGCCACTTTTTGCGCCATGTTTCTCGTTGTGCCCATTTTCGGCTTTATCAGCCAGAAAATTAAAAAGACCAATCTCTTTATCTATTCAACACTCTTTTGTAGCCTTGTGATACTCGGCTTTACGATAAGCCTTTATTATAATAGCGGCAATGTTTGGGTGGGGCGCGCATTCTTTGTCTGGGTGTCGGTTTATAACCTGTTTGTTATTTCCCTGACATGGAGCTTTTTGGCCGAGGTTTTTACCAAAGAACAGGCACAGCGCCTGTTTGGCCCCCTATCGGCAGGGGCAAGCCTTGGCGGCATAACCGGCCCGCTGATAAGTGCATTTATGGTTGAAAAAGTGGGCTATGCGGGGCTTCTTTTAATTTCGACAGCGCTGTTTTTATCAACGCTTTTTCTCTGGTTTTTTCTTGTGCACTGGCGAAATGACTTCGGCCGCGGCAAAGACTTAAAACAAAATCTGCACACGGCAACCGACACGGAAGACGAGAACAGTGAAACCTATTCCGGCATATGGATTGGCTTGAAACTCATCGTAAAATCGCCTTATCTCCGCCAAATTGCCATTTATGCCATTTTCACCTCGGCCGGAACCACTTTTCTTTATTACGCGCAGGCACGCCTTGTTCAGGCGACCTTTACCAATCCTGGTGAACAGACACAGTTTTTTTCCATTATGGATACGGTTGTGCAAACCTCGTGCATTCTTATCCAGATGTTCGTTACCGCCCGCATTGCAAAAAAATTCGGCGTGACATTCTTGCTTGTGAGCTTGCCAGTCATGATGGTGATCCTGTTCGGACTACTCGGCATATTCTATTGTTTTCCGATTTTGGCAATCGCGATGATATTGCGGCGTGTGGGAGAATATGCACTTGCCCGCCCTGCCCGTGAAATGCTCTTTTCGGCAGTTGATGAAAATTCGCGCTTCAGTGCAAAAAACGCTATTGATACTTTTGTCTATCGTGGGTCGGATGCATTCTGGGGCTGGGTTGATACGCTTATGAACAAAGTTGCCTACCCGCCGGTTATTATGCTGCTTGCACTTGTTTTATCCTGTATCTGGGCAATTTCCGGAAAGAAAATCGGCAAGCGTTACGACGAACTTTAAAACCGGAAGAGCCAACAAATATTCAGTAAGCCCGAAACAAGGGCCCACAAACTTGTGCCTGAAAGCGGCGGCGAGAATGATGTGCGCGTCTCATTATATCCGGTCATTATATCCGGTCATAATATCCGGCCTCGTTTTTAACTGCATATCCGGCCTCGTTTTTCAACTGCCGCGATAGGTCGAATAGCTCCACGGGCTTACAAGGAGCGGAACATGATAATGGGCGGTGTTATCGGCTATTGAAAAGCGTATGGTGATTTCATCAAGAAAAGGCGGATTATCAAGTTTTGCGCCTTGGTTAAAAAAATAGGCAGCCGTGAAAAAATGCAATTCATATTGCCCTTTTTCCATTGCCTTTTCATCAAGAAGCGGTTTTTCCGTTCGCCCGTCCTGATTGCTCTTTGTTTCAACAAGCAATTTTTTGACGACGGATTGCGTTTCTTCGCCCGCCAAATGCGTTTTTTCATCCATCTCATGAGGTTTGTTTATTGTCCTGTTATTTTCGTTTTCCGGAACATTTTTTTGGCAAAGCTTATAGAGCTGAATTTTGACGCCGGAAGCCGGTTTGCCGGATGCCGTATCAAGAATATGGGTTGTCAAACCGGTCATGTTTTATCCCTCGCTGTCGATGAGATCTTCAAGCCGCAAGCGCGCAATGCGGAAGATTTCCGTTAATGCTGTGGCTTTTTCTTCATCCCTATCATTGTTCAAGCGCTTTTTCATATTGGCGAGAATGGAATATTTGTCATGGGCTTTTCCGCCATGCCCCCGCACGGCAATAATAAAGGGGAAGGAAAATTTTGCCCGATAAGCTTCATTCAATTTCTGAAATTGATCGAATTCATCCTCGCTTAAACGATCAAGCCCTGCCCCTTTTTGTTCTTTTTCCGATTGCGCGGTCAATTTTGATGAACGGGCAAGTTTACCCGCAAGATCGGGGTGCGCCAAAATCAACCTGTTTTTCAACTCTTCCGGAGCTTGTCTGACCGCTTCGACCATAGCTTCATAAAGCGCATCGAGATTTTCAAACGGGCGTTTTCCTGCAACACTTTCTCCTACCCAAGGGGAATGCTCGAAAATACCGCTTAAACAACCAATAAAAGCGGTGGTTCTAAGAGTGTTCAATTGTTCAATTTTCACGGGGTCTTTTTTCCTTAATTTGTTTGCCGGTATTTATGTGTTCTCAATTTTGATATTTTGCTCAATTCGGTTCTTTAAAACGCAAGTTCGCGAAGCCTTTCCGTCATTTATCAAAATCCGGCAACCGGCTTATTTGCCAAGCCTCGTCTTGATAAAAATATTCTTCAAGATTGTTTTCGACACCACCGCGATCAACCACATAGAAATCGCTTGTCTTGAAAAGTGCAAGAAGCGGAAAATGCCAGACATTTTTATGATAATTAACGCCGACACCTGAAGGGCAATAAAAGGCTTGCGGGGCGGAAGGTTTGCCCCCTTCATCCTTTGCCACAACAACGAGAAACGGATTTTCGCCCGCTGGCAGAAATGCCTGCGAGCCATAAGGGTGGCGCTCCATCATATCAATCTGAATAGGAAAGTCGATCGGGAGAGATCGGAAGACATTGATGAGGACGCGCGGCTTTTTTCCCTCTGCTTCAACCTTTGCAAGATCATGGAAGCGGATTGCCCGCCCCTGATTGATCGGGATCATAACCGGATTTTTTTGGTAAGCCGAGCCTGTTTTATTTTCTTTGTCCATTTGGTCGGGCGAAATTGTTTCTTCCCTCACATCGATCACATCGCCAAAAGGAGAAAATTCGGCTTTTCCGATTTTTAAAACGGCAAGCTCGTGCAATTGTTTTTTATGATTTTCCTGCTCGACCATTGTTTCTTGTCCTCCGGTTTTTCTTTATTCTGTTTCAGGCTTATTTGGCCGGATGCACTTTTTGCCAATGGCGGGCAATATCTATGCGCCGTGCAATATAAACCGACTTTTTGGCTGCCACATAATCGAGAAATTTTTCAAGTGCCTTTGCCCGCCCCGGATGGCCAACCAAGCGACAATGCAAACCGATAGAAAGCATTTTCGGTGCGCCTTTTTCACCCTCTTCATAAAGAACATCGAAACTGTCTTTCAGATAGTTGAAAAATTGTTCGCCACTGTTGAAACCTTGTGCGGTTGCAAAGCGCATGTCATTGACATCTAATGTATAAGGAATAATCAGAAACGGCTTTTCAATGCCTTTCACCCAATAGGGAAGTTCATCGGCATAACTATCTGACGAATAGATAAAGCCGCCCTCTTCCATCGTTAGCCGCAGAGTATTGATCGACGGTTTTCCCTGATAGATTCCATATGGGCGCTCACCCGTTAATTGTTTCTGGATGCGTACAGCTTCGCGAATGTGAAAACGCTCTTCCTCTTCATCAACATCCTTATATTCAAGCCAACGAAAGCCATGGGTGGCAATTTCCCAATCGGCCTCGACCATGGCTTTCGCAACAGCCGGATTGAGCTCCAAAGCCTTGGCCACAGCAAATACCGTAAGCTTCATATTTCTTTCGGTAAAAAGCCGGTAGAGCCGCCAAAAGCCGACACGCGCACCATATTCATACAAGGATTCAATATTGAGATTGCGCTGCCCTTCCCAAGGAACTGCGCCGACAATTTCGGACAATAAATGCTCGGAGGCTTTGTCGCCATGAAGAATATTGCTTTCCCCGCCCTCTTCATAATTGATGACAAATTGTACAGCAATTTTTGCCCCGTCCGGCCATTCGGGGTCTGGCGGGTTCGCCCCATAGCCATAAAATTCGCGGGTGCGGTAGTCTTTTAGTGATTGCATGGATTTTCTTCCCCAAACAACAAAATTGAAACACTGTCCGGAAATCAAATGGAATTTCCGCATCTGAACAGTTGCTGAAAATATGAAAAGCAAGAGCCATGCCACTTAACTTTCGGGGCATAATCGCGCCGATATTTCAGGAAAAACTTTTGTGCGCTTTTACCCTTTCCGGAATTGCTCTTTATGAGGAGTTTTGGCCTTTCCGGTGTTTCACCGGATTATCCGAGCCTCGCTTAATTGCGGCACAGCAGACCGCACTGATTGTTTCCGTTCTTTTATTTAACCTCGTACAAAATCAATACTATTGAACAAGCGATGAACTATCAAAAAAAGAAAAATCAAAATAAAAAACAAGCCAAATAAAAACCTATTTATACGTGCTGACCAGTGAGTTTTGCTTGAAATAACAGCAAATTATATTTGATTTTGCCTATTTTTTAATCTTGACAAGTTTCTGCCTTATATTTAGCCTTTAAAACACCGGCAAAAGCGTATTGCGGGTCGATCGGGTCGATCCGGACAGAAAGTGTCATCCTCGTTTTAAACCGGCAGACAAGGTTCTTTTAAAAGCCGGAGCTTGTTCCTTGGCCTGCCAATAATGGGGAATAGACATGCCAGAAAATAGCGAAATAAATCTTGCCAAGCTTGAGCGGCAGGCAAAATACGATCTTGAATGTTTGAACTATCCTGCCCGTCAATGGGTAAAACCGAAGACATATCACGGCAATCCGGTGAAGGATGTTGTGATTATTGGCGGCGGACAAAGCGGTTTGACATTGGCGCTACAATTGCGGCGGGAAAGCGTTACAAACATTGCCATTCTGGATAAAAATGAAGCCGGCTTTGAAGGGCCATGGCGCACTTACGCCCGCATGCATACATTGCGCACACCGAAATATGTGACGGGGCCCGATCTCGACATTGGCAGTTTGACTGTGCGTGCCTGGTGGGAAGCGCGTTTCGGGCATAAATCCTGGGAAGAGCTTTATAAAATCCCGACCAATCTTTGGGCAGAATATCTCGACTGGTTGAAAAAAGTTACCCATATAGAGGTGACAAACCGGACAATTGTCACCGATATCGAGCCGGTGCAAGATGATGTTTTTGCAGTTCATATCGAAAGAAACGGCAAACCCGATATGATCTATACGCGCCTTGTGGTTTTAGCGACCGGTATCGAGGGAAGCGGCCAATGGGTTGTGCCGGATATGTTCAAGGATGCTCTTGACAAGAAAGTTTATGCCCATACGGCCGAAGCAATCAATTTTGACAAGCTTGCCGGCAAGCGTGTTGCCGTTGTGGGTGGTGGCTCGTCTTCTTTCGACAATAGTGCCACAGCTTTGGAACACGGTGCAAAATCGGTAACGCATTTTGTCAGACGTTCCATTTTGCCGACAGTCAACCCTTACCGTTTTATGGAATATAGCGGGTTTTTGCGCCATTTTGCCGATCTTGATGACGACAAGAAATGGCAGTTCATGAAATATCTCTTTGATGTCAACCAGCCGCCAACACAGGATTCCTATTTACGGTGCACAAAATTCGACAATTACGAATTGAAACTTGCAAGCCCCATAAAAAGCTGCCGAATGGATGGTGAAAAGCTTGTTCTTGTCACACCGCACGAAAGTGATGAATTCGATTTTCTGATTGTCGGCACAGGCTTGATTATCGACCTTAAAACGCGGCCGGAAATTGCCCGTTTTGCCGATAAGATCGAAACCTGGGGCGACCATTTTACGCCACCTGCGGGTGAAGAACATGCGGTGATTGCAAGCTGCCCTTATCTTGGGAAAAACTTCCAGTTTCAGGAAAAGGTGAAAGGGGATGCGCCATATCTTAATCGGATTTTCAGCTACACTTTTGCCGGTATGCCAAGCCTTGCCGCATCGGCCGGAATTTCGGCTTTGAAATTCGGCGTGAGAAGACTTGCCTATGGGGTGAGCAGCGAATTGTTCTGCGAAGATGCCGATTATCACTATGATCTTTTGAGAGCATTTGACGAGAAGGAACTGACAGCACCCCAACCGGTTGCCATGGGGAAAGCAGGTTAAACGCCCTTCGGGCGAACGGATAAATTGGCTGTTGCCAAAACCGGCCTGCCCGAAAAGCAACTGAATTTTTCATTTTTCTTTCAATGTCATCGAGAATCGCGCCCTTTGTGGCGCGATTTTTGTTGTTTTTATGCCCGCTTTCCATGCCAAGAATTTATTCTTCAAAGGATGAAAAACCGAAAGCAGTACTAAGAGAATTTAGAGCAACCCGTGCGAATTTTAAGAACGCTTAATAAAAGCGCAGAGGCTGCACCAGAGCCGGTCAATAATGTTTTTTCAAATAATTGATTTTATTTGATATTTTTAATCTTTCATTTTCTCTTTTTAAAAAATGCATAAAATTTAATCAATAAATAAAAACGCCTAATTTTTAGGTTTTTTCTCTTGTTTTCGCTTGTTGTTCGTGTAAATCTTGGGGGTGTCGGAAATAAAACCGGTTTTCTTTTTTGAAGAAGACAAAGTTAGAGCTTCAAAGAGAAAGACTAGGTTTTCCGACAAATACAGGATGACACTATAGGTTAAAAAATACGCTTGGTTTCATAAGTTGAATGTCGATACGCCGCCTTTCTTGTGCTGATTATCCGGTTTTCAAAAAAATTAAACGGATAATACCCGACAGCACAAATGGCAAAACCGGAATTTGTTCATAATGCCCGTTCGGTTTTTCGGGTTTCTTTAAAAAAACCGGAATGCTTTTTATGCGGGAGAGGAAAAGTTCATGCAGGCCAAATGTCGAAACAATAGCGACAATGCTTTTTATTCCCTCCCTTGCAACGGCTCTTCAAGGAACCTCACTTCTTACCTCAAAGGCAAAATGAAAATTGCAACTTCAAAAATACAACGCCTCGAAAGGGCGGATATAAAAAGCTTTATCCCGATAACGCTCAGACAAGGTTTTTCAGCTTTTAAACAAGCTTTTCCGATTGCTAGTTTTCAGGCCATGAAATTTGCTTTGACTAGTTTTCAGGCCATGAAATTTGCTTTGAAAAGTCTTTTTAAAACAAGTCTTCTTTCGGCCAGTTTTCTTTCATCAAGTCTTTTCTCAACCGGTCTTGCACTTCTTTTGTTTTCTCAAACGCTTGAGGCCAAAGAGGTTCAAAAAGCCCCTGACGAAGTGCGTTTTCAACTCGACTGGTTACCCGGTGGCGATAAAACCGCGATTTATGTTTGTGTGAACAGAGGCTTTTGCAAATCTGAAGGGCTTGATGTTGCCATTGAACCCGGACGTGGCGGCAATGACGCCATTACCCGCATTGCTGCCGGAGTGAGCGACGTGGGGGCAGCCGACATCACCGCGCTCATGGCTGCGCGTGTAAGCGCAAATGTGAAGGTAAGCGCGGTTATGGCAATCTTCAACAAAACTCCACATGCGTTTTATGTCCTTTCCGACAGTCCCATTCAGAAAATCGCCGATATAAAAGGCAAAGCTGTTGCCACCTCGCCTTTTACCGCTTCCAATCTTTTCCTGCCGCCTTTTCTGAAAACCCAGAATTTATCCATGGATGATATTTCCCTCACACGGGTCGACTCCGGTGCTTTGGGGCCGATGTTGATAACCGGAAAGACCGATGTGATTATTGCGTGGCTCACCGACTACACGCGTTACGAAGAACAGGCCAGAATTGCGCACAAAGAAATCAGAGCCTTTCCGTGGGTGGAAAGTGGACTTGATCTTTATGGCAGTTCGCTGATTGCCTCAGACAAATTCATTTCCTTACGGCCCGATGTTCTGACCCGCTTTATCAAAGCCTATCGCCAATCAATCATATTCATGCATGAACATCCTGATGAAGCGGTCGATGCGGTGATGGAAAGTGTTCCCGAACTTGATCGGCAGAGTGTTAAAGGTTCGCTTCTCGATACATTGAAGCTCATTTACAATGACGAGACAGATCAATATGGCCTTGGCACTTTCCGTCGCGACAAGCTTCAACGCACATGGCAAAAGACTGCCGAAGCGTTAAACCTCGACCCGAATGCTGTGACCGCTGAAAGTGCCGTTAAAACCGGTTTTTCCGAAAATCTGGAGGGCTTCAAATGACAACAAGCCAATTGCAACCCATAGAAATGAAATCAAGCAATGCGATTTCTCCCCCCTCTATCCGTTTTGAAGGGCTAAGCCAGTTTTTCACGACATCGACAGGGCGAACACAAGCCCTTCACAATATTAGTTTCGATGTTCGCTATCACGAATTTCTTGCGGTATTGGGGCCTTCCGGTTGTGGCAAATCCACGCTTTTGCGGTTGATTGCCGGTCTTTTGAAACCGACACAGGGCAAGGTGGAAGTTTTCGGTATGCCGGTTACGGAGCCGCGCGAAGATGTCGGCATTGTTTTTCAGCGCCCGACATTGCTGCCATGGCTCAATATTGTGGACAATATTACCTTTCCGATCAAACACAAATTCGGCAAGGTCAATTCCGCCGATATTGATAAAGCCCATGAACTTGTGCGCATGATCGGCCTTACCGGTTTTGAAAAACGTATGCCAGAGGAATTGTCGGGCGGTATGCAGCAGCGTGTCGGCATTGCCCGCGCGCTTCATCTCGACCCCGATATTTTGTTAATGGATGAACCGTTTTCCGCCCTTGATGCATTAACCCGCGATGAAATGGGTTTTGAACTTTTAAGAATTTTTTCCGACCGGCCGAAAACCGTGATGTTCATTACCCATTCTGTCAATGAAGCTGCCATTCTTGCCGACCGTGTGCTGGTTCTCGCCGGTCGGCCGGGAACTGTTTTAACCGAACTCGACGTGCCGCTCGGACGGCCACGCAACGCCGAAACTGCAAACCAAAAGGTGGTCCATGACTTCGCTCACACCCTCAGAAACCTCCTCATCAAGCCAAAGCTCGCTTAAGAGGAAGAAGATAAAGCTGTTTCACCTCTCCTCGCTAATGTCGGCTTTACCGGCAGTGTTGCTTATTGTGGCTATTCTTGTGATCTGGCAATTGGCAGCGGTGTTTTTTGCCATTCCCTCTTTCATCCTGCCGCAGCCGGTTGAAATTTTCAAAGCTTTCCATGTGATTGATGGATCGCGTTGGGCTGTTCATATATTTGCAACCTTGCGGGTGGCACTCCTCGGCTTCTTCGTATCCATTCTGATTGCCTTGCCGCTTGCTGTCAGTCTTATCCGCTCGCCGCTTTTATCAAAAACGGTTTATCCATTATTGGTCATTATCCAGTCGACACCGGTTGTTGCCATTGCACCGATTGTCATTGTTGCATTCGGTTCGGGTGACTTTCCGCGCATTCTCATCACCTTTCTTATTTCGTTTTTTCCGCTCGTCATTGCCACTTCGACAGGGCTTCTTTCTACACCGCCCGAATTGATCGAATTGTCAAAATCGCTCCGCGCGCCGGTTCGCCGTGAAATATTGCAAATCCGCCTGCCCTATGCCGTGCCCTATATTTTCTCGGCCTTGAAAATTTCCATTACTTTATGCGTTATCGGTGCGGTTGTTGCCGAATTCGTTTCGGCCGACAAGGGCATAGGTTTCTTCCTCCAGCTTTCCACCTCGATTTATAAAATACCGCAAGCCTGGGCGGGGCTTTTTGTGTTGGCCGCCATTTCGCTTATCTTGTTCCAACTTGTTATTCTTACCCAGAAACTTCTCTTCCCGTGGAGTATCAAAAAGGGTTGAAAATAGAAAAGCTCCAAAACATAAAAAACGGACAAGGGGGGATTAAACATTTTGCAACACCGTTTGATGAAATATCTTGACGAGGTGGCGCGTTCCGGCTCGATACGGAGTGCCGCACAAAAACTTCATGTTGCCGCTTCTGCCATCCAGCGGCAAATAAAGCTCTTTGAAGAAGAAATCGGCACACCGGTTTTTTCCCGCAGCCATAAGGGGCTGGAACTCACAGCCACCGGTGAACTGGTGCTTGCCCATATCCGTGAAACAATGCGCAATGAAGAGCGGATGTTGAGCGAGATTAAGGCTTTAAACGGCGTTATCCGCCAGAATTTGACAATTGTTTGCGAAGAAAATCTCGCTAGCACCCTTCTTTTTTCGGCAATTGTCGACTTCCAGCAAAACCACAAATCCACAAAAATCAACGTGTTGACGACTGAAAACGACAATGTGCAAAATGTGCTTCTTGCAGGCAAAGCCGATCTTGCTTTGGCCTATGACATTGAAAAGCAACCCCGATTTGCGATTGATAAAGAGGTGAAATGCCCGCTTGGGCTTTTTCTTCGCAAAGGTCATAATCTCGAAAAACGTTTGCAAGGAAAAACAAAAATCAATCTTGCCGAAATGATTGGCGAAGCTTTGGTTCTTCCCGGAAAAGGCACAAAATTGAAATCGCTCATCGAAACGCTTGGGCCTCCGCTTGTTACCGCCGTTCCGATTGTCGAAACATCTTCCATTCCATTGATTGTTCAACTCGTTGCAACGGGAAACTATGTTTCCATTTTAAGCCGCACAGAATTGCCGGAAAGGTTTGATAATGAATTTCTCTTCATTCCCGTGATTACCCATCCGGCCTACCGCATTTTGACATTGTTCCACCAGACAAACCGCGCGTTAAAACCTGTTGAACAACAGTTTCAACATGTATTGACCGGAAAAATGAAAGAAAGTCTTGGCCCACGCAATCAAAGTTTTTCCGGAGAAGAAAAAGAGGCAGATTGAATATTATGGACTCTCTTTGCCATCGCTTAAAAGAAGGTCAAAGCTTATCCGATAAATTTTTTAGAAAACTTGACCGACGAGACGCGCAAAGCAACGATAAATTCGAGCAAATTTTCCAAGCGGTTTTAAAAGCTTTTTGACGAAAGAAAGTTTTTGAAAAAGCTTTCACAAAAGAGGAGACAACAATTCGATGAATGAGAAAGACTATTATTTTCCGCTTGGCGGATTACAACCACGTTCCGAACTTTTAAGCAGCAAAGCCACCTTCAAAGACGCCTATATGGTGATGCCCGCTTCTGTCATGACGGATATTGTCACCAGCCAATTGCCGTTTTTTACAAAATCCCGCTTTTGGGTTTTGGCGCGCCCGATGACCGGTTTTTCCGAAACATTTTCCCAATATATCGGCGAGATCGAGCCTTCAGGCGGGGCAACACATCCGGAAAATGACAAGCGTGCGGAAGCCGTTTTCTTTGTGACAGATGGTGCACTCACCATTGTCCTTCAAGGCAAAAAACATGTTCTTCACAAAGGTGGTTTTGCCTATCTTCCTGCCGGTCACGATTATCAATTATGGAATGAAGCACAAACCACCGCGCGCTTTCACTGGATCCGCAAGGCTTATGAAAAAGTGGAAGGGCTTGATAAACCTGATGCAATCTTTTCTTCCGACCAGCAAATAACGCCTGCCGAAATGAAAGGCCATGAGGGTGTATGGTTGACAAGCCGTTTCATGGATATGAACGACATGCGCCATGACATGAATGTTGCCATTGTCACCTTTATGCCGGGTGCCCATATTCCTTTCATGGAAACCCACGTTATGGAACACGGGCTTTATGTCTTGCAAGGCAAAGGTGTTTATCGGCTGAATGATGATTGGGTGGAAGTCGAAAAAGGCGATTTTATGTGGTTGCGCGCATTTTGCCCGCAAGCCTGCTATGCAGGCGGGCCGGAACCATTCCGTTATCTCCTCTATAAAGATATAAACCGGCACGCAAAACTCTGGTAAGGCAAAACGCTGGTGCAACTTTACGAAGGCAAACTTTGGCGGGGTAAAACTCTCGTGCAACTTTGCTGAGGCAAACTTTAGCGAGGCAAAACTTTCGTGCAACTTTTGCTAATGCAAAACTTCGGCGGGGCAAAATTTTGGCGGGGCAAAACTTTGGCGAGGCAAAACTTTAACAAGACAAAACTTTAACAAGGCAAAACTTTAACAAGGCAAAACTTTAACAAGGCAAAACTTTGCTCATGTTTTAAAAGCGGGAGTTTTGAATAGCAAACAGCCGTTCAAGCCATCCATGCTTTAAAATGCTCCTCGTCATCGTGAGGATTTTGTCACATTTGTTCGTCAAGCTTTTGGCGGCATTCTGCTGGCGGTTTTCCGCCAGAAAATCTGGATAAACGGTTGTTATGACAGTTGCAAGCTCTCCTTGACTTGTCATCGATATTGGTTATTTGTAATACAATAAAGGAGATCACATGGCTCGCACAACAACAATGACAGTACGCATCGGCGAAACACTGGGTGATTATGTTGCCCGCCAAATAGGCGTTAACGGGCCTTATGAAAATGTGAGCGAATATGTGCGTGATCTCATAAGAAAAGACAAGGAACGCCACGACGAACAGGCGTTTAACCGGCTGAAAGCCGAGTTGCAGCTTGCGTTTTCCGAACCTGACGAGAGTTACGTTACTGCTTCGGCGGCAGACATTATTTCCAGAAACAAGAACGGATCATGAGCGGTTTTCGGCTGCAACAGGCAGCAATTTTCCGTCTTGACGAGATCTATCGGTACACGTCAAACAAATCGGGCGCGGCACGGGCGGAAGACTATTTGAATGGTTTATTCAACTGTTTTCAGGCTATTGCCGACGGTCAGGTAATGTCCCGACCGATACCTGCCGAGTTTTCCGTTCACGGCTATTTCTACCGTTATAAACATCATTATATCTATTGGAAAAAGCTGAAAGACGGCGATACAGGTATTGTCACAATATTGCATGAGCGTATGCACCAGATCGACCGTTTTAAGGATGATATTATCTGAAACGCGAAAAGCACGCCTATGTGAAGCCTGTTTTGATTGGCTGGTACTTTGATAACGAGATCAAGAGCTTCACAAGGAAATTTTCAAAAATATAAGGCTTGGCACAAATAAAAATCTTGATGCAAACCCAAGCTTTCATTGCCTCACGCTTAAACAGGCAATGACGGGAAGACCGCGTCTCGAACCGGCCGCCGCTACCGGCGCGACGCGTGCACCACGCTTTTCACAATCAAACTTTTGTCAGTTGCTGTTTTAAATCTCTATAGTGGCGTATAAGAATAATGATTTGAAAACACATTCTGATAAGGCAAATTTTATGGCTGAAACACTCATCCAATGTTTTGACGGGCACAATGACATTCTCTCCAAAATCCGCGACGAGAAAAACCTTGACCCTTCGGCTTTCATCAATGGTTTTGAAAGTGCAGAACTTGACCTGCCAAAGGCTGAAAAAGGCGGCCTTATTGGCGGGCTTTGTGCGGTTTATCCGCCATCGATTGATCTTCAGCCCGATAAAAACGGTGTCTATCCCGAATTATTGTTAAAAGACGCTACAAAGCCCACCATGGAAATGGCAAAGCTTCTCCATGATATTGAAAAGCTGAAACCCGAACGTTTCAAAATTTGCAAAACCGCGCGTGATATTAAAGAAGCAATCAAGGCGCACCAATTTGCTGCGGTTTTTCATATTGAAGGTGCGGAAGCCATTGGCGAAAATCTGGAAGAGCTTGCCCGCCTTTATCAGGATGGATTGCGCAGCCTCGGCCCCGTCTGGAGCAGACCCAATATATTCGGTTTCGGAGTGCCGTTCAAATATGGCTCGACCGGCGACATCGGACCGGGCTTGACAGATACCGGCAAAAAACTTGTTCGCGAGTGTAACAAGCTCGGCATTATGGTTGATCTTTCGCATATGAATGAAAAAGGCTTCTGGGACATTGCAAAATTGAGCGACGCGCCGCTTGTTGCTTCCCATTCCAACGCCTATCACTTGAGCCATCAAAGCCGTAACCTCACAGACGAGCAATTGCGCGCTATCGGAAAAAGCAAGGGGTTGGTCGGCATTAATTTCGGTGTCAAATTCCTGCGCGAAGATGGCGAACGCAACCGCGACACACCGCTTAAAACCATTATCAACCACATGCGCTATATCGTCGATATTGTCGGTGTGGAACATGTCGGCCTCGGTTCGGATTTCGATGGCACAACAATTCCGAATGACTTGCATGATTGTTCACAATTGCCGAAGCTTGTCGCCGAAATGGAAAAATCCGGTTTCAACCATGACGAGATCGAGAAAATTACCTCGAAAAACTGGATCTCGGTTCTGGAACGCACTTGGGGCGAATAAAGCTTTTTGAAAAGCCAATGCGTTTGGCCAGTTCACCGCATTGGCAAAATATGTTTTCGCAATTTCCATCTTAAAGAAGACAAAAGACAACGCCGGAACATTTTCCGACGTTGATTGCATAGAAAAACTACTGCTCATAAGACCGCAACAGTTTTAACAGGAATATTTTTGCCTGTTCAGGAAAAGAATTTTTTCCGCGTAGCTTTCAAAGCCCATAGCGGCAAATCTTTGCGGATGAATTCAACGCCTCGCTTTTCTCTATGCAGCACAAGCGAGTAAGCGCATTGTGTTTACATTTTTCCAATAAATCGAATGGGACTCGCGCGCTTCTTTTTTCTTCCCGCCGATAGTCTTGGCAAAATGGTCAGGATTTTAATCCATCAACCGCATTCCTGAAAAAAACAATCAGTTTAATTTAACCGAACTTGATAACGCGTTTCATTTGAACAATAGCTGCTTGCGTTGCATTCGTGTTTTTTTGAGATAATTTTGCTTTTCCCCTGCCAATCAGGCAGAATGGATAAATAGTTTTTCAAGCAGCTATTCATCCCACAATAAACGGCATTCATTTAAAGGCTGCAAAAATTGACATAAGCAGGTGATGTCAATAGATGATGGAAACGCCTTTGAAGGGCGCTTGAGGACATTTGTCATGGCCAATATATATCGCGAATTATTCAGAAAACCCGGCACTGTTGCCTTTTCGGTAACGGGGGTATTGGCACGTATTCCGATATCGATGATTTCAATCGGCATTATGACAATGTTTGCCATTGAAGGCTTGGACTATGCTACCGCTGGTCTCGTTTCGGCAAGTTATGTCCTTGCTAATGCCATTATTACGCCGCAAATATCAAAACTTGCCGATGAATACGGGCAAGCCCGTGTAGCGCGTCCGGCAATTCTGGTTTCTTTTCTGTCGCTTTGCGGCTTGTTGATTGCCGCACATTATAAAGCCCCGCTTTTCATCCTGATTATTGCGGCAATTTTCATCGGTTTTATGCCGAGTTTCGGCTCTTTCGTGCGCACACGCTGGTCGCAACTCTATCATGGTTCGCCACTTTTGCGTTCGGCCTTTGCCTATGAATCCATTGTTGACGAATTGATCTTCATGGTCGGCCCCATTATTGCGATCGAGGCTACAAACCATCTGTTTCCGGCTGCGGGGCCGCTTGCTGCCGGTCTTATCATGCTCGTTGCAGGCCTGATCTTTACCTTGCAAAAATCGACCGAACCGGTTGCCCATGGCAAGCGGCAAAAGGGTTCCACTTCGGTTATCCGGCTATTTTCTATCGCGCTACTAACGGTTATCATGTTTTGCGTCGGTACCATTTTCGGCACTGCGGAAATTTCTGCCGTGGCAATAGGCAAATCGTTACAACAGACAAATTACACCGCTCTACCGCTTGTGCTTTATGCGGCCGGCTCTTTCATTGCCGGTATTGTCTATGGTGCATTGCCGACCCGCATGACATTGTCAAAACAGCTTCTTGTTGCCACCATCGTTGCCGCAGTTACAACATTGCCACTCTTGCTTGTTTCCAATTTATGGAATTTGAGCATCGTGCTTTTGATTGCCGGTGCTGCCTGTTCGCCCACAATCATCATTGCCATGTCGTTAATCGACACAATTGTACCGCCCGAAAAACTCACCGAAGGCATGTCGTGGGGAATTACCGGAATGGCAATGGGTGTTGCCGCAGGAGCTGCCATTTCCGGAAAACTGATTGACGCTTTCACCCCCGAAACCGGCTTTTATGTTTCCATTATCGGCGGCTTTCTTGCGCTAATTTTAACGGTATTCGGGCAAAAATATCTCAAACCCAAAACACCAAAGCCAAAAACCATTCTTGAAAATTCCTGAACGGTGCACGTTTTCCGCTTTCGTCCCGTTTTGTTAAGCCGTTTCAACGTCTAACGGCTTTGGCAGATTTTGCCTGAGACCGCTTATTCTCTGTCTCTCCACCTCACGCGGCTTTATCTCCCCCAACAAAAGGGCTTTTCTCACCCCTTACCGCAACGGTTTTTTGAACCGAGCTTTGCTATCGGATTTCCTTAAAGGATTTCCCGTGAGAGCCAAGCGCGATCAAGCTGTTGCTGCTTTAGAGGACTAGAGCACTTTTTGCTTTTTCCAAGTGCCCGAAAGATAATAGGAAAGCGCCAGAATGAGTGAGGCAAAAGCACCAACGGTGAAGCTCCACCAGATGGCATCAGCCTTCATGGAACCATAAAACATGTAATAGAAGCCGAGCCGCACCGGATAGACAGCAATGAACAGGCAAATGAGCGGCACAAGAACTGCGCCATTGGCACGAACTGTTGAAAAGAGCACCATTGCAATGCCGAAAAACAGAAAGCTCCAGCTTGCAATTGCTTGAATATGCTGTGCCATTGGCACGGCTGCGCTGTCATTTCCCAAAAACAGGATAATGACCGGCCGGTCAAAGATGAGCAATAGGCCAAGCAGAATGGCTGTCATGACAAATGTTGCAGCGCAGCCGATCAATGTGGTTTTTGAAATCCTGTTCCAGTGACCGGCGCCGATATTTTGCGCAACCATTGCGCTGACTGCCGCCCCCACTGCCATGGAAGGCATTTGCAGATAGGTCCATAATTGCTGCATGATGTTATAGGCGGCAATGGTGGTCACCCCTTCCTGATTGACAAGACCGATCATGACAAGGCCGGATGTGGCGATGATGACCATTTGCAGACTCATCGGAAAGCCTTTCAGCACGATGAAGCGCATCAGGCTGAAATCCGGCCAGATATAAGTGAGTTCCCGCCCTTTAAGCCGCAAAGGCAATTTCTTCACATAGATATAGACAATCATGGCAAAAAGCGCGAGATAGCCCGAAACAGATGTCGAGGCGGCAGCCCCTGCAATGCCCATTTCCGGAAAAATCCACAAGCCCAGAATGAGCACGGGGTTGAAAATAATATCGAGCACAACATTGACGCACATGAAAATGAGCGGCGTCATGGAATCGCCCGCACCGCGAAGCCCCATCATCATCATGACCATTAAAAGATCGGCGGGTGCAGCAAGGAAGATAACCCGCAAATAATCTTCCGCCAGCGTAAAAGCATCGTCCGGTGTTTCAAGAAAGCGCAGAATTTCGGGCGAAAAATACCACCCCAAAACCGCAAGAACCACCGAAAGAAACAGACAAAAGCCGATAGAAGCACCAAAAGCCTGTCGCGCACGGTGCAAATCTTTGCGCCCGATGGATTGGCCAACCATAATGGTTGCCGCCATACCGAAACCGAAAACAAGGGCAAACAAAAGAAAGGTGATGATATTGGCATTGGCCGTTGCCGCAAGTGCACTTTCGCCCAAAAACCGCCCCACCCAGATTGTGTTGATCGAACCGTTAAGCGATTGCAAAACATTGGAAAGCAATGTCGGAATCGCAAAGAGAAGCAACGTTCTGGTGATCGGGCCTTCAGTCAGATTAGTGAGAACAATTGTTTTTTTATGCGGCAAGTGGACGCTCCATCAGCGCTTTTTTGAAAATGATTGACCCGAAGCGGATAAAACTTCGTTTTTTAAATAATGATATAAAACATATAGGTGTCGTAAATGTTATGTGTAGCCCTTTCAGAGCAATCCATGAACATTAAAGATGAAGAATTTATTTTTCCCTAAAGGTCAAGAATGAAATGAAAAACCACAATAAAGTGAAGCCGTTTTTTGTCGCTCTCACTGTTCTTCACAATTGAAACCGGTCAGATACCGATCAAGATAATGTCGGCCTGAATGATGTTATCAATATAGTCGCAATTTTCTGTCACAAACACCTTTCAAGTTCTGTCAGTTTGGGCCATATCAGTTTTTTCATGTATAAGGTTTTCGGGTCATAAAATTTTTTCAAGCTATATAGGCACACTGGTTTAAAAGCTTTCATCGTTTTAAAAAAGTCGGGTTCGGGGTATTTAATGCATATTCTTCCTATGGTTCTGGCTGTCGCTTTATTTATGGAACATGTGGATTCCAATGTGATTTCCACGTCCCTTCCCGCCATTGCCGCCGATTTGAACACAAGCCCCATCGCGCTCAAACTCGCCATGACTTCCTATCTCGTGGCACTTTCGGTTTTCATTCCTATAAGCGGGTGGATCTCCGACCGTTTCACCGCACGCATTATCTTCCGTGTTGCCATCGTGGTTTTTCTTGCAGGCTCTGTTTGCTGCGCTTTTTCCTTTTCGCTCCATTCCTTTGTTTTGTCGCGCTTTTTGCAAGGCATAGGCGGGGCAATGATGACACCTGTCGGCAGGCTTCTTCTCGTTAAATCCACGCCGAAAAACCAGCTTGTCATTGCCTTTCAATGGTTTTCCATTCCCGCCCTTGTCGGCCCGCTTGTAGGCCCGCCGCTTGGCGGCTTCATCACCACCTTTTTTACCTGGCACTGGATTTTTCTCATCAACATCCCGATCGGTTTTATCGGCCTTCTTCTTTCATCAATCTATCTGCCAAAAAATGAAAAGAGATATATCCGCCCGCTTGATTGGACAGGCTTTTTCCTTTCGGCAATCAGCCTTTCCGGCTTCATTTTCGGCCTTTCGATTGTAAGCCTTCCCGCCTTGCCGCAAAGTGTCGGCATCAGTGTCACTATTTTGGGTGTAATTTTCGGCGCCATTTATATCAAACACGCAAAAAACCGCACAACTCCGCTTCTCGACCTTAAGCTGTTTTCCGATCCGGTTTTTGCACGCGCCATTATCGGCGGCAGCGTTTTCCGGCTTGGCATTGGCGCCGTGCCTTTCCTGCTTCCCATGATGCTGCAACTTGCCTTTGGCCTTTCGCCGATTGAATCCGGCCTTATGGTTCTTGCCGCGGCCATCGGCTCGCTCGGCATGAAGTTCGGGGCAAAAGAAGTTTATGCCCGTTTCGGCTTTCGCAAAGTGTTGATGGCGGGTTCCCTCGTCTCGGCAATGTTTACCGCTTCCAATGGCTTGTTTTACCCCACCACACCCTATTTGTTGATGATTATCGTGCTTTTGTTCGGCGGCTTTTTGCGCTCTCTTTTCTTCTCCGGTGTCAATGCGCTTGCCTTTTCCGATATTGCCAAAGAAGACATTAGTCAGGCAACGCCGATTGCCGCCGTTGCCCAACAGGCTTCAATGGCACTCGGCATTGCAATTGCCGGCGCGGTTCTGGAAATTGCAAGCTCCTTTCACGACAATATATTGAAACTTGGCGATTTTCATACGGGCTTTTTCGTGGTCGGCTTTATCTCGGCACTTGCTTTCTTCATCTTCCGCACATTGCCACGTGATGCAGGCCATGCCTTGAACGAAAAAAACAAACAATCCACCGCACAAAATTGATGAAACCGAAACATATTCTACAGCCGCTTGACCGCATTTTCTAATCTGTTACAACCGGGGTTCCATAGAGTCCCCTTCGACGTATAGTTGCGGCTTGACCGCATTTTCTAATCTGTTACAACAGTTTAGGAGAATAAGAAAATGATGAATGTGTTGCGGCTTGACCGCATTTTCTAATCTGTTACAACATCATAGCCTGGCTTCGTCACCACAATTGCGTTGCGGCTTGACCGCATTTTCTAATCTGTTACAACCGTTTCTGGATCGTCGAAACGTTCGATTGTGTTGCGGCTTGACCGCATTTTCTAATCTGTTACAACTATATAAAAAAAGTAAATCGCGACCGGTTAGTTGCGGCTTGACCGCATTTTCTAATCTGTTACAACCGGCCAGCACGCCATGGCGTTGAATGGGCTGTTGCGGCTTGACCGCATTTTCTAATCTGTTACAACTATCGCTGGTGGCGTGGCTTTCACTGATGTGTTGCGGCTTGACCGCATTTTCTAATCTGTTACAACTGTTGTCCGGAAACACTAACTCAATTTTCAGTTGCGGCTTGACCGCATTTTCTAATCTGTTACAACGCTTACCAAGCTGAACGCGCTCATGAGCGAGTTGCGGCTTGACCGCATTTTCTAATCTGTTACAACAGATATCCACTTAACCCTTTGTTTTATAAGGTTTAAGTGGATTTTTTTTTAAAAAAAAATGCTGTTTTTCATTAAAATAACACCGGTAAATTTCGATTTTTTTGACGTGCCTTTCACGTTTTCCCTAAAAATCTGACTATATTTTCACTTAAGTGCACAATCAATTTTCTTGTCCCTCAAGGTAGAAAAATATCGAACTTTCATCATTCGGTATAACGACTTTACAGCAAATTTACATCAAACGTTGCTGGAAAATTTGAGAAAGCCAAAAAGGAAAAATTTGACGACACCGTTGGGTCGGAAACTCCCAACACCAAAAAGGTGGCGCTCCGGATGGCTCGGTGTCCAAGGAAAATATACTGGAATTGAAAAGTAAAATCAACGAACAGCATCATGAAGGAAGTAAAGATTGAGTATAACAAGATTTTGCTACTGTTCTGTTGCGGCTTGACCGCATTTTCTAATCTGTTACAACTGCGATTCCATTCTCAAGAGCCAAGGTAGTGTTGCGGCTTGACCGCATTTTCTAATCTGTTACAACATCGTTCGAGAGATAGAAGAGGGCGTATACGTTGCGGCTTGACCGCATTTTCTAATCTGTTACAACATAAAGATGCTCTCGGGATGAGGTGACACCAGTTGCGGCTTGACCGCATTTTCTAATCTGTTACAACCAAACGGGACAGGCTGCCATTGCTCGTTTTTGTTGCGGCTTGACCGCATTTTCTAATCTGTTACAACTGTCGGGTCAATGACATCCTTCGGCTTTACAGTTGCGGCTTGACCGCATTTTCTAATCTGTTACAACCAATCGAATATTGCATTGTGGGAGCGTAAAGTTGCGGCTTGACCGCATTTTCTAATCTGTTACAACTGGCTTTAGCCCGTTTTTGCCGATTTCGCGTTGCGGCTTGACCGCATTTTCTAATCTGTTACAACAACGGACAACCTCGCGTACCGCCTTGCTATGTTGCGGCTTGACCGCATTTTCTAATCTGTTACAACCGATGTCCACTTAACCCTTTGTTTTATAAGGTTTAAGTGGATATTTTTTTCAAAAAAAATGCTATTTTTCATTAAAATAACACCGGTAATTTTCGATTTTTTTTGACGTGTCATCCACGTTTTCTCTAAAAATCTAATAATATTTTCACATAAGCGCACGATCAATTTGCTTGACCCACCCTTGAAAAAATATCGATGTTTCCTCTTTTGGAAAAATGCAGTTTTAATTTTCCTGACATAAATTTCGAACTTCTCTTTTTCTTTATAGATACGCGGTTAATTCAAGAATCGACTTATTTTGAGGCGGATATTCAACCTTATTTTCCCGAATTTTATTGTATCTTTACTGTATTTTCTAATGTAACGTTCAAAAGAGCACAATCACACCGATAAAATCAGATATGGAAAATCGCTCCATATAAAGTTTCAAAAAGTCGAACGTCCGTTTCCGGAGGATTGAATATTCCTCACATTCTCACCAACGTTCTTGATAGAGCTAACTATTCCCTTGTCCGATAAAATTCAGAGTTGCCTCATATGACGGTTTCCAATCATCAAGGCTTCTATTAATCTCGTCGGCTGTGATAGCGGGCGAATTCAACCAATTCACAATATTCGGGTGGCTGATATACCATTTCAAGAATGCCGGATTACGCGGCTTTTGCTCCAATGCATGTTGCCACGCTGTTCTGGTTACCGGTACTGCAGGCGGAGGCGGAGGTGGCGCAGGTGTATGAGTTCCAGAAGAGGACAAAGGCTCGTTAGAAAATTCTGATCCAGCAGGAACAAAACCGCCGACCGGTGTTGCAAAGGGTGCATCGACCGATAATTCTTGAACTTTACCAGCCAATTGGCCATGCGGCCTGTTATTTGATAATGCCTGCTCATTATTGCTTTGCGTTGAAGCATCATGAAATAAAACGTCTGTTGATTGTAGCGGTTCGGAGTGTGAAACTTTTTGCTCTTCAGTTTTCGTTTTGCTCAAAACGTCTTCGGCATGTAACGCGTCAATTTTTTTGGCCCATACATAAGCTTCTTCTGTAATCGAAAAATGTTTCGCATAAATTTCACGAAAAAAAATTTTTGATTTATGACTTAAATCAACTGTTTCCGGCCATAGATTATAACATACGTTGATAAGCATACATATAAGCGTGTCTGTTTCTTCACGGAGTTTACCGGTTACCGCGCCTCTTGCAATATCTTTAACAAAACGTTTATTGGACGACCCAAGTGCTAGCGCAATCTGCTTTGCAGACATATTCGTTGCTTCCTGCACAACTCTTACCAAGTTAAGAGTTTTATTCTCTTTCGACTTTTCCCTAGCTTTTTTAGGTGTTATCTTTAGAAAATCATTGTTTATTTTATCAAGTAAGGCAAATTTACGAGCTGAAACGTTTCCGGTGCGCTCCCATAGAGCGATCTGAGATTGCGAGCCAGACGGTGCATATCCTAATAAATCACCCAGTTCTCTCTGTGATAAGTTCTTACGCATACGTAATTCTTTGACCCGTGCCCCAGTCCAGGTAGTCATAACTGTTCCTTTCTACCTAATAACATCCGCGTTGCGGCGAGACCTCGTTTTGTGACCTGATATAACTTTTTAGAAGAATATAAGATCGTCACAATAACAACTTTTTCTTTCTTGAAAAAGATATGAAAAAAATAATATATCTCTTTTATAAAAAGTCTTCTTCGCAATATTTTCGTTGTAATTATTGTTTGCTCGAACGTGCGGCAACAAAACCAGGAAAACGTAGCGAAAGAATTTTTATTGTTTAAACCGCGCCACGCCCCGAACAGGAGCTACTAAAAATGTTACTGTTTCGTTTTCTTGATCGATTATTCGTAATCTTAAACATGTTCGCGGTGTTTATGTGGGGATTATATTTGCTTAATCCGTTTCTTGCATTTGTTCCATTCCACGTTGATACAGCACCGATTGCCCTTACTTTTTGGTTAATTGTCTATATCGCCGTTAAACGCTACTTTCGTCGCAAGCGTTGGATGAAATAACCTGCGGCTTGACCGCATTTTCTAATCCGATACGACAATAAAAGATGAGTAAAATTGATTGGCTTCTGGTCGTAAACCTGCAATTTTATCATGATATTTTATGAAATAATTTGAATTAACTGCATATTGTGTCAAAATAACTTGGAGCTTTAAAAGAAACTGTTCCGATTAAAGGCCGCCGAAAGGCGCCAATTTATGTTCGATAGCAGCACATGCGAGTGCTACAACCCGTGGGATAACGACCGGACGACCATCTTCCCGACGAACGCCTTTATCATAGTTTTCTATCGTTGCTTTCGATAAACCGAGCACATCAGCCGCTTGTTGTTGCGTAAGCCCCATTTTGTTACGCCAATTTTTGAAATCTTCATGCGTCATGATGCAGCCTTTCGACTATGAAAACTTGGTTTTCACCTATGTTTAATAACACTGTACTGTTTACTTTTATTCAAGTACTTCCAAGTAACTTTTTTGTTTTTGTCATTGTATTAATTAATAATGATCGATTTACCCACACCAAGCTTAAAAAATATCGTTGATTACGGAGATGCGCATTGATGTGTTTCAAGAAGATTGGAATACTTGGTTTAAACAAGTCGATAAGATTAAGAATGATGAATTCTTGCGGCTTGACCGCATTTTCTAATCTGTTACAACTTTTGCAGAATTTTAAAACTGGATATGCAGGTTGCGGCTTGACCGCATTTTCTAATCTGTTACAACTTTGATCATGTCTAGCGCGTCGTTTATTTGGTTGCGGCTTGACCGCATTTTCTAATCTGTTACAACGTAGCCAGTATGCAGCACAAAAAGGGCGCAGTTGCGGCTTGACCGCATTTTCTAATCTGTTACAACCCTTGACTACATGCCGGTCGAACGTACTACGTTGCGGCTTGACCGCATTTTCTAATCTGTTACAACTTCCCGGAGCAATGGAAACTTTTTCAAGTTGTTGCGGCTTGACCGCATTTTCTAATCTGTTACAACACACGAAAACCGCGATCATGAACGTGGTAGGTTGCGGCTTGACCGCATTTTCTAATCTGTTACAACTGGAATGCCTCCGCCGACTAAATCCCCGCCGTTGCGGCTTGACCGCATTTTCTAATCTGTTACAACGTTGTCGCAACGGTATCATCCACGCCAGAGTTGCGGCTTGACCGCATTTTCTAATCTGTTACAACGTCATTGAACATAAAAAGATGCGCGCTGCTGTTGCGGCTTGACCGCATTTTCTAATCTGTTACAACAAAGAAAAGTCGCGAGTCTGTCTGTTTTGAGTTGCGGCTTGACCGCATTTTCTAATCTGTTACAACTTGTCGCAAAAAGCTACGGGCTCTTCATGTTGTTGCGGCTTGACCGCATTTTCTAATCTGTTACAACCGATGTCCACTTAACCCTTTGTTTTATAAGGTTTAAGTGGATATTTTTTTTAAAAAAATGCTATTTTTCATTAAAATAACACCGGTAAATTTCAATTTTTTTGACGTATCTTCCAAGCTTTTCCTGAAACTCTGACCATATTTTCACATAAGCGCACGTTCAATTTGCTTGACCCTTAAGGCAAAAAAATATCGAAATTTCATCGTTTGGGCAAGGTAGAAGTGGGCTTACCAATACAGGATCAGCCGGCATGGTAGGGCTTTTTTTTACAAAGACCTCAAGCAATTTAGTGAACCGCTGTTTCGATTTTTTAAGAAAGCTTTCCGTTGTTAAAATGCTGGTGAATGCGCCGTGCTACTTAACAAGAAGTCCGCTTTGATAAAGCGGGCTTTAAGACAGCGTGATAAACCTTAAGACAGCGAGTTAAACCGGTTTGGCACATCCGGTTTGCTTTTTTCAATTCGAGCGTGGCTAAAGCCGAACACGCCTGCTCCACTCGGCCTGTTTCATCCAATTGGCTCGATTAAAACGGCCTCATCAGGCCTTTTTTACAAAAGGCCTGATTGTTCGACCAAGCTTTTAAGGCCTGCCGGTTCAACTTGGTTTATTCAGGCCTCATTATTGAAGCGGGCGTGTTCAGGCACATTTGCTCAACTGGCCGATCCATTTTTCGCGTTCGAGGACATAATTATCGGCAATAACCAGGCCGGAAACCAGCGAGTTTTGTTCGGATGTTCCGATATATTCAAAGCCCTGTTTTT
>CAMLON010000012.1 GCA_946481695.1 uncultured Bartonella sp. | reverse complement strand
CGTCAGGCTCATAACCTGAAGGCCGCAGGTTCAAATCCTGCCCCCGCAACCAATCCTTATCTTCCTATCTTTCTACTTACCTATTGATATCCGCTTTCTATAACCGGCAGGGGTGTTTTTGTTGGTTATGATTAAATGATAAGTTCAATGGTATCGATATTACCATCTTGAAACTTTAGCACCAAAAAACACTGATAACGGTTAAAAGCTTTGTTAAAAAGATGGAGACATTTGATCTGCTGCTCTTATTGAATCAGCAATCAGTTTGTCGATCTGATAGCATCCAAACGCTCGTCGTTTGGCGTTTGTGTAATGTAGAGCAGAAATAACGGCCGACTTGATGCTATCGCCCAAATATCAGTATGTCAAAACCGAAATCTAACTTCGGGAAAAAAGCTTCGTCACTTTCTATCGAAACGCACGTCAAAAACATCCTGCTGAAACACCTCACATGACCATGAGGTAATTAAATTACCTTCTTCAAAATGGCCGCGGACCGTTGGGTGCAAATGACACCAAGTCACCCGTTGTTGCTCGATAAATCGTGGTCTAAGCGTATTTTATCTCAATACTCATTTATCAGGTCTCTACTTCATTAACGTCGCCTATATTAAGCTTATCTAGAAGATCAACTGAACGCGCCGCCTCATATGGTTTGGAGCGCTTGCCCCACTGCGGCTGAAATTAATAGGGAAGGCTAAATCGTTCTAATAAGTACGGTACTGTATGCAGAGTTGATAAAAGTTTGGTGGTCACGTCGCCGCATCAAGGTTCTTGCAGTTGAAAAGTGGACGTTAATGACGTGTGATGAAGCTCTTGGAAAATACGGCGGTCTTCTGATGTTTTGATATTGGGTGTGCTCTTGGCTTCTATTCAAATGCTGCTTGCGTGGCCCTGAAATATCGCCATGAGAGGGAGGGGGGCTACATATCGGGCGATATTGCACCACACAGCCTATCTAACGGGTGATAAAACAGGCGATAACGCGATAAGACTGTTGAAAGTCGATAACAGCTGAACCGTTGAAGCATTCGTTCTTCTCTTACTAATTTAAATTACCCACTGTTGGCATTCCTCAAAAATCAATAAATTATTGGTAATCCAAGACCCGCATTCGCAAAAGAGCTCGTAGAATATTGATAAGTGAAGCCGCATCACTTGCTATTGAAATCCTCGTTAAAAACATTCGGTCAAAACCGCTCGAACGCTTATATATTCATTAAATTTCTTGCTTTAAAATGGCTGCTGCAAATATCCCTGTGACCATTGACTGCCTATCAATCCAATCGCCCCTTGGTCATTGATAATTGAAGGTCCTGCAAGAACCTATGTGATCGCTTACGGCCTTTATACTGTTCACCTCAGATCCAAGTGAAAGCCCCTAGTGAGCTAATTGTCTCTACACCAGCAACTAGAATTGTTCTTTCCTTCGATATTGGAAAGCGGCGTTTTGAGCGTCACCGACTTCGAAAAAGACTATGTCTAAAATCGCCCAACGGATTCGTTCAACGCGTGCCACAAGGTCTGAGAAGCAGGAATGATCAGTAGCGGTTGCAATAGCAGTTTCTTTCTCGTCAATCGTTGCAGGCATGGTTTAATGATCGGGAAATATTGTCTCTAACGCTATCCGATATTAATACGCGACAATAACCGCTCGCCATAGGAAATGAAGAGAGTTTCTAGACTTACTCAACAGAATTCCTAGGGAAATTGTTATCTGTTAAAGCCTCTCATAGAACTATGTTTTGCTAGATGCCTGAGTTAAACTATCTGCTGACCATTGGACGCGAAGTGAATCCAAGTGAATTTGCCCGAGTTAACAATCAGCGAACATGCGGTCATACGCGGTGAATCTTCGGGTAATCTCTATAATCGCAGGTTGTCCGTAGTGATATGATGGATCATTTTACGTTTGAAATTATTGAGGCCGCTAATTGGAAAATATATATGAAAACGACGGCCCGTTCCTAAGAGTAGAACAATCGAGATATTAGCAGGTGGTCCCTTTAAAATAGGCTATGACGAAATGATATCGAAAACCGGAGTATTGGAAATTGAGAGAACAACTTATCGAGTATGTGAAATCAAAATACGATACGAAAGAAGAACATCCGTGGAGAAAATATCCTGATTACGTGGTCTTACGCCATAGAGATAATAAAAAATGGTATGCTCTCATAATGAATGTTCCAAAATACCGCTTGGGTCTGACGGGAAACGATGAAGTGGATGTTATCAACGTGAAATGCCCATCAGTCATGATAGGTAATTTACGTCAGTCAGCCGGCTATTTGCCCGCTTATCACATGAACAAGGATAGTTGGATCAGTATTGTTCTTGATGGAACCGTACCTATGAAAGAAATTTGCGATCTCATAGACCAAAGTTATTCTCTCACTCATTAAGTCGGATTTTACGGTAAAAATAAGGAAATTATTCCTGAGCTTTTTAATCCCTTCAGCCGTGATTGGTGCTTAAAAATATACCTTGAGCCCACTTCAAAAACTGTCTGAATTGAGAACAATAGAGACCAATCCTTTCCATTGAAATCTTTTCAATTCATTATATGCTTCAAATCTCCTGCTTAGAAACCCGCTCTCGTCTCGCCAAAGTAAGCTGATGGATGAACAAAAAGTTTTTTATGGCAGTCTTGTTGAGCAATTGTACAAAATGAAGGGTTAGGAGCCGCCTTTTGATTGCAAAATTGTGGTTGAAGGCTTGATGGCATTAGGCCATAATGAAGCTGTGAACCGCCTTTTGCGAAAGGAGCCCAACCGGCCAAATCTTTTTGCTACTTATCTCAAATTACTGTTCCAAAAATAAATTCCTTGAAAGGTTGGACCACCGCGATGTTCTATACCATCGTCCATTTAAGCACTGTCATTGTGCTTTTTTTGATTGCCTTGACACATTACTATTGGGTATTGAAACCCGATGCTGAACCATCATCAAAAGTAATTCCCTATATTGAGGGTGTCCCGGCTTTCCATGCAAGCAAATTAGGTACTTTTCTAGTTGCCTCGGCACTGTTGCTTGTTACATTGTTCGTAATGGAATTGGGAGCAGGGATTATCGGCTTGCTGCCAACTTATATATTAAAAATAGGTGGGACTTTGCTTGCAGCCGTTTTTATTGTCAGGGCAATTGGCGATTTTCGGCTTGTCGGTTTTACCAAGAAAATAAAAGATAGCACATTTGCTTACTATGACACGCGCTACTGGTCTCCACTATGTGCATTGATCGGCCTATCGCTGCTTTATATAACGTGGGGTTCCTAACAAAAGATGACACGGTTTTTAAGCTGCAATCTGTTAGAAAATTGCAGGCTACATGATTAAGCAGAAGAACAGTGATTTTGAAAAGTAGTTTATTGCCGGCTTATCACATGAACAAGGATAGTTGGATCACTATTGTTCTTGATGGAACAGTATCTATGAAAGAAATTTGCGATCTCATAGACCAAAGTTATTTTCTCACTTAATAAATCAAAATTTTCAGTAACAATAAGGAAACTTATTCCTCAAGTTTTAAATTCCTTCAGGCGTGATTGGTGCTTAAAAATAAATCTTGAGCTTACTTAGACGATTGGCTGAATTGAGAGCAAAATTATGGAAAACAAACGTTTTCAATGGCATATTGTCGGTCCATTGCATGGTTCAAATAAATCTCTTGCTTAAAGACAAACTCAGTCGCTTTCGTCTCACAAAAGTAAGCTTGTTGGTAAGACACGGAAAATCCCAAACTTAACAAATTGGCTAAGTCTGTTCGTTAGATTGACATTCGGTAACTCATTTCGTTTTATAAGCTGCGTTCGAGCCAATGGCTGACAGAAAATGTGGGAGCAACGAGTGCTCGGCATTTAGAGGTCACCAAAAACATTTTGTTGTTATTTTTAAAAAAGGCTTACGGTTCAATAAGATGGAATATTGCGGCAATCGAAATCAAGAGAACAGATTATCGAATATTTCAGGTCAAGATATTGGACAAAACGTGAGGCTTGCAAATAAAGAGAGGGAAAAGATTCCCATTAAATGTGCGAGGATGAATGCGTTTCATATAAAAATTCCGGAGCCACAATAGTGCAATTGAAATCGATTTGGTTTGTGAAGCTGAAAAAAGCGTATCTTTTTATATAAAAGACAGATGATCAGCGAGAATTGGCCGATGAGACAATTCAAAAGCGTCAGAACGATTGGAATGCTTTTCTATTCTCTTACTCAAGAGAATAATTAATAAAAACATTAGGATAAAAAGGTGAAAAGTTGAGATGGTGCCCAGACGCGGAATTGAACCACGGACACGCGGATTTTCAGTCCGCTGCTCTACCAACTGAGCTATCTGGGCACGTCCGATTTTTTAACCGGAGCGGTTGGGTTTATAACATTAAAATTTCGAGTGTCTAGCCTTCAAAACAAAAATATTCAAAATTTGCCCTGATAAGTTCATTTTTTTGGGGATTTGGCATTGCTCTTTGAGTAAACAAGGCTTATTAGCGGCTCTACATCGTGCGCCTATCGTCTAGCGGTTAGGACGCCGCCCTCTCACGGCGGAAACAGGGGTTCAAGTCCCCTTAGGCGTACCAATTAATTTTCCCGAACATATTTTTCTTTGAAATTTGATTGGAAAAAATGTTGGCAAACATCTTTTTGCCTTCGCATAAGCTTTTGGGTCCGTCAGCCTTTTTCATGCGATAGTTAAATTTTTTAAGACGTGAAAAATGTTTTTCACGTCGGTCGTTTGCTTATTTATCGGCTAAAACCGCCCGCCTGTTCGATAAATCGAATAATGTCCTGAATCCCGTCGCGGCGTAGCATATCCGTGAACACAAAAGGCTTTTCACCGCGCTGGATTTTTGCATCATGTTTCATGACATCAAGATCGGCATAAACATATGGGGCTAGATCTTTCTTGTTAATGATAAGCAAGTCGGAGCGCGTAATAGCAGGACCACCTTTACGCGGAATTTTTTCACCTTCTGCGACCGAAATGACGTAGAGCGTCAAATCGGCAAGGTCGGGAGAGAATGTTGCTGCGAGATTATCCCCGCCTGATTCGATAAATATCATATCAAGGTCAGGATGCCGGTTTAAAAGCTCGTCAATAGCTTGCAAATTGACAGTTGCATCCTCGCGAATAGCAGTGTGAGGGCAACCGCCTGTTTCCACGCCGATGATGCGGTCTTCCGGCAGTGCCTGAACACGATTGAGGATCAGTGCATCTTCTTTTGTATAAATGTCGTTGGTAACAACTGCGACCGAGTAACGATCGCGCAAGGCCTTGCAAAGCATTTCCGTCAAAGTTGTTTTTCCGGACCCGACGGGGCCACCTATGCCGATACGTAATGGGCCGTTTGGTGAATATGAAGATGTCATGAGCGGAAAATCCTTGAATAGAGTGTTTCGTGGCGCATTGCCATGATGTCGGATAGAAAACAACATGAACCGAGATTATCAAGTGTGAGCTTATCGCTGTTATCGGTGATAGCAAGAATTGTTTTTTCGTGCTTTGCCATTATTTTGACGCCGTCGCTTTGGCCAAGCGGAACAAGTCTTATAGCTGCCTGCACCAGATTTGACAGAAATGTGTGGAGATAGGCTGTCAGGACAGATGGCAATGAAATTTCCATTTGATGTCCGAGAACGCCAACAGCAATCGGATAGGGAAAAGCTTCATAGATTTCTTTTAAAAAACCCGTATGGGCAACTGCCTTACAAAAGGCACGGCCTTGTAAATCAATTTCCAGAAAGCGTTCTTTCGAGGCAGTGTTGGCATTGGCTAGTTCAACAAGGCCGACAACGTTTTGCCCTTGATCGGTTGATCTCCATGCTTCAGCAATTAAAACCGCGTCATTGTGGAGAGATCCGTGATTGGCAAGAGCATCAAGCCAATCAAACAGCTCTTCGGCATTTTGAATAGAATTTTCATGGACTGCTTGTTCGAGACCATGGCTATAGGCAAAGCCTCCGACCGGAAAGACCGGCGAAAAAAGCGTCATCAAACGCAGTAATGAGGCGTCACCCTGCAACATTAATGATGGTGCCCCGCATGGTCGTGATAGGCGCCGTGGAGAGGTTGAAAAGGAGCTTCAATCTCTTCAACGGTTGCTCCTAAACCTTCAAGCATAGCGCGTATAACCGGATCACGAAGCACAAGGATTCTGTTTTCTTTAATTTCGACAGCTTGATGACGATTGCCCAAATGCCAGGCAAGTTGGGTAAGCTCCAGTGGTGTGTTCGCCGTTACAGCATAAAGCGGTTCGTTGGCTGCATGGATGAGAAAATATTCGCCGTTTTCTGCTTCAAGAACATCTCCTTCCAAGAGATGCACGGGGTCTTTCAAATCCACCATTATCATGTCGCCATTCACAAAATGAAGCAATTTCCGGCGGATATGGCGCTCGTCATGGGAAAGTGACAACGCGCCTGAAGACGGCAAACCTTTGGCATTGGATGCCGGTATATATTTTGTTGCTCGAAAAGTTTTATAGGACATTAAAACCTCAATAGAGAAAATAACGTTGTGCCATCGGAAGTATCTTTGCCGGTTCGCAGGTTAATAATTCCCCATCCGCGCGCACTTCATAGGTTTCAGGGTCAACATCGATATGAGGTGTTGTAGAATTGAGTTTCATGGATTTTTTGGAAATAGTGCGGGTGTTTTTGACGGCAACAAGTTCTTTTTCGAGCCCTAGCTTTTCAGTGAGCCCATTATCAATAGCAGCTTTGCTGGTAAAGGTAAGAGATGTGTGTTTGACAGCCTTTCCGAGCGCGCCAAACATTGGCCGGAAGTGAACCGGTTGAGGTGTTGCAATGGATGCATTGGGGTCACCCATCGGAGCTGCTGCAATCATCCCGCCAAGCAGAACCATCTCCGGTTTTACACCGAAAAAGGCTGGTGACCAGAGGACAATATCGGCACGTTTACCGGTCTCTATCGAACCGGTGACATGACCGATTCCTTGTGCAATGGCCGGATTTATTGTGTATTTTGCAATATAGCGTTTCACGCGCTCATTATCATTGAACCCGCTATCGTTGCCCAAATAACCACGTTGTTTTTTCATTTTATCGGCTGTTTGCCATGTGCGGATAATGACTTCGCCGACACGTCCCATTGCCTGACTATCCGACGCGATAATGGAAAAGGCACCAATATCATGCAGGATATCTTCTGCGGCAATTGTTTCCTTACGTATACGGCTTTCGGCAAAGGCAACATCTTCCGGTATTTTTGCCGATAAGTGATGACAGACCATGAGCATATCGAGATGCTCGGCAATTGTATTTTCCGTGTAAGGGCGCGTAGGGTTGGTGGAAGCCGGCAATACATTTTCAAACCCGCAAACACGGATAATATCGGGAGCATGACCACCGCCGGCACCTTCCGTATGGAAGGCGTGGATTGTCCGGCCTTTGAATGCAGCGATTGTATCTTCGACAAACCCCGCTTCATTCAATGTGTCGGTGTGGATCATCACCTGCACATCATAATCGTCGGCAACACTCAAACAATTGTCGATTGCTGCCGGAGTCGATCCCCAATCTTCATGAAGTTTAAGCGAAGAAGCACCGGCATTGACCATTTCGATCAACGCTTCCGGTGAGGATGAATTGCCTTTACCGGCAAGACCAATATTCATTGGCAAGCTATCTACCGCCTGTATCATCCGTGCCAAATGCCAGGAGCCTGGTGTGCAGGTGGTCGCAAGCGTCCCGTGCGCGGGCCCTGTGCCACCGCCAAACATTGTTGTTACGCCGGAATAGAGCGCTTCGTTGACCTGCTGGGGGCATATGAAATGGATATGTGAATCAATTCCGCCGGCGGTTACAATTTTTCCCTCCGCTGCAATAATTTCGGTTGCAGGGCCAATGATGATATCGACATCGGGCTGAATATCGGGATTGCCAGCTTTACCGATTTTTTCGATGAGCCCGTCTTTCAAACCGATATCGGCTTTATAGATGCCGGTATAATCAACAATAAGGGCATTGGTGATAACTGTATCCATAGCCCCTTTTTCTCGTGAATATTGGCTTTGCCCCATACCATCGCGGATAACTTTACCGCCACCGAATTTGACTTCCTCGCCATAAGTTGTCTTGTCATCTTCGACAGTTACAAAAAGGTCTGTATCGGCAAGGCGAATATGGTCACCTTTTGTAGGCCCGAACATTTGCGCATAAGCAGCACGCGAAATTTTGTGGCTCATCAAAGATCCCCCTGAATTTTTGCACGAAAACCGAAGACACGCCGTTTTCCCGCTAATGGTATGAGTAAGACATCTTTTTCTTGCCCCGGTTCAAACCGGATAGCGGTACCGGCCGGAATATTGAGGCGCATTCCACGGGCTTTTTCGCGGTCGAACTGAAGGGCAGAATTGGCTTCATAAAAATGATAATGCGAGCCCACTTGAATAGGGCGGTCACCGCTATTGCCGACTTTGAGCTTTATTGCAGGACGGCCGGCATTCATTTCGATGTCGCCTTCTTTTGTGATGATTTCACCGGGAACCATGATGTTTCTTTCCGATTGTTAGAACGGTTACTTTTGTCAGCGTTATTTACGCAGAAAACGCCATATAAACGCCGGCAAGAAGGGTAGCGATGCCTCCGATACGGATGGCTTTTTTGCCGTTCAAGCGGCCAAAAATTTTACCCGCTCCTAAGCCGATTGTAATACCGACACCGTGAAGCAATGCTGTGGCAATAGAAAAACCAATTCCGTAAGCATAAGCTTGCGAATTTTCGAGTTCGAGACCATGCGCATAACCATGAAAAACTGCAAAAGCACCGACAACGAGCATAGCTGGCATTATCGGAAGATGAACGGCCATAGCGGCAAAAAGACCCATTGCAATGACCGAGGCAAGAATAACCGGTTCAACATAAGGTAAGGCAATGCCTTTTGTGGCAAGCCAAAAACCGATTGCCATACACACAACAAAACTTGCCGGAACTGCGAGAATCGATTTCCCGCCGAGTTGAGCTGCCCATAGGCCGACTGCAACCATGACCAGAATATGATCGAAACCGGTTAACGGGTGTAAAAAGCCGCTTGCAAAAGAACTATGGTCATGCGGAACACCTGTAAGGTGGGCAAAAGCCGGTGTGGATGTAAAAATCATCAAACCTGAGATAAGTGTTGATCTTGACACGAGTTTCATGAGAGTTCCCCTCTTTATAGTTTTATATTTTTCAACTGTTGGGCTTAACGTATCGGATGGTGGACAGTGACAAGTTTTGTACCGTCGGGAAATGTTGCTTCAACTTGAATGTCTTCAATCATTTCAGGAATGCCTTCCATGACCTGATCGCGGCGCAATACATAAGCACCTTGTTCCATGAGATCGGCAACGGTCCGCCCATCGCGAGCGCCTTCGACAACAAAATCGCTGATGATGGCAACCGCTTCCGGATGATTAAGTTTGACACCCCGTTCGAGCCGTTTCCTTGCGACTATTGCAGCCATAGAGATCAACAATTTGTCTTTCTCTCTTTCGGTAAGTATCATTGTTCACCTTCACCTAAATTGACCAAAATTTCGGCACACCTGCCCCTTTTGTCAGCAGATTTACCAAAGGAACCAGTCTTTTCTTCAGAAAATAGGAGTCCTTTTCTATAATCCTTGCAAGAAGCTTGCCATTCCACGCAGACGCCCCTCCGGATTG
Source organism: uncultured Bartonella sp. (assembly GCA_946481695.1). Next base: position 36,903 of record CAMLON010000012.1, on the reverse strand, counting down.
CCCGATAATCTCTCTCGCTGCCTCTTCTTTGCTTTGATAATCATCAGCAATGTAAAGAACACTGGCAATGGCCTGATTGCCGTTAAAAATTGCAGGACGGGTTGATTGCTGTAAAATATTGCCATTAATTTTAAAGGCTTCAAAATGGACAAGCTCATCGCAAAGGCGAACTTGCCACTCGTCATCAATAAAGCCGTTGACAACTTTCTCCCCCATTAGTTTCCGTCCGAAAATAAAAGCTTCTACCAGAAGAAGGGCTGCACCTTCTTCCATTTCGACGGTGATTTTGCGTTTTAAGGCTCCACGATTGAAAAAAATTGTCTCCTGAGGGAGCCAGAACAGTGTAGAATTTTTTCTTAAATTTAGCGAAATATTGATCTCGGCCGGCCTACCATCAAGCGATCGATATATTTTTTCGGCGGCTTGTGTGGTGATGGTTGCTTGTGTTTTTTCGCCGAGCTCGCATTTCCAGAAAAGCTTGTCGCCACCGGTTACACCGCCGGCTGTATTGATTTGCACAGCCTCGAAATGTTTATCCGGATAAAGCGGGAACCGCAGTTTTAATGATCCCGATTGATAAAGCTTTTCCAATGTTGAATGGTCATCGTTATAAATCGTGCTGAATGAAGCACTGCCTTCCATACGCTGCATAGCGATTTTTTTTAAAGGCGAGTTTTGCAAATTGGTGTTCTTCCCCAAGTTTTTGTAAAAATATTGTTTTTATAACTGCTATATGACAGCAGTTTTTTTAAAAAATGCAATTTTTATCTTGAACTTGAAGTGACCAAATTGTTGAAAATCTATTTTGCGATAACCTCGGTTACATCATAAACTTTGGTCGATTGTGCTTCGGGAGAATGCATCATGGTGACAACCCAATGGATGCGGCGCGTATTCAACGGCAAATCCATTGAAATTCCACCTCCCGTACTGTCGGCGCCAGGGTCGGAAAAACCATAAGGATCGCGTCCGTAATTAATGCCGAAAGTTGGCATTTTTGAAGTCTGGGCACCTTCGGATGTGTCATTGATTGTAAAATAACGATAGCCGCGGCGTTCTGCCGTAAAAGCGGCACGCCTCAGGACATCGGCCGGAATGCCAACTTCATTTGTCGGGCGGGTGTTGAACTCGTAAACATTATCCGGTGATTTGAGCTTGGGAACCGATTGGCAACCACTTAAAAACAAAAGCGGAATTATCATAAGGCTTAAGCTTTTTATCCAATGCAATTGTTTCATCCTGCACCCGTCCTGTTTTAAAGCTTATCATAGTTTTATTAGCCCTTCCCGACAAGAATGATTATCGTTATCTGATAGGCTAATGATTTTCGAAAGAGAGGTGAATTATGTTTGTCGTGATGGGGGCAACCGGCCATATCGGTTCCGAACTCACAAAAAATCTGCTTCTTTCGGGGAGAGATGTGACAGTGATAACCCGTTCTGGAAAACGTGCTGAAAACCTTGTCAAGCTTGGTGCGCAATTAGCAGAAATCGATATTTCCGACGACCGTTTGTTAAATGAGGTTTTGAAACAGGCAAGCGGCGTTTATATCCTTAATCCACCTGCCAATCCTGTTCATGATGTTGATCTTGAAGAGCGCAGAACAATTGCTGCGATTACACGTGCACTTGAAAACACGAATCTGGAAAAAGTCATTGTGCAGTCGACTTATGGTGCTCAGGAAGGTGACCATATTAAAGATTTGGGAAGCCTTTATTTATGAGAGGAGAAGGTTAAAGAGATTTATCCGGAAGTGGTTATTGTTCGGGCAGCGTTTTATATGTCCAATTGGGATTTTGCACTTAATGAGATTGTCGAAAAAGGATGTCTGACCACTATTTATCCCTCGCATTCTATCATTCCGATGGTCGCTCCCCATGATATTGCCGATTATCTGACAAAGCTTGTCGAATATGGAAAGGCCGGCCTTCATTATGTTGAAGGGCCGGAACGTTACACGGTTCAAGATGTCGCATCCGCCTTTGAAGCGGCACTCGGAAAACCGGTAAAGCTTGAAGGAATGAACAGGGAAGATATTGAAAAATATTATCTTTCTTTGAGATTCTCGAAAATAAGTGCAATGTCTTTTACCCGAATGGCGCTAAAGACAATAAGTGGTAATTGGCCGCCTTTGAATAAAACGCTGAGAGGACAAATAACACTTCAACAATACATTGAAAAACTTTGTATAAAACCCACTTGAGCTAAATAATTTGTGATAACCTATTTTTTTACTTGTATTGGTAGAAGCTTTCGGATAACCACGTGAGCGGGCCACCTCTTCCCAACGAGAGGCGAGCTATCTGAAAGGGTAGAATATTATGACAAATTTAAACGAGCCGGGCGTGCGCCCGAACAATCCCAATTTCTCTTCTGGTCCCTGTGCAAAGCGTCCCGGTTGGACGGTTGAAGCGCTTGCTAATGCGCCGGTTGGCCGTTCACATCGTGCGAAAATTGGTAAAGCCAAGCTGGCTGAGGCAATCAACCTCACCCGCGAAGTATTGGAAGTTCCTGCAAATTATCGTATCGGCATTGTTCCCGCATCCGATACCGGTGCTGTTGAAATGGCACTGTGGTCACTGCTTGGAGCACGTGGCGTTGACATGCTCGCATGGGAAAGCTTCGGTTCCGGCTGGGTAACAGATGTTGTCAAACAATTGAAATTGACCGATGTGCGCAAGTTGGAAGCGCCTTACGGTGAATTACCGGATTTGACCAAAGTCGATTTTGATCGTGATGTTGTTTTCACATGGAATGGAACAACCTCCGGTGTGCGCGTTCCCAATGCCGATTTTATTCCGGCTGATCGTAAGGGGCTTACGATTTGCGACGCAACATCCGCCGCATTTGCACAAAATCTCGATTTCTCGAAACTCGATGTTGTAACATTTTCCTGGCAAAAAGTGCTGGGGGGCGAGGGTGCCCACGGTGTGCTTATTCTTGGGCCGCGTGCTATTGAACGGCTTGAAACCTACACGCCGGCTTGGCCGTTGCCAAAAATTTTCCGCATGACAAAAGGTGGAAAACTCATTGAAGGTATTTTCGAGGGCGCAACAATCAATACGCCGTCTATGCTTTGTGTTGAGGATTACCTTGATGCATTGAAATGGGCAAAGTCGATTGGCGGACTGAAAACTTTGATGAAACGGGCTGACGAGAATTTTGCTGTTCTTGATAAATTCGTTGCCAAAACGCCGTGGATCGAATTTCTGGCAAAAGATCCGGCGACCCGCTCGAATACTTCCGTATGCTTCAAAATTGTCGATCCCGCAGTGGTTAAACTTGATGCCGACAAGCAGGCGGCATTTGCCAAGGCTATTGTCAACCGTCTGGAAAAGGCCGGCGTCGCCCATGATATCGGGGCTTATCGCGATGCACCGTCAGGTTTGCGCATCTGGGCTGGTGCCACGATCGAAGCTCACGACCTTCAGGCATTGACGGAATGGCTCGACTGGGCTTTCAAAGCTGAAAAAGCAGCTCTTTAAAAAAAATTAAAATTCCATTGTAGCGGCTTGTTTCAAGGCCGCTCATTCCCCCATTTTACAAAAATTTTGGAGGCCATAATGGCACCTCGTGTACTCGTATCTGATAAACTATCCCCGACTGCTGTCCAGATTTTCAAAGATCGCGGCGTTGAGGTCGATTTCAAACCGGAACTCGGTAAAGACAAAGAAAAACTTCTTGAAGTTATTGGTCAATATGATGGTCTGGCAATCCGCTCGGCAACCAAGGTAACGGAAAAACTAATTGCCGCCGCGAAAAACCTGAAAGTTGTCGGTCGTGCCGGTATTGGTGTTGACAATGTTGATATTCCGGCCGCTTCACGGCGCGGTATTATTGTCATGAATACGCCATTCGGCAATTCGATTACAACAGCAGAACATGCCATTGCATTGATGTTTGCTATTGCTCGCGAATTGCCAGCTGCCGATAAATCGACCAAAGCCGGCAAATGGGAGAAAAGCCGGTTTATGGGTGTTGAAATTACCGGCAAAACTCTTGGTATTATCGGCTGTGGCAATATCGGTTCGATTGTCGCAACCCGCGGTGTCGGATTGAAGATGAAAGTGATTGCCTATGACCCGTTCCTCTCGGATGCCCGTGCCAAAGAACTTGGTGTCGAAAAGGTCGAATTGGACGATCTGTTGAAGCGCGCCGATTTCATTACTTTGCATACACCGCTTACCGATAAGACCCGCCATATCATCAATGCAGAAACGATTGCCAAGATGAAGGATGGCGTAAGACTTATCAATTGTGCACGCGGTGCGCTGGTTGTCGAAAAAGACCTCGTTGACGCTTTAAAGTCGGGCAAAATTGCAGGTGCTGCGGTTGATGTCTATGAAGTCGAGCCACCGGCTGCCGATGACCCTCTCTTCAGCCTTGATAATGTCGTTTGCACACCGCACCTTGGTGCGTCGACAACCGAGGCTCAGGAAAACGTTGCTATTCAGGTTGCTGAACAGATGTCGGATTACCTTATCAACGGTGCTGTCAGCAATGCAATCAATATGCCTTCAATTACGGCAGAAGAAGCACCGCGTTTGAAACCGTTTGTCAAACTTGCCGAAGTTCTTGGAGCTTTTGTTGGCCAATCGACCGAGGAAGACATCAAGGAAGTCGAGATTCTGTTTGATGGCTCAACGGCTGCCATGAATACGCGCGCGCTCATCAGTGCTGCATTGGCTGGTCTCATCCGCCCACAACTTGCCGATGTCAACATGGTATCGGCACCGGTTCTTGTTAAAGAGCGCGGTATTATTCTTTCCGAGGTCAAGCGCGATAAATCCGGTATTTTTGACGGCTATATCAAACTGACAGTCAAAACATCGAAGCGCACCCGTTCCATTGCCGGAACCTGCTTTGTTGATGGCAAGCCGCGCTTTATCCAGATCAAGGGTATCAATCTTGATGCCGAGGTCGGCCCGCATATGCTCTATATCACCAACACCGACACACCGGGAATTATCGGTACAATCGGTACAATTTGCGGGAAATCCGGCGTGAATATCGCAAACTTCGCTTTGGGACGTAATGAACCGGGTGGAGACGCGATTGCGCTTCTTTATCTTGATGCACGCATTCCCGATCAAGTGCTTGATGAATTGCGCAAGATAAAGGGTATCAAACACACCCAACCTCTGGAATTTGATGTCGCTAACGGTTGATCGAACTGTGAAATATTGGCGTTTAATGAAAGAAAGCGATCTGGCAGATGTCTGCCGGATCGCTTCACTTTGTCATCCGGATTTTCCGGAGGAGGATGCAGTGCTCGAAGAAAAGTTTAATCTTTCTCCTTCGTCCTGCTTTGTATTTTCCGACGGAAATCCTGCCTCCGGAAACATTTCAGATAAAAGTTCAGTCTCCGGAACAAGCACAATCTATGGCTATTGCCTTGCCCATCCGTTCAAAGTGAATTCCATTCCTGCTCTCGATCGCCTGCTGCATAAACTTCCGGAAAAATGTGATACGCTCTATATTCACGATCTTGCTTTATTGCCTGAAGCGCAAGGCGGGGGAAATGGCAAAAAAGCGGTGGAGCTGCTGTTCAATGTAGCCAAGCGGAAAAAACTCGAAACACTTTCTCTTGTTTCTGTTCATGGATCACAACCTTTTTGGCAAAAGAACGGTTTTAAACTGGCGGAAGTTTCAGAAATATTGAAACAAAAATTACTAACTTATAGCGAAGACGCTCGTTATATGGTGTATCAACGCTAAAAATTTGGGTGATACCGGTTTTCCGCTTTATCGCTTTTGTCCCGTCTTTCTTATCATCCAAGTTCATTCTTTCGTGTCAATATGGGTTTATACAGATATTCCTGTATTAATATTTTAAAAATATTTATTTTTGCATTATTCTTATATATTAAATAAGTAAAAATGTTATTTATTTTAATTGTGTCTCGTTTCATGTTTTTAAATTCTATTTTTGAAAATGTAATTCTTATTATATGATAAAACGAAACTATAAAATTAGCAGAAAAATTCAAAAATACATAGAACTCATCCATTCATTCTTCGAGTTTTCTCAATGCGGAAAACGATTGGTCGTTACGAATAGCGGCCTCGCTCGATAACAAAAAAACGATGCTTTAACACTCGGAGATGGCATGCGTTGGTCGAATTTTCGATAAAATATTTGATTTTTTGAAGAGTAAAATATTCTAAATTCTTGATAGAGAAAAAATAAAAGAAATATCGCTTTTAAAGCATTCTTTATCGGAAGTTATCCAGTTGATGTAAGAAATCTTGAATCGAAATTGTAGAAGCGGGAAAGGTTATTGTTTATGAAACGCTTTGAAATGACAAAAGCGTTTGCACCCGCACGACTGTCCATTTCAGGATTGGCGTCAAGAAAAGTGTGATAGATTTAACAAACGCTCCAACGGTTATGCAACAACCGTTATCGGGAAGAGTGGAGCCAGATGAAACGCGTGTAAGAGAATTCAAAATCAGGAACAGATGGGATGAGCGTTTCAAATCTTTTGGTAATCATAACAAAAGATATTTGATTAAGTGAGGATTTCCCATAGTTTTACGGGAAATCCTTTCTTTTATAAACATCACGGATGTGGATGGAGATAGCTTATCGCTTTATCAGGAAAGTCGGTGAACAATCCGTCTACATCGGCTTGCCGATACAACGCATCGTAAAGCTCGTTTACATCTTTTGCGTAAGGTGGCAACTGGTCGGCTCTTACTGTGAAAGGATGAACTTCTAGTTGATGCTCATGCGCTTCCTTGACCATTCCGTTTATGATTATATGTCCGTTGGTAGAACTATCGGCTATCAACATATGATAATCGGGGCCAATACCATCGGCATATTGCGCAATTTTCTCCATGGCACCGGGTTCCAACATCCAGTCATAGCTGTAGTTTACCCATTTACCATCGGGCTGTTGCTCCTCGGTCTCATTCCATTTTGTGTAGGCGATGAGTTGCACCAGCTTCAAATCCACGCCCATTTTTGGCTCAAGTTCATTGCGGATACGTTTCAACTCGTTGGCATCAAAACATTGGAGATAAATTTTGTCAGTTTTTTTGGTATAACCGTATTTTTTCAAAACTTCCAAAACGCGCTTGGCTATATCCTTGCCTTCCTGATGATGAAACCAGGGCGCTTTGATTTCGGGATAGAGACCGATATTTTTTCCGGTAGAACGATTAAGTCCCTGAATGAATTCGATTTCTTCCTCGAAAGTGTGAACCCGAAAATCGGATTTTCCCATCGGAAAACGGCCCGGAAAAGTTTGCACTTTCTTGCCGTTTTCGATGGTAAAACCTTCGCTGAATTTCAGTGATTTGATTTCAGCCAATGTGAAATCGATCGCATAATAACGTCCATCCTTACGGGCGCGGTCGGGAAAACGGTCCGCAACGTCTGTTACGCGATCAAGGTAATGATCATGCAAGACCACCAACTGGTCATCCTTTGTCATGACCAGATCCTGCTCGAGATAATCTGCACCTTGCGCAAAAGCCATTGCTTTTGCCGGCAGCGTATGTTCGGGCAGGTAACCGCTGGCTCCGCGGTGTGCAATAACAACTTTGTCATCGGCATTGGCGGTGGTGCTGAAGGTTGCCCCCATCAGCACCAGTCCGGCCATCAACATGCCTAATAGTGTTTTCATAATGCACTTTCTTTCTGTGACGACGCCACTTTATCGGATTAACGCCGATCAATGTGCCTGTTCTTTAGCATGCTGCTTGCGTTCGCCAATCATTTCGATTGCAAGAAGGATGACAGCTACGACACCACCACCGATCATGAGAAGGAAACCACCGTTCCAGCCGAAATAGTCGACGGTGTAGCCAACGATCGCACTTGCAGCAACCGAACCACCAAGGTAACCGAAAAGGCCGGTGAAACCGGCAGCAGTACCAGCAGCTTTCTTCGGCGCCAGTTCCAGTGCGTGAAGACCAATCAGCATAACAGGACCGTAGATCAAGAAACCGATAACGATCATGCAGATCATGTCAATATTGGGGTGGCCTTGCGGGTTGAGCCAGTAAATAACAGTGGCAATGGTCACCAATGTCATGAAGAAAACGCCGGTCGCACCACGGTTGCCCTTGAATACCTTATCGGACATCCATCCGCACAGAAGTGTGCCGGGAATACCTGCATATTCATAGAAGAAATAAGCCCAGGACGATTGGTCGACTGCAAAGTGCTTGACTTCTTTCAAGTAAGTCGGTGACCAATCAAGAACGCCATAGCGCAGCAGATAAACAAAAACATTAGCAAAAGCGATATACCAGAGCAGCTTGTTCGGCAAAACATATTGGGTGAAGATCTGCTTTGTCGTAAGCTCGACTTCGTTCTTTTCCGAATAGTTTTCAGGATAATCGTTTTTATATTCTTCAATTGGCGGCAAACCGCAAGATTGCGGTGTATCGCGCATCATTGCAAAGGCAAAAATGGCAACCAGAATGGCGGCAAAAGCCGGCATATAAAAGGCTGCATGCCAATCGTTAAACCATGCCATACCAAGCATGAACAGGATCGGAGGAAGACCACCACCGACATTGTGGGCGCAGTTCCACAAAGAAACGATACTGCCACGTTCTTTTTGTGACCACCAGTGCACCATTGTGCGCCCGCATGGAGGCCACCCCATTCCCTGGAACCAGCCGCAAATGAACAGCAGCACGAACATGACAGCAATGCTGGATGTTGCCCACGGAACAAAGCCCATAATCAGCATGACAACTGCCGCAAGAATCAAACCGACAGGCAGGAAAACACGCGGATTGGAACGGTCGGATACCGCTCCCATAATGAATTTTGAAAAACCGTAAGCGATAGAGACAGCCGATAAGGCAAACCCCAAATCACCACGGGTAAAGCCTTGCTCGACCAGAGAAGGCATTGCCAAAGCAAAGTTTTTACGTACGAGATAATAGGCGGCGTAACCGAAGAATATCCCTAGGAAAATCTGCCAACGCAGACGACGATAAAGCGGGTCGATCTCCGCTTCGGGGACACGCGGCTTGTTTGGCGCGTGTTTAAAAATGTTTAGCATGAACTGCCTCCCATAGATATCGACAGAACGCAACCTGAAAAACTATGGCGTCTCATGTTCAAGCAGGCAACCCCCCCACCGGATGGACAGGAAAACGTCGCACAGATGTTACATTCCAATGACAATGTGATCCAATTTGTGCACAGTAACACGTTATATTTTCTTTGTGAGTTCAATTAATTTCAATATTGAACAATCCACAATTAATTATGAATAAATGGTTAAGACCGAAAAAACAATCTTAATTAGCCGGTTTATTTTTTAAAACCGGATAAATTGCAGGGCCGAATTGATCGGGGCATGTTTAATAAGTCATTGTTTTATATATATGAATTAATTTAAAAAAATTATGAAATGATGCCGTAATTTTTAAAAACCAACGACAAATTTTGTGGAGTTACCGCACTTTTGCTGTTTTTAATTTTGACTTTTATCAAGGCTAGAAATTCACCTTTTGGAATCAGAAAAATAAAATGTTTTCAACAGGATAACTTTAAAAATTGCACATATCCTACAATCTTTTAAAATTGTTGAACAATGCAAAATATGGCTCGCATCAAAACAAGGGGATAAGCGTCTTTTCAAAAATTTTTGATAATAAAATCGTACTTTCAGAAAATAATGTACCAATACGAAACAAGTGAAGAGAGAATCACACAAGTTTCCACTGAGTGGATTTAAATCGATTTAAAAAGAATGAAAGAATAAATCACATTTTAAATGCAAAACTTCTTTATCTGTTTTAAATCCGATAAAATGCAAATAAGCCTGTTAACCGTTGTTCGATAACGGCAAAATCAGAGTCGAGATTTTCGAGGTGTGCAGGGCACTTGGCAACTTTGGTCTAAATGGTCATCGCTTATTTTTTAAACCCCAATGTTTAATCTGCTTGTTGCGGCTGTCGAAAAGCACATTATCCTTCAGGAGATAGAAAAAGGGAGATCGTTCGAAAAATGTTGAGGAGGGTGACCATTTTTTTTAAGCTTTTTCCCATTGCTCGGCCTTTTTGATTGATTGTTTTCGAGCTTGTTTTTGGTGTAAAAGTTCAAAAATTTCGGCGTAAAAGGCTAAAAGAAGAGTCGCACTCGAAACTATAGTTGGGTATAAGAAAGCCGTTTATTTCTGAAGGAAGGTTAAAAACCTTCAAATAGGACGGAGAAGATTATGGCCAATGTAGTGGTTGTCGGCGCACAATGGGGCGACGAAGGAAAAGGCAAGATTGTTGACTGGTTATCCGAGCGTGCAGATGTTGTTGTACGTTATCAAGGCGGACACAACGCCGGACATACATTGGTTATAGATGGAACAAGCTACAAATTGTCACTTTTGCCATCCGGCGTTGTTCGGGGTAAACTTTCTGTCATCGGTAATGGTGTTGTTGTTGACCCGCACCATTTTGTCGAAGAGCTGAAAAAGCTCAGAGGACAAGGAATTACTATTACACCGGAAAATTTGCGTATAGCAGAAAACGCACCGCTTATTCTTTCTCTTCATCGGGATCTTGATGCAGCCCGGGAAGATGCCACATCAACTCTTAAAATCGGTACGACCAAGCGGGGAATAGGACCGGCCTATGAAGACAAAGTCGGCCGTCGTTCAATCCGTGTCATGGATCTTGCGGAACCCGATACTTTGATGGCGAAAATTGAACGTTTGCTTGCCCACCACAATCCGCTCCGTCGCGGTATGGGGAAGCCGGAGATTGATCCAAAAACACTTTATGACGAGCTCATGGAAGTTGCAGGCGATATTCTTCCCTTTATGGACCGCACATGGAAATTGCTTGATGAACAACGCCGTGCCGGTTCTCGAATTCTTTTTGAAGGTGCACAAGGTGCACTTCTTGATAATGATTTCGGCACTTATCCTTATGTTACCTCTTCCAATACAATAGCCGGTCAGGCCGCGACAGGATCAGGTATGGGGCCGGGGGCAATCAATTATGTTCTGGGTATCGCCAAGGCTTACACAACACGTGTTGGTGAGGGACCGTTTCCTACCGAACAGAAAAACGAAGCGGGTGAATATCTTGGCACACATGGACACGAATATGGCGTTGTAACCGGACGCAAACGCCGTTGTGGTTGGTTTGATGCGGTTTTGCTGCGCCAGATGATTGCTGTTTGCGGCATTAACGGTATTGCTTTAACCAAACTTGATGTTCTTGACGGACTGGATGAAATCAAATTGTGTGTCGGCTATGAACTTGACGGTAAAAAGATCGACTATATGCCGTCATCCATGGGGGCTCAGGCACGCTTGAAGCCGATTTATGAAACCATGGAAGGCTGGAAAGCAACCACCGCGGGTGCCAGAAGCTGGGCTGATTTGCCGGCCAAGGCGGTTAAATATGTCCGTCATATCGAAGAATTGATCGGCGCACCTGTGGCGCTTCTTTCAACCAGCCCCGAGCGTCTCGACACTATTCTTGTAACCGACCCGTTTGAAGATAGATAAGACAGGTTTGAAGTGTGTGGCGGCAAATGGCCGCCAACTTATCCCGGGATAGAGTAAAATTTGACGATTGTTTTGTTAGACTATATCTATTTTTTATGAGGGATAAACTTACCGGAAAAGGTTGTTCAAGAACAATATCGGTCAACAATCTGAAGTAACCGGCAGAATAAAGGCCTGCCGGTTGTTGTGGATATTTAGAAAGTAAAGAAACCGATGGCGAATTTCGCAGGGTTATTAAAAAAAACTATCGATGCCCAGAATAATCCGACACCACAATTGCGGGCACGGGTTTATGCTCGCGCGCGTGAAACTGTCGAGCGGAAACTTGCCGAAACCAATGTTCCTGAAAATGTGGCAGCGGCACAATTGAACGCGCTTGATGAGGCGATCAAAAGTGTTGAAGCCGACTATGTCGCGGTTGAACAGGAATTGCTTTCTACCATTATGGTAAGAAAACCGGCTGAAGAAAAACCGGCGCCTGCTGGCGAAGCATTTCGTCCATTTGCCTCTCCACAAGATCATCAGGAACCGGAGCATATCGAGGCCCGGACACCATCTTCCATTCATCCGCAAGATAACGCCGACGACGTGCAAAGAAAAGCTGGTGAACAGCATGACGGGCAGCAAACTTCACCAACAGACGATCAGGGTGTTGCAAGCGGTCTTGGAGAAAATAGAAGTTTGCTTTCTGGAGAAACGGAACGAGACGACGCAACCCCAAGCAATGATCTAGGCGAAAAGGCAACGGCTTCTTCCCGTAATTTTTTAGGCGAGAATAAAACATTTGCCACTGCCAGCAATGGTGATGAAGCAACGCTCAATTCGGACGATGCTTTTTCGACTAATTCTATGAATGTAAAAAAAGTGCCGGACGCCGAGCCGGTTAATATGGAAGACATTATCGCTGCGGAAAAGGAAGCCGAAAAAGAACAAGCCGAAAAAGAACAGCAGTCGGCAAAGGCCTTGGGAAACAACCAGCAAACCGGCGATTATGACATCGTTTCCGATATTTTTGTGCAAGCTGCCAAACGGACAGAACGCCGTGCTGCGAGAAAACGGGCAATTGTAATCGGTTTATCAAGTGCGGTCGTTGTCATTGTTGTGGTGGGTGTTTTGTTGACAGCCTGGAGTTTTCTTTCAGGAAAAAACAAGTCGCATGAAGCGGAAAACCACATTGCGGAGAGCAATGCAAACGAGCAACCGAAAGAAAAATTTACCCAGCGCCTTCTGGCTGATGGTAGCGAAGTTGACGAAGGGCCTGCAAAAACGGCAGTCAAACCCGGTGAAGGGACGTCAACTTCAGCCGGAACAACCGGAGCTGCAAATCCCCAAGAACAACCGGGAGAAGCAACATTCTATCAGGCACGCACCGATCAACAGGATGAAAAAGTCGAAACCGGTTCGGTTCAATGGTCGGTGGTTAAAGATAAAGCCACTGCACAGCATCCGGAAGAAATTGCGGTGCGTGGTAACGTGACAATTCCTGACGAAAAATTGTCGTTGAGGTTGACACTTCGGCGCAATACCGATCCGTCATTGCCGGCAGCCTATCTTATCGAGGCAATTTTTATTGTTCCCGACGATTTTGAAGGTAAAGCGATTGATAATGTTCACGAGCTGACATTCAAGGATAGCGAGCAGGCTCCCGGTCAACAGTTGACCGGAACAGTCGAAGCGAAAATTGATGATGATTTCTTCCTCTTTGCATTAAGTGGAGCCAATCCTTTCCGTGATCGTAATCTTCAGCTCATGAAACAATTGGGATGGATCCGTCTTGTCATTACCGATAAAAATAAACGTGTTTCGGAATTGACCTTTTCAAAAGGCCCGAATGGTGAGGCTATTTTCAATCAAGTGATCGATAGCTGGCTCAATCAAAACAACAAACCGACGCTCTATGATGAAAAGCAGAGTTCCGATGGTAGCAATGCAAATAATCCCACGGCACAAAGCAACGAAAATGGCGTGACAACTGATAATCCGCAAGTTCAGGGGCAAAGCGAAGATAATGCTGAAGGAAACGGCATAAATCAATCCCCGACAACAGGTGCCCAACCGGATTCCGATGCCGCGGAACCAAGTACTGGTGAATCGGGAGCCGCTGACGCGCCGAAAGGTGATGGACAAACAGCGCCCGATGGCGATCAATCAACTGATACAGGTGAAGAAGATACCGAATAACAGTTTGATCGCAAAAATTAGATTGCCGAATTCGAAATAACGCTGTTGGAATTTTCCATATTTATTATTAATGAGTGCGGAAAGCGTGGCATGTGAAGCCGTATCCGGTAAGAACAACCTTGCCGTAAAAGGTAAAAGGGAACGCCTAACTTCTTGTTTTATCTCGTTGACGGAGGAAGGGTGGAAAATATATGCATGAAAAACGGTAGCGGTTGAAATGCTACCTGATTGAAATTACCGCTCATTGTTTACTCACAAAACCACCAAATGCCGGAATGCGAATTGATCAGGCTACTAATCCAATCTGTGAAAAAGAAGGTCGGAATAATTACGTTACCGATATGCGAGAGATCAAAATATCAGTTAGTCAAACGCGTTGAACAAATACCGGCATTTCAGGGAATTCCAGAAATTGCATGAAAGAAGCAGGCTTTCATATCAACGTCCAAACTTTCATATAAATTCCCAAACATTCATATAAATTCATTATGTCTGGTGAAATTTTTAACAAGCCGGAGCGGAACAATGAAAAATAAAAAAGGCTCTTTCGAGCCTTTTGTTTTTTTGGGGTTTCGTCCGAAGTTTTTCCGCTGCATCAAGAAAAATCTTCGTTATCCGATAAACTGTCGCCAATAACCGGAATGCTTTCCGGCTATGTTTATTTTGTTGCCGCAGGCGCAAGTTTCTTGGGCGTTGTCGGAAGCAATGCACGCTTTTGCGCGATGGCAGCAGCTTTCACGGCATTCTGTACTTTTTCGAATGCGCGCACTTCAATTTGGCGAACACGTTCACGACTGATGCCGAATTCGGTTGAAAGTTCTTCAAGTGTCACCGGATCTTCCGAAAGACGGCGGGCTTTGAAAATGCGTTTTTCGCGATCGTTTAAACCTTCCATTGCCTGTTCAAGCATGGCACGGCGATTTTCAAGCTCGTCTTCTTCAATCAATAGCTGTTCCTGACTGCTTGAATCATCAACCAGCCAATCTTGCCATTCACCACTTTCACCTTCACTCGCACGGATCGGCGCATTGAGTGATGTGTCGCCCGATAAGCGCCGGTTCATCGAAATGACGTCTTCTTCACTGACATTAAGACGGGTCGCAATTTCCTTGACCTGTTCGGGGTTAAGGTCGCCATCATCCAAAGCCTGAATTTTGCTTTTGACTTTTCTCAAATTGAAAAACAGCCGCTTCTGATTGGCAGTGGTGCCCATTTTTACAAGGCTCCACGAGCGCAAAACATATTCCTGAATGGACGCTTTGATCCACCACATAGCATAAGTTGCGAGTCTGAAACCGCGTTCCGGTTCGAAGCGTTTGACAGCCTGCATCAGGCCGACATTCCCCTCGGAAATAACTTCACCGATCGGCAGGCCATAGCCACGATAGCCCATTGCAATTTTTGCAACGAGCCTTAAATGACTGGTAACGAGTTTATGGGCTGCCTTCGGGTCATTATGCTCGCGATAACGTTTTGCCAGCATATATTCTTCCTGTGGCTCCAGCATAGGAAACCGGCGTATCTCTTCCAGATAGCGGGTAAGTCCCCCATCACCGTTAGCAACTGATGGTAAATTTGTCTGGGCCATAAAGCACCCTCCTTTAGCGCGTTCTCCCATTAAAGGCGAAAACGAAAAATATCCTTTTCGTACAGGATGTAAAAAGCATATTACACCGTCTATATGGCCTTTTTAAGAAACAAGCATCCGTCCGGTTGACGTTCAATCAAACAAACCCGCCAAAGCCAAAATAGTTTCACCTAAATTTCCGAAATGCCCCGATAAGATTGAGCATATCAGTTGGCAGGCTACTCGTAAAGCGCATGATTTTTCCGGTAAACGGATGTTCGAAGACAAGAGTCGCAGCATGAAGAGCTTGACGCGGAAATGCGCTGACAATTGTTTTTAAGTCATCGGGTAACATATTGGCTTTTGTCTTGAAAGCATTGCCATAGACCTGATCGCCGACAAGCGGGTGGCCAATGTGAGCCATATGCACACGGATCTGGTGTGTACGTCCTGTTTCCAATCGGCATTCAATCAGACTTGCAATCGCTTCCTTTTCATTCTTTTCCCCGAAAGATTCCAATAGTCGGTAATGTGTTACAGCATGGCGCGCATCCATCTGGGTGGGTGAAACAACGGCTCTTTTTGTACGATCACGCGAAGAACGTCCCAGATAGGTGTCAACCACACCGGTCTTTTGCGCAAAGGCACCCCACACCACAGCCTGATAGCTGCGTTCGAGAGGGCCTTGCCGGCCATGATCAGCAAATTGTCGGCTTAAAACATTATGGGCATGGTCATTTTTGGCAACAACCATAACACCGCTTGTATCCTTGTCGAGGCGGTGCACGATTCCTGGACGTTTGACGCCCCCGATGCCCGAAAGCGATGAACCGCAGTGGTAGATCAGGGCGTTTACCAGTGTTCCTGTCTCGTTACCATTGCCGGGATGGACAACAAGGCCTGACGGTTTGTTGATAACTATAAGATCATCATCTTCATAGAGAATTTCAAGGTCTATTGCTTCTCCCCGTGGTTGTGCGGCAACGGGTTCCGGCAAAGAAACTTCAATTGAATCGCCGGTTTTTAACCGCGTTTTCGGTTCGCGTATAACAAGTTGATTTATTTTTAATTGCCCTTCACGAATGAGAGCTTGAAGACGCGAACGCGACATTTCAGGACAATTCTTTGCCAGCCATTGATCGACGCGTTGACCTTCGGCCGTGTCATCACTTACCAGTCTGATCAAATGAAGCCCTATCGACGTTTAAAGTTAAAAAATTGAACCGCTTCGGCAAGAGGAAATGTTCCCCTTGCCGGAGACGGATAATCATTATCTTACCATTCGGAAATGGCTTTGGTATCAAGAAATTGCTTGATTCCCCAGATACTACCTTCACGGGCATGGCCGGAATATTTGACACCACCGAAGAAGCTTTCCTTCGGCAAGCTCTTACCGTTAACTTCAACCATGCCGGAACGCAATGCCGTTGCAACGCGGTGGCATTTTTCCTTGTCTTCGGATTGGACATAGTTGGTCAAACCATAGTTCGTGTCATTGGCCATTGCTATGGCTTCTTCTTCACTATCAAAAGGAATCATCGACAGAACCGGCCCAAAAATTTCCTCACGGAAAATTCTCATATTCGGTTTGACATCGGCAAAAACAGTCGGCCGGACAAAATAGCCGTGATTGATACCTTCGGGTAAGCCCGTTCCACCGGCAATAAGTGTTGCACCTTCGTCGATACCCGATTGGATAAGGCCCTCAATTTTATCGAATTGGGCTTTTGATACAACGGGTCCGAGATGGTTTCCGTGTTCGTTTGCCACAGCGAGTTTGACATTATTGGCAACTTCCTTTGCTGTTTTTTTGGCTTTTTCATAAATCGAACGCTCGACAAACATGCGGGTTGGTGCATTGCAACTCTGTCCGCTATTATTGAAGCATCTTAAAACACTCCATTTGACAGCATCTTCACGGGCATCGGCGAAAACCAGATTGGCTCCTTTGCCTCCAAGCTCGAGCCCCACACGTTTTAATGTTTCTGCTGCATTCTTGGAAATTGCCTTGCCTGCACGGGTGGAGCCGGTAAAGCTTATCATGGCAATGTCGGGATGACCGGAAAGACATGTTCCAACACCCGCACCATCACCATTGACAAGGTTGAACACACCCTTGGGAAGACCCGCCTGATCAATAATATCGGCGAATAAAGATGCAGAAAGCGGAGCAATCTCGGAAGGCTTCAAAACCATGGTACAACCTGCGAGCATTGCCGGAATGACTTTCAAGGTAATCTGGTTCATCGGCCAGTTCCATGGCGTAATGAGACCTACAACACCAATCGGCTCATATTGAAGCGCACTATCTTTATGACCTTTGACAAGCTCGGTCTGGAAAGAAAAATGCAAAAAGCTATCAATGAAAGTTTCAATATGGCGTCCACCAGCGGCAGCCTGTTGTTCTACAGCCATATCAATCGGGGCGCCCATTTCGGTTGAAATAGCCTTCGCAATTTCACCCCTGCGCTGATTGTAAATTGCCAATATTTTTTCAACAAAGGTTAAACGCTTTTGCGGGTCGGTATGCTTCCATCCCTCAAAGGCTGCTTTTGCAGCTGCAACTGCATGATCGACATCTTTTGACGTGCCATTGCTGATAACACCACAAACTTCTTCAGTTGATGGATCAATCACATTAAGGTCGTGTGCCTCGACAGGCGCAACCCAGGCACCATTTATATAAAATTTGCGTTTATCTAACATAGTTTATCCCTTTAAGTCCTCGCCTGGGTATTTTATACCTGTTTTCACCCTATCCAAAGTCATAAGACGTTTTTATTGGCAAAACTTTTTGTCATTGGAAAAATATTAGAACCGGACTTTGGTGCAAAAAGGTTTTTCAAAATTACGATCGTCTCAATTATTTAAAGAGCGATCACATCTGTTAAAAGTATCATTGTCCGGTTTTTCAAGCTAGCGTACGACAAAATCAGCAAAAGCGGTATTGCAGTAACAAAAATCAGGCAAGCTCCAAACAGTCTGATAAGTCGGGCGGTTTTCTAAAGAGGTCCGTTTTGCAAAGCCCGTTTTTCGACTTTTATCGGCGATAGTTTTGCAAAAGTTTTTTATTTATCTGGTTCCACGCTTTCAGATTTATCGGGTTCAGGACTTTCAGATTTATCGGGTTCGGAGTTTTTAACCGGTTTATCCTCGCAGCTTGATACGGGAATTTCCATTTTGGCCTTTTTATCCCCATCAATAAAGGTGATGTAATAGGATTTGATCGTCAAATCAAAATATTGCTGATTGGTTTTGCGATAAGGCAACGCTTGTTCGGCCTTGAGTATTCCACAATATTTTACGAGATTTTTATTCAGATAAGAATTGGCATAAGCCTCGAGATCGTCTTTTGTGGATCCTTCGGCCAATGGAGTGTTGTTTTTCACGTTAAGTGTAAGTGAATGGGCACGTACCTTGACACTGGTGAGTGTCACATTTTCGAATTTCAATGGTGTTTGTTCGAATTGCCGGTCAAGTTGTTTTTGACGTTGAGCGAGATTTATCAGGGGTTGGACCGGACTGGGGCCATCAGTCTGGAACGCCATATAAGCAGCCATTGCAAGAGCACCGGTGGCGATCACCATAAGTTTTTGCGGAACTTTCAAAAGCCGCATGACAATAGAAAACAAGACCAGTGCTACAATAAGAATTGTAACGACGATCTCGATCCCGTGCAGATCGAATGGCAATATATAGATCAGTTCTTCCATGGCTCAATCATCATTAAAATCAACTGCGTTAAAGTATAAAACAAAATTCTTAATCATAAGATGACGACCGACAGAGATTGCTTTTTTACAGCTTCAAGTTGAAAAGACATATCCACATCATAAGTTCCATCTTAATGCTCGACTTGTTATTTTTGATTAAATTATCTATACTGAACCCCTCATATATGTGGTTTTGGTTGACGGTTATTGATCTGGCCCTAATTTTCAAGATGGTCATTATCGTTGTTGTGGGCAATTATTCAACCGTCTTTAGCCCTTTATCTAATTTCCGGTTATGTTTACCGCGGGATTTGATGGAAGCAAGACTTGATTGTCTTTTTTAAAGAAAGGGCAAACCTCGGCATCGTGAGAATTTGGTATGAAACGACCTTCATCGTCGCGTCTTAACGCGCTTCAATGAAGGGGTATGTCTTTGGCTCGAAAAGGAGCTTTTGCTCAAAAAGAACGGGGGCGCGAAAAGGGTGGGCCTTTTTATTCAAAAGACATATCAGGAATAAGGAAGAACATATGTCAGAAACGACACAACAACCACTTACTGTCAAAGATATTCCCATTGTCGGAAACAAAGAGTTGCGAAAAGTTATCTGCGCAGCCGGTCTTGGAAATGCCATAGAGTGGTTTGATTTCAGTGTCTACGGTTTTCTGGCAGTCATTATCGGACACACGTTTTTTGCTTCCGCTCCCCAATCGGTTCAATTGATTGCATCCCTCGCCACTTTTTCCATCCCGTTTTTGTTCAGGCCGATGGGCGGCGCCATTTTCGGTTATCTCGGCGACAAATATGGTCGCAAAAACATTCTTTCCTTTACAATCATTTTGATGTCGGCAAGCACATTTGCTATTGGCCTCATTCCCTCTTACTCGACAATCGGGATATTCGCGCCACTTTTGCTGCTTCTCGCTAAAATCATTCAGGGACTTTCCGTTGGTGGTGAATATGCCGGTGCGGTGGTTTTTGTGAGCGAATATTCACCGGACAGGAAGCGCGGCTTTATGGCAAGCTGGCTCGATTTCGGTTCCATTGCCGGTTTTCTTGTCGGTGCTTTGGTGGTGTCGACGATTTCTCTTGTGATCGGGCAGGATGCAATGGGGGATTGGGGCTGGCGTATCCCCTTCTTTATTTCACTGCCGCTGGGGTTGATCGGCCTTTATTTAAGAAAATCGTTAGATGAATCGCCCACTTACGAGGCACAAAACAACAGTTCGGCCGAGGAGGAAGAACAGGAAAAAGTCGAGACGACATCTGTCGGTACCATCATCACGGAAAACCTCAACGGCATTGTCATCAGTTGTCTGTTGGTGGTTGCGGTCAATTCGACCTATTATATGTTGCTCACTTATATGCCGAACTTTTTATCCGTCAATCTCGGTTACAGTTATGACCATGGTGTTCTTATTATCATCGTTGTCATGGCTTTCATGCTTCTGGTGCAACCGCTTGTCGGTTTTTTAAGCGATAAAATCGGTCGCAAACCATTTCTGTTTATCGGTTCTGTCGGTCAATTCTTTCTCGCTATTCCCGCTTTTTATATGGTCATGCACCACAATGTATTTATGATCGCGGGCGGAATTGCCATTCTCGCCGTTCTTCTTTGTTGTTTCATCGGTGTTATGGCCTCTATCCTTCCGGCACTTTTCCCGACTGATGTACGTTTCAGAACACTTGCAATCTGCTTTAATATTGCGGTGTTGATCGCCGGTCTTACGCCGCCCATTGCAGCGTGGCTTGTTGAAACTTTGCAATCTCTTTATATGCCGGCCTATTACCTTATGGTGGTTGCTATTTTCGGCTTTATCGCAGCCGTCAAAATGCCCGAAACAGCCAATCGCCCGTTAAAAGATGCAACACCTGTCGCTTCGTCCA
This sequence comes from uncultured Bartonella sp., assembly GCA_946481695.1. Next base: position 16,071 of record CAMLON010000012.1, on the reverse strand, counting down.
AAACCGAGGCAAAAGAAGTTTTGCAGGAACATTTCGATTATATCGAAGATCAGGTCAACGAGATTGAAAACAAAATTTCCGATCTTGAGGAACAACGGCAAAATCTTGTTGACCAGCATCCGAAGCTGAATTGATTGAGAAATATGGCCGTTGCGCTTTATGGTCAATTGACCGGTTTTTGAGCTCCAAACCTCATATTGAAGAAGCTGACGGATAAAGGGCAGGTGCTAAAGGTTTCCGGCATATGGATTAACGCCTGAAACCGGCATCTACAACATTTTGCATAACCACGAAGGTTGATGTACTCGCGACATAGGGCAAGGTCGAAATTTTTTCGCCAAGAACAGTGCGGTAGCGCTTGATGTCATTGGTTCGCACTTTCAAAAGATAGTCGAACGAGCTTGCAATCATGTGGCATTCTTCCACTTCCCGTATTTTTTTAACAGCGGCGTTGAAAGCCCGCAAAGCTTCTTCTCTTGTGTCGGAAAGTTTCACTTCCGTAAAAGCGATATGTTCAAGTCCCATTTTTGCAGGGTTGAGCACGGCACGAAAACCGGTGATATAGCCTTCATTGACAAGCCTTTTTAAACGTAATTGGCAAGGTGTTTTTGAAAGGCCGACTTTCTCGGAAAGCTCGGTAATAGACATACGGCCATTTTCAACAAGCGCATCAATAATACGATTATCGATGCGGTCAATTTCGCTATTTTTTTCTTCCATTGATGTAAAAAATCCTAATACTCAGGCATAAAACAAGAAAAAACACTAGAAAATACCTTTTTTTGTGCAAGAAGTAAACTATAGCCGGTGCTATGATCGCTGCATAACTAGCTTTAAAAGCATTTTTTCAAAAATTTCCAAGTTCAATAAATCTTATCCAGAGTGGAATGAAATCATGACCAGAACACAAAAGCCCTTTGCCGAATTTGCGCCTCCCATCTCCAAGCAGAGCGAACTACGCAAAAAAATCACCGCAGCCTATCGTCGTCCGGAAACCGAATGTCTGAAGCCGCTTCTCGAGGCAGCAACAATTGACGAGAAAACCAAAAAAGACATTGCTGCTACTGCTCGCCATCTCATTGAAACGATGCGGGCAAAATATAAGGGGAATGGCGTTGAAGGTCTGGTTCATGAATATTCTTTGTCGTCGCAGGAAGGTGTGGCGCTCATGTGTCTGGCAGAAGCGCTGTTGCGCATTCCCGACAAAGCAACCCGTGATGCCCTCATTCGCGACAAGGTGGCAGGCGGTGACTGGAAAGCCCATTTGGGTGGTGGAAAATCGCTTTTCGTCAATGCTGCGACCTGGGGACTTGTGGTTACCGGCAAATTATCAGCGAGTGTCAGGGAAGGAGAACTTTCTTCCTCTTTGACAGGACTTATCGCGCGCTGTGGCGAGCCGGTTATCCGCAAAGGAATGGATATGGCCATGCGCATGATGGGCGAGCAATTTGTGCGTGGTGAAACCATTGATGAAGCGCTCGAGCGCTCGAAACCTCTGGAAGCACGCGGGTTTCGTTATTCCTATGACATGTTGGGGGAAGCCGCTACAACGGCTGACGATGCCGATCGCTATTATCGCGATTACGAGATGGCAATTCATGCTATTGGCAAAGCCTCGAACGGACGCGGCGTCTATGAGGGGCCGGGTATTTCCATTAAACTTTCTGCACTTCATCCCCGTTATTTCCGCTCTCAGGCCGATCGTGTCATGGGCGAGCTCATGCCGCGCGTCAAACAATTGGCTTTGCTTTGTAAAAATTACAATATCGGGCTTAATATAGATGCCGAGGAAGCCGACCGGCTCGAGCTTTCGCTCGATATTATGGACAGTCTGTGTTTCGATCCTGATCTTGACGGGTGGAACGGTATCGGCTTTGTTGTGCAAGCTTACGGTCGTCGCTGCCCGTTTGTGCTTGATTATCTCATTGATCTTGCCCGCCGCAGTCACCATCGTTTGATGGTGCGCCTTGTCAAAGGTGCCTATTGGGATGCTGAAATCAAACGCGCGCAGGTTGACGGACTTCAAAGTTTTCCCGTTTATACGCGCAAAGTTTATACAGATGTTTCCTATGTTGCCAACGCCCGAAAACTTCTTTCGGCTCCCGATGCCGTTTTCCCGCAATTTGCAACGCATAACGCGCAAACCATGGCGACGATCTATCATCTGGCGGGGCCTGATAAATATACGGTCGAACAATTCGAGTTCCAGTGCCTCCACGGCATGGGCGAACCACTTTATGACGAGGTTGTAGGCAAAGATAAAATGCAGCGTCCGGCACGCCTTTATGCACCGGTCGGAACACATGAAACCTTGCTTGCTTATCTGGTACGGCGGTTGTTGGAAAACGGTGCCAATTCTTCTTTTGTCAATCGCATTACCGACAAGTCTATATCGGTTGATGAACTTGTTGTTGATCCGGTGGATGTGGTGCGTAATATGCCCGTTCCCGGTGCCCAGCATGATAAAATTGCTTCACCTGCCGATCTTTTCGGAAAAGACCGTCGCAATTCCGATGGATATGATTTATCGAACGAAACAGTGCTTGCGGAACTCACTGAAGATTTTCAAAAAAGTTCGGCAACAGACTGGAAAGCAGCACCGGCGAATGTCGAAAAGGGCGCAAAATCACGTCAAATTTTAAATCCCGGAGACCATCGCGACAAAGTGGGCGAAGTTATCGAGATTGATGAAAGTGAAGCGCGCAAAATGGTTGCGACCGCTGAAAAAGCGTTTTCATCATGGGCAAAGACTTCACATCAGTCGCGCTCGGAGATTCTTGAAAAAGCGGCTGATCTTATGCAGGCGCGCATGCCTTTACTTCTAGCACTTGCGGCACGGGAAGCCGGAAAATCCATTCCGAATTCTATTGCCGAAGTGAGGGAGGCCATTGATTTCTTGCGCTTTTATGCCGGAGAGGTGCGTAAGACTTTTAAAGGCAATGAAGAACCGTTGGGACCGATTGTTTGTATCAGCCCGTGGAATTTCCCGTTGTCGATATTTATCGGTCAATTATCGGCTGCGTTGGCGGCGGGCAATACCGTTTTGGCAAAACCGGCCGAAGAAACACCGCTTATTGCTGCTGAAGGCGTGCGCATATTGCATGAAGCGGGAATCCCGGAGGACGTACTACAATTCTGTCCAGGAGATGGAAAAATCGGTGCAGCACTTATTGGCGAGAAAGCGACTTCAGGCGTTATGTTTACCGGTTCGACAGAAGTTGCGCGGCTTATCCAGAAAGAGCTTTCAACCCGCCTGAGCAAAGATAAGAAACCCATTCCGCTTATTGCCGAAACTGGTGGGCAGAATGCCATGATTGTCGATTCGTCAGCACTTGCCGAACAGGTTGTGGGTGACGTTATCGCCTCGGCTTTTGATAGTGCAGGCCAGCGTTGTTCGGCTTTGCGGGTTTTGTGTTTACAGGAAGAGGTGGCAGACCGCATTCTGGACATGCTCAAAGGCGCAATGCAGGAATTGCGTATCGGACGCACCGATTTTATCGGTACCGATATTGGCGCGGTGATTACCGCAGAAGCCAGAGATAATATCGAAACGCATATCGAAACAATGCGCGCTATGGGCCATAAAGTGACGCAAGTTCCCCTTCCCGATATTGCAAAAGAGGGAACATATGTAAGCCCCACTCTTATCGAGATCGATTCGATTGGCGAATTGAAGCGTGAAGTCTTCGGGCCGGTCTTGCATGTTGTGCGTTATAAACGCAAAGATATTGAAAAGCTCATCAACGAAATCAATGCAACAGGATATGGTCTGACATTCGGGCTTCATACAAGACTGGATGATTTTGTCGATTATGTTTCAAGCCATATTCGGGTTGGCAATATCTATATCAACCGCAATATTATCGGCGCGGTTGTCGGCTCCCAACCATTTGGCGGAAGGGGATTATCCGGAACAGGTCCCAAAGCCGGTGGGCCCTTATATATCGGACGCCTCGTCAAACAGGCTCCCGACCTGCAATTTTCTGTTGGGCCAAGAAAAAATGAGCTTATCGACAGTTTTTTGAATTGGCTCCCAAAAAACGGAGAATCATCCGATGCAGCCTTTGCAAAATCATTAAACGCGAAGTCACCGCTTGGCGTCGCCATCAATTTGCCGGGGCCGGTGGGGGAAAGCAATGTCTATTCCCTTCACAGCCGTGGAAAAATTCTCTTGTTTCCCCAAACGAAAAGCGGGCTTTACCGGCAGCTTGCCGCGACATTTGCAACCGGCAATATTGCCGTGATTGACGCAGCTTGCAAATTGCAAAATTCGCTTTCGGATTTGCCAAAACAGCTTGTCCGGAATGTCAAATGGTCAGAAAATCTAAACGCCGATGGTCCTTATGCGGGTGCGCTCATAGAAGGCGATGAAAACAGCATTATCGAAAAACAGAAAATTATAGCAGCCCTTTCAGGGCCTATCATTCTCACACAAGCGGCAGCAAGCGAGGAGCTTACATCAGGTGAACTCCCCTATACCCTCGGTTATCTTAGCGAAGAAGTTTCAACTTCGGTGAATACAGCCGCAGCCGGAGGCAATGCAAGCTTAATGACAATCGGCTGAAGACCGGCAATTATTGTTATTTTTATCAGATCCATTCATCACCACCGGAATATCCGTTCCGGTGGTTTTTTTGTTGATAAAGCGACTTTGGCAAAAGGTTATTAACTTTCGCACTTTAACGTTGAAAACATGAGTTTTGTTAAGAGGCAATCTTTAAAAATTGCCGCAATCTAGTTTGAGTGCCATGCGTAATCTGAAAACAAATCCGGTCTCTTTAAATCCTGTTGCCAAGCCCGTTTCCGGCGCCCCTGCAAAGCCAGAAGAAGCGGCGGCTAACGCACAATCACAAACGCAATATCCCACCATATGGAAAAAAGCTTTTGCCCTCGGACAGAATGTACGTTTCACACGCACGCCGGAAGTCGAACTTGTGCGCAAACGGGTTGAAAATGATCCCGATTTTGCGGAAAAATTGAAGGCTTTCGAGCTCGAACAAAAGCAAAAGCGTGAAAATGTGGCCTTGAAAGAAAATGCTCCGAAAAATAAAGAACCGGTGACACTTGCTGGGACCACGCCCTTGCCGCAAGGACAGACACAAGTTCGCTCCTTGAAAGACGAGGTGATTGCTTCTGTCCAACGCAAAAATATTGAACAGAATTATAGCGTCAAATCTGTTTACACACGCCCTCAAAACAATGGCGCTCCTCAAATCCGGAATGAAACTTCTATGCAAGAAGCGGCAGTCAAGGTGGAAAAACCGGCATCCGAAATTAATAAGCCTGCCGATATCAAGCCGTTTTATCTTTCCGATTCGGCATTTTTTGAATGCGGGCCGGACATTCTTGAAAATCTGGCAAAACTTACGCCGCAAAATGAAAGCGAGCTTCAGCCGGTTGAAACGCCGCTTGCAAGTGCAAACACTATTGTTCCGGAAACAAGCTTGAACATGACTGCGCCCGAAACAGATGCAAACGCCGTTGCAGTCGAAAAGAAGCCCGTTGTGACTGTACAAAAAATGTCACTTGATGGGTCGCTCACGTCGGGTGCGTCCCAATTACCGCCAGTCGCTTCGACTTTGATGACGGGTAATGCAACCGAAGAAAAAAGCGCCGCCAAGGTTGAAGAAAAATCTATTGCCGATCTTTATCGGGTGCTGGAATGCCGTTTCCCGAAAAAGAGTGGAAATGATCCGGAAAAGCCAACGGAAAAGGTTGAAGAAAAAATTGAACAGCAAGCGGCGACACCGGGCATAGTTCAACTGACAAGTACTGAATCAGGGGCTTCAGCTCCGGTAGCAAATGATGCGACGGTTCAAGTACCGGCAACATCGGCAGCAGCGGCCGTGGAAAATACCAATGCCGTTATTATTGACGCGGCACCGCAATCAATCATTAATCAGACAGCGGTAACAGAAAGTGTATCGTTATCAAGTGTTAGTCCGGCAATCACTCCCCGACTGACTGAAACGCCTGTTCTACAAGTTGTAACACCATTGCCTGACAATTCTGTTGTCACCACCTTTAACAATCAGGGGCAAGTGGTGATTGAAAATGGGAGTGTCGAGAAAAATACCGAAAATACAGCCGGTGAAGAACAAACGAGTAAATCCGTTGGTGGCACAGGGTCTCAAGCGGCATCGCAAAATCCGGCTTCTGTTTCCCCGGCGGGACGGGAAAATTCGGTTGCTTCATCTGCCGGAATTATCGAGGATATAGAACCGGTAAAAACAGCCAACATCCAGTCCGCTGCACCACTTCCACAGGCCATAGCACCTCAACATAGCGGAGAAGAAAAGGCTCCTGAACAAAAGGAAAAAACGCAAGCTGTTGCGCCAATTGCAACAACTGCGCAAACCGCAACAACCGCGCAAAATGCAACAATTAAGCCAACTGCAACAAAAGCGACGATTTCTGCACCATTTCGCACTCTCAATCCGGCTTTTATTCCGAGCCCAAAATCCCAAAGCGACGATTCTTATATTTTCCCTTCAATTGACCTTTTGCAGGAGCCGGAACATAAAGATGGCGCGGTGATTTCTCAGGAAACACTTGAACGCAGTGCCGGACTTCTTGAAAGTGTGCTGGAAGATTTCGGTATCAAAGGCGAAATCATCCATGTCCGTCCGGGGCCGGTTGTCACCATGTATGAATTCGAGCCTGCAGCCGGTGTCAAATCATCGCGCGTTATCAGTCTTTCTGATGATATTGCCCGTTCGATGTCGGCCATTTCCGCACGTGTTGCGGTTATTCCGGGGCGCAATGTTATCGGCATAGAATTGCCGAATAAAGTGCGCGAGACCGTTTATTTACGCGAAATTATCCAGTCGAAGACATTTCAGGATAGCAATTACAAGCTGCCGCTTGCACTTGGTAAAAATATCGGCGGTGAACCGGTCATTGCAGAACTTGCAAAAATGCCGCATCTGCTTGTTGCCGGTACCACGGGTTCGGGTAAATCGGTGGCAATTAACGCCATGATTTTGTCTCTGCTTTATCGTTTGAAACCGGAGCAATGCCGCCTCATCATGGTTGATCCCAAGATGCTTGAACTGTCTATCTATGACGGCATACCGCATCTTCTAACGCCGGTTGTTACCGATCCCAAAAAGGCTGTAACGGCATTGAAATGGGCGGTGCGCGAAATGGAAGACCGCTATCGCAAAATGGCAAAACTCGGCGTGCGCAATATTGACGGCTTCAACCAGCGTGTCAGTGCGGCAGCCGAAAAGGGCGAAACCATTACCTGCCGTGTCCAATCCGGTTTTGACAAAGAAACCGGCGAAATGCTTTATCATGAAGAGGCAATGGATCTTACGCGTCTTCCCTATATCGTCATTATTGTTGATGAAATGGCCGACCTGATGATGGTTGCAGGTAAAGAAATCGAAGGTGCAATCCAGCGTTTGGCACAAATGGCGCGAGCTGCGGGAATTCACCTTATCATGGCAACACAACGTCCTTCGGTTGATGTGATTACCGGCACGATCAAGGCGAATTTTCCAACCCGCATCTCATTTCAGGTTACCTCCAAGATTGATAGCCGCACGATTCTTGGCGAACAAGGTGCAGAGACATTGCTGGGTCAGGGTGATATGCTCCACATGGTGGGCGGTGGCCGGATTGTCCGTGTTCACGGCCCCTTTGTTTCCGATGAGGAAGTCGAGCATGTTGTAGCACATCTGAAGACACAAGGTACGCCCGACTATCTTGCAACAGTGACGGATGGTGAAGACGAAGAAGAAACCATCGAGGACGCCGATTCCATTGCGGACATTGTTGCTGCCGGTAGTGCCGGAGAAAATATGGAAGAACTTTACTTGCAAGCTGTCAAAGTGGTTATGCGCGACAAGAAATGTTCAACATCCTATATCCAGCGCCGTTTGAGTATCGGCTATAACAAGGCAGCAACGCTGGTTGAACGCATGGAGGCTGAAGGCATTGTCGGTCCGGCCAACCATGTGGGAAAACGTGAAATTCTTTTAAACCATGGCCATGAACTTTGATAATCGGTTGAGTTAACCAATTCGCGAGAAGGCGTAGACGGTTATGTCCGCGCCTTTTTGCTATAGAAAGACAAAAACGTTATTTTCTAAAAGGTAGAAACGGTTTATCGATAGAAAGAACTGAAGAAATGACGGTTAATCCATTGAAGTGATTGACGAGTTTCGAGCATATTTGAAAGATATCTTTCAACCGAAGTTTCAAAAATTTTATAACGACCGATAAGGATGCTTTCTGATTCCTTTTGAAACTTTTTGCTCTTTCCTGTAAAAGATCGAATTAACATTTCTTTAACCGGTGGAGCAATCCTTGGCATTTCTGGATTTTCTATCTGAAAGTACAATCAGAAACGCTTTTTTGAGCGGCAAGTGTTCTTTCGTGCTTGACCGCAACGCATCGGTTTTATTGTGGCTTGATGGTGCTGCTCTTTCATTTTTCGGCTTTTCATCACTGACCGATGCACTTGATCGGGAAGAAATTTTCGATAGTGCTGTTAAACGTCAGATCGAAAATGGCATCAAAAGTGGGCGTCCGGTTCATTTGCGCGGAAAAAGCGGGAAACGCTCTTTCAATCTGTCACTAGTATCCGGCGGGGCTCATAGATCAAGTGAGACGCAAGGGGAAATTGCGCCAGACGAACAGAAAGAGTTTATCTTTGCCTCGGAAGTTCATGCAACCGGAAAAACAAACAGGTCGGGCAAAACGGCAAATGATATAAATCGGAATCTTTTAAGTTCTCATCCGGAAGCACTTCTTGTCGGGCTTGAAGGCAAGGATATTTCGGCGGCTATTTTTGACGACGGAAACGAAATTCTTGCACAGACGGGAAATTTTCAGCCACTCGGCGATGCGCTCCAAATTTTTCTTTCTTCTATTGACGGTTTTTCACCCGTTAAAACCTTGATGAAAAAAGACGGGGGAAAAGTACAGGTCAATGCCATTCGCCTTGGCGAAATGCCACAACGTTTTCTCGTTCTTTGCTTCAATGTCACGGCAATAGAAGAAAACGCGGACGATCGGAACAACTTGAAGACACATGCAAAGCCGGAGCGTTTTACATGGCAAATGGACAAAAACAGTGCGTTCATCAATTTTTCCCATGAGTTCTATGATCTTGGGGGTGACGCTGAAAAATTGCTTGGGCGTTCGCTTGCCGATCTTGATAATGACTATAAAAATGCCGGTTTTTTAAAACTTGAAGAAAAAATTACGCAATGCACCACCTTTCAAGACGAGGTGGTTCTTTTTCCAACTAGACGAGAACACGCGAATTTGGAAGTCTCTTTGTCTGGTCTTCCTGTTTTGTCGCTTGATGGAAAAATTGAAGGATTTCGCGGCTTTGGCATAGGGAAGGCTCCGGTCGACAGGCAGCCAAATCCGGAGAATGGAAATCGGGTTGCCGCTTCTGTCGCAACTGTCGGGAATGAATTAACTCCAGTGCCGGAAAAGCCGGCTGAAGATGAGATAATCCAATCGCAATTGTTGCCAGATCATATTGCGCCGGATGATGAAGACAAAACGGCTCTTGGGGGGCAAGAAAATCAAGCTGGACAGTCTCCGCAAGAGCGCGATAAGGACACGTCTTTGAACAGTTCGGAACGTTCGGCTTTCCGTGAAATTGCGGAGCGTTTGCGCAGCGAATTACAATTGCCTGCCGTTGCACGGCCGCTTTCAAAGGCTGCAAATACAGATAAAACAACTCATAACGACACATTGGCCGGCGACAGCAAGTTTACCCCCGAACAGTCTTCCCTTCTCAATTTGCTGGATACAGCAACTGACGGTGTTGTCTTTCTTGATAATGAAGGCTCTATAGAAGGTTTTAGCGCAGCCGCGTCGGCTCTTACCGGTTACGAAAGACAGGACGTGACCGGTAAACCTTTTAAAAGCTTGTTCCGCCCGACATCCGAAGAAGCGATCGATAATTATCTTGCCGCACTTAAAAGCGGTGGAGCAAAACGCTTATTCAACCGTGGTCAATCGGCCGATATTCAAACTAAGGGCGGTGATGACATTCGGGTTTTCGTCACTCTCGTACCGCTTTCCAACCAAAAAGGATATGCGGGGCTTTTGCGCGATATGACGAATGTGTCGGCTCAAAGCCAGCCAATCTATGATAACGAGGTTTTTGCACAAACCATCCACGAGATCAGGACGCCGCTTAACGCCATGATCGGCTTTGCCGATATCATGCGGGAAGAACGTTTCGGCCGAATAGAAAACGAGCGTTACCGTGGCTATTTGCGCGACATTGTTTCTTCGGGCAAACATATATTGTCACTCGTTAACTCTTTTCTTGAAAAGGCAAAATCGCGTTACGAAGAAAGATCGCATTCAGGTGGACAGAGTAGCGCTCAGATAATCGACAACCGTCAATCTTTAGTGCCGGGTTTCGACGTGATCCAGCAATTGAGGAAATCGGTTGCGTTGTTTGAAAATCAGGCAAACGAAAACGGCATTATTATTCGCATTATTATGCCGCCGAAAATACCGACAATCAGGATTGATGCGCAGGAATTCAGGCAAATTATTTTCAATCTTTTGTCAAATGCTATCCGTTTTACCCAAAGTGGCGGTCAAATTGTGGTGCATCTTTCTTCAACGGACAAGAATTTAGTGAAATTGTCGGTGAGCGATAATGGTATCGGTATGAACGAGGAAGAAATGGCGCGCGCCCTTCAGCCCTATGGACAGGTTGCAAGAAAGGACGGGCGCGCGGGAGACGCTGTGTTTACCGGTACCGGTCTTGGCCTTCCGACAACAAAAGGGCTTGTCGAAAAAATTGGTGGGCGGCTCGTTCTCTTATCAAAACCGGGACAGGGAACAACTGTGGAAGTGTTTTTCCCTGTTAACCATTTCTGAGAAAGCGTGCTTTTGGAAAAACGGTATCGAGAAGGCCAGCCCGAAAAGGTTGTGTAAATAAAGCCGATTTATGAAAACACAGCTTTTGAAAACACATGATTTACAGGGGCCTCAATTATAAGGGCATTGGAAAAAATTGTGCTCTCTCGAAATAGGGAAAAAATCGGACCCGCATTAATATCACTGATGTGTCGAGAACCATATTTCTTATCGAAAATTTTGTTTTTCTTGCAGGTGCATTAAGCTCATTCCACACTTCAACATTTTCGGCTTTGCGGAACATTCCGGGGCAAATCTGACGGGCTGATTGTTACATTTGTTTTAAATATTGTCAGACATTGCCCCGTATGACCTTTCGCTTTTTTGAGCTTATTTTTTTGCGGCCAACAGATCGCGTATTTCGGTTAGTAATACTTCGTCACGCGGAACCGGCTTTGGTGCAGGTGCTTGCTGCTCTTTACGATGCATTGCATTGATTGCTTTAACAACAATGAACAATACCCATGCAATGATAAGAAAATTGATGAACAAAGTAATGAAATGACCGTAGGCGATTGTGGCACCGGCTTCACGCGCTGCCGCAAGGGTTGTCTGTTTTTCACCGGCAAGTTGGATAAACATATTGGAGAAATCTATGCCACCGGTGATGAGCCCGATGACCGGCATGAGCAAATCGTTGACAATCGAATTGACAAGTCCGCCGAAGGCACCGCCAATAATAACACCAATGGCCAGATCAATCATATTGCCTTTAAGTGCAAATTCCCGAAACTCTTTTAGCATCAGCCTCTTCCTCGCCTGTCGTTGATAGTTCTTAACTCTGGCAATAATCGTTGACGATTATGCTCTGACCGTAAAATATGGCACGATTACCATAAGAAAAGACTTTTATTATTATTTCCTGCGCGACCTAAAAAGCATTGTGGAATTTTCAGGATTTAAAGTTTATCAGCGCCATTATCGGGGGCAGTTTCGTTATTTTTGAAGTCGTTTTTAAACTTGTCGAAGAAATATTTCATTGTGTCATAAGCCTGATCCATATCCTGTTTGCTGGGCAGGCTCGTTTTGGCTTCATTTTGTTGAAGTTCGGCAATTTTATCTTTCAACGTCTTGATTTCCTGTTCATAGCGTGCGCGATCGTCATTCGAAATAGCGCAAGTTATTTTTCCGTCTTTATCAAGACATTTGTCGATGCTGCCGGTATCGCCATCAAAACGCAAATAACCATCATCGACTTTTTGAAATTCGAAACGATGATCGGATGCGGATCCGATTGTTGTCAAACCGATGGTGCAGAAGGATGCCAGAACAAGTGTTTTTAGAAAAGTCGACATTTTTATTCCTTGGTTGAAACTCTCACATCTTTTATATAGGGATGAATAAGAATATTTCCCGTCTCGTGGGCGCTTACGTCTGGCGGGGTAAGAATGTTAGGCTCGAAAGATATGGCCTTGATTTATAAGATTGTGTCGAAAGACGAATGGAAAAAAGCCGAGGAAACGGGTGTTTTTCCCGGTGCTGCAGTTGATATTGCCGACGGTTTTATACATTTTTCAACGGGCGAACAGGTGGCAGAAACGGCAAATAAACATTTCAAAGAGCAAAAGAATCTCTTGCTTGTAGCCGTTGATGAAGATGAGCTTGATGAAGAGGCGCTGCGTTATGAAGTGTCTCGCGGGGACGCGTTTTTCCCCCATCTTTATGGTGAGTTATCACTTGAAGCTGTTGTCGGTGTCAGTCCGTTTGAAGCCGACGGGAAAGGCATATTCCATTTCAGCGAGGTTTTGCCATGAACCTCTATCGTTCTTTATTACGCCCGTTGGTTTTTTGCCTGTCACCGGAAAATGCCCACAAGCTTTCTATTCTTGCATTGAAGATGGGCTTCACTTCGGGGCCTAAAATCCATGACCAACGTTTGGGCGTGAATATTGCCGGAATGGAATTCCCGAATTTTTTAGGCTTGGCCGCCGGATATGATAAAAATGCGGAAGTTCCCGATCAATTATTGCACTTGGGCTTCGGCTTTAGCGAAGTCGGTACAATCACGCCGCGCCCGCAGGCGGGCAACCCGCAACCCCGCCTCTTTCGTCTCTGTGAAGACGAGGCGGTGATCAATCGCATGGGGTTTAACAATGAGGGGCATGAGGCCGCTCACAAACGTCTCGCCATGCGCAAAAAGCAGGGTATTATCGGGGTCAATATCGGCGCGAACAAGGATTCGGATGATCGTATTCTCGACTATTCGCGCGGTGTTCATTGTTTCTATGATGTTGCAAGCTTTTTTACTATCAATATCTCTTCACCAAACACACCGGGTTTGCGGAATTTGCAAGCCCGTGACAGTTTGAGAGAATTGCTTTTGTCGGTAAGCGGCGCAAGAGCGGAAGAAAAGCAGAAGACGGGCGTTCATGTTCCGGTCTTTTTAAAGATAGCACCTGATTTGACTGAAGAAGGGCTTGATGATGTTGCCGCCGAGCTTCTCGACTCCGATGTTGACGGGCTTATTGTTTCCAATACAACTCTTTCAAGAACCGATCTTGAAAATAAAAGCTTCAGGAGCGAATCGGGCGGGCTTTCCGGAAAGCCGTTATTTGAACGCTCGACAATTGTTCTTGCAAAGATGCGCAAGAGAATACAGCAGAAAAAAGCAATTATCGGTGTTGGCGGCGTTTATGACGAGAAAACAGCACTCGAAAAAATTAAAGCCGGTGCCGATCTTGTCGAACTTTATAGTGCGATGGTTTTTGAGGGTGCAGGGCTTGCGAGACGCATTTTGAAAAATGTGATTGGAATCATGGAAGATGATGGTGCGAAAAAGATAGGGGAGTATCGCGACCTGTCTTTGAATGAATGGGCCAACCGCAAAATCCCTGATTAGGGGCACACAAAATCCCTGATTAGGGGCACACCAAGCGGTTCCCCAAAAGTGTGAAACGGTTTTGGGATAAGAACCGCGTTTACTAAAAACTCAGGTTCCCCAAAAGTGCCCAAGCAGTGCCTGAAAAGTGCGAAGCGGTTTTTTCAATAACACTGCGACAGGTAAAAAATACGGTTTTGGAAAACTGTTGATTGCAAGTTTTCTATAGAAGAAAAGAGACGTATTTTGCGCTTGTTTTAATCCGCATGCATTGTCAAGTTTATAAGCGCGGTCACATAGACAAGCAAAAATTTCAGGACTTTTGAAGTTTGGCAAAACAAAAACGACTGAAAATGCCAATAAATAGAGTTTAAATGCGCTTAGGCACTTGCAAAATTGTTCGATCTTCCGTATGTCACCCGTCAGAATGTTTAATTCTGACGATGCGGTTGTAGCTCAGTTGGTTAGAGCGCTGGTTTGTGGCACCAGAGGTCGTAGGTTCGACTCCCACCAACCGTACCATTCCCTTCAAGCTTTCTTATTTCTTCAGTCTGATTGAAGCTTTACGCTTTTTGTATCTCCTCATATTTTTATCGATAATGGAAAGACGTCGCTTTTATGCGTCGAATTTTTTTGATTGGTCGGAAACGAAAGCCCTGTTTAAAAAGCGCGAATACGTTTTTGATTGCGACGAGCGCCTTTAAACGAACAGTGAAAATGAAAATGTGAAGGCCGGTTTTTGATCTGTCCTGAGATAACCTCTTCGACGAATAATGATATTTCGGGAATCTCCCAATTTTCGACAACCGCAATTCATGTCAGCGAGAAAATGCGGGATAACGATTTGCCGCCAGGAGAATGGAAAAAAGTCAGGATTTTTGAATAGGCAAGCGGGCGTTGAAACAGTTGAACGCCTATTAACGAGTCGTTTTAAAGGTCCTTTGCTTCAAGAAAAAGTATTTTTCTCGCCAGATTGCACAGAGCGCAGGTTTGCACAAAGCGCCGGATTGCCGGTGGCAATTGGGAAGTGAAGGGCAATGTTGACAGGGTCAGCTTCAGGCAAGACGGCAACAATAAATTATAGTAGGTTATAATTGGTCCTCATGGTTCGATGCAAGGCGATTGAAAGGCAATTGTCAGGTTGACAAACGATTGTGCCCGTCACAATTTTTCAGAATTGATAGTTAATATTGATAGACGATACACATTTCAATTTGGTGTTTTATGACTGTGAAAAAAACAGAAAAGACAAAAGACAAAAATACAAAAATACAGCACGCTTATCTCAAGAATATTTATGGCGTGAAAAATTGGAAAGAAGCGTCGGAGTGGCTCGCTTTTCGCGGTATTGAAGACATTGAATGTATCACACCCGATCAGGCAGGTGTCGCACGTGGCAAAATGATGCCGTCAAACAAGTTTACTTCCGATACGTCGCTTGCTCTGCCATCAGCTGTGTTTATGGCGACGATTTCCGGCGATTATCCCGAGGATGGCAACGGTTTCCATTATCCTGCCGATGATGGCGATTTGCGGCTGGAGCCCGATCTTGCAACTTTAAGCGTTGTTCCTTGGGAAGACGATCCGACCGCACAGGTTATTTGTGATATTGTCTACCAGACAGGCAAAAGGGTGGAATTTACGCCGCGCAATGTTTTGCGCAATGTGGTGGAAGCATACACAAAGTTGGGGTTGAAGCCGGTAGTGGCACCGGAAATCGAATTTTATCTTGTCCAGAAAAATCCTGATCCGGATTATCCGTTGACACCACCCGTTGGCCGCTCCGGTCGCGCAATCGGTGGAGGGCAGGGGTATTCTATTGCCGGTGTTAACGAATTCGATGAATTGATCGACGACATGTACCATTTTTCCGAAGCGCAAGGCTTGGAAATCGACACATTGATCCATGAAGAAGGGGCAGGCCAGCTCGAGATCAATTTGCGTCACGGTGATCCGATCGAACTCGCCGATCAGGTTTTTCTGTTCAAGCGCACCATTCGGGAGGCGGCATTCAAGCATGATATGTATGCAACCTTTATGGCCAAACCCATAGAGGGTCAGCCGGGTTCGGCCATGCATATCCATCAATCTATTGTCGACGTGAAGACGGGAAACAATATTTTTACCCGCGCGGATGGAAGTGAAAGTGAAGCCTTCCGGTATTTTCTGGGGGGCTTACAAAAACATATGGCAAGTGCAATGGTTATGCTTGCGCCTTATGTCAATTCCTATCGCCGTTTGGTGCCGGATCTTTCGGCGCCGGTCAATCTCCATTGGGGGTACGACAATCGCACAACGGCATTTCGTGTTCCCCGTTCGGCACCTCAGGCACGACGGGTAGAAAATCG
>CAMLON010000011.1 GCA_946481695.1 uncultured Bartonella sp. | reverse complement strand
CGGACGACAGCCTTGAACTCATTGACACGACAATCGTTAATGCTGTGCGCTGTGTGCCACCTGAAAACAAGCCGATCGGTGCAGAAATCAACCAATGCCGTCAATTTTTTGCACCGCTTCTTGAAAATTTGCCGAAATTGCAAGCGGTTGTAACATTGGGATCAATTGCCCACCAATCAACCGTTCGTGCTCTCGGTGCAAAATTGGCATTGCACCCCTTTGGCCACGGAAAAGTTACAGATATAGGGCGTCTGCGCATCTTCCCGAGCTATCACTGTTCACGCTATAATACCAATACCGGACGGCTCACAGAACTGATGTTCCATGAAATTTTTTCGGCAGTTTCCGACTATCTTGGTAACCGTTAATCTCTTAGCCTAACGGCCTATTTTCAGGATTTCCGGCGTGTAGAATATCTTTTTAACCGTGTGTCAGTCCGGCAACCAAACCGGTACTCCGGCTAAAAAGAAGAGTTTAACAAATCGAGGTTTGAAACACCTGTTCAAGTCGCCTCTTTTTTCCCACAAACTTTTGTTGGCAGGCCTCCCGACCAAGCGAAAAACTTTTCTATCAAAGAAGAGCCCGATATCATCGGCTTGTTCTGCTTTTTCCTTTTTTAGGTCTTCGCCCGCTATTACGCCGGCAATATTTTCTACGTTTGACCCTATTTGCTTTTCGCGGAATTTTTGAAAAAAGTAGTCTCTCGCGAATTCCAAAACATGGAATTCAGTAAGTTCGGAATAGTTGAAACGTTAACCACGCTCGCGCATCAGACGCGATTTTTCGCGATTCCAGTCACGTTTCTTTTCGGTTTCGCGTTTGTCATGAATCTTTTTTCCGCGAGCAAGTGCTATTTCAAGCTTCACCCTTCCCCGCTCATTGAAATAAAGCTTCAACGGAACAATGGTCATGCCTTCACGCGCAACGGCATTTGCCCAACGTGACATTTCATGCTTGGACACCAGAAGCTTGCGCAGACGACGCGGGTCATGGTTGAATCTGTTTCCCTGTTTATATTCGGGTATGTAGGAATTGATGAGCCAGAACTCGCCGTTTTCAAAGCTGGCATAACTTTCAGCGATATTTCCGTGATGGGCGCGCAGAGATTTAACCTCGGTGCCCTGCAGAACCACTCCGGCCTCCAATGTGTCAAGAATCTCGTAATTGAAACGCGCTTTGCGGTTATCTGCCACAACCTTGTAGGCCGAAGAATTGTTCTTTTTATTCATAAATTACCAAATAGACGGCTATTAATCGTTGACAAGGCCTGCATGTTTCAATGCAGCATCAATAATGTGTTTTGTTTCCTCTTCAATCGGAACAATCGGCGAGCGCACAACACTGGTACAAATACCGAGTTTTTCAGCTGCATATTTTACACCGGCCGGACTTGGCTCGAGAAACAATGCCCGATTAAGAGGCATCAACCGGTCATTCAATTCCAGTGCCTTGGCAAAATTGTTTTCACGGCAAGCCTGAAAAAGTTCTGCACATTGTTTCGGGGCAATATTGGAAGTGACAGAAATGCACCCTACGCCGCCTTGCGCGTTGAAGCCCAATGCTGTGCTATCGTCTCCTGAAAGCTGGACAAAATCCTTGCCGCATTTTCTGCGCTGTTCACTCGCACGTTCAATTTTTCCCGTAGCGTCCTTTACGCCGATAATATTTTCGAAGTCGTGGTGGAGCTTTGCCATTGTATCGGCAGTCATATCAACGACAGAACGCCCCGGAATATTATAAATGATCAAAGGAATCGAAATCGCTTTTGCAACCGTCGAAAAATGCTCATACATCCCTCTCTGGTTCGGCTTGTTATAATAGGGAGTGACGACAAGAACAGCATCCGCACCGGCTTTTTCTGCAAATTCGGCAAGTTCGACAGCTTCCTTCGTGCTATTTGAGCCCGCACCGGCAATAACCGGAACGCGTTTAGCAACCTGACGGACACAAAGTTCAATGACACGTTTATGTTCCTGATAGCTGAGTGTCGGCGATTCACCGGTTGTTCCAACGGGGACAAGACCGTTAATGCCTTGTTTGACCTGCCATTCGACAAGATCACATAATGTTTTCTCGGCTACATTGCCGTTTTTGTCGAAAGGTGTAATGAGTGCGGTCAGTGCTCCCTTGAGCATGGTAAACTCCCTGATTATATATTCAGTATTAAGGCAATCGCCCCTTCAATATGCCTTTAAGACCATAGTATCGCCATCCAATTGACGCAAGTCGATTTTATACTGCTCTCCCACCTTGAGCATGAAAGATGTTCTTTCTTTTAAGGAATGAACCAGTCAATACAAAATTGGATTGCATAGAATGATCAAACATGCCGGAATTGGGTAACGATAACTTGTTAACCCGTCTTTCACGGTTAGCGGTTATGTTAGACAAAAACATTCATAAATGGGCTTTTTAAAGTATGATGCGTAAATATTCGTCAGGTGTTCTGGCAAAAACGACGGTTTCTTTCTTCGTGGCAACAAGCATGCTCACGTCGATTGTTGATAGTCGTGCAGCATCCTCTCACACCAATGCCCCTATACCGTTAGCCCGTCCATTTGCGTCCACGCCTAAAGCCGTTGCACCGCTCAAATCCGATGCAATTATAACGAACGCAATCCCGCGCACCAACGGTGCCGTTGCTAATGGAAGTCTTAAAACGGGTCTTGATGCGCTTTATAGCAAACAAGCAGCAAGTGCCATTTCCATTCGCAATAACATGCCAAGAAATAGCCTTGATCGCCATATCCTGACTTGGGCAATCGGCGTGTCGGGCGTACCCGGAATTCCCAGTTCCGAAATATTCAACGCAGCACAAGAATTACACGACTGGCCCGGCATGACAGCAATGCGCCGTAATTCCGAACGCGCGCTTGCCAGTGAAATGAACTCCCCACAAGCAATTATCAGCGGCTTTGGAAATTATATTCCTGTGACAGCACAAGGCATGGCAGCGCTTGGCGGTGCATTGGTAGAAACGGGCCAAACGGCACGCGCACGGCAAATTCTTGCACCGTGGTGGTATAAAGCAAAACTCAATGCGCAGGAAGAACAGCTGGTATTGAAAAAAGCGGGGCCGGCATTGCTGCCGGCAGATCATCTGCAACGCATGCGCGCGATGCTTTATGCCAATCGTATTTCTTCTGCCGAACGTGTAGCAAAATTGGCGAATGCCCAGTCTCTTTATGCCGGCTTTGCAGCTGTTGCCAATAATGACTCGAATGCCCGCCAAAAACTTGCAGCAGTTGATAAAAGTTTCCGCAAAGATTCACTTTATCTTTTTGCCCAAATTCAGTATTTGCGCCGTTCGGGGCAATGTGATGACGCGGCCAAACTTATGTTAAAAGCACCGAAAGATGCTCTTACGCTTGTTGACCCCGATGCCTGGTGGATTGAACGGCGCGTTTTATCACGCGAAATGCTTGATGAAAACAAGCCGAAAATCGCCTATCAACTGGCAGCAGCCCATTCGGCCGAAAGTCCGACCTTGGCGGCCGACGCCGAATTTCATGCAGGTTGGTACGCTTTGCGATTTTTAGGCGATAATAAAACAGCGATGCAACACTTTTCCCGCATTGTGCAAATCTCTTCACGGCCGGTTTCCGCCTCTCGTGGTTATTACTGGATGGGTAGAACTGCCGAAGCACAGGGAAATCGTAACAACGCTATTCAATATTTTCGCCGTGCCGCCCATTATGGCACTACCTTTTACGGCCAGCTTGCCGCAGCCCGACTTGGTGAACAGAGGCTTGAAATTCCTTATCCGAAGCCGACAGCAAGCGATCGCCAGCGTTTTGAATCACGCGAACCGGTCATGGCTATAAAGAGGCTTGAAGCGATAGGATATTCCGATCGTGCGGGCGTCCTCTATCGTGAACTCGGAGAGGAGCTTGATAGCCCCGGTGAACTTGCTATGCTCGCCGTTATGGCCGAGCGTAAAGGCGACCATTATACGAGCCTGAAGATCGGCAAAAGTGCGGTCATCAGAGGTATGGATGTAGGTTCCCTCTCCCACCCTGTTGGAGCAATTCCCGAAACAGCCAATATTTCTGCTTCCGGCAAGGCACTTGCCTATGCCATTGCGCGGCAAGAAAGCGAATTTAAAACTGATGCGGTTTCAGGTGCAGGTGCCAAAGGTATGCTGCAACTTCTGCCAGCAACGGCAAAAGCAGTTGCAACCAAAAATTCGATAAAATGGCAACCGGAAAAATTGGCAACCGATGCTGGTTACAATGCCACTTTGGGTGCCCATTTTCTGGGTGAGCAACTTGACCGCTTCAACGGCTCCTATATCCTGACATTTATTGGTTATAATGCCGGTGGGCGACGCGCCAATGAATGGATCAGCCGCTATGGCGACCCGCGCGGTCAATCAGTCGATTGGGTGGTCGACTGGGTTGAGCGTATTCCTTATTCGGAAACGCGCGACTATGTCATGCGTGTCATGGAAAACTATCAGGTTTATAAAGCACGCCTCACCGGCACTGCCGATATCAATGTTGACCTAACTGCCGGCCGCCATAGTTGATGAATAAATATTTCACAAGGTTATGTTATACAACGTAAAGCGTCTGTAAGAATTTATTCATATAGTATTTTTATTTAAATAATTTTATTTTATACAATTATTTAAATCGATTTTGTAACGGAATAATTTCCGATTTTTATCCCAATCACTATATTGGATCCATAATTTCTACTATTTATACCGTATAATACTGTAAATCATGCATTTTTAACAGGAGGACAATAAAATAGTAGTTCTATATGTTTCATCGTTGTTGTTCGTCTAACGTCTCGCAACACAGGGCAGAGTAGAATGTGAAGAAACGTAAATACACGAGCTACAACGATTTTTTGGTTTATCCTGTTGGAAAAGTAGCCAACTTAATATCGGTTTACCGACATCATCGGCTTTAAAACACTGTCTATTGAAAATAGAGGCGATAGTTTTTGCCGTTTCTAAAACTAATTGACTTACTTTCGTTTTTGCAAAAGCAATTGTTTATCATCAGCAAAAATCCTGTTTGCTTCTCATGTCGCGCTTTTGAGGCAACCGCTGAAATTCAATTCGCCTCTGCACAGGAATTCTCCCAATAACCGCCATTCGGCTTGTCCCAGATACAAGCCTCGTCAATTTGATAGTTCTCCGGCAATTGCAAGCTTTTATCTTCATCCTGTGCATTTTTTAACTTGTACAGAGTGACCCTATCAACGGTGAGTTTATCGCCTTTCACTGCTATGACACCGGTGTTCATTATTGGCAAAACCTTCAAAAAGAACGTGAAAGCGCGCTGGAATTTCTCCGGCATAACCGCACCAGTATCCATTTCATCATAAACCATCATTCCGGGCTTTTGAGCTGAAATGAGATTGGTCAATTTAAACCTTGCAAGACCTACCGGAATGGTTCCCCGCACGGTAATTCCGTCTTCGTCGACGATGAACATAAGATAATCGTTTTTTTGCTCTGATAAAATGACAATATCGGATTCAACATTTTGAACATGTTTGAGTGCTTTTACCTTTGCAAGAATGCTATCGCGTGCACCTTTATCAGGTGCATAACCGTGCACTGTTACGTTAAAGCCATCAACATCAAAAGAAAACCAATTTGTTTCAGCCCCAAGCTCTTTTAATTCATTGGAAAGATGCCGTTCCTGCCCGCCTATTCCGAACCACAGCCCCATGACAATTATGAAAACAATCACTGTAAGTGATGGCCAGAAGAATTTACGAATGAACATCAACATTTCCTATGATGATTGAGATACTATCTGTTTTAATCAAACCGGTTTTTGCATACAATGGCTTTTTGTCTCTTTCCGCGTTAATCGCTCCTGAAGATAAAACAACACCCGTTTATAAAACCTTTTTGCCAAGTTCCTGTCTTTTATAGTTGAGACCGCGTATTCCAGCTCCCTTCGGAAAAGCAGGTAAATCAAGCTATCCGGTGTCCATCTGTCTTTTGCAGGTTTTTCTTGATTATTTTTATCATGTTTTGTATGAGGGACAAATCAACGTTCGGGGCGTTGAAAATTATGCTCAGCCAGCCGGTTAAAAATCCAGCAAGCCAGGCGCTTCTTCCAAATACATATCATTCTTAAAAGCGAGGGACGAAGGAATGCTGTTTAAGATCGGGACGAGACTGAAAACATGTGCTGAATTGGGCGGACTGACAATCGCAATTCCCCTGACAATCGCGGTTCCCCTGACAATCGCGGTTCCCCTGACAATCGCGGTTCCCTTGACAATCGCAATTCCTATGTCTGTTTTTGCACAGGAGGCGGAAAATAACCGCACGCAGCTCAATCCCGTCATTGTTAAATCAAAATCCGAATTATTGAAGCTCAACAATGCGACTATTTTAACCGAACGTAACACAGCCAAAGACATAGCTGACAAACAGGTTGACGATGTTCATGATATTGATCGGCTTGATCCTTCAATCAACTATAATTCTGCAAGCGACAGTTTCAACATCAGGGGTCTAGACCAGAACCGTGTACTGACAACGATCGACGGCATTCGTCTTCCTTGGCTTTATGACGGATCACGACAAGTCAAAAATGGCATATCGCTTTTCGATTTTTCATCGCTTTCAACGTTGGATATTATTCATGGAGCCAATTCAAGCCTTTATGGTTCGGGAGCATTGGGCGGGGTCGTTGCACTACGCACACTTGATCCCGAAGACCTTCTGACAACTGACAAGAATTGGGCAAGCCTGACTAAAGGCAGCTATGATTCAACCGATAGCAGTTGGCGCATAAACGAAGCATTTGCAATGCGGGCACAACAGACCTACGCCTTGTTCCAAGGTGGCTATACACGCGGGAAACAGCGTGAAAACAACGGAAGCGGTGGGGGATACGGTGCAAACCGTGTCGATATGAACCCGACAACATTCGATCAGGATAATTTGCTTTTCAAAATATATCAACATATCGATGGCAGCCAACGGGTCGGCTTTACTGCCGAGCGTTTCAATCTTTCCAAAGACATTGATACTTACAATTTGTCGACATCCACCTACCGCCCCGGTTCGGGAACAGAAGATGATGAAAAACGCCGTGAGCGTCTCTCACTGTCTTATGACTATAATGGAGGCGGATTTCTTGATGAAGCCCACGGAATTGTTTATTGGCAAAGGCAACGCACCGATGAAAAATCGGAATCCGACCGCATATCCATTCCAAAAGGTTATTATATGCGGGACAACCTTATCCGCGACACAGACTATGGCATCAATATTGCCGGACTGAAAAAACTTGAAGCAGGGGCAACAACGCACACATTGCGGTTAGCAACCGAAGCATCATCTTCAAAATTCCAACAATATGCTGCCGGAGCGGATAACTGCCCTCCCCCGCCGTTTAAAGGGCCTTTCATGGCGTGCAAATTCATGCACATCAACCAATCGGATTCTCCGAATACTGACAGTACCATTTTCGGTTTGTCTGCCGAAGATGAAATCGGCTTTCTCGCTAACCGTTTAAGATTGACGCCCGGATTACGTTACGATTGGTACGATCATCGTCCGCAAGACACTTATGCTTATGAACATGGTGCAGGCTTCGAGGGCTATCCGCCGAATAACAGCCATTCACACCTGTCGCCAAAACTTAGAGCAGAATGGGGTGCACGAAACGATGTCACGCTTTACGCACAATGGGCACAGGCATTTCGTGCTCCCAGCGTTACCGAGCTTTATCTGAACTATACCAATCCGGGTTTTTATTACACACGCGGCAATCCCGACCTGAAACCCGAAACCAGTAACGGTTATGATATAGGGGCAAGGCTCGGCAATGATGATCTTGGAGGATCTGTCAGCCTTTTCTCGAATTATTACCGCAATTTCATTGATGAAATCGATTTGGGTGCAAACCGCGAATTCATGCTTCAACGTTTGAATTATATCAATCGCGCTCATGTTCGCATCTCCGGAATCGAGGCCAAAGGACATATTGTTTTTTCAAACGGTTGGCATACCAATGCGGCACTCGCCTATGCCGAAGGAAAAGACACCGACAATGATGAACATCTCAATTCCATACCCGCGCTGAAAGGGATCATCGGTGTCGGATATGCCCGTGAACAATGGGGTTCGGATGTTTCGTTGACGGCTGCTGCAAAGCGCAACAAAGTTGAAGAAAACTCCGATTTTGCAAAAACTCCGGGCTATACACTTGTTGATCTTACCGGCTGGTGGGAACCTCTCGGCAAAAAAGGTCCCAGATTACAAGCAGGCATCTATAATCTCTTTGACAAGCGTTATTGGAATGCAGTCGACCTTCCTTCGGCTCCGGCGTCGCCGAAAGATTATTACAGTCAGCCCGGACGCACATTCAAAATATCTTTCACACAAAAACTCTGATGCAATCAGCGATCGAGTGCGGGCCGGGTCGAACCGAACCGGCTCGCAAGATAACCGGTTTCAACGGTTTGTCTTCTGAAAATAGCTGCAAGAGCTGTGACTTGAACACAAAATGAAAACTCCAACTTCGGGCAATACGAACCAACTTCGGGCAATACGAACCAACTTCCGGCCATACGAAAAAGTGTATTGCCATTTTATAAAACATGATAAAAATTATCATGTTTATAACTGACAGGTAAAAGTTGATGCAGGAAAACCTTGAATTGCAATCGGGCGGCCCTTCGAGCCAACCTTCAACGATGATTGAAAGCAAAGCGTTATTCGGCGCGAACAAAGAAGTGTTGATCCATCATGAGGGAGCCACTTATCGGCTGAAAATCACCCGTTTTGGCAAACTTATTCTGAATAAATAGAAAGGTGAACACCCATGACACTGGAGAGCGGAACTATCCTCTCACTGCGTGAGCAAAATAAGAATTTACGGGATAGGGAATTTGTAAAATCCATAGGTATTTCGGAAGCTGAACTGGTTGAAGCTTTCATTTCGACCGGTAAAGCGCAAAGGCTCAAAGTCGACGTTCCACTATTGTTAAAAAATGCCCATAAGCTTGGCGAAATAATGGCTCTTACCCGCAATGAATATGCGGTGAGTGAAAAAAAAGGCCATTTCCAGAATGTTTTCCCCGGAAGCGACGTTTCTATGACGCTTGGCCAAATTGATCTTCGCATTTTCCAAAACAATTGGAAATTTGCGTTTGTCCGCACCATGCCTGTCCATGACAGGATTGTGGATAGCCTACAGTTTTTCGATGCGTATGGCGAGGCTGTCTTCAAACTCTATCCCGAACCAACAACCAATCTTGATGAATGGATCAAACTTGTTGCCCTTTTGAAGGTTGATGCGCCGAAGGAACAATTGCAGGTTTTACGAGCAACGCCCTATGATAATTCGTCTACACACAATGCGGATATTGAAGAATTCCGCAATCGCTGGCGGCAAATGACCGACGTTCACCAGCTTCATGACATATTGAAAGAACTAAAAATTGGCCGACACGACGCAGTCAAACTTGTTGGTAGCGAATTCGCCAATGAAGTGCGTGCCGATTCAGTCGAAATTCTTCTACAAAGTACTGCCGAACGGGAAGTTCCTATCATGTGTTTTGTGGGTAATAAGGGATGCATCCAGATTTTTACCGGAAAAGTTGAAAAACTCAAAAAAGTTGACGGCTGGTTCAATATTCTGGATGAAAAATTTCATCTTCACCTGCTCACATCGGGAATTTCACGCATCTGGAATGTACGCAAACCGACCAGCGACGGTTATGTCAGTTCATTGGAAGTTTTCGACCAGAATGGCGAAATGATTATTCAATTTTTCGGAAAACGGAGTGCCGGCGAACAGGAGCGTGAGGATTGGCGCAGTTTGTTAAGCGAGCTTCCTCCTGCGCCGGAAATGGCCGTCGCATAACACTTACAGAAATTGATACCGATGAAATATGTTTTCGCTGATAACGATTATGCGCGTTCTGTTTGGCCGGATATTTTTCGGCCCGATCTGCGCGGCATAGTTCTGTGGTTTGTAGCAACACTTGTCATCGTGCTTTTTCCGGCGATAGCGATAGCCAATCCGGTCGATGAATTTCCCGAAGGTGCAAAGATCATATCAATCGGCGGAACATTGACAGAAATTGTTTATGCATTAGGTGGAGGTGACCGGTTAATCGCCCGCGACACGACAAGCACCTATCCGGCGGAAGCACAAAAACTGCCTGATGTCGGTTACATGCGAAATTTATCGCCTGAAGGCATTTTGTCTCTTCGTCCCGAAGCGATTTTGCTCGATCAGCAGAGTGGCCCCGCTTCGACAATCGAAATTTTGGAAAATGCCGGCGTGCCGATGCTTGAAGTCGCTGAACATTTTACAAGGGAAGGAATTAACGAAAAGATTTTGAAAATCGGTCATGCTTTGCATGAAGGACAAAAAGCACAACAGTTGACAGCAATTGTTGATGAAGAATTTGCAAAAAACGATGCGCTGTTAAAAGATTTACCCCACACAAAACGCATCCTTTTTGTTTTGACAATACAAAATGGCCGTCTCATGGCGGCAGGAAAGAATACGGCCGCTGATGGTATTATCAAACTGGCGGGCGCAACAAATGCCATTGACGGCTTTAACGGTTATAAGCTTCTTACCGATGAAGCCATTATTGAAGCCCGTCCGGATCTGATTTTATTGATGGCTCATTCCGCTACGAGCACAACAGTCGACGATATATATAAAATACCGGCAATCGAGACGACACCTGCTTTCAAAAACAAAGCAATAAAACAAATGGACGGACTTTATCTATTAGGCTTTGGTCCAAGAACGCCTCTTGCCATACGTGAAGTCATTCAAATTCTCTATAAAAGCGAGTGATGAAATTATGCCGGATTGCAAAACCGAAACGCGATTGGGCTGCTCAAACCATACCGGAGGGATTGGTTGGCTCAACACCTGTTTCCTTAAAACTTGTTTCGCTATTTTTCGAGGTTTTTCGAGCACTTTTTATCTGAACGGGAACGCATGAGCAAAACAACATGGTAGCGACATTGTTTTCATATCGTCCGGTCAAAGGCGATCGCAGCATTCGGGGAAAAATAGCCGTAATTTTACTCGTCGCATTGTTTTCCACGTCCGTATATTGCGGTCTCGTTCTCGGAGCTTATAAAGTTTCAATTTCCGATTTTTTAAAATCGGTTATGCAAAATGGCTTTTTAGAAAGCTCTAGATCGCGTGATTATCTTGTGCTCGTCAATATCCGGCCACCACGTGTAATTCTTGCCGCATTGGTTGGTTCGGCACTTGCTATCTCCGGCGTACTTATGCAAGGTTTATTCCGTAACCCTCTCGCCGATCCGGGAATTATGGGGGTATCATCCGGCTCCGCATTGGGAGCCGTTATCATCATTGTTGGTTCAAGCCTGTTGCCCCCGTTTTTCATAAACGTCCTTGGAAGTTTCACGATTGTCACCGGCGCCTTTTTTGGCGGCTTGATGACAACCATTATTTTGTATTTTATCGCAACCAGAAATAACCGGACATCGGTTACCACGATGTTGCTTGCCGGAATTGCATTGAGTGCCTTATGTGCGGCTCTAACGGGATTTCTCATCTTCATTGCCAATGACAACCAATTGCGGGATATAACCTTCTGGAACCTTGGTTCACTCGCCGGTGCCACATGGTCACGTGTTGCAATCGCCTGCCCCTTCATTCTAACCGGTCTTGTCGTTGCACCATTTCTTTCACGCGGAATGAACGCGCTATCGCTTGATGAAGCTGTTGCCGGACATCTGGGGTTCGAGGTTCAACGCTTGAAATATTTAACGATTTTTCTTGTTGCTTTTATGTGTGGTGGTGCTGTGTCTGTAAGCGGCAATATCGGTTTCATCGGAATTATTGTGCCTCATATCTTGCGCCTCACAATCGGCCCCGATCATCGTTTTCTCATACCTTGTTCGGCTCTTCTCGGTGCTTCCATGCTCATTCTAACCGATACTGTTTCACGCATCATTGTGGCACCGGCCGAACTTCCTATCGGCATCATCACCTCGCTGATCGGCGGCCCGTTTTTTTTGTGGGTTTTGCTTAAACAACGTGGAAACTTCAACCAATGATCGAAACCGAAAATCTCGAACTCACCCTCGGAAAAAGCCATATATTGCACAGCCTGAATTTCAAGGCACAAGCCGGACATCTAACCACGATTATCGGAACCAACGGTTCGGGAAAGACAACACTTGTCAAAGCTTTAAGCGGCGAACTTTCCTATAGCGGAAAAATAACAATTAACGGCGACGACATAGCCCGAAAAAAACCGTCTGAAATGGCATTGGTAAGAGCGGTACTTCAACAATCAACCGATGTGAGTTTTCCTTTCCTCGTCAGGGAAGTCGTAGCGCTCGGTCTTTTAAACAGTCTCCACCCCGAATTTATTAAAAAGAAATTGCCTGAAATGGCTTTAGAGAAGGTAGATTTGGCTGGCTATGAGGGACGCTTTTATCATGAATTATCGGGCGGCGAACAGGCCCGCGTACAACTTGCCCGCGTGATGTGTCAGATTTGGGAACCGGTTTTCAATGGCATTCCGCGCTGGTTATTTCTGGATGAACCGGTTGCGAGTCTGGATATCTATCATCAACTCGCGGTTATGGATATTGCACGCGATTTTTCAAAAGCCGGTGGCGGCGTTATTGCTATTTTGCATGATCTCAATTTGGCCGCCCATTATAGTGACAAAATCATTGTCATGGACCATGGACATATTGTCAAGGAAGGTTCGCCGGCAGCAGTCCTGACCACGCCAATGCTGCGTGAAATCTATCATTGCAAGCTCACCGTCGGCAAAATACCTGCCGAGGGTGTGCCATTTGTTCTCCCTCAATCGGCTTATTTATGATCGAAGCATGAACTTCAGACGTTTTTATTTTTGCTGAAGCTCCGGTTCGCCTAGTGATAACATTAACCGGTTGGCCCAATTAAAAAAACTGACAGCGTGGATAACATCGAAAATTTCATCATCATCAAGACCTGCGGCACGAAGCGCATCGATTTCTGTTTTTCCAAAGACCGGCGGTGTTTGACTAAGCGTTGACGCAGCAGAAACAATGGCATTCCAGCGCTCCCCCAAATCGGCAGAGATGCCCTTATCAAGGAGTTCATCAACATCAGCCGGTTTTTTTGAATAAACAGCCGCATGTCGGGCATGAACGGAAGCACAATAAATACAGCCATTGAAGCGCGATGTTGCAGCAGCTGCAAGCTCACGCTCGGCACGGGGCAAACCATCGACAGTATTATAAAAAATATCCTTATCTGTCCGTGTTCGCGCTTCCAATATGTCGGGATCGCGCGCCAGCAAACGGAAATAATCCGATTTAGCACGAGCCGGTTCCACTAAAGAGTCACGTTGACGCTCGCTCAAACTCGCTTCCGCAACCGGTTCGATCCACGCTATCCAATCAAGGTTGTCGCGCGTAAAGACATTGGGGCTTTTGATTTTTTTGGTCGAATTACTTGGCTTTGTGTTCATTCTCGCTCAATTCCCGATTATAAAAGTGAGGTTATTACGAAGCTTGTCAAAGAAGCTTAAAATTTGCCGTTAATTTGCTTCTTTTTTCGCTGCCAGTGCTTTTAGCCCCAAAGCAAGTCTTAACTGGAAGCTCAAAAAAGCAACCAATTGCGAAAGAGTGATGATTTCATCATTGCTCCAACCGGCTTTTTTCAATGCTTCAAGATCGGTTGCTTCACAATCCCGCGGGTGAAAAACCAGAAGATGACTATGGGTCAATGCGGCTGCCAACTTTTCTCCTAAAGAATTCTTTACCTCTGCGTCAGCACTCCAGGTTTTTCCGTCCGTATTCTCGTTTACGAGCGGGCCATCGGGATAATCGCCGAATGGCCCTGTGCTTTTTGCACAATCCGCTGCCTCCAGAATGACTTCTGCCCAATCCGGTTGGAATTTTTTCAATTCGTTTTCATAAAATTTGATGGCTTTTTCAAAGCCATGTAATCGGGAAACAAACGTTGCAATTGCAAAGCGATCTTTCAAAGAAAAGTCGCTATTCCTGACGTTTAAAAACAGCGCTTCATAACTCTTTTGCGCCTGGTCTTTAGTAATTGGCCGACGCTTGCGTAGCTCTAACGGCGAGCCAACGAGCTCGTCAATAATATCATGCTGGGGCATATGTTGGTTCCTTATAGCGGACACTCGGTAGCATATTTCATTTCAATGCGTGGCAAGGCTCAGGCCCAATGCAGGAGCGACTTCTTTTGCCGTCAGTTCCAACGATTTCAATATGTCTTCGTGCGGCGGATCAACAGAGTGAACCTGAAAGACAACATCTGTTGCACGGTTAAGCGAGGTATCTTTTTTCAGCGAAGCAATAACATCTTCCGGCGTTCCGACATGTTGGTCGAACGCGATAATAAGATCTTCAAGCGAATTACCTTTAACATTCGATATAGCTTTGCCCAACCGGTCTGCGGCCTTTTTCAATCCTTGTTCCGCCAATTTGAGGGCGTGGTTACGATCACGAGAGACAAATAGGCTTCGAGAAGCCATAATACGGGGTTTGACACCTGCGGGCAGTGCTGCAAGATAGGCATCAATAATCGGATTTTGTATTTCATCAAGCGTGGCATCAGGGTTATCAGCCGGACGTGGCTGGGTACGCGATAACATCAGCCCGTCACCTGTCTCGCCTGCAAGCTTACCGCCGAACGGAGAAAACGTTGCCATCCAGAAACGACGTAACAAATGCGGCGCACTTGGATAAAGCCGGTTGCCTTTTAACAGGTCATCACCGGCAAAAGCCTGTCGCAATACTTTGAGATGGTGGCCATAGACTTCACCACGTTTATCCGGATTGACGCCAAACACCTCAAATGACTCGCGTGTTCCGCCGGTACCAAATCCCAATTCCAGTCGGCCATTGGATAAAAGATCGACAACCGCTGCATCTTCTGCAACACGCACCGGATTTTCCATAGGTAATGTGATAACACCCGTTCCCAACTTTATTCTTTTGGTTTTTGCTGCGATATTTGAAAGAAAAACCAAAGGTGAAGGAAGCCCGCCTTCCTGCGGATGAAAATGATGCTGAGCAACCCATGCGGTTTCAAAACCCAATTTTTCCGCTAAAATTATTTGTTCTTCAGCCAACTTGTAACGTTCACCCGCTGGTACTGCATCAAGCAGGCGCGAAAAGAAGCCGAGCTTTTTCTGGTTATCTGCCATTATAAAATCCATTATCAAAAATGAAACATTTTCCAATAAAAAACCTAAACATTTGCCACGCGACCGACAAAGAATGGATTTTCCGATTTAGACCTGGATAAAAATTTAAATGATATAATTATTGAGATTGTTAGAAAATTTGTCTCAATCTTGTTCAGCGTGCTTTGGTGCCGATCAAACAGCCCTCGCCCCTTTCACTATTTAAATGCTCTAATTTTCTATTTTTATTATAATTTAATTTTAAAATAATATAAAAAATTTAAAATGAAAAATATATTTAAAAAAATAATTATATATAGTTTTTAGAACTTTAACTATAAATTTCAAATATTCTATAAACATCTATTGAAATTACAATTTTTTTACAATTTGGATAACAGCATAAAATTTATTTATTTAATAATAAAGTTATGAAATTTAATATAGAAAATCTTATTTCCATGACACATGAAAGACATATGCGGCTTACGGGCTTAAAATTTTCCAATCCAAATAAGCACCAGCTCCGTCTCTAATTTCAACAGTCTTTCCGCCTATATAAAACATCAACTGCCGATGCAAAAATCATGCATGCGACTTTTTCGTATGATTATAAATGCGGATATTATCAAATTTATGCAATTTCGGCATCAAACCACTTTGTCGGTTTTTATTTTCTGTAAAGTTTTATCAGGTCGTCTAACGTAATAATGTGTCATCCGAACATATGCGGGAGTTATCTTTTACGAAATTCCAGATAAAGTTGATAAATAAAGTTAGGTAAAAACTATTTGATTTTACATATTTATCCACTTGTAATGATATCACTGCTCTGGAACATATGAGCGAAGTCTGCCTTCAAGGGAGGTCCGATAGCGCAGTATCTTCCCGGGAAAGATTAAAATATCATTCGCTATTTCAAGTATTAAACGTTTCGTTCTCATTATTTTTATAACGCCCAACGCTAAAAGCTAAAAAATACCTGAATGAGAAAGAGCGTTGCGAGATGTCATCTATCAGAATATCACTCATCTGTTTATCTTTGTCGGCATTGGCCTTGGGGCTTTCATCATATATGACAGCCGGTTTGATACCCCTGATTAGCAACGATTTTGATGTCTCAATTGGCTTGGCTGCGCAGTTGGTAACTGCTTTTACGCTACCCTATGGTCTTTTGTCACCGGTTCTGGTGGGAATGACAGGAAATCGTGATCTTAAAAACAACGTCTGTATTTATCTTGGGGTGTTTGTTATTGCCAATGCAGCATGTGTGATTGTTCCGGAATTTTATTCTTTAATTTTTCTTCGCGCTATAGCGGGAGTTGCTGCAGGTGCGTTTCTTGCTTGCGGAATAACTGCATCAACCCGATTGAGCACTAACGAGAAAAAAGGCAAATCCATTTCAACAATAATGGCGGGAATGGCAATCGGAACGGTCATAGGCGTACCCGCTTCGCTCGTTATAGCCGATCATTTCGGTTGGCGTAGCGCTATGATAATTGTGAGCATTTTGGGCGGTATCGCTTTCATTGGTTTATATCTATGTTTACCGGCCCTGCCGTCAACAATGATAAAATCCGAAAAATCCCGATTTGCTCTTTTATCTGAATGGCCTGTTGTGAGAGTTATATTGATCTCTCTTTTTGCAGCAATATCGAGCTTGGGAATGTATACTTTCCTATCTCCATTTGTAAGCGCCGTAGATAAAGAGGCCTACGTCACGGTTTATTTATGGTATTGGGGTTTAGGGGGCGTTTGTGGAAGCATTCTGATCGGATATTTTGTCGATGACTATGATCTGAAAAAAATCCTGTTCATTATTCTCGGATTGCTTTTGCTGTCATTTCTCGGCTTGGCTTTACTGTCACATATCTATCTGCCGCTGATCGCATTGCCCCTCATTATATGGGGTGCGGTTGGCTGGGCGCTGCAAGTCCCCCAGAACAACGAGCTATTAAAAATCAGAGAGGATAAAGGCGATGGTAATCTGGCGGTCGGTTTAAACCAATCATCTGTATATCTCGGAGGGTCGATAGGTTCGATGATTGGCGGCGTTCTTGTTTCATACGGGGTTTATCCCGCAACACTGCCCGCTTATTTTATGTTGCCTGTTATTATTGCTCTTATACTTTTATGGACGGGTAAAATCAGACGTTAGATGCGGCGCCTCCGCTATGCCTCTGTTGCTTTATCTTTTTTGAACGGCCACGCTTTTAATTGATAGTTTATCAGGAAACGCGGCTTCAGGAACTTTTGAAAATAATCACCTTATCTATGAATATTTCAATGCATGACCTTCAATGCGCACCGTGCCAGCGTTTTCTCTCCAGAAAAACCCGAAGCGGCGAAAAACATGTAATTCTTTCACTCGTTTTTTTAAATACGCCAGATCGATTTTTGCAAAAATCGGTAACTGTTCTTTAGCAGTCAAAACGTCTTTGGCTCCGCACATATAATGGGATGGAATTAACGGTGTGTAATGACATTAATGTGCGTTTCCAAACAGTTGCTGGTTGATATTTGAAAAAGCTCAGATGCAATTACGGTAATTTGAGCACTGTCAAATCGAAAATTCGGTAGATAAGGTTAAAGACAACAGACTATATACGGTTGAAACAAATTTTTCACACTCTGAAGCCGAGCAAAAAAAGCGGAACAGGAAAAGTGTCCGTTTACAACAGTAAATGAATTCAAGATCATGAACCCACAGTTGCCCGCAGCATAAATCAGGATATAAAAATTACCATCATGTTCAAAATATTCAGATAATTTTTCAGTTTTCAACAATACGGCAAACCGGCTAAGACGCTTGCCTTCCAAAATCCCTCAAACATTCCGATTTGTCTACATAAAACGTGTCCAGAATACCTTGTGATATTGAAAGCTATCCCATGATGGTTATCACCATCATTTAATTTAAACGATTTTTGAAAAATTTGACAATGTAATCAATACGATCGACTTTGTCATACAGCCGACAGGTGTCTTTTTCTTCATTATCTGTCAGAGCCAAATTATTATCCTTCCCTCTCAGTACTATAATTCCTTGGTCTTTTTCGGGGTCAGACGACTTAACATCATCATTATTGAATAATGGAGCGAGATCATTTTCGTCTCTAAAGCGCATTTTTAGCTCGTCGCTACACTGATCTCTATTTGTCGGTGAAGATGATAGCTGCCAACCGGTTTCGACCCCATGGAGATAAACTCCTTTTTCTATTTCCAGACCTTCATCCTCAAAATCGCGTTCCGGTCTTTCATCCCGAGGCCCGCACGGTAAAAATTCTATTTCTTTATCCAATTCCTGCTTCAT
The DNA here is from genome assembly GCA_946481695.1 of uncultured Bartonella sp. The sequence continues at coordinate 31,964 of CAMLON010000011.1, read as the reverse complement.
TTTTTCAGCAACAGAAAATAGAAACGGGTTCCAATACACTCTCACATTCTTTTTAAAATATACATTGCTGGTAAATATATGACCGTATTCTTTACATCTCAATAGCTTATATTTTGACTCCTTCGGTATAAAAAGATCCGAATATTTTACTAAATAATATCTCCAGCAAAGTTCTTCAGACTGCTCGCACTCTATAAGCCATTCTTTATTTTTTTCATAAAGTATATCTTCTATTTCTTTTTCCGTTTCGCTCTGTTCTGCAATATAGCGGCATAATTTTGTGACTGCTCGCCGACAATCCATCCTTTGATTATATATGCTTCTGCTGAATATATCGTTCCAATGCCCACCGCTCTCTCTTGCTCCATAGGTAAAGTAGGAACCGGTTTGCCATGCGTAATCGGCTTCGCATAATAAGGAGTTTTTTAGTAACTCACTGTCGGAATTGTCCGCAAAGTGACTGAAAAGTTTATCTCCTGCCTCTATAATTTTACGATCAAAGCAGATAAACTTTTCTGGCTCCGGCTGCTCACGCTCTTCTGTTTCCTGCTGTTCGCACAGAGAAAATGCGCCTAAATTACCACGGAAAAATTCGTGATTTTCAAGCCGGTTCAATGCGTTCAGCAATTTTTCATCATCTTTATGTTCCCGGCGCAGTTTCAATTTTACCGCTTCTTCATTTATTTGATAAACATTGAAACTGCTTTCCCTGATCCATTCGTTTTTGTTGTCGACTCCGTCCGGTGAACCATTATCCGACAGATCGGGTGAAACACTATCCTCATTTTCACTTGAACGATCATTCAAAATAAACTTCACCATTAAACGTAATTGAGACGGATATTTTTCATATCGAAGATCGGAAGCTGAATTCTCAAGAAGATTGCGAATGGGACGCAGCGCCTCCCTCATCCTTATTATATCATCCTCATTAATCGCCAACTTCGCATCCTTATCATGAGAAATTTTCCTCCATATTAATAATAGAAATGCAAATAAAAGAAGTTGGTAATAAATTGTTTCTTCCTTTTCATTGTTTATTAAATTACTAAATATATTTACATCTTTATTTTCTTCTATGTTATAGAGTGCGATTTTTGACGACGATTCACCATGTTCGTCTCTAACATTCATCTTCTTTTTATAAAAAATTTTTTTGAATATCTTGTCTATTTCATCGTTACCGATGTCGTTTATTCCGTCGAGTAAACGTTTTAATCCGTCAATATTATTACCATCTATGTTTGATAAAAAAGATTTTGTTTCTACGACATGCTTAAATATCGCAAACAATTTCATAGTTCGGAAATCGTCTGGCGGATTTATTGCTTCATTATCTTCGGAAGGGACTTCCTGTTCAGCTAAGAGATATAAAATGATGCCGATATAACGCAAAAAACGCGCAAATGCATCGTCGCATAAAATTGCTTCATCAATTTTACCGCGGTTACTTTCTGAATGAGTTGGGCCGGCGTCACCGCGTTGACGAACATTATCCCAAAAAATTTGTATCCATGTCGTATCAAAACATCGTTCGATCTCGTCCAATGGCGTGTTGGTTTCCAGTTCACCTCTCAAGGATTTTTCTCTCAGCAGTTCCACAAATTTCGCTTTGAAATTTTCCAGTTCGGTCAACTGTTTGCCGCGCGCGTTCATTTTTATGTATATTTCATCGCTTGACAAAGACAGATCCTGCAATGGCTTGTAAAAAAATGTGATAAGCGGCGGCTCGCCAGTTAATATTTTCCAAAGGTCCGGAATATCTTTAAATTTTGTATGAATCGCATCCAGCATGACCAGCATACCGGATATTGATTGATCCAATTCCCATCTGGAAACATACCAGCGAGCATTTTTAATAATTGACGAAATATCGTTGCCGTCGGAAAGCTGTTCCGATGAAAAAACGACTTCATTATTAAGCTTTTTAATAAATACCCTCGTGCTTTCACGAATTTCATAACCAAAGCGGTTAAAAAATTCCTTTTCCTCGGCTAATTTTTCCGCTTTTACTGCCGCATACCAGTGCAACAAATACAATGTAGTCAGCCGTTGTTGCCCATCAAATGGCTTGAAAAATCCTTCATCTTCCTCCCCATAGATAAAATCGAGATGTAGCGGCTTTTTCTCTTTACACGCCTTATAAAGTGCATCCAAAAATTCGTGGCGAATAGACTTCACTTTTTCGGTAAGACGTCCTTGCGCATAATCACGTTGTATCATCGGGATAACAACTTCAGTTTCTTGCAAAAGTTGATAAAAGCTTTGAACCTTGCCACTCCCCATTATTTTCATCCCAATAAGTACGTTAGTTTTTCTTTGATGTCACCGAGGTATGCTTTACGATCTTTTGCTGTCCAATATAGATGATCTTGTTCTTCCATGCTAAACAAGCGCAAGAATACAGCTTGTGTAGCGGGTGGAATGAAATTGCCTTGTTTCATTTCTTCAATAATTTTGTTCTGTTTGACACGAAAAATCGAATTGTTCAGAACACTGTTTGCCGAACCGTCAAGAAGTGCAAGGTTCGACAGCTCGTGTAAGTCCCTGGTGCCATAGTCATCTGCCGGATTAATTTCTGCCACTATATCATTGGACAGCTTCAAAAACTCATTTCCCAGGTCTGACGATTTTGACTGCTCGGAACGTTTGAGCTTATCGATCAATTCATTCACGCGCCCGATCAGTTCTTTTTTCTTGTTTTCCTCAATCTGAACACGACTGTCCAACACTCCCCGATGGCTTTTTAACCAAATCAACCATTGTTCTTTTGTGTTGAGTCCCTCAACATTTTGCGCGTTGATGTGCTCTATTGTCCATTTCTTTTGATGATGGGCCGAGAAGTCATATCGGTGCTTTGTGCCGGTTGTTTTCATACTTCTCACATATTCTACATTGTATAAAAACAGGAGCCTTTCGCATCCCGGTTCATTGGTATCGTAAGTATATTCCAGAGCTGTATCCAAATCCCGATAAAAACTTGCGATATAACCTTTAACTTCTTCCTTTAACTCGTCTTTTTTAAGATCTTTAAATTTCGAAAACAGGTCAGGATTCATTCGTTTTTCAGCAAATAAATAACCAATCCAATGATAAAGGTCATTATCGTCATACCAGGTTTGTAACTTCCATAGATCAAGCTGGATTGATTCCCATATCTGCTTTACATTATTAGTAGAAAAATTATTCTTTTTAGCTTTTTTCAATTCGTCTTCGAGTTTTATAAAAGGAGGAAGATTTCTATCTCGATCGCTATTTTCGGTATTATCTTCATCTTTATTTTTGGTATTATCTTCATCTTTATTTTTTTGGGAAAAATGAAAATCCAGAAGAAAATCTATGCGCGTTTGATAACGTTCGTCTTCAAAGCTTTTGTTTCGTTGATCTTTAACATTCGACGAACAGTCATTTTCCGAAAAACCGAGAAATCCCCAAAATTCCGGTTTTCGCAACTCATATTCGAAATTATCCCACCCAATGCTAATCAAGCCACGTTCCGTTTTAATATCCGGCAAGTTTGCATTATCGTCTTTGTCATTTTCCGATTTGTAATAAGCAGGATTGAGGAGTGCTGCGCGGCTTAGCTCGGCATTTGTCAAGGGAATTTTTCCGCTATTCAAACGTGTAAATGCAGCTATTTCACCACCGGAGTCGCTATTGTCAATTACGTACCAAAGTACTTTTACCTGATTAGCAAATATCCTATAAAATTCTATCCAATTGATATTCTTGTCTACGTTATTAATAATATATCTTCTTATTTCATCGTAAGCATTATAGAGAAAATATAAATCGATACTATCGCATTCTTTTTCTGTCGGTTTTATACCCTTTGCTATACGTTTTAAAAATTCATCACTTTCTTCGCGTGTATTAATGGTTAATGTATAGTTAATAAATTTGTTTTTATTAATATTGTGACGTGGTTTGGCGATTTTTATCGGGCTATCATTGGAAAAATTGTAATCAGTATTTTTCGGTACGTACTTGTTTAACTTGTTTAAAAGAATCGAATTTAATAAAAGCACTGTTGTTAAACGTTGTTGCCCGTCAACAATGTTTATTTCGGGTTCGTTTTCTTTTTCATCATTATCTGTTCCCTCGTTATAGTTCTCCATAACTACAACAGGTTGAAGAAAATAGATTTTATTTTCTTTTCCATTCTTGAATTGTTCGTAAAACTCGAAAATATCATTTAAAAAATCATAAATTTGCTGGCCATTCCATCGGTAACCACGTTGATAACCCGGAATAATAAAATTTCCCTCCAATTCAATGAGGGCGCGTAATTCGCCACTGTTTCCAGATGGTTGTTTGGAATGTTTGTAGTCTATAATTCCAGTGTTTTGCTCTGTACTCATATGGATTTTCTGACAATTTTTAACAGATTAAAAATATGATCGAGATTTATATTGTTTTGTCTCGCTACGCAATTACTCCAAAAAAGCACGCAAGAATTTTCACTTTTTTATTTATTATCTTCACCAGGAGAAAGACTGATCAATAATTCAATTTCCTAATATATACTGACACACTTTTTTACGGTCATGACTAATTATAATTTGTAAACAACGAAAAAGACCGGAAGCAAAAAAACAAACTGTTTTCCAATCTCTGCATAAAAATTGGTTGGTATCGCAATAATAGATCAATATTGACAGCACACCGCAACAACCTACAGCATTCGAAAAATGTTCTGTCATTAGTTGAGCACCGCATCAGATCTCTATTTCCTATCAAAATCCTCTTATGCTACGAGCTTCGGTTTCAACTTTTGTCTGTTCCTCAAGACTGCCCGTCAATATCGACGATTGTTACAAAAGCAGATCGGCAGAAGTTCCGGAGTTTAAATGCGGATAAAAGTCGATGCTAAAAATAGCATAGGGAGCAATGAGACAAAGAGATGATTTTGCGGGTAATAAATGCAATGTAATGCCACAGACATGATAAATTTTGCCGCATAATAAATTTTACATTTGGTTCGATTTTTATGTCCGGCTGATAAATCTTTTCCGGCTTGCCGGATTTACATTAAATTCCTGACATAAAGCACCGATTGATTGCTACACCGCTGTTATCCGGAGACAAGCCCCGAAATGATTAGTCCTTTTTGTTGAGGGATGAGATGGGGGATAGACAAACTATAAAAAAGTTCAACTTGTTGACTTTAAATAGTTTTTTATTGAGTTATGGCGGAGAAGAAGGGATTCGAACCCTCGAGAGCCTTTTGAGCTCTACTCCCTTAGCAGGGGAGCGCCTTCGACCACTCGGCCACCTCTCCGAGAGCAGCCAATAAACATTCTTTCACGGAAGTTCAAGCGATTTTCACGATTTTCTAAAATTTTATACATATTAATCGCCCCCCCTTGAATGCGCCTCCTACTTATTAATAGTACCTTAACGGCAAGGCTCAATGACACCGCCCACATTCTTGTTAAAGTCACTGCCAACTTTCCACCAACATAGCATTAAGTATCGTACACGGCAGTGTTATGCCGTTTGATCAAATCGGTTCTTTCGATCTCGCAGCTTGGATTACTCACATCTTATATGTTGAATGGGTTAACTTACTTGTGACTGGACGGTCATGAATTCATCTTGGCACATGGAGCAGTGTTTTCGTTTCAAACATTCTTTCCCGACTTTTATGAAACAGCCGTCAGCTAAACGTTCTCCTGTTCTGTTCAGAGTGGATTAGGATCATCCAGTTTCCGTTTTTAGATTAATAAGAAGACCGTTGCGCGTCTCTCATCATTAAATCGTCGCTCATCTACAAATGTGATGGGCGTCATCGAAAGCTGACGCCGGGTTATATGTTTAGCCTAAAACGTGGTCATTTTGTGCAATAATGGAAAATCTGTTTCATATCGAGAAGAATGTATTGTTCGACTCGAAAATGATCGTATACAAGTGGTCAAAATCAGCGGTTAATGAAAAATTAACACGAAAAATATGGTTAATTATCCACAAACAAAATGGCTTGATTGATATATTTTTGTGTCATTTTTGCAACAACGCTTGATGATACAGGGGGTCGAGAGGGCGTTTTCCCTAATTCGCTGTTGAATCGAACTTCATGTCAGGTATGTTCAATTCATGAAGAAGGAGCGCTTGCGTGCGACTTTTTCGGTTAAGGGGATCGGGATTCAACTTTCTGAACTTCGTGAACCCGACCCAATTTTAACTTTGACTGGAGGTCAGATATGAACATTAAGAGCCTTCTTCTCGGCTCCGCTGCAGCTCTCATTGCAGTTTCTGGCGCTCGTGCAGCTGATGTCGTCGTTGCAGAGCCGGAACCCGTTGAATATGTACGCGTTTGCGACGCGTATGGTGAAGGATACTTCTACATTCCCGGAACCGAGACTTGCATGCGTATTTCGGGCTATGTCCGTGCAGACATCAAGGGCGGCGATAATCCTGGTGCCCGTAAACGTGGCGACATTGATCGTGATACTTACGCATGGCGTACACGTGCAACACTCCGTTTCCACACGGCTTCCGAAACAGAACTCGGTACATTGCGCACATTCATCGAATTGCGTTCGCAGTGGGACGAAGGCGCAGAATGGGATCACAAGGGTGATTCCGCTGGTGGTCAGCTCCGCTTTGCTTTCATCGAACTCGGTGGCATCCGCGTTGGTCTTGATGAATCCATCTTCAACCATTGGACAGGTTACTATGGTAACGTCATCAATGACGATATCGTAAACCCGATGGCTTACACACGCACCAATGTTATCAGCTACACATTCAACGCAGGAAACGGTTTCTCCGCTATCTTGGGTGTTGAACAAGGCAACGATGATGTTGATAAGGTTAATGATAATGATCTCGGTTACGGTTATAAATATTTCCGTAACGCAAATGGTGATGTAGACTCTAAAAAGCATAAACTTAGCGGAAAAATCGACGATTATACACCGAATGTTGTTGGCGGCTTGAAATTCGTTCAAGGCTGGGGCGGTGTTTCCGTTGTTGGTGCTTACGACGCATATTATGAAGAATGGGCTGCCAAAGCTCGCTTGGATTTGAACGTTACCGATCAATGGAGCGTTTGGGTTATGGGGGGGTATAAGTCTGCCGACGATACATATATCGAAGATGATACCTATGGTCCTAAAGATAGTAATGGATATAGACATTCTTACAGAGACAAGAATGGCGTAACCAAATATGGTATTTATCGCCAGGTTAACTCGATCTATGGTGATTGGGGTGGTGACTGGTCTGTTTGGGGTGGTACTACCTTTAAATTCAACAAAAAGACCAGCTTCAACGCTCAAGTTTCTTACGACGATACAGATACATTCGCTGCATCTGTTAACGTGAAGTATGAATTGGTACCGGGTCTCGTCATTACTCCTGAATTGACCTATGTTTCTTGGGATAATGATTACAGTAAACGTAACGACGCCAATACAATTAAGTATGTTGACTCCCTCAAGGGGCAGGATGCTTTCCAGGGTATGGTTCGTATCCAACGTTCGTTCTAATTCTTAATTGGATTGGAAATAAGAACCGGTGGTTTTACCACCGGTTTTTTTATGCCTGATCAGTTTTTAAAGTGGCTTTGAAAAAATTGATATATCGGGCTAGTTGACTTGATTGCCAAACTTTGCAGCAGTTTTCTCTACTTTTGCTAATCGCCTTCGAGATTGCCCATGCCGTCGGCAAGATATTTTTATGAGGAATCTGCCGCCTAATTTGCTCGTCTAGCGGTGTTATTCTCATCGACTTGCTTGCCACAGTTTATAACTCACTTAGGATAAAACGGTTTCTGATATGAACCGTCCATGATTACTGGCGTAAAAAGGTAACAAGCGAGTATGTTCATTCCTTTTGTCCTACGACATTCAGGGAATTTTTGTACAATCCGGTTAGAGATTTTATTTTCAGGCCTTAGGGAATGCGATAAAAAATATTTTACGATAATTTGCGTGAGCGAAAATATTTACAGAATCGGTTTGAATTTTTTTAAAAAGATTGTCGGCTATTTTTAAATCCGGATATTTTTTAAATTCTGATAAAAGATAATTCTTATATTAATTTTATATAAGTTATAAATTAAACCACTCGTTTAATTTTTTTATTTTACTTATTTATGTGAAATTTTAACAAGTATATCACTTACAATTCTATTCGTCGTAAATGGCGGCGTATTATTTAATACATATAATTAAAATCTGGCAAACTGAAAAACCGTATTTTGCATAATGTGAAATTGATAGGAAGTTCAAAATTCATTATTTAATTCCGAGTCATAACGATTTATTGATATTCAGAGCAAGGGGGTTTTGTGCTAGTTATGCCGAAATGCGCTTTTGCCTGTTGCCGTTTTAATTGGAATAAACAATGTCTGCAAAATATGAGTTCCCGGCTGTTACGCCGCTTGTTGCGTCTCTTCCATCAACCGTTCCCTTTACAGGACCGGAATCAATTGAACGGAAAACCGGTCGTTTATTTCGCGCCCGATTGGGAGCCAATGAAAATGGCTTCGGACCTGCGCCATCAGTCATCAACGCGCTACAGCAATCTAAAAGTGAGGTCTGGAAATATGGTGACCCGGAAAACTATGACCTCATAAATGCTCTCGCTACTTTATATGGTTTGAAGCCTGATCAATTGACTGTTGGCCCTGGCGTTGATTCATTATTGGGATTGATTGTGCGGCAATATATCGAGCATGGTGATGTTGTCATCAATTCCCTTGGCGGTTATCCGACGTTCAACTATCATGTAGCCGGTTTTGGCGGGAAACTGGTGAATGTCCTTTATTCAAACGACAAATCCGATCTTCATGCTCTATCTGACGCGGCTCATAAACATAAAGCAAAAATTGTTTATCTCGCAAATCCGGATAATCCGTTGGGAACATGGCATAATAAAAATGAGATAGAGTCTTTTATCACGAGTTTGCCGAAAACAACCTTGTTGGTTCTTGATGAAGCTTATGGAGAACTCGCACCGAAAGACGAGTTGCCAGAAATGTCCAAAATTTGGCCTAATGTCTTGCGTATGCGCACCTTTTCCAAAGTTTACGGACTTGCCGGATTGCGCTGTGGCTATGTAATAGGACCAGCTGAACTCATCGGCATGTTCGATAAAGTACGGGACCATTTTTCTGTCAACAAAATGGCACAAATTGCGGCTTTCCATGCCTTGGCAGACCGGAAATACCTGGATGAAGTGATAAGAAAAATAGACAATGCAAAAAATGAAATTGTAAAAATTGCTGAAAGTCATGGATTAAAAACGTTACCATCAGCGACAAACTTTGTCGCAATCGACTGTGGACGTGATGGAAAATTTGCAAAAAACGTTCTCGACGAACTTACAAGGCGAGCAATATTCGTGCGTAAGCCTTTCGTCCCTGTTCTAGATCGGCTCATAAGAGTGAGCGTCGGTCCCCAAAAAGAGATTGATCTTTTTGCAGAAGCTTTTGCATCCGCGCTCGACGCGGCAAATAAGGGGTGAGAAATATGTCTAATCTGAATAAACGTATATTATGCGGCTTTTCCGGCCTCTATGGTGCCGGCGGTATTGCTGCTTACGCTGCCGCATCGCATATTGGTGGCTATTACGAAGCCGTGGCACCTGTGCTTCTTGGTAATGCTGCAGCATTGCTGGGACTTTCTGTTGCAACAAAAACAAACATCGTTATGCGTCTTTCAGGCTTTTTCATCATCATTGGCGTTGCACTCTTCGCCTCGGATATTATGTGCCGCGAATTCGCTGAAACACGTCTATTTCCCTATGCCGCTCCGCTTGGTGGCACAATCAACATTCTCGGTTGGCTTTTGTTGATCATTGCTGCATTTTTGCCTTTTGAAAAAGAAGACAATTAAGGTATCAAATCGCCATCGTAACTTTTCACTGTTCTACAAATTTTGAATACTGCGTTTAAAGATGTATGTGTTCAAGGAAAAGTCGCGTTCTTTTGCAACATTCATTCAATCATGCTTTATAGATGTTGACAAAATAACCTTTTAAGCCAAACATGCATCCAACCTTGGGGAGCCTTTTGGGGCTGAGAGTCTGTATCGAGAATGATTGAAGTCTGATCATTACAGTGACCCATTGAACCTGAACCAGTTAGGACTGGCGGAGGGATGGTGTTTATGTTTGACATGCTCGACGAACAGCAGTCATTTGATTTTCAATCATTCCTGTCCGGTTTTAGTTTGTGTTCCGAGAATTTACATTCCGGATACCACGCATCTGGTTCATTCCGGCTTGACCGGGGTTGCAATTTTCCTTGCAACCTCATGTGATTGTGGATGATGCAAATGCAAAAAAAGAACAAGAAAATACTTGTCAGAGGATGTGGCGTTGCCGGCTTGACCAGCGCCTATATGTTGGCAAAAGCGGGAGCGGAAATAACAATATCGGCTCCGGCAGATTCTCCCCGTGGCGCAGCAAGCTGGTATGCCGGCGGGATGCTTGCCCCCTATTGCGAACGCGAAAGTGCCGAAGCACGCGTCGAAGAACTGGGGTTAGAGACAATGAAATGGTGGGCTGAAACTCTGCCTGATCTTGTGAAACATAATGGTACTCTCGTTGTTGCGCCTCAAAGGGACAGCGCAGAATTGAAACGTTTTTCAGAACGCACCGGCGGTCATCGCATAATTGATGGAGATGAAATTGCAAAATTGGAGCCCGACCTTGCCGGGCGTTTCAATCGCGGTTTGTTTTATGAAACAGAAGGCCATATTGATCCTCGAAAAGCATTATTGGCTTTAAAACAAAAATTGGCTGATATGAACGCGCATTTTGTTGACGTTGGAGCAAGTGAAGACGGTTTTGATTTTATCGTCGATGCAACAGGTATCGCCCGTCTTGGACAGGATAAAGACATGCGTGGTGTTCGCGGCGAAATGTTGCTTGTGCACAATACAGATATTTCCTTTTCAAGACCGATCAGGCTCGTTCATCCGCGAATTCCGCTTTATATTGTACCCAGAGACAACGGAATTTTTATGATCGGTGCAACCATGATTGAAAGCAATGATGATCGGCCGATTACCGCGCATTCGATGATGGATTTTTTAAATGCCGCCTACACTATTCATCCATCCTTTGGCGAAGCCGATATCGTAGAAATCGGAGTTGGCGTACGCCCTGCCTATGAGGATAATTTTCCGCGAGTAAAACAGGACGGAAACCACATTTATGTCAACGGAATGCATCGCCACGGATACCTCATCTCGCCCGAGATGGCCCGTCAGGTGACCGAAATTGTGATGGGCTGATAGAAATGCAGTTATTCGTTAATGGCGAAGAAAAGAACGTAAGTGCTGAAACGCTTTCGGCTCTTTTAAAGGAGCTTGATTATGAAGGTAATTGGCTTGCGACAGCGGTCAATGCCGAGCTTGTTAGCGAAAGCGAGCGCGAACATTTCAGATTAGAAAATGGCGATAGAATTGAAATTCTAAGCCCTATGCAGGGAGGTTGAGCACGTTGCTTGAACTTTATGATAAAAAATTTTCGTCCCATCTTTTGTTGGGAACGGCACAATATCCATCGCCCAAAATTCTTGAAGACGCAATTCGCGCTTCCCATACAGAGGTTGTAACGGTCTCTCTGCGTCGCGAAACCGCAGGCGGAAAGCAAGGGGGACAGTTTTTTTCTCTTATCCAATCCCTCGGAGTATCCATTTTACCCAACACAGCTGGATGCTTTACAGTAAAAGAAGCTGTCACGACGGCGCATATGGCGCGTGACCTTTTCAAAACGCCCTGGATAAAACTGGAAGTCATCGGCAATGCCGACACATTGCAGCCGGATGTATTTGCTTTGGTAGATGCTGCCCGCATTCTTAACGAAGATGGATTTCAAGTCTTTCCCTATACGACAGATGACCTCATTGTTGCAGACAAGCTAGCTGATGCAGGATGTCGTGTCATTATGCCTTGGTGTGCCCCTATCGGATCGGCACAAGGACCAAGAGATGTAGACGGCTTGCGTACAATCCGTGCCAATTTTCCGGAGCTTTCTTTGATTGTGGATGCCGGAATTGGTCGCCCGTCACATGCGGCTAAAGCTATGGAACTCGGTTATGATGGTGTATTGCTCAATACAGCCGTCGCCAAGGCTGGTGATCCGGTATTGATGGCGGAAGCGTTTGCAAATGCTATAAAAGCCGGACAAAGTGCATATAAAGCCGGAATGTTGGAACCACGAGATGTTGCTGTGCCTTCAACACCGGTGTTTGGAAAGGCAGTGTTTTGATTAAATTGGATCCCTTTTATCTCATAGTTGATAGTGCAGACTGGATTGAGAAGCTCATACCGCTTGGCGTCAAGCTGGTGCAATTGCGCATGAAAAACGTTCCTTCGGAGGTCCTTCACCAGCATATCCAGAGGGCAAAACTTGTTTGCAAACAATTTCACTGTCAATTGATTATTAACGATTACTGGGAAGCGGCAATTGAAGAGAAATGTGATTTTATTCATCTCGGGCAGGAAGATCTCGTCGCCGCCAATGTCGACAAAATAAAGAAAGCAGGATTGAAGCTCGGTGTCAGCACCCATGATGCAAGCGAGCTTAATAAAGCGCTTGCAGCCAAACCGGATTATGTCGCTTTAGGGCCGGTCTATCAAACCATATTGAAAAAGATGAAATGGCAACCTCAAGGTTTGGAAAAAGTAACCCGCTGGAAAAAACTCGTTGGTGATCTTCCGCTGGTTGCAATCGGCGGATTAAATCCGGAACGCGCCAAGGTTGTATTGGAAGCCGGTGCCGATAGTGCTGCCGTGGTAACCGATATTGCCATGAACGAAAAACCCGAAGACCGCGTAAAACAATGGTTGGAAGCAACACAAAAATGGCGCTGATGCCGAAAATACTTATTGTTGCCGGAACTGATCCAACGGGTGGCGCGGGAATCGTCCGTGATATCGAAACAGCAAGCCACTTTTCGGTCAGAACGGGGCTTGCTGTCACTTCCGTCAATGTGCAGGATGACCACCACGTCGAAACAAAGCTGCCGATGAATGGAGACATTATCCGCGGGCAAATGTTGGCCGCACTCCAGTCGGATAAAATTTCGGCTGTTAAAGTGGGAATGACGGGATCACCTGAAATCGTCGAAGCAATATGCAGCGTTCTCGACAATTTTTCTAACATTCCGGTTATACTTGATCCGGTCATCCGCGCTTCATCCGGCGGCGTCCTTGCAGACGAAAAAACAGTAACGATCATCAAAGAAAAGCTGTTAAAATATTGTTATCTTGTTACGCCTAATCTTCCCGAGCTTGCTGCTTTGACCGGTGAAAAACTTTCCGAAAAGCACTCCCAAACTATTGAGCAAGCAAAAAAACTATTAGCCTCCGGCTCCAAATATATTCTTGCAAAAGGCGGGCATGAAACGGGAGATATCGCGATGGATAGTCTCGTTTCCTCTAAAAAAATCAGCAATTTCTCGAATCTACGGGTTGATGCAACGATGCGAGGGACAGGATGCACCTTATCAACCGCAATCGCCTGCGGAATAGCCAACGGTGGCTCATTGGAAGATGCAGTCAAAACCGCGAAAAACTATGTCTACCAATTGTTGCTGGAACGTGCTGTTCCTTTTTCAAAAAGTTAAATGGGTGTCTTCAAGCACTGCCCGATTTACTGCTTCATTTTTATAGATTTTTCTAGGGCTTTTTGGCTAATTCCACTCCACTTGAAAAGGACCGAATTAAAATCAACCGGAATTTCTAAACGAAGGGGAAATAGTTGATGATAGAAAAAAATCGTATTTCCGTCATTTGTGGTGACATTACGACACTCAATGTTGATGCCATTGTAAACGCGGCCAACACAACCCTTCTTGGCGGCGGCGGAGTGGATGGCGCAATTCATAAGGCAGCTGGCCCCGAACTACTTATCGAATGCAAGGCGCTTAATGGGTGTAAAACAGGTGAAGCAAAGCTCACAAAAGCTTATCGCCTGCCCGCCCGCTACATTATCCACACAGTCGGACCGATCTGGTACGGCGGCGTTAACCACGAAGCAGAAAAACTTCATTCATGCTATGAAAATTCTCTTTTGATTGCGAAAAATAAGCAATTCCGATCTATCGCATTTCCTGCAATTTCAGCCGGTGTCTACGGCTATCCCCACAAGCAAGCGGCGAAAATTGCTATTTTTACCACTGCCCGGTTTTTGGAAAATAATAATTTTCCTCAAACAGTCGTTTTTTGTTGTTTTTCAAAAGATATGGAACATATCTATCGCAATCAACTCAACGTTTTTCATCTCGACACATAATTTTTTAAAACGCAAAATGTGAATCGTTCATCTATCAAAGTTTTAAAAAGCTGGCAGACAAATGACAAATAAAAGCTGCAACTCTTGAGAAATTAAGCCAATGATTGGGCCTTAATGCCAATCCAGTCATCCACCCGTTCAGGGTGGCAGCCAAACTTGACTCATCTAAAAGGTGTTGCGCAAAACCATCAGATCACTGAAAATACTGTAGAGAAATGCTGTCTGATAAAGATAACTGGTTTCAGACGAAGTAAATTATGCAATATGGTTAACGAAGGGAGCCAAATTATGCTGATTCGTCGCTTTTCTATATTGTTTTTGACTTTGGTTTTTGTGGCGGTTTTAGGCGCATTTGCTTTGTTCCATGCCAAGACTCCGGCCTATGCAAAGCCGATTTTTGCTCCCCTGGCAAGTCAATCGACGAATTAATGGTTGGCTTGTGCCGCTTTTTAGACGGCAATCAAAATGGGTAAACATTCCGGAAAATCCGTTTGTCAGACTCTTGCCCTTATTTGGTTTATTGTCGTTGTTTTGTCGACTTTGCCATTATTTGCGAGTTTATTCACAGCTTTTCATCCGCTTTTTGATTCACTTGCCGATATCCGCATTCCACTCGCATTTTTTACTATTTTACTGGCTTTTCCTCTTGTTTTCACAAAACTTCGGCAACAAGCGGTTTTTCCGATAATATTTGTGGCTGCCCTTATCGGTTTAAGCTTGAATGATGGCGGCGTTTCACCAACTTCCGGAATGCTGGAAAGCCCGACTTTAAAACTGCTGCAAGCCAATTTACGTTTTGACAATCAAACGCCGGAAAAATTGTTAGCTCTTATAGAAAAAGAAAAGCCTGATATTATCACAGTGCAGGAAGCATCTGCAAAATGGCGCAACTTTTTTCAAAACAACGATTTGAAAATTATCGGTTGTATGGCCGACAATGATCGCGCAGGCACGACAGGCGTTATCCTGTCAGACAAATTTTTATCACGTTACGGTTTTTCCAACTCTCCAATTGTCACATGTTACAATGCGACAACGACTCGTGGTTATGTAGCAAAAATAAAATTACAGAGAGATAATCCAACTCACCCTCCTCTTGAGATTGTCTCCGTTCATCTTGCCTGGCCTTGGCCATTCGGGCAGAATTTACAATTAAATGAACTGGAAACGGGTGCGTTCAAAAATGATATCGAGCACAAATTTTCGCAACGGATCGTTGCAGGGGACTTTAATAGCGTATCATGGAGCAACACCGTTTCCAGAATGGAAAGACTGACCGGTACAAGTCACGTTTCCGGCATCGGTCCAACATGGCTCTCATATAACTTTTCTGCCCCTTTACGGCCCTATTTCGGCCTCCCCATTGACCAGATTTTGCTATCCCAGAATATCAACCTTATAAACGTTAAACGTCTTTCTTCTTTTGGTTCCGATCATCTACCGGTACTTGCCGAATTCAGTTTCAAATCTGACCGGTTTTGATACAGAAACTCTATTAAATTCCGGCAATTTAATGAAACATCGAGAAAAACAAAGCCTAATCGGGCCCGAATGTGCTTTTTTCCGTTTTGTTTTTGAATTTCTTCAATCACTGAGCATTTTAGTTTCAAACTATTTTCTCTTAAAGAGATTTTCTAAAATGTTTATAGAAACGCCAATGTCCACGGATAACAGAGCCTTATTCGACCTCATTTCGGAAAGTGCCGACCATGTGGAAGAATATGGGCTGACGGTCGATTTGCAACGATTGAATGAAAGCGGCGCTCTTTGTGCCTGTTTGCCCAAAAAGCTCGGTGGAAGCAATTGGGCTTTGACAAAAAATGAAGATGAAACCAAAGCCGCATTCGATTTTTTACGCAGGCTTGGCAAAGCCAATCTGTCACTCGCTCGTCTTTTCGAGGGGCATCTTCATGCCGTGCGTCTTATCGAGCTCTATGCCGAAAACCGCTTAAGAAAAACCATTTTTTCCAAGGTCAAGGAAGGTGCTCTTTTGGGAGTTTGGGGTGCCAGTCTCAATCAACCTTTGAGATTTACCACTTTGCCGAACGGAAAAATCAGGCTCCATGGAGTAAAACGTCTGGTAACCGGCTTGGGAATGGTTGAATTTGCAATTGTACGTTTAAGGAACGACGACGATGATTGCGACCAGCTTGCTGTGGTAGATGTCACTGATGCCGCCCGACAAAATATCGAATACTGGGATGCTTCAGGCATGCGTCCCACTCTTACCGGTTCATTCGATTTCTCGGATATGGAAATAAGAAAAAGCGATCTTTTAGGAAAACCTGGCGATTTTCATCTGGAACCCCATTATATCGGCGGCGTCTGGCGCCATAGTGTGGCCCATCTCGGTGGAGCCGAAGCCATTATAGATACCTGGCGCGAAATGCTCATCAAAAAGAACCGCCTTGATGACCCGTTCCAGCTAACGCGCCTTGCAAAAGCAAGATCGGAAACATTGGCGGCTTCTGCAATGCTTCTTAAAACTGCGTGTCTTGTCGAAGAAGCTACGCGCAAACCAACGAAGACTAATGTTGACGATGCGGTTTTGGCCTGCCTTCTGGCGCATGACCAGATGGAGGATGTGTGCGTCAGAATTCTTAACCTCTGCGAAAAATCGCTTGGTATGGAAGCCTTCATCGAACGTTGCCCGATCGAGCGGATGCGACGTGATCTTTCCATGTTTATCCGCCACATTGCTCCTGATGCAAGGCTTCTCAAAGCCGCAAGTTTTCTCATGGAAAAGCATGGCGAACCGCTTTGGTAAAACGGTTCCGTCCATTATAAATGTCAACGCGTAAAAAACGCTGCACGGCATAAAACAATGTGTGCCTTTCGTTGAAAATATTCGGGCGCAATAGCGTCTGGGGCTTCCCCTAAAAGTCAAAGTTGCTCCCGTTCGATCAGAAAAAATTACAATTCGCGCGTCTGACCGTTTTTCTTGATAGCGTCGTATACGACAAAATTTTACACACAATAGCGTCTCCTCCTTACCTGTGACAATGCGAGGCGCGCGTTTTCAAAGACAGCTGATATCCAAGCTTGAAGAGCGCCATTGCTTGGTCTATTCATTAGCTTAAAAAAGCAAAAGGCTAACATGTCAGAGCGGCACAACAACACGATTTCCTTTGAGGAATTGCTTGGCTTCTATTCGGAAGCCGGCGTCGACACGCCCCTTGTTGACAAACCAATCGATCGTTTCAAGCAATCGGCTGAAATAGCAAAACGATTAACTGCCGCTGCACATGAAACAACCAATCCACGGCAAAGGGGAACCGTTCACCCCGCTCCCCGCCATGCTGCAACGCCGCGTATTTCGATTGAAGGACAAGTGGCAACAGCAAACGAACTTGCCCGAAACGCCAAAAATCTCGATGAACTGTTCGAAGCGCTCAAATCATTCAACGGTTGCACATTGAAACTTACCGCAAAAAACACCTGTTTTGCAGATGGCATGCCCCATTCGAAACTGATGCTCGTAGGCGAAGCACCAGGGCGCGAAGAAGATTTACAGGGCATCCCTTTCGTCGGTCGGTCCGGCATGTTACTCAACCGTATTCTGACTGCAATCGGTTTGAAACGCGAGTGCGTTTATATTGCGAATACTATACCTTGGCGGCCGCCTGGCAACCGTACTCCAACACCGATGGAAACCGAGCTTTGCCGCCCGTTTATCGAACGACAGATAGAATTGGCTGCACCAGACATTCTTGTTGCTCTGGGGGGACCAGCCATGCAAGTTCTGACCGGTGTCAAAAATGGCATTATCCGCACAAGAGGAAAATGGCTCTCGCATCAGCTCAATAACGGCAAAACCATTCCTGTAATGCCAACATTTCACCCCGCCTATTTATTGCGAACGCCGAGCCAGAAGAAACTTGCTTGGGCAGATTTTCTGGAAATCCGCAATGCGCTCAACCAGCTCAAATAAGCATCCTTTATTTATCATCAACGATGTTTATGAAAAAGCTGGCCTGTGTGGACTTTACCGATGACTTGGGATTCTCTGAGGATAATGAAAATACCCGAGCCTATAACGAGGCACGCACCGAACAACATTGCAATTGTCGGAACTTCATCAAAGATAAAATAGCCGCTCAAAAGGCTTAACAACATTGATGTATATTCAAATGGTGCAACTGTTGAAGGTTCGGCATGCCTATAAGCCTGAGTCATGAAAATTTGCGCAATACCACCGAAAAGCCCCGCCAGAATAAGCATGGAAGCTTGATAAAAATTCGGAATAACCCATCCGAAAGGTACGGTAATTAACGATATAATGCTTGATGTTATCATGAAATAAAGAGTGATCGTCGTTGTCTTTTCGGTAAACACGAGTTTGCGGACAAGCAACATAGCAATGGCTGCCATAATTGCGGCTCCAAGCGCGGAAAGCGCACCGATAGAGGCACCGACATCGGCATGAGCGGTACCGAGGATAGTAAGGCGTGGCCAAACAATGATCAACACACCGATGAGGCCGACGATAACCGCACTCCAACGATAAAAATAAACTTTCTCATGAAGGAAGATTGCGCATAGAACCACAAGTATGAGTGGTTCGCCATAACCGATGGCAACGGTTTCAGGAAGCGGTAAAAGAGTCAAAGCATAAAAGCTGAATAACATTGAAAAAGTACCGAACATTCCCCGAAAAACATGTCCAGTCAGGTTTTTTGTGTAAAGCACCGTTTTAAGCTCTTTTAACGACATGACCCAAAGGATGATCGGGACAATGCCGAAAAACGATCGGAAGAAACTTAATTCGCCAGCAGGAACACCTTTGGCTGATTTTAAAAAACTATACATCACAACAAAACAGACTACCGACAAAATCTTCATCCAGATTCCGAGCATGACATTCCCGGAAGGGGCATGCGGAAGAGCCGGCGACTGTTTTTGCACGAGTTTTCTCCTGTCGGTAAAGCGTTTAATTGGCAGTCAATAAGACTGAAGGGATAAACTTGCCAGTTGCTTTGCGTAAGACATCTTTTTCATTCATATACAACGTAGCTGTTTAAATAAATGTTTTGAAGGTCGGGCAAATGATATTTCCCATTCACATTGGTGTGCATGAACAGAGATTTCTTTTCGGGCCGGTTGTCGTTTCGACAAAATGTGCTTACCTTCATGATAAACTTCTATAAAAAGGCACGATTTATGACCAAATCTGACACTCCAGTATATCGTCTTGAAGATTACTCGCCCACCGATTATGCAATTTCCAACACCGAGCTTGATTTTTCGCTTCATCCAACCGAAACAATCGTAAAATCGAAGCTTTCCCTTTCGCCCCGTAAGAACACCAAACCGGGCACACCTTTGGTCCTTGTCGGGGACGAATTGAAACTGTTATCAGTGGCACTCAATGGTCAGAAACTTACTTCCAAAGACTATTCGGCAACACCTGAAAAACTTGAAATTCACAATCCTCCTTCGGGCAAATTTATTCTTCAGGTCACCACACAGATCAATCCTAAAAAAAATCGCCAATTAATGGGACTTTATCTATCTAACGGCGTCTATTGCACACAGAATGAGCCACAAGGCTTCCGTCGGATGACCTATTTTTACGATCGTCCTGATATTTTGTCCGTTTTCAGAACCCGCATTGAAGCGGATGAAAAGAATGAGCCGGTACTTCTTTCCAACGGCAATCTCGTAGAAACCGGCAAACTTGAAGGCGGACGCCATTATGCAATCTGGGAAGATCCGCATCCCAAACCATGCTATCTTTTTGCCCTCGTTGGCGGCGCTCTTGACCATTACGATGACAGCTTTACCACTATGTCGGGGCGGAAAGTGAAACTCGGAATTTATGTCGAAAAAGGAAAAAGAGAACGTGCAGCCTATGCAATGGATTCACTCAAACGCGCGATGCGCTGGGATGAAGAAAAGTTCGGGCGCGAATATGATCTCGATATTTTCAATATTGTCGCTGTTTCCGATTTCAATATGGGAGCAATGGAAAACAAAGGTCTTAATGTTTTCAATGACAAATATGTCCTTGCCGACCCCAATACAGCAACCGATACCGACTATGCCGGCATAGAACGCGTTATTGCACACGAATATTTCCACAATTGGACGGGCGATCGCATTACCTGCCGTGACTGGTTCCAACTTTGTTTGAAAGAGGGGCTTACTGTCTATCGCGATCAGGAATTTTCGTCTGACCAACGCTCGCGCCCCGTTCATCGTATATCCGATGTTCGTGTACTGAAAATTGCACAATTTCCTGAAGATGCTGGCCCCCTTGCCCATCCGGTTCGCCCACGGCAATATCGTGAAATCAATAATTTTTATACGACTACCGTCTATGAAAAAGGTGCAGAGGTCGTACGCATGGTTCATACCATGCTTGGCGACGAGCTTTTCCGCAAAGGCATGGATCTTTATTTCCAACGCCATGACGGCGAGGCTTGCACAATTGAAGATTTTATCGCCTGTTTTGCAGATGTTTCAGGACGTGATTTATCGCAATTCATGCTGTGGTATGAGCAGGCAGGAACACCGACAGTAACGGTTGATAGCCATTATAAAGATGGTGTCCTGACACTTGATTTGACGCAAACCGTTCCTGACACTCCTGGTCAATTCAATAAAAAGCCGATGGTTATACCGCTTTCCTTCGGGCTTTTGGGCAAGAATGGCAAGGATATGCCCTATCAAGCCGATAACCACATTGAAAACAATGTCATTGTTTTGTCCGAAGCAAAGCAAACCGTTCATATCCGCGATCTGAAAGAAAAGCCGGTGTTATCACTGCTGCGCGGATTTTCTGCTCCAATCAATCTGAAGATGGAAGAAAGTGATGACGACCTTGCTTTCCGCGCACGCTTTGATGCTGACGAAGTCAACCGTTGGGAATCACTCAACCAGTTAATGGGCAAGGCTCTGGTTGCAGCAATTACCGACCATACGCATGGAAAACCGGCCATGCCTGAAAAACTTCAAGCCCTTATTGAAGCGCTTCTTGACGATGACACATTAGAACCTGCTTTCCGGTCACTTTGCCTCCAATTGCCTTTGGAAGTCGAACTTGCCCGCATGATCGGTCATAATGTTGATCCTGATCGCATCTTTAATGTTCGCCAGTCTTTCATGAAGTCACTGGCAGAACATTTAAAACCGAAAATGCTTAAAGTTTTCGATAAGATGCAAACAGCAGGTCGTTATTCGCCAAAAGCCGAACCGGCTGGTAAACGTGCATTGAAAAACACCGTTCTGAATTATCTGGCACTTGCCGAAAACACACCTACACGTGCTTTTGAAGCCTATAAGAGGGCTGACAACATGACAGACAGGATGGCAGGGCTAACCATTCTGGTTCACCACTTTAATGAGACAAATGAAGCGAAAGAAGCACTTTCCGATTTCGAAAAGCGTTATGGCAACGACCCTCTTGTTATGGACAAGTGGTTCTCTGTTCAGGCGACAGTTCCGGGCGAAAAAACCTTGGCACATGTCAAAGAGCTTATGAAACATCCGCTCTTTTCGCTTGATAATCCGAACCGGACGCGTGCGCTTATTGCCGCATTTGCAGCTTCGAACCAGACGGGCTTTAACAGGGTTGACGGAGAGGGATACAAGCTGCTCGCTGATATTATCCTGACTGTTGACAAAGAAAACCCGCAACTTGCTGCACGACTTTCAACACTCACTCGCTCTTGGAAACAACTTGAGACAAACCGTCAAAACAAACTCAAGGAACAATTGGAACGGATATTGAAAGCACCAAAGCTTTCGGTTGATGTTTCTGACATCGTAAGCCGCACACTTGGCTGATAATCGAAATTCGAGCGGGAAGGAGGTATTCCTTCCCGCTTTTTTCTTTAAGATTTTATGAAATATTCCTCGCTGCTACCGGTTAAAACGGCCTTTTCCTGTCAGTACGTTTTGACAGCGTTAAAAAGTTATTAAAGCTTTTATTCTAAGCTTGATTAATGAAAAATATCACACGCAAAGAAAAAGCTGGACAGAACGAATCAGTTTTGATTCATTGGGCTTGTTCGGATGTTTTGCGTACCGAATCAGTTCTCCGGTTTATCCGTTAACTTTAGAGGGGGCCAGAAATGGCGCATTTGGACGCGTTAGACGCGCCCACAGGGACGTTTGTTGATTCAAAACCTTCGCAAAAAAAGCGTAAGGCTGGGTCAGCTCATGTCGATTTGCTTTCTGGTCCAGCCTATAAAAGGCTGCTCACAATCGAGCCATGGCTGCGTCGTGCCATACCTCTGATAATTCTGATTTTTCTCGTTTTGCTTGCGGCAACTCGTCTGGTCCAGCTTTATGAATGGCGGCAAACAATTGATACAACAACAAGATCGGCCATCATGCTGGCAACCGGACATATTGGCAGTTCGGTTGATCGTGCCGTTTATTCCAAAGAACAGGATGAACCGAGTTCGGGTTCAATTTCAAACAACGATTTACAGAATATTCTTATCGACTTCCGCACACAGGGCTTGATTGCAAGCTCGGCACGCATTGCTATTGTTGATGAAGCAGGTATTGTCGTTGCAGCCTCGGGAATGGAAACGCTGATCAATCATCCCCTTTCGGATTCGGTTGGTGATGCACAAGCTCTCTTTGTACTCGGCCGCAGTGCCGGTGTGATGGAGGTCAAAATTGACGGAAAGGCTTCATTGGCTTCATTCGACCAGGCGTCACAAGGGAAATTCGGTGTGTTTGTCGGAGAAGAAAGCGAGCAGATATATCTTGAATGGCGCAAAACCGTTTCAATCAATATCACAATTTTTGCGGGAACAGTCGGCGTCATATTAGCCATTCTTTACGCCTATTACGCTCAGGCTGCACGTGTTCGCGATACCGATCTCATTTCCGAAAAAATCCAGAACCGCATCGACATGGCAATGATGCGCGGGCGTTGCGGCTTATGGGACTGGAACATGGCAAGTGGTCGCGTTTATTGGTCGCGTTCCATGTATGAAATGCTTGGCTTCAAGCCCAAAGATGCACTTCTGTCAATCTCGGAAATTACTTCCATTATCAATCCTGCCGATGCCGATCTTTATGAATTGGCGCGTGATTTGATGAGCGGTGAAAAAGATCACATCGATGTCAATCTTCCTATGCGCCATGCAGATGGCCATTATGTATGGATGCGTATCCGTGCTGAAGTTGCACATGAGGAAGAAGCCCACCTCGTCGGCATTTCATTTGATATAAGCGAGCAACATCAATTCGCCGAGCAGACAGCACAGGCCGATCTGCGCATTCGCGATGCAATTGAAAACATTTCCGAGTCCTTTGTTCTGTGGGATTCGGAAGGGCGTCTCGTCATGTCGAACAGCAAGTTCCGTGAATATGCTTCACTTCCCGACCACATGCTGCAACCCGGCGTACAAAAAACTACGGTCGAGGCAATGGCGAAACCTGCCATCAACGAAATGTCGGTTGAACATGACGACACCGGCAACTTTACCAGTATTCGCCAAATGGCTGATGGAAGCTGGCTCAAAATTAACGAACGCCGCACGCAGGATGGTGGTCTGGTCTCGGTTGGTACCGATATTTCCGAACTCAAACAACAGCAAAAAAGTTTGGAAGATAGCGAGAGACGGCTTTATTCCTTTATTCAGGAACTGAAACTTGCCCGCCAGAGCGCTCAGCAGCGCGCCACCGAAGTTGAAAAACTGAATGAAAGTCTGCAATCGGAAAAGGAACGTGCAGAAAGCGCCAATAAGGCAAAATCCGAATTTTTGGCAAATATGTCGCATGAATTGAGAACGCCGCTCAACGCCATTATCGGTTTTTCGGAAATGATGATACAGGGCACCTTTGGCCCATTGGGATCAGAACGTTATGCCGAATATATGAACGACATCCATAATTCGGGTACGCATTTGTTGACACTTATCAATGATATTCTTGATATGTCCAAGATCGAAGCCGGACGCTTTACCCTATCAAGCGAGAATGCCGATCTTGAGCCGATTATTAGCGAGACATTACGTACTTTGACGCCACAGGCACAAGAAAAGAATATCACTGTAACAGCCGATATTACACCGAAACTCCATGGCGATATCGATCGGCGCGCCATTCATCAGGTATTTCTCAATATTCTTTCCAATGCAGTCAAATTCACGCCGTCAGGTGGACATATCGACGTTAAGGGGTATCAGAAAGACGACAAACTTATTTTTGTTTTCTCGGATACCGGTGTCGGAATTCCTGAAGCTGCTATTGCAAAACTTTGCCAACCCTTTGAACAGGTTGAAAACCAATTTACGAAAACCCATGCCGGTTCCGGTCTCGGACTTGCTATCTCCCGTTCTCTGATCGAACTTCACGGCGGCGAGCTTAATATTGCTTCAAAAGAAGGCAAGGGAACAACGGTTACCATTACCTTGCCGGTTACCCAGAAACATTAATTTCTATCAAACTTTAAAGTTTCCTCCGCGCCGAACATGTCCTTTGATAGTCCCCCCTGCTCCACTTCGGTTTTTAATGTTGATTATTAGCCCCCCTGCAGCCAGTTTGTGATAAAGGCGGACACACTTCCCTTTTGCTCATGTCCATTCATTATCCCGCCGTTCATCATCATGCCTGCTTATCATGCCGATCGTCCGTCAATCTTGCCGTGAGCGATTTACACGATGAAAAAGTAGCAACCCCGATCAGTCGATGCGTTATCGTCACCGCAGACTGCAAGTTTTATCAAAAGTCAGTCCGTTACTTGGGCCGGATTGTTGTTGATGCGACTTGATAGCAGGTGTTCCAACAACAGAGAGACAAAAGCAAAAAAGCGTTTTCCGATCTATTTAAAAGCCGGAAGTTATTTTCAGTTTTTTTGATACGCCCAAACCCTCGATCTGAAAAAAATCAGACCACCACGTCATCAAAAATTTGGCTAACAGTGTTTGCCGTTTCAACAATCAGGCTCTCGACATGGTTCAAATCCGGTTCGCCTACAATCCTTTGTAATAAATCTGATAAACCGGGCGGCATATCATCGGGATCAAGCTTGTCATTAAGACATAGCCGCATCATCTGGCTCAAGTTTGTATATATACGATAAGCATGATGAAGTTCGCCCACTGATGAAATAGACAGGAAGGATTGGGGCAATTGTTCCAGAACTTCTCCCGTTGTGCGCCCGACAACAAACTCGCTTTGGTGCGTAATCAATGCAAATTGAGCAATGAATTCGAGGTCGACTTGCCCACCACGCATTGTTTTGAAATCCCATATATTGATCGGCGGTTTTTCTTGTCCGATAAGTTCGCGCATTTCACGTACATCATGGGAAACTTTTTCTCTATCCCGTTTCAACGCGATGATTGCCGCCACTTCATCTTCAAGCTGTTGCAAAAACATCGGGTCGCCAGCAACACCGCGAGCACGTGTGAGTGCCAGATGCTCCCACACCCACGCTTCATTTCTTTGATATTTTCCGAATGCTTCGAACGGCACAGCAACCGGCCCTTTATTTCCTGATGGACGCAGCCTCAAATCAACCTCATAAAGAACACCTTCACCGGTCGGCGCCGACAATGCCGAGACCATACGTTGTGTCAAACGCATATAATATTGGGAAATATAAAGTGGCTTGTCACCATCGGACATTTCTGTCTCATTGTCGTAATCATAAAGCAAGATAAGATCAAGATCGGAACCAGCCGTAAGCTCATGGCTACCGAGTTTGCCCATCCCCAATATTCCGACGCGCCCGCCTTTAACCAAGCCATGCACACGAGAAAATTCCTGCTCGACGGCCGCAAGTGTATTGGCAATCATCAAATCGGCAAGATCGGTGAAAGCGCGTGCAGCACGCTCACCGTCAATAGCGCCGTTAAGAAGCCTGATGCCGATGAGGAAGCGTTGTTCGCTGGCAAAAAGGCGCAATTGATCAAGAATATCTTCATAGTTGGAAACGCCGCTTAAGAAAAATTCCAGCCGGTTTTGCAAATAGGTTTTTGTCGGCAGTTCAGCAAAAATTGCCGGATCAAGCATACCATCGAAAATATGCGGTTTTCTGGTAATAATATCGGCAAGACGGGGTGCCGAGCTCATGATGAGAACCAGCATATCGAGCAATGAAGGATTGGATTGTAACAGGCTGAAGAGCTGGATACCTGACGGAAGCCCCTGTAGAAAAGCATCAAACCGTGACAAGGCCTCGTCTGCTCTTTTAGTAGCACCAAACGCTTTAAGAAGTGCAGGCGTCAGTTCCGTCAATCTTTCTCTGGCTTCTGCAGATTGGGTGGCACGATAACGCCCGAAATGCCAAGTCCGGATGATACGGCAAATATCGCTGGGACGTGAAAAGCCCAATTTCGATAATGTCGCGAGTGTCCCCGGGTCGTCATCTTCACCGGTAAACACCAGATTTCCGGCATCAGACCCCAGTTCCTTTTCCTGTTCGAACAACGCTGCATAATGATGTTCGACTGTCGTCAGCGTCTCTAAAAAATCGCGGGTAAAGTCATTGATATTTGTGTACCCCATCATATAGGCAACGGCGGTAAAGTCTTTATCATCCTCGGGCAGGATATGCGTTTGCTCGTCTTCCAACATCTGGATGCGATGTTCAACATTGCGTAGATAAGCATATTTCTCGCTCAATACATCGCGTGTTTCGGCATTGATCCAGCCGAGCGAACAGAGTTCGGCAAGCATATCGACAGTACGCCTCCCCCGAAGCTCGGGAAAACGCCCACCGGCGATCAATTGCTGGGTTTGCACAAAAAACTCGATTTCGCGTATTCCACCGCGTCCGAGTTTGACATTGTGGCCGCGAACAGCAATTTCCCCATGGCCTTTATAAGCATGAATTTGACGTTTGATTGAATGGATATCGGCAATAGCCGCATAATCCAGGTATTTGCGCCATATATAGGGGGATAATTCGTGGAGAAACTCTTCACCAGCCTTGATATCGCCTGCGACAGGACGCGCTTTAATCATGGCTGCGCGTTCCCAATTCTGCCCCCGACTTTCATAATAATGGAGGGCCGCACTGATTGGCAGAGCAAGAGGAGTAGAGCCCGGATCGGGGCGTAACCTCAAATCGACGCGAAAAACATACCCGTCAGCGGTGCGTTCCTGCATGATACGGATAAGCCGACGCATCATTTTTGAAAAAACATCTATGCTTTCAAATGGTTCGCCGATATGGGACGACGTTTCGTCAATAAAAACAATAAGGTCTATATCGGAAGAATAATTAAGTTCGCGGGCACCGAGTTTTCCCATTCCGAGAACAACGAGTCCGCACTCCTTTTCCGGATTGTTGTAATCGGCAAGACTGATTTTGCCTTGATTATGCACATCTCTTAATAAAAAACGCAGGGCAGCGCCGAGTGTAACTTCAGCAAGTTTTGTCAACCATTCCGAAGTCATAGCCGATGTAAAGAGCCCGCCAAGATCAGCCAGCGCAATCAACACATGCATTTCAAGTTTTTTTTGCCTCAGTGAGGCCATCAAAAGCGCTTCGGTGATATTTTCGAGCCTGTCTATCCGCGAAGTTTCCTCAAGCAAATCATGCAACCGTTCCGATATATCTTTATGAAGAAGCGGAGCAATAAAGGCCGGATTGCGTACAAGCGTTTCACGTAAAAAAGGTGAAAGCGTCATGACTGTACCCAGAAATTCCGACTGGCCCTTGCTTTTTCCAAGTTCGCCGGCAAGTTCTTCGAGCCCATTTTCACGGGCTTTGTCTGTCATATCGGCCAGCCATTGTGCGCCGGTTGCATCAAGCGGGGTCAAATGTTTCAACTTTTCATTCCAGAAAGCTTGCTGCATCACTCTTCGTCTTCCCTAAATATACGGCATGACAGTGCTATCTCATGTCTTTCAACATTAATAGAAGACTATTTAATGAACAACAGAAATGACAAACGACTAAATTGAAATGCTGTGTTATTGTTTTTCTTAAGCTGAAGCTTTTTCTGTTTGATGTTATGCAACACCAATTTTGCTGTTATGGTTTGTTTGTCCCGATTTTTTCTTGTGACAACTCGGGAAAAGAAAGAACAGCTTTCAAACCGGGCTTTGCATCCTCAAGTATAAGTTCGCCACCATGAAGTTTCATAACGGCTTTTGCCAAACTCAAGCCGATTCCGAAACCCGGTTTTGTGCGGCTATCTTCAAGTCTTACAAACCGTTTGGTGACCCTTTCCCTGTCTTCAGGCGCAATGCCCGTGCCATTGTCACTCACGATAATTTCGACACGACCGGCATTTTTTGCCATAGATAACGATACCAAAGACTTTCTTTCAGGTGTCGTACCATATTTGATGGCGTTTTCGATCAGATTGATGAGTGCTTGCGCCAGAAGTTCCCTGTTTAACAACAAGTTTACATCAAATGTTTTCCCCATCTTGAATGTAACGCCGGCTTCTTCGGCAACCGGCCCGTAGAGCTCGCTCACATCTTCAACAATAGGACGTGCGTCAAGCTTTTCCAGATGCTCGACCGATGTGCTGGCCTCGATACGGGAGATCATGAGGATAGCGTTGAATGTACGGATCAATTGGTCGGATTCAGCAATAATTGCCTCCAACGTTTGGCGATAATCAACATCTGTGTCGCGCCTGGACAATGCTTCATCGGCGCGATTACGCAACCGTGTCAAAGGTGTTTTCAAATCGTGGGCAATGTTGTCGGATACATGGCGCAGACCGACATTGAGTTCTTCAATACGGTCAAGCATAACATTGAGATTTGCAGAAAGCCGATCAAACTCATCGCCTGACCCCATAACCGGAAGTCTTCCTGTCAAATCTCCTGACATAAGGCGCTGGGAAGCAGCCGTCACCTGATCTATACGTTTCAAGGCGCGTCTACCGACAAAAAACCAGATGAGCAACGCTCCGACAGCCATGGCAGCCAAAGCAAACATCAATGCCTTTTTGATAATGACAATGAAAGTTTCAGGCTCTCCGATGTCGCGACCGACCAGCAATTTCATTCCGTTTGGCAAATCAATTACAGTTGCGATAGCACGATGTTTAACTTTTTCACCGCTATCGCCAAACCGCGAATAAACCACGGAATTGTGAAGCAAGCCGCTACCATTCAGGAGCCCCGGTTCTATACTTTGTACATTACCGGCCAAAAACCGTCCCTGTGGATCAGCGACAAGATAAAGAAAAGCACCCGGTTGACGTGACCGGCGATCAATGGTTCGTACGAGAAACGGCAACCCACCATGTTGATAGGCGTGCGCGATATTTCCCACCTCTTCATTCAACGTCTGTTCGGTCTGTTCGGTTAACATGGAAACAGCAAGTGACGTCATATAGATCGAAAGCCCGATGGCAACCAGTCCGAAAAGAATGACATAAAGGGCTGACAGACGCACAGCCGTGGTGCGCAATAGGCTTTTGATCCTGCTCATGATGGTTTATCGACTGCTTTCAACATATAGCCGGCACCGCGTACGGTGTGAAGAAGCGGTGTATCAAAACCCTTTTCAATCTTCGAGCGAAGTCTCGAAATATGAACGTCAATAACATTGGTTTGCGGGTCGAAATGATAGTCCCAGACATTTTCGAGAAGCATAGTGCGCGTGACAACTTGTCCGGCATGACGCATCAGATATTCAAGCAACCGGAATTCTCTCGGCTGCAGAATGATATCCTGACCTGCGCGCTTGGCAGTGTGCGCCAAACGATCAAGTTCCAGATCGCCAACGCGATAAATTGTTTCGGCTTCTTTAGGATTTTTGCGTCGCTGTAACACTTCTATGCGGGCGAGCAATTCTGAAAAAGCATAGGGTTTTGTCAGGTAGTCATCGCCTCCTGCACGCAAACCCGTCACACGGTCATCAACCTGTCCCAATGCCGAAAGAATAAGTACCGGCGTTTCGATACCCTTGGAGCGAAGCGCCATGATAACCGTCAATCCATCCTTTTTCGGTAGCATACGATCAACAATGAGAACGTCATAATGACCATTTTCTGCCAATGTTTCTCCGGTTTCTCCGTCACCGGCAACATCAGTAGAATGCCCCGCCTCGGTTAAAGCTTTTTCCAGATAGCGCGATGCTTCACGATCATCTTCGATAACAAGAACTTTCATAAAGAGCACCTCACATAACTAGAACAAGCATAAGCTATGGCAAAACTTTGCCATAGCTTTTTTACACATATGATGCCTATTTATTGGCAATCGGCAAAGCAACAAAACGGTTTTGTCCATTGCTTTCAACTTGCAACAAAACGGCTGTACGGCCGGATTTCTTTGCTTCTTTGATTGCATCGACAAATTCGGCAGCTTTCTTCACCGGATGGTTATTGGCCGTCATGATAACATCACCGGGACGAATTCCCTTATCTGCCGCATCGGAATCCGGATCGACATTGGTTACGACGAGCCCCGGGCCTTCCTCGGAGGGGGTAACTGTCAAACCATAATCATCAAGCGTTTCGGATGAACCGTTTTCACCTTGTGGCAAAACCTTTCCGTCGCTCTTGTTCTCATCTTTCGGCATTGCGGCAATTTTAACCTTTATATCGGTCTGTTTGCCATCTCTCCAGATGCCAAGTGTTGCGGTTTCACCCGGCGTGATATTTGCAATGTGGCGTGCAAGATCGCGCGCGTCGGCAACCTGTTCACCGTTGACAGAAATGATTGCATCACCGGCCTTGACACCGGCTTTTGCTGCCGGTCCATCCAAAGGATCGGCAACCATTGCGCCTTTGGCTTC
The DNA here is from genome assembly GCA_946481695.1 of uncultured Bartonella sp. The sequence continues at coordinate 1,027 of CAMLON010000011.1, read as the reverse complement.
CTTCAAGCCGATGGAATCGGCAATCTCTTTGGTGACAGGTTGGATTTGAACACCAATCCAGCCCCGTTCGACCGAACCCTTTTTAATGAGCTGGTCAACAACCTGTTTTGCAGTTGAAGAGGGAATGGCAAAAGCAATGCCGACATTACCGCCGGAAGGCGAGAAAATAGCTGTATTGATGCCGACGACCTGACCGTTAAGGTCAAAAGTCGGACCACCCGAATTACCGCGGTTGACCGCAGCATCAATCTGGATAAAGTCATCATAGACACCAGCGCCAATATCACGCCCGCGCGCCGACACAATACCGGCTGTAACGGTTCCGCCCAAACCGAACGGATTACCGACCGCCACAACCCAATCACCAATGCGAACCTTTGAATCGTCGGCAAAATCGACATAGACAAATTTGCGCTTATCATTGACTTTCAACACAGCAAGATCGGTACGCGGATCTGTTCCCACCAATTTTGCATCGAGCTCGGTTCCATCATCAAGCACAACCGAGTAGGTTGTGCCGTCCGAAACAACGTGATTATTGGTGACGATATAACCGTCTTCAGAAATAAAAAAGCCCGACCCCTGTGCGATCGGCCGCGGTTTTGACCGTTGGCCCGGACGCGCCTGCGGACGGTGATGTTCATTAAAATCCTTGAAAAAACGTTTGAGCGGATGATCATCAGGCAACTGGTCTATGCCAGGACCACCAAAAAATCCCGTAAATCCTTGATCATCATTCTTCTTGTCACTCTTGACCTGAACAGAAACAACTGCCGGCTTTACCTGTTCGACGACATTGGCAAAACTTTGCTGTTGAACACCTTCAACATAGACCGGTTTTGCCTGAGCAATATTCAATGAAAAACCCGGTCCTGCGAAAATCATCGTTCCCGCCAAAGCAGTTGACATCATAATAGTTGCCAACGTTTTGCGAATAGGAGACATCTGCATTCTCATAAACTCCTTCTAGATTGCGGCTTTAACGCATATGTTGACGGAAAGATAAGATGTCAAACCTTACCATCGC
>CAMLON010000010.1 GCA_946481695.1 uncultured Bartonella sp. | reverse complement strand
TTGGCCTTTACATGTATCAGAAACCGAAAACTGCCAAGCGGCTTTATTTCGATGTTATACCGAAGGCTGTTGACGAATATTACAGTTTTCTATCTGCCTACCCGAAGCAAAGTTGGAAAGACCGGCTTAATAATCCTGTCTGGCATATGCATAACGGCAACCCGCCGGAAGTGGATTTACCCGTATCCTTTGCCATGTTGCTCAATCTGGTCAGTGCATCCAATGCCGAGAATGCCGATGTCTTATGGGGCTTTATTTCGCGTTACGCCAAGGGTGCTACACCGGAAAACCAGCCTGAACTCGACAGCCTTGTCGGTTTTGCCATCCGCTATTTTAATGATTTCGTCAAACCGACTAAAAAATTCCGTGCACCGGATGCTGTCGAACGCGAAACTTTGGAAAAAATTGACCAAACCCTTGCACACTTGCCAGCAGATGCCGATGCCCACACAATCCAGAATGCACTGCTCGACATTGGCCGCGTGACAGAGCGTTATCAGGACCACAACAAAAAAAGCCCTGACGGGGGGCCAGGTGTTTCTGTTTCATTTTTCCAAATGCTTTATGAAGTTCTGATCGGTCAGGAACGGGGACCGCGTTTCGGCTCTTTCATTGCTCTTTACGGTATTGATGAAACGCGGGGCTTGATTGCGAAAGCCTTGGCCGGAAAACTTGTTAACGAATAGAAGAGGTCGAAACTCATCTTAAAAAAGGGGCTATTCACCCCCTTTCAAGATGATTTTGAAACAATCCGGTACAATTCTCGCAGTCAAGTTTTAAGCTTGTCGCCAGTTTGTTGAAAATTTTAGACAAAGGACACAAATTCCTCACTCTTTTTAAAAAAAAGAGGTAAAAGAAGCGGAATTTTATTGTTGACCGGCCGAATATCAAAACAAACAGGTCGCGCAGGTAACGAAGCAACAGGAGTGAGTTATGAACGAGGCACAAGAGGTCGCGCGGCGCCGCACATTTGCTATTATCGCGCACCCTGATGCCGGTAAGACAACCTTGACCGAAAAATTGTTGCTGTTCGGTGGTGCCATCCAGCTTGCAGGTGAAGTCAAGGCCAAGAAAGACCGTATCCAGACGCGTTCCGACTGGATGAAAATCGAACGCGAGCGCGGCATTTCGGTTGTCACCTCTGTTATGACATTTGAATATGAAGATCATATATTCAATCTGCTTGATACACCGGGGCACGAAGACTTTGCCGATGATACCTACCGTACACTGACGGCTGTCGATAGCGCTGTCATGGTTCTTGACGGAGCGCGCGGTATTGAACCCAGAACATTGAAGCTTTTTGAAGTCTGTCGCATGCGCGACATTCCGATTGTGACGTTCGTTAACAAAATGGATCGGGAGGCACTCGACCCATTGGAGATATTGGACGAAATAGAAGACAAGCTTGCACTTGATACTGCACCGGTAACATGGCCAATCGGATCGGGCAAAAATTTTGCAGGAAGTTTTGACCTTCATAACAATCTTGTACGCCAGAAAGACGAAGAAAAAACTCCGCGCCCTGTCAGCGGGCCTGAAGAAGCAGCTCTATTGCTGCCCGAACATGATCGTGCGGCTTTTGTTGAAGGCGTTGTTCTTGCGCGTGACGCATGTAAAAGATTTGACTTGAAATCGTTCCGTGAAGGCCAAATGACACCGGTCTATTTCGGTTCTGCTTTGAAGAATTATGGTGTGCGTGATCTTATCGACGCTCTTGTTGCCTATGGTCCAAGTCCGCGTGCGCAAGTTGCCGATACTCGCATTGTCGAGGCGACAGAGCCGAAAATGACCGGTTTTGTTTTCAAAATACAAGCCAATATGGACCCTAATCACCGCGATCGCATTGCGTTTTTGCGCGTTTGTTCGGGAATTCTATCCCGCGGCATGAAAGCAAAACTCGTGCGTACCGGAAAACCCATGACTTTATCGGCTCCGCAATTTTTCTTTGCCCGCTCCCGCCAGATTGCCGATGAAGCCTATGCCGGTGACGTTGTGGGAATCCCCAATCATGGAACATTACGAATTGGCGATACGCTGACAGAAGGCGAAGACATTCTTTTCAAAGGTGTTCCGAATTTTGCTCCGGAAATTTTGCGCCGTGTCCGTCTCGGTGACCCGATGAAGGCAAAGAAGCTTAAAGAAGCTCTGCAACAAATGGCTGAAGAAGGTGTTGTTCAACTCTTTATGCCTGATGATGGTTCGCCGTCGATTGTCGGTGTTATCGGCGCTTTACAAATTGATGTTCTGACCGAGCGTCTCAAAGTGGAATATTCTCTTCCCGTCGGTTTTGAACCGGCACGCTTTACTGTATGCCGCTGGATTTCGGCTGATGACAAAGCCGATCTTAACAAATTCATAGCCACACATAGGGATGCTATTGCATCCGATCTTGATGGAGATCCGGTATTTCTCGCTGAAAATAATTTTTCGCTCAATTATGAAGCGGAACGAGCACCAAAAATCAAGTTTTATACAATTAAAGATTATCAGACACGAAACATCCAGACTGCATAAAAGGAATTTTCCGGCTGTTTTTCAATCCGGTACTCCGGATTGTTGTACCATGAGAGACATTATCATCCGGTGACATAAACAAGTTATATAACGCTCTTCTCCGGTTTCCGGCCTGTTCAAATATCAAAAACAGGCTAAAAACCGGATTCAATCGAGATAAGCACAGAATCGCTCTTGAATTCCGGCAATCGGTGTTAATTGCAATTGCGCATCTCTTTTATAAATTCTTCATAATTTATATCCAGAAAATCAAGAAGCGTCATAAGCCGTGAAACGGCAATGCGATCCGATCCTTTTTCATATTTTTGAATTTGCTGTGGTGTAATACCTGCAACAGCCGCCAGCTCCATTTGTGTTACGCCATTTTTTTTACGAAAATGACGCAGTATTCCACCAATCTTCTGGTCACTTCGTGTTTCATTCCGCTTCAATGTTTGAACGTCTTCAGAGGAAATGTTACCGCCATTTTCCATATGATTCATCATTAACCCATCCCAATAAAAATATACCTTTGATCGATTGTCGCGGTTCATCGCGAAAATATGCAAAGCCCATTTTCTATTGATATTTCATCGAAAACGCCGCCTTGAATAACCGCCCCCCCAAGATTGACCGTTACCGTCCTTTCTGGGTTAAACAGAAAAAGTCTGTCGTTTCCCTGGACAGATCTATCGTCATGGCAGAATAACGCCAATCTAGCAAGTAGGACATATTCTAAAATTGAGAAATATTACATTTTTTTTGCAATATGTATCAAATATGCTTGATCCAATCATGATGATTGCAACAATTCTAAAAAATCGGTACCGGATTTATATCACCTGTTTATCAAAGAAAAACTTACAAAACGGACTATACAGAGTTTTATATCAAGTTGAATTTCAATCAGGTCGGGAAACCGTTAAACCGGAATTTCAAGTGTTATTATTGATAGCTATTCCCGACAATTACACTTTGAAAAAACAGTTTTTCTCTACGTTTTGTCTCACTGGATAAATTCTATCGGCTATTTTCCGGAATTTTGAGTTTTCCGGAAAGTTTCCGCTTATGCATGAGAAATTATGCACCGGACGCCGGATTGAAAATTGATAAATCGAACAAATAAAAACGACGCCATTCAAGAATAGCGTCGTTTAAAAATATAAAATATCGAAAAATTAGCGGATACCGTCTTTGATCCAGTCTGACAAACGGCTTTTGGGAGCAGCACCCACCATATTGGAGACGATTTCCCCATTATTGAACAATAATAATGTCGGTATGGAACGGACACCGAATTGCGTTGCAAGTTCCGGATTTTCGTCAATATTGATTTTTGCAACTTTGACCTTACCCTGTAACTCGGTAGCAATTTCTTCAAGCGAGGGCGCTATCATTTTACATGGACCGCACCATTCTGCCCAGAAGTCTACAACAACAGGTTCTGCCGACTTTAGCACGTCATTTTCAAAATTGCTTGTATCGACTTTTACAGTGCTCATTGATCTTTCCTTTGTGATTCCAATTTGTCTAAATTTGGCGTGCCAGACCGATTCCGTCAAGAGCAAGCTTTTTCAACCATTATTCTGCGGATAAATTACTTTTTTCTTTATTCATCAAGAAATCAAGTTTTTTGCCGTCGAGTTCAAAAACTTTCGGCCCGTCACTATAGATCAGCAATGTTCTGACGGTCTTATTCGGGTGAATGCTCATCAATAATGTTCGGTAAAGTGCCATTTGCAACATGTAGCTGTCAGGAATTTGCTGCTCGCGTTTGGGCGCACGACCGGTTTTGAAATCGCCCAGAACAATTGTGTCATCGCCATCGTTCAGGCGGTCTATTTGGCCGGAAACGACGTATTTCTTGCCCCTTATTGTGACAGTTCCCATCAAAGTCACTTCGGCACGCGCTTCTTTGGTAAACAAAGGGCGCAGTGCTTCACTATCCATAACCTTGAAGGTCTGTTCAAAAGCATCCTTTCTTTGTTCCTCGCTCCATTCAGGTGCGGCTTTTTCAAGATAGGCACGGGCTAACCTTTGCCTGTCTTCCTCCTTTATTTGCGGCAAATACTGCAAAAGCCGGTGAATGATTGTCCCGCGTTCGATAGCAAATGAAGAATTTGCCGGTTTTTCTCCCAGAACCGGTGAAATCGTAACATTATTTTTTGCCGCCGGTGCATTCTCGTCAATATCGAGTGAAGCACCTGAAGGGGTAAGCGGCTTAGGCAAATCGGTTTCCGGCTCCATACGGCTATGGAAATAGGAAGGAAGCGGAAAAGCGGGAACCGCTCTTTCTTCTTCGGCGGTTTTTGTTTCGACACTTGCACGTTTGTCATCCACGCAATAACGCCATGCCTTGATGTCGGGTGAAGGGCCGGCAATTTCTTCAGAAACCGGTATCAACGCTTCGCTGACAAGTTCACTCCACGTGCCGCCAACAACATTCTTTCCCCTATAACCACAAATAATAAGGCGGTCTTCTGCCCGTGTCATACCAACATAAAGAAGACGCCTATATTCTTCTTCGGCTTTCAATTTTAACGTATTGATATAATTGTCACCGAATGATGTTTTGAACTCCTTGGCGGGCTGCCACAAAAAGCTCTTCTTGCCATGACTGTCAATCTCGATGAATTTCGGTTCATGTTGTGCATTCCAGATACGCGAACCGGAATCGACCAGAAAGACAATGGCACTTTCAAGCCCCTTTGCCGCATGAACAGTCATAATACGGACTTCTTCACGGTTCTGGTCGAGTTCACGTTTGATTTCCGGATCGGAAAGCTTGATTGTTTCCAGAAAAGCCTGCAACCCTGGCAAACCGGTTTTCTGGATAGATAAGGTATAATCCATGAACGCATCAAGGACATCGCTTGCTTCCGAACCCAATCGCGCGAGAATTTTTGCCCGCCCCTGATCTTCGCTTAATATATGACTATAAAATTCATAGACAGGCGTTTTATCGGCAAGGTTTCTATATTTTTTGAGTAAAGCCAGAACAGATGCAAATTCCGGCTTCTCTTCACTATGGGCCTCAAGGCTATTAAACAGGCTTCCTTCGCGGTTTATAGCGATCCGATAAAGATCATCTTCATCAAGTCCGAAAAGCGGGCTTTTCAAAACAGATGCAAGAGAAAGGTCGTCCTGCGGTTGCAGAACAAATCGGGCAAGCGCCGTTAAATCACGCACCGCAATATGGCTTGCCAGACGCAAGCGGTCGGCACCGGCAACCGGAACATTGCGGTTTTTCAATGCGCGCGCTAAAGCCGGAACAAACTGGTCGCGTTTTCTCACCAGCACCATAATATCACTGGCTTTGACTTCTCTTCCCTGACCAGGAAGCATTTCATGATGATGAAGCCAATGGCTGATCGTCGTTGCTATCTCTTCGGCAAGGCGAACAGCCGGTGCATGAAGCTGGTCGACAGGTTTGCGCCAGTCTTCCGGCTCTTCCACATCTGTCGGCGCAATATTGTCCCAGATCACAACTTCACCGGGGTCATTGCGGCGAACCGCTTCATGCACAGTTTTGATATTTTCGGCTGAAAGACCTTTATAATTTTCAGGCTTTTCGAATACCCGATCAACACTTTTTAAAACATCGGCTGTCGAACGGAAGGAATAATTCAAACGTATGTGGCCGAAAGATTTGCCAACGGCTTCGGCTTTTCTTTCGATAATGCGACCATTCGTTGCAAAATCTTCCGGCACTGCCCCTTGGAAAGAATAGATCGATTGTTTTTCATCGCCAACGGCAAAAACAGTGCGGTTGACCTCTCTTTGTCCTTCCCCGACAAAAAATTCCTGTGCAAGAAGCTGGATTATCTGCCACTGGGAAGGGCTTGTATCCTGTGCTTCGTCAACCAGAATATGGTCAATGCCCCTATCCAGTTTATATTGCACCCATTGGCCTGCGCCATCGCGTTTTAATAGATTAAGCGCCCGCTCGATCAAATCATCAAAATCAAGCAAACCTTCTGCTTTCTTCAAACTTTCATAACGCGCCAAAAGCCGGTAACAGAGCTGAAAGGCAGCCAAATTGAGCGATACCAGTCGTACACGTCGCAACTTGTCGAGATAGAGAACGAGCTTTTCCTGACGCATTAACAAATCGTCTTCGAGCCATGGCAAAGCTGCAAGAAGTTTTTTTGACGCCAGATTGCTTATTTTGCGCGGATTTCCACTGGTAAAATAGGCAAGTTCGATAAATTTTACGCTCTCGCTATTATCCGCATTTTCTACAAGCTCCAATTTTTCAACGAAATTCTGGCTGTAAGAGTGGCCGAGACTTTTGAATGCTTTAATAGTCTCCTCCGAATGAAGCGCCGTTTTACGGATTTCATCAGTGAGATTTTCTTCCGTATCATCCGGAGATATTTGTAATGCTTTTTCCAGAATATGCTTGCCATCCGGTCCACTCACACGAGCGAGAAACGGAGTTAAAGCCTGCCGTTTTTCGATTGCTTCGTCTAACAGCGTAAAAAGTCCGCTTTCGCCCACAGTTTTCAAAACCAGCATCAAAGCGTCATGAAGAGAACTATTTTTTTGCAAATAAGCTTTTTCAAGCAGGTCACGACGCGCATTTTTTAAAAACTCGTCACGTTTGAGATCGTCCATCATCTCGAAATGGCCGGCAATATTGGCTTCCAAAGGAAATTGGTGAAGGAGACCTTCACAAAAAGCATGGATAGTCTGGATTTTTAACCCGCCCGGTGTTTCAAGAGCGCGGGCAAAAAGTCTGCGCGCTTCATCAAGCCTTTTTGAATCGGTTTTTTTGCCCTCAAGCGCGACCAACACCTCTGTCAATTCGTCATCATCAAGCTCTGTCCAACCGGAAAGAGTCTGGAAAATGCGCGTTTGCATGACAGCAGCGGCTGCTTTGGTATAAGTGAGGCATAAAATTCGCGCCGGTTCGGTACCATTCAATAAAAGTCTGATAACCCGAAAAGTCAAAACATGCGTTTTGCCGGAACCGGCATTGGCAGACACCCACGCACTGCTTTGCGGATTTGAAGCAGCCGTCTGATTTTTAATGGCATCTTCTGGAATTTCACGTTTGGTCATTCTTCACCTGCCGTATCAGAGCCAGCCGACCATTCGAGAACCCGCGCCAAATGGTCATAATCACCTTCATAGGTGGTCAAAGGTGGCATTGCTCGCGACAAATAGCCATGGGCGGGATTTTGATAATATTCCACCAGTTCACCCAATCTTGCCCATGCTTCTTCGGAAAGTTCGATTGCGGTTTTTTTGGCAGATAAAGAGATGCGCTCTTCTTTTACTTCTCCGTGGGCATTCAAACGGATATAGGCAAGTTCGGACGGTTTGATATTTTTAAGCGGAACAAAAGCATTGCGCGACAAAAGAGCTGCTTCCAACGCCAATTGCGGTGCCATAAGTGTTGCCGCCTGTTTCACGGAAGGAGTCGAGCCGGTTTTGAAATCAAGAATTTCGGCAAAATGTCCATTCATCACATCAATGCGGTCGGCACGTCCTGAAAGGGTTGCACCTTCCGGCACAATATGAACCGGACGAGCCGAAATTTCGACACATCTCTCACGCGGAGAAAGTCCTTTTTCCCACGCGATAATTGATGGCGCAAGAATTTCAAAACGCGGCCACCAAATAGCTTCAACATCAAGTGGAAGCTGCATCCGGTCAAATTCGGCACGTGCAATTTCAAGAAATTTTTGCAGTGCATCCGGTTTTTCCGGATCAATTTTCAGCAATGAAAAGCCCGCAACAATTGCATGATAAAGTGTGCCACGTTCGGCAACCGACGGATCGTGGATAAGGTCGTCAAGCGGCTTCAGGCGCAAAACCTTTTTGGCATAGATTGCATAAGGGTCGCGGCGTAATGTTTCGATTTCGGTAACAGAAAAATGTTTCGGACGTTGTTTCAATGGCGGGGTTGGGCATGGGCGCGCAATAAAATCGACATTTTTGCGACGGTCGAGTTCCCGCGCCCAGTGGACAAAAACTCCGCCACGTGCGCGCATATTGGCGCTCGCTTTGGCGCCAACAACTGTTTCCAGCCTTTGCAACCAGCGCGAAGGCACTGAAGGGGCATTATCAACTCTCAATGCCCTGCTCATAATCACTTTATCCATGCCCATAGCCATCTGGAAATCATGGGCAGCCAAACCGATCCGTCGCTCCGGAGGGTCAAGTGTCAATGTCATTTTCATCGGCCGCGACATGAACGGGTCATTGCGAGCTGTCGCCGGCCACGAGCCTTCATTCAAGCCACCAATGACCATTGTATCAACCGTTTGCAAACGCGATTCCAGAGCACCCCAGATAAAAAGACGGGGATGACCACCGGCAGAAGGGCTCACCGAGCGTGCAGCCATCAAAGCTTCAAGAATGGCCGGCCATTCGGAAATGTCGAACGTGAGGCCGGATTGATCGGCAACAAGATCACGCAGCAAAGATATAATGGCTTTTCCCGCCTCACCGGCATAAAGCGCGTGAAACGAGCCTTGCTCGTTTGCCCCGAAATTTTCCAAAACTTCAGTCGTGGCACGGGCAACCTCGTTCACCGACAGCGATTCGCTTTCTGCCATCAATGTTACCAATGGCTGAACAGCTTTCACCAGTGAAGACGCAAGATTTCTTGCTTCCTCGATCATATCGGTATCAATATCGTTCATCCCGTTTTCATCTGTTGTGAGAACAAGAAGACGCTCTTCAACAAACTGCTCACAGGTTGCAATATTGATTCTTCCGGTTCCACCCCTTAATGCAAAGAGCTCGAAACGTTCGGCAATTTTTCGTAAAGATCCGCGTTCATATCCGAGCGAAGTCAAAGGGTGTTTCAGAAGCGAAAGGAAAGCCACCGGATCGCCGGGTTGAAACAAAGTTTGTAAAATAAGCCGCAACAAAGTTGCCGGTAGAACTTCGCTTAGAGGAACGCCACCGGAATCATTGGCTTCAATGCCAAAACGTTTGAGTTCGGCAACAACACGGCGGGCAAGATTTCTGTCCCCTGTCACAAGTGCGGCCGTCTTCTTTTTGTCTTCGATCGCCTGCCTTAGCGCAACCGCGACCGCCAAAGCCTCTTCACGTTCATTGGCAGCCTCGATCAAAGAGACATCGGCAAAAATTTCATCAAAACCATTGCGTTTCAATTGTGACCATGTGTCGGTGGTCACAGCCGGTCGCAATGCTTCGGATAAAATTGCAGCACGTTTTTTCTTGTTTTCCGAAGGCGCTCCAATCTCGTCAACGACATTTCTTGTCAGTTTCATGCGGTCGAACAATTTTTTGAAACTATATTGCGGATGGCCGAAAATGGAGGGGTCGTCATGCGTTTCACCAAGCGCCGCCCATTGGGCATCATCCATTGCAAGGTCAAGGCCGGGCAAGACAACAGCACCATTTTCCAATCCGCTTACCACTTTCAGCAAATCGGCAATGGCCGGAATCGAGCCATTGGAACCGGCCACAATAACGGGATCACGCGGTTTGTTACGCAAAAGCCTTTCAGTTTCCGCCCGAATGGCCTGATTGCGCCATTCGGCAGGATTTATTTTTTGCCGCTCGGCAAGAATATCAGGCCAGGTTTTTGTTACAATTTCCAGAAAATCAAGTGTCACCTGCCACCATTCGGCGACCATATCGGGGGCAATATCTTCAAGTTTTGCCCAATCGGCGGACTCTGTCTCGACCTCGTCCATCAGACGGGCGAGATCTTCGGCAAGCCAGATCGCATCGGCTGTATTGGCCGGTATGATAATATCTTCACTGCCGAATAACGAGCGCACATGGGCAGGCAAATTCTCCCGCCATGGACGGATGAGACGCGCCAATAACAAGAGCCGCTCGACATCGCCAATTTTCGGATTGAGCGACAAAGCTGCCGCTCCATTATCAAGGAAAAAAGCCGTATCTTCATCAACATCGCCCAAAGGGCGAATTGTCGGCAGGAAGCTTGAATGTGTCTTGCTCATCTCCACAAAGCAAGAGCGCAGCGTACGCGCGGCACGCCGTGTCGGAACATAGATAAGAGTATCTGCCAAAGCTTTCTGGATATTGCCGCCTTTGCCGAAATCTTTAATCAGGCGTCCCGAAAGAAGTGCATCAACAAAAGTTGGCAAAAACGGCGCACCACTCGAAATCGAAAACAGCTTCGGCTTGTCTTTCACGCTATTTCCCCCCTTTGGCGCATCAGCTCCTCAACCTTGCTAATCATTGCAATTGTCCCGACAGTATACCAATTGCCATCCAAAGGAAAACCATAAAGACGACCACGGGCAATCGCTTCGTCAAAATAGAGGTTGAGCGATTGCGGTTCGATTTTTGCAAATGCAAATATTTTCGGATTTACAATAAGTGCACCACCATAAATAACCGCTTCCGGTGCATTTGCGGGTGCGCGAACAAGTTTTTGCCCTTCACCAATCAGGAAATCACCTTTTTCCGGACCCGCTGCCTGCACGCGTTTAACCGTCATAAGCAGCATATCCATTCTATCGGGGTCAAAACGATTTGCCATTGCTTCAAGAGTTGGTGTGCCATGGTCGACCCAGAATGTATCGGCGTTAAGAACAAAAAACGGATTTTCTCCTAAAAGCGGCAAAGCTTTTACCACGCCTCCGGCCGAATCGAGAAGTTCCGCACGCTCATCCGAAATGGTTACATGCGGTTTTTTACGGCTTTCGACATGACTTTCGATGGAATCGGCAAGATAATGGACATTAACCACCGCTTCCTCGACACTGGCTTTTTCAAGGGCATCAAGAGCGCGGTTCAAAAGACTTCGACCGGCAATTTTTACCAGTGGTTTCGGTGTTTTGAAAGTCAATGGCCGCATGCGGGTGCCAAGCCCCGCAGCAAGCACCATAGCATGTGTTATTTTCATTTTTTCACTCTTCAACCAGTTTCGAGGCAATATAGAATTGACGCAATGATGAAAGAGCCGGATGTTCAAGATTGCGTTTCAGATAATCGCGGCAGTGCGGCAAATGTTTCAAATAAGCGGGCTTGCCGTCACGCTTGTCAAGACGAACAAAAATACCGAGAATTTTGGAAACGCGTTGCGCACCGGCAATAGCATAGATGAGTTTGAACTGTTCTTCATCAAAGCCACGCGTACCCTTTTTGCGTTCTTCGCAATAGGCTTTGATGATACGCTTCTCAAGCGGGCGACTGATAGCGACACGCGCATCTTGGGCGAGTGATACAACATCATAGGCTGTCGGGCCAATTTGCCCGTCCTGAAAATCAATGAGACCTATTTTTTTCAAACCCTGTTCATTCTCCCGCCAGATAATATTGGGCGAATGATAATCGCGCATGACAAAACTTTGTTCTGCCTTTTCAAAAATTTCAAAAAGCGGCTCCCATAGCCGATAAAATTCCTCCTTCAGAGGCTGATTTATCTCTGTTCCGGTAAGGTACGGGAAATACCAGTCAAGAAGAAGGGAAACTTCTGCCCGTAAGACACCCCGATCATAAGCCGGTATATCAAGTGTTAGATCATCGAATTTTTGATGTTTGGGCCACTCTTTCTGGTGAAATGAAGAAAGCAATTTTGCCGATTCGATATAGCGGTTTTCAATTGGCTTCCTCTCTTCATCAAGCACGCCGTCCCGCCCAAGATCGTCGGTAATGAGCAAACCTTTTTCCAAATCTTGCGCTAGAATTTCTGGCGCTACAAAACCATTTTTCAAAATCAGCCGGTCAATGCCGACAAACTGGCTGACCGATGTCGCAAGATGGGCAATTTTTCCATAAGACTGGCCATTTTGTTCGGGCATTTCCATTGCAGGTGCATTCATCAAAATTTCATGACCATTTTTGCCATAAATAATTTCGTAAGAACGCGCCGAAGCATCACCGGTAAAATAGCGGCGTTTGAAATTGCCACGGTGATTGGATTTCAAAAACGCTCTTATTTCCAGCGAACGTTCAAGCCTTTCGGCAGCACGACCTTCCGCCTCAATCGTTATTTTTCGACCATTTCCCTGATGCTCAAGAAAAATGACAAAATCTGCTTTTCCCAATTCTCCTTCGGCTTTTTCCGGCCATTCGACAAGAACAACTCCGGCCTCTCGCGCCTCTTCAAAGCCAAGCTCGTCAATTTCTTCCGGTTCGTTAATGCGATAAAGATCGGCGTGGGTGAGGTTGAATTTTGGCAAATCATAAACTTGAACAAGTGTGAAGGTTGGACTTGGAACATCCATCTCTTCATTATCGGCAAGTGTGCGAACAATAGAACGGGAAAGCGATGTTTTCCCTGTTCCGAGGTCCCCTTCAAGCGTAACGAGATTACCCTTTTCAAGAGCTAGCGCAAAATCCTCGCCAAAGCGTTCGGTTGCTTTTTCATTTTCAAGAAATAAACTGAAAATCATTCTGATTCCTCTGATTGAAGCAACGTTGCGGACGAACGACGTTTGGCTGGAAAACGGCAAAAAACGGTTGTTCCTTTTGCATTTCCGGTTTCTATCGCGACACTGCCACCATGAAGCTCGACAAAGCTTTTGACAATCGAAAGACCAAGCCCTGCTCCGGCACGTGAACCATGATGGGCATGGGATGAAAACCGCTTGAAAACAGTATCAAGAATTTCTTCCGGAATTCCCGCCCCGTCATCATGGACAGAAAAGACAATGTCATTCCCGTCCTTTTTGGCAGAAAAGGTAATGACACTATTGTCGGGAGCAAAATTGGCGGCATTGCTCAATACATTGACAAAAATCTGTCGTAGCCTTGCCTGATCTGCCGGAATCGTCGTGAGGCCGTCTTCAATTTTTTCTTCAATTTGTACCGGACGAGTACCGAGACGCTCTTTTGTGCGTTCTGTTGCAAAAGCCATTGAACCGGCAATATCGACATCTTTAATATCAAGTTCCATAATGCCGGCATCAAGTTTAGCAAGGTCCAGAATATCATTGACGATATCAAGAAGCGCACCAGATTCAGAAGCGATGTGCTTGAGATATTCCTGCTGGCGGGAATTGAGAGTGCCGAAAAGTCCGCTCTGCAAAATATCCGAAAAGCCGATAATATTGGTAAGGGGGGTGCGCAATTCATAAGACACATGGCGAACAAATTCGCTGCGCAATGCGTCGGCACTGCGCAATGCATCATTCTTTTCTTGCAATGCACGGGTGATATTGACCGTATCTGTTACATTGACAAAGGTCATCATGGTCTGTGCGTTCGGCAGAGGCACCAAGGCATAATCAAGAATAACGTCGTTTGTTAAATCCATACGCCCCGAAATGGCATCCCGATTTTCACTAAAACCGGTTATAAATGCACCGAATGTATCCCATGCATTGCTTGTTGTCTTTTTCGCGCATTCGGCCTCAAGTTTTGAAATATGCGTTCCTTCAACGGTCAATTCAGTGGGTAAAGACCATAATTTGGCCAGTGCCGGATTGGAAAGACGCATACGCCCGTCCGGACCGAACAAAGCGACACCTTCAGAAAGATGGTCCAGCGTTTCGCCTTGCATTTCGATGAGGCTGTTATAACGCCTTTCAAGATCTATTTTTTCAGTAAGATTTTCAAAAAGCCATGTCACGCCACCTTGCGGATGAGGACTTGCCAAAACCCTGAGCGTGCGACCATCCGGCAAATTCCAGATTTGCTGGCTTGGCTCACCCGAACGATAGGCGGAAAAAAGCTCTTCCTTCCACCCCCTCCAATCGGGCTTTTCAGCAATAATGCCTTCTTCCCGCAAACGATCAAGAAGAAGAGTATGACTGGGTTCGCTTTCCAGAAAAACGGTATCCAACGGCCAGAGCGTTGCGAAAGCCTGATTGGCAAATTTCAATTTTTGGTCGGGACCGAAAATGGCAACCGCCGTTGAAATCTGGTCAAGCGTTTCGGAATGTCCACGCGCCATGCGCTTCATTTCTTCCGACATTTCTTCCATGGCGCTGATATCATGAGCAAAGGTTGCAACACCATCATCGGACGTCACTTGTGTGACTTCAAGGAGCCTGCGATCCCCTTCGATAATGGCATAGGCGGGGCCTTTGAAAAGCGGTTTATTTTCAAGGAGTTTCTGGCGTGTCGCCTCATTAAACAATGAAGCTTCCTCAGCTTTTTCGGGGTCGTAACCGCTGGCCTTCTGAAACGCACGATTGGCATAAATAATTCTTTTATCGTTATTAACGAGCCAGACAGGTTCATCGAGCGCTTCAAGAAGAACATTACGCATTGCAAGCATCGTCTTCGTAAAAGCGGCATCCTTTTCAAGCTTGGCAAGCTGTTCCTGTTGACCGGAAAGGTCCTGAAAACGCAAAATTGCAGCTGTTCCTGCAATAAGACCGGTTGCTTCAACCAATGTTTTTTGTTTGGTATCCAGATAAAGATCGAAAGATTGCCCGTCATGTCGCAAATGATTGAGAGCTTCATCAAGGAGACGGACTTCATTGTCATCAAGCCACTGCCCGAAACGCAATATATCTTTCGGCTTTACTGCCAAGCGATCTAAAGTAGCCATATGACCGATTATCTCGGGAAGAGCAGCCGGTGTTTTCCAGATAAGCGCGCATTGTCCCGTATGCATGAGAAAGCGCTCGTAATTGTCGATTTCCTGAAATTGATCTGAATTGCTATCTCCGCAATTAGAAGACCTTTTTGAAAAATGGCGAAAAAATATGGCCAGACAAATAATCAATGCCGCAACGATAACCCCGCCGATAATTGCTATCTGAAGTGCTTGGTTTCCGAAATCGGAAAGCGCACCGGAGGCTGCAGCATCACTCTTCAAGGGAGTTACAGAAAAACAGGCAAAAGCAGCCAGGCCCGAGAAAATCCCCGACAATAATTTGCTCTTATATCCACCTCTAGCCTGCAAAGTTGATTTCTCGATCATATTTAGCCGAATCAGGCTTAACCATACATGTCTATGCTTTTCAGGTGAAGTATCTTCAAAAAAACAAAGGCCGGGCATTTTCTGTCCGACCTTTAAAATCAATAAAGTTTCACTTCTGTCAGCACTACTGGTTTTAGTAGCGATAACGATCAGGCTTGAACGGACCTTCAACCGATACGCCAATATAGGCGGCCTGCTCTTCCGACAGCGTTGTCAATTTGACACCAAGACGATCAAGATGCAGACGTGCAACTTTTTCATCAAGATGTTTCGGCAAAACATAGACCTGATTTTTATAATTCTCGCCACGTGTGAACAATTCGATCTGAGCCAATGTCTGGTTTGTGAAAGACGCCGACATAACAAAAGAAGGATGCCCTGTTGCATTGCCAAGATTAAGCAGACGCCCTTCCGAAAGAAGGATAATGCGTTTTCCATCCGGAAATGTAATCATGTCGACTTGCGGCTTGATATTTGTCCATTTCAGGTTTTTCAGTGAAGCAACCTGAATTTCATTATCAAAATGCCCGATATTGCCGATAATGCACATATCCTTGACTGCGCGCATATGTTCAAGGCGAACAATGTCACGGTTTCCTGTTGCCGTGATGATAATGTCGGCGGTCGGAGCGGCTTCTTCAAGTGTTACAACCTCATAGCCGTCCATAGCTGCCTGCAAGGCGCAAATCGGGTCAACTTCGGTGACCTTGACGCGTGCACCGGCACCCGAAAGGGAAGCCGCACAACCTTTGCCAACATCGCCATAGCCGCAAACAATAGCCACTTTGCCAGCCATCATTACATCGGTACCACGGCGGATACCGTCAACCAGCGATTCTTTACAGCCATAACGGTTGTCGAATTTCGATTTTGTCACGCTGTCATTAACGTTGATTGCCGGGAACGGAAGGAGTCCTTGTTCTTGCAAATGGTAAAGACGATGAACACCTGTCGTTGTCTCTTCGGTCACACCTTTGATGGCATCACGTTGACGGGTGAAGAAACCGGGCGTTTCTTTCATGCGTTTATTGATTTGGGCAAAGAAGATTTCCTCTTCTTCTGATTCCGGCTTTGAAAGCACATCCTCGCCATCTTCGGCGCGGGCGCCGGTCAGGATATAAGCTGTTGCATCGCCGCCATCATCAAGAATCATATTTGAAGGCTTGCCGTCCGGCCATTGGAAAATAGCATCGGTATAGCTCCAATATTGTTCAAGCGTTTCGCCCTTGACCGCAAAAACAGGTGTACCACCTGCGGCAATTGCTGCAGCAGCATGATCCTGCGTTGAAAAAATATTGCATGAAGCCCAGCGCAAATCTGCACCGATCATTTTTAACGTTTCGATAAGAACGGCTGTCTGGATTGTCATGTGCAGCGAACCGGAAATGCGGGCGCCACGCAACGGTTGAGAGGAGCCGAATTCCTCACGGCAGGCCATTAGACCCGGCATTTCAGTTTCGGCAATATCGAGTTCTCTGCGACCATAGTCGGCAAGGCCGATATCCTTGATAATATATTCTTTGGCAGCCATTATGCACTCCTTGAAGATTTTTAGCTTCCGGTGATTTAGCAGATGTCGAAACGCAGCGCAACCGCGATATAAAGATTGCTTTATATCTCCACTCAAAAATACCCATACGTTTTATAATTCATTCAAAGTGCTTTAAATATATTACATGTTTATCAAATAAAAATAATATTAATTCGTGATGTTCAGTAAATTAAAATAGCAGTTATATCATCAATATATATTATATATGATGTTTATTTACATATCGAATTTATGAAACAGGATATTTAATTAACGATCATGTTTTTTATAAACGAGTTATCAAATTGAATAGCGATGAAAATCAGGACACATAATAACACTTAATAAAAGGATGTAATACTGGAAATTCTATCGTTCCGATTTTACTTTTTCTTAAAAAACAGGTTTTCGCCCTTCATCGGAAGTTCATCAAAGCGACCTTTCAATGCTTTACGCACCACCGCTTCCGAATTCGGTTTGAAGCGATCATGTGTTTCAATAATAACGAGACCAACTTTATCAATCCAGTCTTCATAATTTTTCTCGAAAAGCTCGTATTCAGCGCCTTCGATATCAACTTTCAATATATCAACAAAATCCATATCATATTGTTTCATGATGGTAGGAATACTGACTGCCTTAACAGAAAGCGCGGAATTGTCCTTTGAAGCCTCGGTGCGATACCCCCAGGCTCCCAGAGACGTGTGATCGTCATCTTCTTCAACCAATGAAACTTCGCCATCTGTGGGCCAGATTGCAGCTTGCAAAAGAGAAACAGATTTGGAAAACTTTTCGAGATTTTTCTCCATAATCGAAAAGTTGACAGCATCGGGTTCAACCGCAACGATGCGCGCATCCGGAAATTTCTTTATGAAAAAAAACACGGAGAGGCCAATATTGGCTCCCAAATCGATAATCGTTTTTGCAGTCTCGGGAAGATTTAAACTGTCATATTCGTTATCCACGAATATCTGCTTGAACACACGAATATCCGAATCGTCGATTCGAAGCGATAAATCGGCCCCTTCAAACTCCATATTTAATACAATATGTCGGGCACGTTCATCTTTAATAAGGTTTTTTATAATCTCCACTCTGTCATCATTGATGACAGTGTCCTTCTTATTTACATCATTATCAAGAGACGATATTTTATTGAATATTTTATCAAGTTTTTGATTTATATCAGTTTCAGCATAATCTATTTCACCAGCTACGCCCGTTAATTTTTTGCTCAGAACACCATTATTTTCCAAAATCGAAACAATAATATCATCAGCTTTTTTTCTGTCAGTTTTACTTTCAGTTTGAAGTTGATTTATTACTTCTTGTTCCAATTTTCTATCCAACGATTTTATCCTGGATAATATTTGGTTTATTTTTAAATAGCGCCGTAATCCCATAAGATGTCCTTGAATCAAAAGCTTTAAAATAGATAAGAAACGAATAAATTTACGTTATAGATTTTTACTGCTTAAAACGCAAATTGGATATTCTCGAAAATTTAGCCTGCTTAGCAAGTTTGGATCCCGGCAATTTGCCTAGAAATGTTAACTCAATAGTTTCCGTAATTTGCAGAAAATTCACCTTGAACAATAACAATTTAATATATTTTTGTTCAGGAATAATTTTTTCCACAACCGTCATTCAAGAATGAAATTACTCTCTGGCTTCTTGAAACACTGTCTGAGCTTAACTCTCGGTACCGGTATTTAACAAATATCAAAAAACTACTTATATAGAAAAAAGCTGTAAATTTTTGACAAAAATAAGGAATGCAGTTTTGCTAATTGTCAAAGCGAGCCGGCGTCAACCGTTTCAAATTATTTTTTTGAAGCCTAATTGTCTATAAAGCCTGTGCGTTGCAATGCATATCCCAAATCATATAACTCGTTCAGTCGCTGTTCAAAATTGGAGTCCGGTAACGAATTGAATATAGAAGCCCATGTTTTCATATCGGTCGGCAACCGCAAATCACGCCATTCATGATTCATACCGTTAAAATCTATTTTCTGTCTCAGATATTCCTCAACTACTCCTTGAGTTATCCCTTGCCAGAAAATACGTTTAGCCAACCATTTAGGCGACAATCGCCCCTTTGAAATATGGTGGTCAACGACAGAAGCAGGGGAGAAAACCGCTTTCATTCCGTTATAACGGATGACATCAACGACTGCTCCTTCTCCCGAAAGAAGAATAGGACCAATTCTCCCCAAATTTACCGGAAAACGACCGGCTGCATCCAGAGCACTCTTCCAAAATGCTATATTGCCCTCGCAAAGCCACTCGTCACCTTCAATCTCTTTCGTCTGACTGGACCAATTCAAGCATACTGAATAATTTCCGAGCCGATGATCGCTAAGCCAATCAGGACGTGGTACTTCCCAAACAGGCAATAGCTCTCCCCCTACAACTCCGACATCATTTCGCTGGAACGGAAGAAGAAGATTTTCAAGCCAACCACCTCGAAACGTTACATCGTCATCAACAAAGATGGCGATATCGCGATCCATATGTTCCAAACCGAAATTGCGAGCGTGAGACAACCCTACCACAGGTTGGAACAAATATTTCACACCTTGCGATTTATAACCCAGGCATATATTCTTTGTGTCGTCTGACGAATTATTATCAACAACAAGAACCTCGACAAGAGGTTGGCTATAAATAGAAAAAAAGGAATCCAATGTACGTTTCAAACTTCGTGCACGATTGCATGTGCATATAATGATCGTCGCTTTCTTTTCCAATTCAGTCATGTGGATGTAACTTTCCCTAATAGCTTGCGTATAGTTCCTTCAAGCCGCATCATCGGTCTAAAAATTTTCCACGTAATCGTAGATCTTGCATTTTGAAACTTGTGATAATCTTTTATGAGTACCTTGTACGAGACTCCGATCGAAGAAACAAGCTCATCGGCGCTATATTCAGCCGAAATGATATTCTTCACTTCACTTGCAACACAATCCCCATTAGGAAATATACGCATGTATCGTTCTTTGTAAATTGGCAGGCTTTCTGCTGATGTTATGAGTTCTCTATGCCGGTCACCCGATAAATAAGAACTCATATTACGCAAACCATATCCGAATTCCAGATGCTGTTCTATTCCCCATTTCTTTCCGAATTCAAGCCATCCATCCTGTCGATCCCGCAACTTTACATAAGTTGAATTGCTCAAATGTTCATGATTGCAATAGAATTCCGGGGTGTAAGCAACCTTCCAATGACTGTTATATTTCAAATTCAAGTAAAAATCTTCGTGTTCGCCGTTACATTTGAAGCGACTATCCCATTCAATACCGTCTTTAAAAATATCTTTACGCATGACGGCAAAATTCAGGCCAATGTCACATTGATAAAAGGTATGCCCTGGCGTTTCGTATATGTGTGGTTTTATATAAGAAATAGGAACGGAGCAAAATGTCCTTCTTTCTTTATCAAGATAGATGAATTTTTCATAATAACGTTTCTGAAAATATACCGAGTTACCCGCTTTATGATGGTCAATGACTGCGCCCGTGACAATTCCGATTTCCGGAAATTTTTTCAGCGCTTGAAGCGGAATATTGATATCTGTTTCGTCAGTGAATACAAAATCGTCGTCGCACAAAAGTATGAATTTGGTTTTTACAGCCTTTACACACTCATTGCGAGCATAGGCGACACCACAATCAAAGGGCAATCGAAGACAGTGGACTTCATTTCTTTTGTAGAAAGACTCCAGTTTTTTTTGATCTCGACTTTGATCCCCAATAATAATTGGAATATCTTGATAAAATTTTCTAACCGAATTAATAAACCGCTCTACCAAATCCGGACGTTCTATCGTTGCACAAATAATAGAGACATCCATAACGCCACCAATACTGGAATTTTGAATATTTTTTTTGCTATTCATGGTTGTTAATTTCGTCTTTGCCTAATTATAGCAATGTTTAATTATAGCAATCCGTGGCTACAGATTTCTTACTATTTTATATGTGACGATGCGAAAAATTGACTAAATTTTTGGCCCTTCCTGATTCGCTTCGACTTATATATCATAGCACATTGGTAAGCAATCAACTGGTGATTGGACATGAGATGGGTAATTTTGTTCTTAACAAAATACTACTTAAGGTTGCATGTTTAATCGTAATTGTCTAGAAGTATTTTTAACGATAACTGATGTTAATCATTCGTAAGCGTTCCAGCACGGCGATCAGAATAAAGCAATAATATATAGCATGACAATAGCATGACAGATGATGGACTCTAATTTTTGCTACATTTACGCCAATATGTTTACATATGATGCTTATTTGAGATAACAGCTCTGATAACGCATATCTTCTTGCGCGGCACTTAAGGAATTAATAAGAAAAATGGTAAAAGTTTCTGTCATAGTACCGGTTTTCAACGTTGAAAATTTCATTGAAAAAACACTTGCATCAATTTGTAATCAGACTTTTTCCAATTTGGAAATTATCGTAATTGATGACGGAAGTAAGGATCGGTCTGGAGAAATTTGTGACCAATATGCTAAAAAAGATTCACGCATCTGCGTTTTTCATCAAAAAAATCAAGGCATAACAAAAACCAGAAATACCGGCATTAGACTGGCAACGGGAGATTATCTCTGTTTTGTGGATTCTGATGATTGGATTTCTGAAAAATTTATAGACGTCCTTGTTGCTGCAAGCGACAGAAACAACGCCGATATTGCTTTTACCAATCATTCGATTGTCCATCATGACAAGTGTTCCTATAGAGAAGACTATCACCAATCTCTTTATACTGAACCTGTTGAAAAAAACGAACTGTTATGCCAGATATTTTTTCCCGCAGTTCATGGGAAAATCTACAGACGTTCTTCGTTGATGAACCGTGAAATCTCATTTCTTGAGCAGAAAGGTTATAACGGATTTGCCGAAGACATTCTTTTCAATTTCGAGGCGCTAAACGGAGCCGAAAAGTTGGTTTTTGTTCCCGATGAATATTATTTTTACAATCGCGATAATCCGAATTCGGTTTGTGCACTTCCTGCCAAACAGAAAGCCAACAATAATGACCGGATGACCGTATTGGCAAAAATTTTTGCGATCGCATCCAAACTGCCTTATCGCCTTGATATATCCCCGACATTGAAAAAAATTGCCGAACAACATATTAGATGGGGAAAAGAAGATATGGCTCGCAAATTTATAAAATCGCCCTTTGTTGGCTTGAACGAATCCGAGAAAAACTATCTTTTGGAAATAGCTGCTGATATATCGGGTCAAAAAACCAACTTCGCCAAACGTATAATCAATTTTTTCCGTCGATAAGTAAGGTTCATGATGAAAAAAACATCACAATTGCCCAAGCGTCTTTTTTACGTCTGGTTTGGTGATGATATACCGGCCGATGTCCATGCCTGTATCCAGACCTGGAAACTTGCCATGCCCGATTATGAGATCATCAAAATCGGTGAAGAAAAATCCGAGTGGTTTGATTTTAAAGCAACACTTGAACAATGCCAATGGTTGAAAGCCGTATATGACCGCAAATTATGGGCTTATGTCTCGGATTATGTGCGTCTCAAAGTTTTGCATGATTATGGTGGCATTTATCTTGACACCGATGTCACTGCGTCAAAAAGTTTCGATCCCCTGTTATCTGCGTCCCTTTTTGTGGGGTTTCAATCTCCTACAGAAGTAAATGGTGCCATTATAGGAGGTGTGAAACACCACCCTTTTCTAAAATCTATGCTTGATTATTACGAAAAGAACGAGATCTTCAAGGGACCGCGGCATCTGTTACCAGAGATAATGACATATATCCTGAAGAGGGATTATAACTTTGCTCCATTCGATAGTCGTCGCGTTTCCAAAATAACCCGATTATCGGATATAATCATATACCCGGAAGAAACATTTTACCCGTTCCGCTACGGCGAAAAATTCAGCGACAATTGCCTTACAAAAAATAATTTCAGTATTCATTGGTGGAAAGCGAGTTGGCGTAATGAAGAAGATATGGAATGGCTGAAAACCGGGCGCCTGACTTATTTGGAGAAGCTGAAGCAGGGAAATCTTCCTCCACAAGAAAACATTCCCCAACAAGTGACATCATCCTGTCCCAAATGGTTATATCGCGTAAAAAGGAAAAGTTTTGGTGTGAAATATTATATCTTCGGCTTGCCCCTTATTGTCGTGAGAAAACCACGCCACAAAGAATATGTTTATCTTTTTAATACAATTCCTCTTTACGGCAAATAAGAATGGCTCCAGCAATATCCGTTATTATACCGGTTTATAACGTTGCTCCATGGTTGCGTGAATGCCTTGATAGCGTTGTTTCGCAATCCTTCACAGACTTGGAAATCATTATTGTTGACGACGGCAGTACTGATGAAAGTCCTCGGATCATTGCCGAATATGCACCCCGCGATAAAAGAATTACCGCTGTTCGAAAGCAAAATGGTGGTTTGGGCGCTGCAAGAAACACAGCAATCTCTCTAGCAACAGGTGATTACATTGCTTTTCTTGACTCCGACGACAAAATTAATCCGGATGCATATAAAAAGCTTTATGAACCGGCTAAAAAATACGATTGCGATATTGTATATTGTCAAACAGCCTATCTTGATGACCAAACCGGCAATATCACCGAGGAAGACAATCAAACCGCACTGCCATTGTTCAAAAAGTTCAGAGGAACACATCATTCCTTTTCTCTTGAGGATATCGAGCCTGAAAAAATCTTTTCCTATGATTCATTTGTTGTCGCATGGAACAAGATCACCAAACGCTCACTCATCGAAAAAATAAACGCACGTTTTCCTGAAGGTCTTATTTTCGAGGATATGCCGTTTTATTTCAACACGCTATTGAACGCGAAAACGCTTTCTGTGGTCTGGGAACGATTGATATATTATCGTATCAACCGGAAAAATTCGATTATGAATGCCAGCAACAGACAAGGTGAGATTGTCGAGATTTTGCAGACAATTGCGCGTGAATTGCAAGCGACAAAATCCCGCACAGGATATGATTACAAAAATGCATTGAGCCCCTTTGCCTATCAGGAACTCTGTTACAAATTCAAACAGATCGACAGGAATAAACTTGGAAAACAGATTCTCGATCAAATCTTGACGGTTGACGACAGAAAACGCTTTGAACAGGAAATGCTTCGTAAAACATCATTTGTTTCAAAATTGATGTCGAAACTGTCAAGGCACAAAAAGTAGGAACTTGCCACTCAAGGCCGACATTCGCGCGTCGATCGTGTTTATAAACCGCGATGCCGTTCCGGTTTCAGTTTCGGTTCCGGTTCCGGTTCCGGTTCCGATAAATTATAAAATTTCTCTATTCAAAAGAGGAAGGCTGTCGGTCGAGCTGCCAATGCTCTTCAACAATATAAGGCCCGCCGCCAATTGACTCATGTGAAGACATCATCACAAAGCGGTTAACCGGAAAATACCCCGTTTCAAAATGGCCATGTGAAGAAAGATAGGGCAATAAATCATCAAGCTTCACCTGTTTGAGGCGAGCAACTGTCACGTGAGGAATATATTTTCCTTTATCCGATTTGAGCCCAAGTCTTTTGGCAATACGATCAATGTCGCTTTGTAAAAGCAAGAGTTCCTCACATGGTTCTACACTTGCATAAATCGAATGCGGTGTTTTTGAACCGAAAACATCAATGCCTTTGAGGCGAAGGCTGAATGACTTTCTTTTAATATGATCGAGTTTTTCTAAAAGTTCATCAGCCATCTGATTGCTCATGTCGCCGAAGAAGCGAAGGGTGATATGATAATCCGCGACTTCAATGAAACGCGCACCAGGTAAACCACCACGCAACAGTGACAAGGACAAAACTGCGTCATGCGGCAGTTCCAATGCGGCAAAAAGTCGGGGCATCATTAATCCTTACGCATTGAGATTGACGATGGAATGAATGCCGGAAGGAGATTTCCGACGAAAACACTATTCCCCGTTTTAATAATCTTTTTCATAGAAAACACCAACACTTGAATCACCTTGTGCACCAAGTGCGCCTTTGGCTTTCAAGTTTTTGGAAATATCCAGATTGACTGTACCTTTAGTGTTGCCACCGGAGCCGGCTTCGACACCGAGATAGATATTATCGCGAATATAGCGACCGGCTTTAACACCGGTATTCCCCTGTTTATCGGTCACAACATCAAGATCATCGAGACCGGTAGTCGACCGTAAGGAACCGAGAAGCGACGTGTTGGTAACACCGGCAAGTTCAGCAGCAGCAGACGCAAGTTGGGCAATCTGGAATGGTGACAGTTCGCTGATCGAACGGTTGAAAATCAAACGGGCGAGAACTTCGTCCTGAGGCAAAACAGGAACCGAAGTGAAGGAAACATTGAGCGCATTGATCGTACCGCTAACGGTTACCGTCACCGTAATGTCACTTCCTTGCGTGGTCGCAACAAAATTGACTTCAGGATTGAGATTGCCAACGAGTGTCACCGTTCCTTCTGTGAAGGTGAGGCGTTGTGAAAGAATTTCAAACCGGCCCCGCAACATCTGGAAACCGCCGACAGGATGAATATCATTGACCGGACCGAACAAACCGATTTCACCACCCAATTCGACATCAAGCCCCATACCGCGAACAAAAATCTGGTTCGGTGCACGGATATGCAATTTCAACTGGACAACGGAAGGTTTTGCGGGCGTCGTTGCAACTTTCTGTCTACCGGTATCAATTTTTGCGCGTTCAAGCGTTGTTTCAATATCTTTTGTAAGATGTTTATGTTTGACATCAATCAGAGCTGCTCCACCGAAACGATCCGGAACGGTAATTTCAGCCTTTTCGATTGTAAGATCACCACCAATCACCGGATTATTTAAAAGCCCACCCGTCACTGTTAAAGAGCCATCAACGGTAGCAACAACCATTTCGCCATCGCTATAGCGTGTGTGATTGAGGCGAACGGTCATATCGGCGGGCATTCCGGCAGAAAAATCTGTCGAGATAGAACCATTGGCAGAAATTGTGCCGCCAGCAGATGATGAGGCGGTGGCACGATCGAGCACAATACGTTCGCCACTCAAACCGGCATCAACCACAATATTGTTCAGGCGCAAATTGCTTTGCGGATCAATAAAAGTACCATTTGCAAGAGCAAAACGACCATTCAATTCCGGTTTTGTGAAGGAACCTCTGATTGTCGCATCAACATTTGCCGTGCCGGAAATTTGCGTTCCACGTTCGGCAAGGAATTGATTGGCAATTGCCAAGGGAGCAGCACCCTTGACATGAAGATCAATGCCGTCGCCTTTGACCGGAATGCGGCCAGTTGCCGACATATTAAGCCCTTGCGCACCATTTGCAGTGAATTGTTCAAGATTAAGAACATTATTTTCATAACGCGCCTGAGCATTCAAACTGATTGGCGTAAGGCCGTTTTTTGCCAACAGATCGGCTCTCAAGCCTTGGCCTGAAAGATTGAATGTTGCCGTCGGTGCTTTCAACTGTCCGCCGACGTGGGCGTGACCGGAGACGGTTCCACCAAGATTCTGATTGGCAACAAAACCATTTGCCAGAGCAACGGGCAAGTTTTTCAAGCTTATATCAAGATCGAGATTTCCTGCATCCAGCGGTACTTTGCCACTGGCCTCAACATCAAGACCGGAACCGGAAATTCTTGTATCAACATTGACCGATTTGCCATTGGTTCTCCCTTTGGCATCAAGTGCAAATGGTGCGATCTTTTTGTCTTTAAGAAGGCCGATAGACAGACCTTCGCCTTTCATATCAAAGGCAACATCAGGTGTATCCGGCGTTCCTTTTATATCGGCTTGACCGGTTAAAGTACCGGTTGCACGAATATCCGGTTTTACCAGATTGGCAAGTGAAACGGGCAAATGATCCATTTGCAACTCTAAATCAAGTTTTGCTCCGCCATCGCCTTTAATCGAAAATTTCCCGCCATTGACATCCAATATCAAAGGCGAAATCCGATAACTATCGTCAAACAAAATCACCGAAGCCGGATTTGTAAGCTTTGCATGAACCGTATCCTGCGTAACGTTCAAAGAATCCAGCGCGATCGTCAGCCGCCGATTATCCCCTTGACCGTTTTGCACTTCATCCCCGTTTGCTGGAGGGTAGATCAAGAGACCGGAAAGGTCGGCCTTGATATTGTTCTGGACATCCGCAGAAACCTGGAAAGCGGTTTTTCCATCCATATCTTTTGCTGTCGCTTTTATCGTATTGACGACAAAATTGGCAGCACGAATATCCGAAGCATTGACAAAACCATTGACACGGAAAGCGCCTTTCGGGTCATCGAGCGTCAAATTCATATCAAGGCTTTCAACATGATTTTCACCAAAAACCAGTTTGTCGACGTGGGCTTTCAGACGACCGCTCTGTTTTCCTTCACTTTCGCTTAAATTAAAGTCACCCGTCATACTGCCATGACCGTCGGTGAGCAAAAGCGCACTCAATGTTGAAATATCGCGCGCATCAACATGGATATTGCCGTCAATCAGTCCTTCAAGATTTTGCTTCAGATTACCGTTCACATGGGTTTCACCGACGAGAATGTCGAGATTATTCAGACTTTTGAACCGGTCATTATCGGAAAAACTTCCGCTTAGCTTGAGTTTCTCGCCCCCGAAAAAGCCGGTACCGTCTACAGAACCGCTCAAATAAGTGGCGACAGGAGAGGTGTTATCAAGAACGGCATTGGCAAAAATTGCCGTATCCTGCATTTTCTGGCCTGATAAAGTTGCTTCTTTTATCTTCGCCCCAAGACTTAAAGCAACAAGACGGTTATGACCACGGGCAGCACCCTGCAATTCAACGGCTCCATGCATACGGGAATTCACAAGATTAAGGTCGGAAAGCGCAAGCTGATAGTCCATATCGGCTTCATCACTCGAGAAGCTGCCATTGGCTTCAAGTTTGATATGGTTGTTACCAAGCTGAAATTGGCGTGTTGTAATTCCGGTTTCGTCGCGTTTGAGGCCGCCCGATAGTCTTACATCGCCAGCCAACAAACGATCAAGCGTCTCATTGCCGGTTTTCAAAGCCACAGTTTTTCCGGAAAGGTCAAGATCGAAAGAACCACCGACAAGGCCGATGATACCATTTGCCTCAATATCGGCTGCCCCCGAAAGCGGTTTTCCGCTTAACATTGCCAAAGGTTCCAATGTATCGGCTTGAATGCCGAGATTTCCCTTGAATTGAAGCTTCTCGACCTGCCCCTTCAGCCATAAAGTGAGCCCGTTAGCGGAAAGATTGACAGTGCGTATAGTCACCGGCTGACGGGCGAGAATATCGGCATCGACTTTCAAATTGACCAATTTTCCCAAGGCATCCGAAATCTTGCTCTTCGGCGTTGCCATGCCGTTGATTGCGCCGCTGATCTGCAACCCGACATGACGATTATTCACATCATCGAGATTTTCGGCATCCCCGCCCATATCAACAGTAATATCATGGGCAATGAAATTTTCGTTTGCAAAATTATTGACGATAAATTGCCCACTCCACATTGAGCTTTCATTGCGCCCATAATCAATATTAAGAGCTATATTATCGGCACGTGTCTTGCCTCCGGCGACAGGCAAAATAATTGCCTCACCTGTTTGCGCTTTGACTGATGCTTTGACCGCCAAACGGCGCAAAAAACCATCCGACAATGTTTCTGCATTTGCCGCTATATGAACGCCCTCACCATTGATCGAAAATTTGTCAAGGCGAAAACCGCCGTCCTTTTTCAGCAAAGCTGCCAATTCAAGCTCTGTCCTTGCCCCGAAAAATGCCCGATATTCGTCCGGCATCAAAAGGACAATTGGCCCCGACAGGTTAACATTTATCGATTTTCCGCTTTCTGTGCCCTGAAGCTTGAATTTGCCATTTAATACCGGATCGGCACCGGCTTTCATAGAAAGACCAAGCTCGAAATTATCAAGCGGTCCTTCGCCTTTTGCTATCAAAGCAACAGAGGGGCGATTTTTTATTTTTAAAAGATTGGCAACAATGCCGTTTTCCGGCTCCGAGACTTCAATATCGATTTTTGCCTTATTGGTGCTGTTGGAAATATCGGCCAACACGTCGAAATTGCCGGGCTTGTCCAGACGTTTCATAACAAGTCGGGCTGCGAGATCACCATCGGCAAGGGTTATACCGCCTTGCAACGACACTTCGGAAGGAAGATTGAATAGTGGCTCTCCGAATGCAACTGTCTTTGCATCAAGCGATTTGATGCTTATTGCAACTGGCAAGTCCGGTATAGAAAAACCCTTGGACTGTGGGCTTGGTGCCGAAGTATCAGGCAAAGGTTTTCTGAAAATATCAATTTTTTCGGCTGACAATTCGTTAATAGATACTTGTCCGCGTAATAGTGCCAAACGATTCCAGTCAAGCTTGGCATTGGTGATCTTGAGCCAGACGCCTTGTCGATCGGCAATCGTAATCGAGCCGATTGTGGCATTCGACGACAAAGCCCCTTCAATATCGGCAAAACGGATTTGCCGGTTGGGTGAGGAAATCTTGCTTTCAATAAATGACAAAACCCACGACTTCTCAGTCGCAGCCGTATCATGACCGGCGGGTGAAGAAGTCTCGGCAAAGCTTGCCGTCAAGCCTGCAAAGATCAGGAACAATGCGGTCATAAAAGCTGAAAGTGAAAAATTTTTCATCATCAGAACGCCTGCCCTATGCCAACATAAAAACCGAGATCGGGGTCACCGACCGCACCATCAAGAGGTGCTGCCACATCAAAACGCAATGGTCCGAGCCCTGTCATATAACGGACACCAATACCGGCACCGACTTTGGTATTTTCGGAAAAATCCGGTGTGGAATCAGCCCCCACAACACCGGCATCGACAAAACCGACGAGACCGATTGTATCGGTCACCATTGTGCGCAGTTCCGCCGACCCTTCGACAAGTGAACGGCCACCAATTGTATCGTGCGTATCGGTTCTGATACCGATATTGCGGTAGCCATAGCCACGTACCGAACCACCGCCACCGGCAAAGAAGAGCATATCGGAGGGGATTTCGCGCGCTTCCGGACCGGTGATCGAACCGATCTTTGCCCGCGTTGCAATGACATAGCGATCTTTTGCATCAAGTGAAAAATAGGAACGGCCTTCCAATGTCATCTTGCCGATAAAGTTTCCATAATGAATTTCGTAAATCGGTTCCAGAACAGCTTCGCCATAAAGACCATGTTTCGGATTGGATTTGTTGTCACGGCTGTCATAGAGCAAACCTCCCAAAAATCCGACTGTTGTAAAATCGCGATTGCCGAAATAATCGTCTTCCGATTTGGTTTGGGCGGCATTGAAATAAAGACGTCCGGATAATTCGTCGCTAAAAATTTGCGTTAAACCGAGCTGTCCAGTAATGCCTGTGGTTGTATAATTATCAAGAACTTCACGTTGCCCTTTGAGGCTTGCGACAAAATCGGTGTCCGGCGTAATAATACCGGGACGGGTGAAAGTCGTTCCTAACAGATAACTGAAATTTTTCGGGTTATAGGAATCATCCTGACTGCCGCCAATGCCGCTAATCTTGGCATCAAAACGCAAGCGTTCCGCATGACCGAACAGATCTCTGTGCATCCAATAGGCTTCAAGCCCCGCGCCATCAAGTGTCGAATAGCTGCCACCAACACCAAACCGATGAAGCGGACGTTCCTGTACCGTAAGATTGAGTGGCAAACTGCCATCGGTCTTGATCTTGTCTGCTTCCCTCACATTGGCGGCGCGAAATACATCAAGCCGTGCCAACCTTTTATTGGCCTTGGCAATATCATCGGGGTCATATTCCTGCCCCTCTTTTAATCCTGTCATCCAAGCAACATAGGCTGAATCCATGCGCGGCTTGTCGCTGACGTTTTTAACTGCTAACGGACCATAATGTGCCTTTTGACCGGGCTGAACCTCGATATTGGAATCGACAGTGCGACTGGCATGATCGGCAACCACATCACGATTTTTTACGCTAGCCTTGGCGTAACCCTGCTGGCGCCAGCCCTCGATGGCTAGCTGTTCCGCCTTGAAGACCGAACCCGATTTTGCAACATCCCCTGACGCATATCCTGAATCGGCCGGAAGAGGAACTTTGTCTTTTTTGTCGTCGGTTTTTGGCGCGAGATCATGAACGCTTGCAACACCGAAATGATATTGCGGTCCGGTATCAATTGTGATGACAATGTCGGATTGGTCGGGCAATTCTGTATCTGGTCGAATATTGGCTGCTTCTGCGCCATTTACAGCAATGCTGATTGTTCCCCCGTAATAACCATCGGCATAAAGGGCTGCCAGAATTTTCCTGTAATCACCGCGCGCTTTGGCCAAAAGTCCTGCAGAACCGGAGGCAGCTTTATCTTCATCCTCGACAAGTGAAGACGCTGCCTTGACAATTTTTACGCCCGCTTCCGGTGCATTCGGAGCATTGGTCACTTTAACTTTATAATGTTTGGGAACACCGATAACGTCGGAATTTTTGTCGGTCTGGTCTTTCTTTCCCCATAAATGGATACCGAAAAGATCAAAAGCAGTTGCTGCTTGCGGGTAAGAAAAAGCGAGTGCAAAACAGGCTCCGAAAGCGACAAAAGCGCTTCCCCTCTTCAACCTCGACTTTGTACTCGTTGTTACCAAAACACTTAACTCTTTATCGCAAAACTCTGAAATTGACCCGTTTATTCACCGAATATAGCGCCCCATAGTTCCGATTCCACGTTTTTGCCGACGGCAACAGACAAACATCACCTGATGTTTTAAATATGTCTTTTTCTTCGATACCATAGGTTCTTGTCTATTCATACACAACCAAACATGATTTTGCTTCATTTTCGTCAAGGAAGTGTTAAGCGTCAATTTTCAACAGGATATAAAAACAACTATAAATTTATTATTTGTTCATGAAATGTTCTTGATTTTCACTAAAAATAATGGTTGTCTCATTTTGATACAACTCACATGAGAACAAGACAAATGGTTGCACGTATTACGACTGTTGCCTTTTCCGGCATTGACGCTTTACCTGTTGATGTTCAGGTTATGATTGCCAATGGTAAAATGGGGATGTCGATTGTCGGCCTTGCCGACAAGGCGGTTGCAGAAAGTCGCGAACGCGTGCAGGCAGCACTTCATGCCTGTGGTTTATCCATGCCGATCAAACGGATTACTGTCAATCTTGCACCGGCCGATTTACCCAAAGAAGGTTCCCATTATGATCTGCCGATAGCCGTCGGGCTTATGGTCGGAATGGGGCTTTTACCCCCTGAAATCGGGCAAAAATACGTTGTCATGGGTGAATTGGGGCTGGATGGTTCTATCGCACCGGTGAGCGGTGTCTTGCCCGCAGCCATGACCGCTGTCGCTTCCGATAAGGGGCTGATCTGCCCCGAAAAATGTGGGCCGGAAGCCGCCTGGGCAGGATCCGACATCGACATTTTAGCTCCTTCAAGTTTGCTTGCTCTGGTCAATCATTTCAAAGGTTCGCAATTTCTTTCGCCGCCACAGCCACGCCAATATATTGTTCAGAATAATTTGCCTGATCTTGCCGACATAAAGGGGCAAAATGCCGCCAAACGTGCACTCGAAGTTGCCGCTGCCGGACGCCATAATTTGTTGTTTGTCGGCCCTCCCGGAGCTGGCAAATCCATGTTGGCCGAGCGTTTACCTTCCATTTTACCGCCGCTCGATGCCCGTGAACTTCTTGATGTTTCGCTGATTGCCTCGATTGCCGGAGAAACAACGAACGGTTCTGTTTCCATTCATCGGCCTTTCCGTGCGCCCCACCATTCGGCATCCATGGCCGCTATGGTCGGCGGTGGCATTAAAGCGCGCCCCGGTGAAGTTTCACTTGCCCATAATGGTGTGTTGTTTCTCGACGAGTTTCCCGAATTTTCGCCACAGGTTCTCGATTCTTTGCGCCAGCCGCTTGAAAGCGGAGAATGCGTTGTTGCGCGTGCCAACCGGCATGTCAGCTATCCGGCGCGTATCCAGCTTGTAGCTGCCATGAACCCTTGTCGTTGTGGTATGGCAGGAGAACCGGGGCATGTTTGCGCCAAAGGCCCGAAATGCCAGCTTGATTATCAGGCACGCATTTCCGGACCATTACTCGACCGCATAGATTTGCGTATTGATGTGCCGGCCTTATCGGCACTTGAACTTATCAAACCGGCAGAAGCCGAACCAAGCCGCATTGTCGCCGAGCGCGTTAGAAAAGCACGAGATATACAGAGTAAAAGATATGCAGAACTGGGAATACCCCAAATCCGCACCAACGGCGATTGTCCTGCAAATCTGATCGAAAAAGTTGCTGTTCTTGATAGTGCCGCAACAATATTATTACAAACGATAAGCGAAAAAATGCGCCTTTCAGCGCGCGCCTACCATCGTGTCCTGAAAGTTGCTCGTACGATTGCCGATCTTGACGGTGAGACGCATCTTACCAAACGCCATCTTGCCGAAGCAGTTTCCTATCGTTTGGGAAACGAGCGACTTGCAGCCGTTGCCTGAATTATTTTCTGAAATGTTCCAATATTACTGAATATGTTGCATGAAATATTGATGAAGTAAAAGACTATCATTTGTGACTATGATGGTCTGTGCCACTACACATTCATCCGTTTTAAAACATCATAACAATCTTCCTGAATTTTTCAGAAAACAAATAAAATTTATGAGAAGAAGTGGTTTTAGTGCCGGTGCAAGTTTTTGAATGTTTCGATCAGAAACAGAAAATTGCCTGCACCATAATTCAAAACATTTGCACTACAATGCTTGAGGCAAACCGGATTTATGTAACCGCATTTATATAAATTTGCGGTATTCCGATTTTACCTGAAAAGATAATTAACCTATAATAAAATTATTAAAAAATTAAATTTCATTACAATTAAAAATAACGTCAATATGAAAAATAACTTAAATATAACAATAATTATATATGTTAATTAAAATTTTAAATAAATAAAACAAATTTATTTAAAATTATAATAATTAGAAAATTGAAATTTTATATAAAATATTCATTTCTAATATGATAAAAAACTTACATTTTTTTCTTCAATATCCCATCATGAAAAACCGAAGAATTGAAGATTAACCGATAAACGGACTTTCACCTATTCAAGTCATGACAATGGTTTTCTCTCAATCCTGCAAAAAGCAGGAGCGAAATTTCTCAAATATTAAAATTTCGCAGATATTTCGCAGATATAAAGACAGTAGCATTATCGAAGACGGGTTGGACGAAAGTTTTAATGGAAATCGCGGGATTTTGGCAGAGCACGGAACTGACGGGGATGGCGGGCCACAGGTTCGCTTTCAATTGCTGCAAAATGTTCGGGAATTTCGCTCAGATTGATAATATCCATACTTCTATCTTCAATATAAGAGGCAACAAGATGGGTAACACCGGAAGAATCCCGTTGTATTTTACCTGTTATCAATAGGAGCTTTCCTCCCATGACCTCGCGGCGAAAGCGCAACATTATTTTTGGCCAGACAACAATATTGGCAATGCCGCTTTCATCTTCCATTGTCAAAAAGACCACGCCTTTGGCGCTGCCGGGCTTTTGCCGGACTGTAACAATACCGGCTATTGTTGCAGAAGATCCACCTGCAATTTCCATTGCTTCATGACAGGTAAGCACACCCTTTTTCACAAGGTCGTTTCGCAAAAAACTGACCGGGTGGGCTTTTAGCGACAAGCGCGTTGTTTCATAATCGGTAATAACATGTTCGCTCAATTTCATCGGTGTAAAGATAAGCGGCTCTTCCTCACCGAGATCGGATTGTTGTGCTGCCGCAAATAATGGCAAATTTCCATGATCGGGCAAACGGCGCACCGCCCATAAAGCCGAACGCCGCTCTTTATTGATACTTAAGAAACAATCGGCATCGGCAAGAAGTTCAAAGGCGCGTTTTGGTAACACCACCCGACGATGCAATTCTTCAATCGAGGAAAACAGCCCTTCGGCCTGTTGAAGTTCGATTCTTTTTCCCCATTCAATGGCAAAACCGTTGATTTGGCGAAATCCCAATCGCAAAGAAAAACCATTGCCGTTTTTTTCCAGACGATGGTCATAATGACTATAATTGACATCGACTGGCAAAACCTCGACACCGTGATTGCGGGCATCCCGAATAATCTGGGCGGGAGCATAAAATCCCATAGGTTGGGAATTAAGAAGAGCAGTCGCGAAAATTTCCGGATGATGACATTTGAGCCAAGCCGAAACATAAACAAGGTGGGCAAAGCTTGCAGCATGGCTTTCAGGAAAACCATATTCACCGAAACCTTCAATCTGCTTGAAACAATTTTCGGCAAAATCGCGCTTGTAACCTCGCCTGACCATTCCCTCGACCATTTTTGCCTGCATGGTATGAATAGTTCCAACCCGCCGGAATGTTGCCATGGCACGGCGCAAAAGATTGGCTTCATCGGGAGTAAATTTGGCGGCTTCTATGGCAATGCGCATTGCCTGTTCCTGAAAAAGTGGCACGCCCAAGGTTTTTCCCAGAACACGTTGCAATTCGTCAGGCGGGCCGAATTGTGGTGAAGGTGAGGGATAAACAACTTTTTCCATATGGTTGCGACGGCGCAAATACGGGTGCACCATATCGCCCTGTATCGGGCCGGGGCGGACAATAGCCACTTCAATGACCAGATCGTAGAATTGTTTCGGTTTCAATCGCGGCAACATGTTCATTTGTGCCCGGCTTTCAACCTGAAAAACTCCGATTGAATCGCCTTTCGACAACATTTTATAGACGCTTTCGTCTTCCCGCGGCACATCATGCAAGCCATGGCTGATATTTTTATGACGTTTCAAAAGATCAAAAGCTTTGCGGATCAAGGTCAACATACCCAAAGACAAAATATCGACCTTCATCAATTTGACCGTGTCGATGTCATCTTTATCCCACTCGATGAAACTGCGGTCTTTCATGGCAGCAGGGCCGATCGGTACGGTTTCGTCAAGCCTTTGCTCAGTCAAAACAAAACCGCCGACATGCTGTGACAAATGCCTTGGAAAGCCAACCAATTCATGAGCAAGACGTAGTGTCAGACCAATCATCCGGTTTGTCGGGTCGAGTCCTCTTTGAGCAATCTCCTCATCGCTCACTTTCTTGCCGGATGTGCCCCAGACAGTCGAGGCAATCGCTCCTATAATATCTTCGCTCAAGCCCAAAGCTTTGCCGACATCGCGAATGGCACTGCGACTGCGATAACAGATGACCGTTGCAACAATTGCAGCTCTATGGCGACCATAACGGCGATAGATATATTGCATCACTTCTTCGCGCCGCTCATGCTCGAAATCGACATCGATATCGGGTGGCTCGTTACGTTCTTCGGAAATAAACCGTTCAAACAACAGATCAATCTGTTGCGGATTGACATTGGTAATGCCCAAACAGAAACATACTGCCGAATTAGCGGCCGAACCGCGCCCCTGACAAAGAATGCCTTGTGATTTTGCAAAACTGACAATGTCATAAACAGTCAGAAAATAGGGAGCATAGCGAAGCTTCTTGATAAGCTTCAATTCTTTTTCCAGAAGTGGTTTTACACTGTCATAAGCTGTTTTTGGAAACCTTTCAGCCATGCCTTTCCAGGTCAATTCTTCCAGATAGGATTGGGGCGTTTTACCGGCAGGAACCGGCTCGTCCGGATAGGAATAGGAAAGGTCATCAAGTGAAAAGGAAATGGGGGCTACAAAATCCTGTTGCGTCTTGATTGCTCCGGAAAAATTCCGATAAAGCCGTTCTATTTCTTTCACCGGCTTCAGATATTTTTCGCTATTGGCTTGAAGCACAAATCCGGCTTCGTCAATTGTTTTATGAAGGCGGATTGCTGTCAGAATATCTTGTAAAATGCGCCTTTCTTCACTGTGATAGAGAATATCGGCAGCAGCAATGAGGCCGACGTTAAAGTTTTTGGCCATTGTTGCCAGATATTCGCCATAGCGGGCATCCTTGCCGGTAAAATTCATCGGCAAACCCAGAAAGACTTGCCCCTTTGCCACCTGTTGCAAATTTTTCAACGTGTCTTCCAGTTTTTCGCCATCTGTAACAATGATCTGGAAACCGCGCGCACGAAACAAAAAATCTTCAAACTTTAATTGGCAGGCTCCTTTTTCGCCGGATTTTGCTTTTCCTTCACTCAACATCCGGCACAACATGCCATAAGCCTTTCTGTCTCGTGGATAGACAACAAGATCCGGCGTTCCATCCGAAAACACCAGCCGGCAACCGACAAGATAGCGGAATGAAGGGTCAAGTTTTAAAACTTCCCGTGCCATGGCAAAACCGCGAACCACACCGGCCAATGTGTTTTCATCGGCAATGCCGATGCCGGCATAGTGGAGACGTGCCGCCTCGCCCACCAGCTCTTCGGGATGGGAAGCGCCTTTTAAAAACGAAAAATTGCTTCTTACAGACAATGCAAACATGTTGACGCCTTATTTTGTCCGGTCGTTTCTTGGCGGAAAGATTTTTTTGCCCGACGTAAAGACAAGTTTTTCAAAAAACCGGACTTTCTGGTAGAGAACAAAAACCAACGCATAATGCGTAAACTTGCCTTTAAAACTTCTGGAAACTGAAAAATTTCAGGCAAATAATCCATGCAGAAACCACTTGGTTTTCGGATATTCGCCATAACGGAATATCCAGAAACGTTCGCCATTTTCATCTTCCACGCGATAATAATCACGATCGGGACCCGAATGTTTCCACCATTCCGCACTGATACGTTCAGGCCCTTCGGCAAGGCGGATTTTATGGATAACCCTTCGCCAGCGAAAAGAAGCTGGCGGATCATCCGGCAAAGCGGCAATGACATCAATAGGCTGTGGCGGGCAAAAAAGCCTGATAGGCCGTTCTGGCGGATTGGAATGAAGAGGAGAAAATCCTTGTGCCTTCAATTGTGCATCCAAAGCTTTCAAAGCTTCGGTGTGCGGTTTATGGTGCTGCGCTACCCCCCAAAAAGCTGCATATTCGGGAATATGGCTCTCTCTGCTACCAGCCACCAGAACATGATCTGCCCCCAGACGGGTTGAAAGCCGATCAACCAGTTGCCCGATTTCTGCCGGTTCGAGATCGTCATTGACAAGCTCTGTCTGAAGGGGGCGAAGGGGAGCGGAACGACTTGCCGAAAGAGCCAAAGTATCATAGCCATATCCCGCATCGAGCGGTGTCTTCAAACTTTTCAGCCGTTCCTCAAGAAGCGACAGGAATTGTACGGGGTCGCTCAAAGGGCGACCGGTCTCGATGCCTATCCGGTCAATATGTCCATCAACCCGATAAAGGATGATGTTTATCATCAGACACCCCAGACCGAGCTTCGTCAGACGCTTG
Source organism: uncultured Bartonella sp. (assembly GCA_946481695.1). Next base: position 13,977 of record CAMLON010000010.1, on the reverse strand, counting down.
AAAAACTTTTTTGCCAGAACAAAAAACTGTTTTTCAACCATTGTTACATCAATCAACGGCTCTTCCAAACGTAATGACAAATAAAGGGATGGAGGCGGGTTTATGAATGAAAGCGGTTCCTGTCTTTTTCCATAAAGCGCATCAAGGCGGGCAGGCAAAACTTCGCCAAAGCGTGCAGCCAAAGCTTTTGGTGAAACCGCCTGAATATCTTTCAAACAATAAAATCCGGCACGGCGAAGTGCCATCTGGACATCCGGCTTTGCTTCAAGTGCCGGTAATTTCAGCCGATCCAATGTTAAAACAAAATCTTCTTTTGTGACAAAACGGTTGACACCAAAACGGGCAAAAGCCCGTGCGGCTGCCGGTGTTATTGTCAGTGCAGAGAGTGTCTCAAGCCCCAGCCCCTTATAATAAGCGGTCACTTTTTCGAGCATTTTTTGTGGCCCCCCGAAAAGATGATCGCAGCCTGTTACATCGAGTATCAAACCAAAGGGAAGGCTATAGGCTACAAGAGGGGTGAACCGTCCGGCATTTCGGGCGAGATATTGAAGATAGTCCTTGTCGGCCTCTTCCGCTTCATTGACTGTTTCTATTCTTTCACAAAGGCTGCGTGCATGAACCAGAGAAAGCCCCGGATAAAGGCCGGCATGTATAGCCGCCTCATTGACACAAACAAGCCTAAGTCCGTGAACTGAACGGCCAACCACAGCAAAAGGTTTTGTGAAATCCGGTGCTTTTTCAGGCGGCAAAACCGTCTTCAGACGGTCTATTGGCAGGCGAGGAAAAGCGAGTGCCAAATAGAGCCGGCCGTGTGTGCCGTATTTCTTGGGGGGTTGTAAAAATCTGGTCATAGATGTTCCATTGCATCAACCAATGTCCGGTATATCCGGTTCTATTTCGCAAAAGTGTGACATCATAATTTGTTAACCCCGGTGCTTTTGCACCCGAACTTTCGGAAGGTGCTGCTTTGATTTGCCAACGTGTGGCAGCGTTGCTGTTTTTCAATGCTTCTTTGCCAAGCACCAGAACAACCGGCGAATGTGCTTTTTCTGCTGCCAGATGCAAACGTCGGGTGGCTGTAAAATCAAGCGCCCGACAAGCCCCCGAAAGGCTTAACAACAAACCGCCCACTCTGGACGTTGCCAATGCATCATCAGCCGCTTTCAATACATCTTCGGCTTTCGGACAACGCACCAGAATAAATCGCGCCGGATCAAGCCCGAAAGCAGAAATACCGACCGGATAAGGAATGCCATATTCTATTTCTGTGCTTTCTTCTTCCAGCCAGATGAAAGGGCAATTCGCCTTTTCATTACGTTTGAGAAGACCGAGAGAAAAACCGGTTGCACTATTCATGGCGGCTGGCCCTGAAATAACTTCATGCAAGGCATAAGAGGGAAATGGGCCGGCCATAAAATCGGCTGTTTCGTGACCGAGATTAAAATAGCCTTCAGGAAGAACAGGCTTTTCTTTGCCCTTCCTCTTGCCATCTGTAGAAAAAGCGACAGGCTTTCCTTCAATGCGGGCAATGAGGCGGCGTAATTGGGCTATATCCGGCATAAAAGACTCACACAATGTTCTTGTTTTGTTCTATTATTGAATCGAATATAAATGAGAGTCAAGCGCCGAATTTTACAAAAGAAATTCCTCTCTTCAATTTTGAAATATCTTTTGACAAGTCAATTCCTGAATATCCCGTAAAAAGGATTCCTGAAACGGGAAACTTGTAAAATTATGCGTCCTTCCTACTTCTATCATTGTTAACGGGGCGTGCTTTGAGAACATTTTTCCTTATGGGATTTTAAGATGGATAAAAAAACAATTGATAAAATTCTGAAGCCCGAATCAGAAGAAACGCAAAAAAGCCGCGCTGCAAAAGTACGGGCGACTTTCTGGAAAACAGTTCGCAAAGCGGCTGGCCACATTCCTTTTATGGAAGATGTTGTTGCCAGTTATTATTGTGCATTCGACCCTCAAACACCGACACGTGTACGCGGCATTCTTCTTGCAGCACTCGCCTATTTTGTGATGCCTTTCGATCTTATCCCCGATATGTTGGCCGTTATCGGCTTCACGGATGATATTGCAGTCCTTACAATTGCGATTTCCGCAGTGCGCGCCCACATTACCGACGCGCATTATCAGGCAGCCCGCAAAATATTGGAAAAAAACCCGATTGAAACGCCAAAAAAATAGTTTTTCCGCAGAAATTGATATTTTTACGCGAAACTTCACCTTTTGGTAACCATAAACTAGTCAAAATTGCATGTAACAACTGTCGGCATGTTGCAAGAATGATATGCCGGTTTTTGAAAATCGCCGGTTTGAAGCCACATGGCTTTGCCAATAGAAAATTAAAAGTGAGCTGAGTATACGATGTTTGGAAAAACTTTTGTTGCTGCGTCTGTCATGATTATGGCTATTGCCGGAACTGCTTCGGCACAAACACCAACACGCATCAACCAATTCGATGCATGGGGTGCCTATTCCTATAAATCCGGAAACAACACAGTATGTTATGTGCTTTCCGCCCCGATCACTGCGGAACCAAAATCGGTCAACCATGGCGACAATTATTTCCTCGTCAGCAAACGTGCCGGTAATCCGGTTACATATGAACCCCAATTCATGGCGGGTTATGCCTTGAAGGATAAAGTTACCGTTTCTGTTGACGGCAAGAATTTTGAATTCTTTACCAAGGATTCATCGGCATGGGCAGCTTCGCCGGCAACCGAAAGCCAGCTTGTTGCAGCTATGAAAAATGGCTCCAATCTTTCTGTCAAAGCTGTTTCCCAACGTGGAACAAATACGAGCTACACCTATTCCCTGAAAGGAATTACGGCAGCCCTGAATGCTGCACAGAAATGTAAATAAATAAAACTTTTTGTTTTTCATCAATTTCAGGCACTGCAACATAATAATACCATGTTGCAGTGTTTTTTATGGAGCATAAGTGTGGTGACGTTTGTTTGCTTTTGTGCTAAATGCGCATGGCAGAACTTTATTCAGAGCATTTGAAAGTATGAGCGTATCCTACGATCTTAAACCTATTGGCGCGGCATCACTTTTGCGTCCGGCAAAAATGGATGAAACAAAAGCATCCCTGATCGGTCTGTCGCGCGCTGAAATGGCTAGTGCTTTACAAGAAATAGGCGTTCCGGAACGTCAGACGCGTATGCGTGTGAGCCAGCTTTGGCATTGGCTTTATGTGCGCGGTGTTTCCAATTTCGACGATATGTTCAATATTTCCAAGGATATGCGGGAAAAAATGAAAAAGCATTTTTCCATCGCGCGTCCGGAAATTGTCGAAGAACAAATATCCAACGACGGAACTCGCAAATGGTTGTTGCGCTTTCCTTCCCGTGGAGCCGGAAAACCCGTCGAGGTTGAAATGGTCTATATCCCCGAAGAGGGGCGCGGTACTTTGTGCATGTCCTCGCAAGTGGGATGTACGCTCACATGTTCGTTCTGTCACACCGGAACCCAAAAGCTGGTTCGCAATCTCACGGCGGAAGAAATTCTTGGACAATTGCTGATCGCCCGCGACCGGCTCGGCGATTTTCCTGATAAAGACACGCCAGATGGCGCTATTGTACCGGCAGAGGGGCGCAAAATCACCAACATCGTCATGATGGGAATGGGCGAACCGCTTTATAACTTTGAAGCGGTCAAACAGGCATTGTTGATTGCTTCGGATGGTGAAGGGCTGTCACTTTCAAAACGCCGTATCACATTGTCAACATCCGGCGTTGTTCCGGGAATTTTCAAAACCGGTGAAGAAATCGGCGTTATGCTTGCCATATCGCTTCACGCAGTTCGCGACGAGTTGCGCGATATATTGGTTCCCATCAATAAAAAATATCCTTTGGCGGAATTGCTTGATGCCTGCCGCGCTTATCCGGGGCTATCAAATGCAAAACGGATAACGTTTGAATATGTCATGCTCAAAGATGTCAATGACAGCCTCGACGATGCCAAACGGTTAATCAAGCTTCTGAAAGGTATACCGGCTAAAATCAACCTTATTCCTTTCAATCCCTGGCCGGGAAGCAATTACCAGTGTTCGGATTGGGAACAAATCGAACGGTTTGCCGATTTAATCAATCAGGCTGGCTATGCTTCACCGATTAGAACACCGCGCGGACGTGATATTCTTGCTGCATGCGGGCAACTCAAATCACAATCGGAACGTTTAAGAAAGTCGGAACGGTTAAAACTTGAAGCCATGATGATTGCCGGACACGGCGACTGAAAATGGTGGCTCGAATAGGAAGTGACATGAAAAGTATTACAGCATTCCACATTACATGGATTTTGGTCGGTTGTATTTTTGCCGAAGCGGCATTTATGATTGTACAAATCGGCTTGACTGTTTTGTTACTCGAACATGACATAACATTACATGATTTATTGTCACCGAATAATCCGCTTTATGATATTCCGCCGCATTTCATGATTGTGGGTATTGTCTTTATTGCAGCGATTATTTATGGCGAACACCGCCATTTCTACAAAATGCACTATTATTTATTGTCAGCCGTCATTGCCGCTATTCTTTATTTCATCTCGCTCTGGTTGAGTGGAATGGCGCTATCTTTCGGAGAGACTGTCATCAATCTCGTTGCATCGCTCGTTTCCGGCGGGGTTTACTGGTGCATCACACCGCGTCGGTATAACCGTCGCACTTTGGCAGCTCTGAGACATCAATAATTCGACCACGCTAAAATAATTTTACCGCATCAGTCTTGTTAACCGGGTAGCAAATTTTGCAAGCCCGGTTTTTCAATTTCCCAAGTCCGGAAAATTTCCTATCGCCGGTTTTCAATTATTATCCATTAATTTAATGGGCTTTATTCAAGTCTTGCGTTCCTGGCGCAAAGCATGTTCCCTTCACCCGCTTCCCAAGGCTTCCCAAGACAATATTTTATATCGGGTCAATTGTAGTTTTGATTTTCTATTGAAGGCATTATTTTGCTCTTCATGCTCTGTAGAGCCGGGATGCTAAACAACCTATAAAATCGGATCAGGAAAAATGGTATCCTCGAAACAACAAACGCCGGTGGCGTTCTGCAAGCCGGTCTTTCATTTTGCCGTCTCTTACCATTTGGCGCAATTTTTCAATGTGCTTACGGCGCAATTTCGGCGAAGCACGACGCACCATCGGCCACAAAATCCACGGCAAGGCAAAAATATGAAACATCGCAAAAACAATGATTGTTGCGACCTTCGACGCCATAAGATAAGACCCGCGCGAGCGCAAAATGTAATAAGGAATGCTGGCGCATATAGCTACGAGAACCGCCCATAAAGCCGGTATGATAATAGCCAGAAGAAATACCCCGAATTTTCCCAGATTGATGAAAAATGTCAGGTTCCAAGCGTGGATAATCCAGTTCGACAGACCAAGCAGACCGACCAACAAGGCGCCATAAATAAAGATAACAAACATGATGAGAAAAGTAAGCGGCGCGGCTATACCCTGCTCGCGAAAGCGGTCATCATTCTGATGGGCCAAAGAGGTCATTATTTTGTCCTGCCATTGAAATTTACCGGACATATCAACTTAAATCCGGTCATAAAAGCCTATCAGTGGTCTTGTTGCCGGTCAACTCTTGAAAGCTAAGCTACCTCACCAAAAAAATAAATGCCCGCAATCGGTATTGATTCCGGGCATATAGAATATCTCAAGCAATCAACGCGATCTCAAGCAGCATTCGACGCAGCCGGATGCTGGGTGAGAAACGTATGAATGGCTGCCGCATCATGTGTATTGCGCAATTTTTGCACCATATCACTATCACGCAAAACGCGGGCAATGCGCGAAAGTGCTTTTAAATGATCGGCACCGGCACTTTCAGGTGCCAGAAGCAGAAAAACAAGATCAACCGGCTCGTCATCAAGTGCCTCGAAGTCGACCGGTGTTTCAAGACGGGCAAAAACCCCGATAATACGGTCGACATTATTAAGTTTGCCATGTGGAATAGCAATGCCATTGCCAACGCCGGTGGAACCAAGCTTCTCCCGCTGGAGAATCGTTTCAAGCACCGTGTGTGCATCGAGCCCCGTCAAAGAAGCGACTTTTTCTGCCATAATTTGCAAAACCTGTTTTTTGGAATTTGCCTTAAGTGCAGGAATAACCGCTTCAGGTGCTATCAAATCACTGAGATCCATGTGGTTTCCTTTTTCCATCCCGAATCCTCTCTCAAGCTGACAATCATGCCCGGAGAATGAAAGGGTGTGGATGATTCCCTTTTTATCGTAGTTGTAAAACCGTTAAGGAAAAGGTTTTTCCCCGATTCAAGCTTTATTGGTGATGGATGACGGGTCGATCCAACCGATATTGCCGTCTGCACGCCGATAAACAATATTGATTTTTCCATCGGCTGCATTGCGGAACACCAGAACAGGGTTATCCATCAAATCAAGTTCGACAACAGCATTGGCAACAGACATATCGCGCAATGTCATGGATGTCTCGGCAACAATTGTCGGCGCATAATCTTCCGGCAAGCCCTCGTCTTCATCGGGCACCGGTTCCATAATGTGGTATGCAAATTCGGCAAAAGCGGCATTATCATTCTGCTTGTTGCTGCGGGATTTCAAACGCCTTTTATAACGACGAAGACGTGTCTCCAACCGTTCTGCTGCCGCATCGAAAGCGGCTTGCGGGTCTTGTGCCTGACCGGTTGTTTGCAACACTGCTCCGGAGCTTAAATGCAATACGCATTCCGCCGAAAAACGTGAACCCGATTTGACAACGGTAACATGTCCGGTAACGCCGCCGGCGAAATATTTTGAAATCGCATCATTGATACGGTCTTCAATCCGCGTACGGAAAGCTTCACCAATATCCATGTGCTTTCCTGAAATGCGCAAGCTCATTATAAACCTCGTTCATAATTCGTGATTTTTGCAGTTTAACGACATCTTCGAGAGGAAGCAACTCAAAGCACGCCCTTTTCCTGAAAAGACAGGAAAACCGCATTTTCTGGGCGGGCTTCTAGTCATTTATCAACAACAAGTCAATCGACAAACTCATTCTGGAATTGTTCCAAGTTTTGCCTTTTTTTCTCTTCTGCGTAACACCGAGGAAGATATATTCATTACTTCTCTATATTTAGCGACAGTTCGTCGGGCGAGAACTATATTTTCTTTTTTGAGCAATTGAACAAGTGTATCATCGGAAAGAACATGATCGACGTTTTCATTGTCTATCAGCTCGCGAATACGATGGCGAACAGCATCGGCTGCGTATTGCTCGCCTCCTTCGGTCGATTGCAAAGCAGCCGAAAAGAAACTGCGCATCTCGAAAATGCCGCGCGGCGTTGCCACATATTTATTTGCTGTTACACGACTTATTGTCGATTCGTGCATGTGAACCGCTTCGGCGATTGTCGCAAGTGTGAGGGGTTTTAAAAAAGAAATGCCGCGCCGCAAAAATTCCTGCTGATGGCGAACAATCTCGGCACTCACAGTAATCAATGTTCTTTCCCGCTGATCGAGCGCCTTTATCAACCAATTGGCATTCTGGACACAGCTATTGATGAAACTGCGGTCAACACTGTCTTTACCTATTTTGACAGCATAATCCCGATGAATAACAAGCTTTGGTAAAACCGCAGGATTCAGTTCGACGAAAAATTCTCCATTCGGCCGTTTTGAAATAATCACATCCGGTATGACAGGCACTGCTGTCGATGTATTATAGGCGGTGCCGGGTTTCGGATCGAGACCGCGAATCTCTTTTAAAATATCCGAAACTTCACTTTCATCGAGACCGGAAAGCCTGGAAAGCATTACAAAGTCCCGCCTTGCCAGAAGCGGAAGATTTTGAAGCACAATTCCGATTGCCGGATCCATGCGATTTTGTCGCTCAAGCTGCAATGAAAGACATTCACAAAGCGAGGTTGCAAATATTCCCGGCGGGTCGAATTGTTGAAGGCGTTTCAAAATATTTGAAACCAATGTTTCGGCTACCGAAAATTCTTCGGCTACTTTTTGAATTGAACCGGTAAAATATCCCGCGTCATCCAGATCGCAAGCGAGATAACAGGCAATGTCGTGTTCATTTTTATCTTTGAAGGCAAAAGCAATCTGCTCGGCAACAAAATCCTGTAAATTCGGCTTTTCGGCAATCGACTCGATAAAATTGAAATCTTCGATTGGTAAAGCTTTCGCGGAAGCACCCGTCCATTCAGAGGAATAACCGTCTTTTTGGTTCCCGTCAAATGTCGGGCTTTGTGAAATACCGACCTCGTCGGCGCCATCAAACATGTTGGAGAGTGTTTCAGGATCAAATGTTTCGTATGGCTGCCCGTCTTCGACAATTTTTTCTTCCGGCATTTGCGCGACACCGGAAAAATCTTGAAATTCGCCTTCTTTGGCGCCCACATCATCTAAATTGCCGCCATTATTGTCATCAACTGCCAAGCGTTCAAGCAACGGATTTTTTTCCAACGCTTCCTCGATGAATTGTTCCAATTCACCGGCAGTCATCTGCAAAAGTTTGATGGATTGCATCAACTGGGGTGTCATCACCAGCGACTGCGATTGGCGTAACTCGAACGATGGTGACAGCGCCATAAACCTTAATCCTCCCCAATGGACCCCGCGCGAAACGGTAAATGAACATCACGCAAACGAACCGACATGTTTAACTTCGGTCGGATAATTTTCGTAAAAATCTATCCTTCAACGAAAATGGTATGATCCTTGCTTGTCAACTAAAAAATGATAAAAAATCAAAAGCTGCGTTTCGGCTTGTGCATTTCAACAATTTTTATATTTTTTCACCGGTGTGCGATGTGTTCGTCATGTGCGATGTGTTCGTCAAATGAAATCAATGAATGAACATTCAATTCGTTGTGTCGTTGTTTCCGACAAGAGAAAACCAACAAACGGATTTTATTTGACGATCCGGTCAAACCGGATTGATTTATCAATAATCACCCGCCGTTTTTTGATATTTCATTCCTCCATTTCGCGTTTTTTATTTCCTGCTTGCTATTTCCCGCTTTCTTTTCTCGATTGGCACACTGCCCCCCGTAACCGGAAATAAAACATTGCCATGCGGATTTTTCAGCATGAAAAACAACTATTCTGTTTTGGCTCGCATCCGGAAAGCATGTGCAAGCATAGGCACATGTCAGAATTTGATTATGAAAGAGCGGTTCATCGCCACCAACCGGTTTTTGTTCGGTTGTTTATCATGTGCAAAGGACAGCCGCTTTACCACGATCTATGTGTTTTACAGTGTTAGCGTGTTTTTTTAGCACCTGCCGCTTATAGCTGATAATGCAAAAACATCCCCGCGCGCCCATTACAAAGCACATTGGAACATATTTTCAAAAGTTCCGTGCATTTTCACCTTGCGCTATTAATTGCCGAAAAAAATAAATAGTGCCGGCGACAGCCTCAGGAAGGCTTTGGCATGTCTTATCCAAACCCCGCCTGTTGGAAAATCTGTCGCCATCAGGAAAGACAAGCCTTGCTGCACGCCATAATTTTTTTAATGACAAGCGCTTTCAGCCATTCTTGTCATCAAACATAATTCAGGCAAACACGAAGAACTCAGAGAGAAAATTGATCGCCGAGATAAAGCCTGCGCACATCCGCATTGGTGACAATATCATCCGGCTGGCCATGGGTGAGAACCTGACCATCATGGATAATATAGGCACGATCGACAAGCCCCAGTGTTTCACGAACATTATGGTCGGTCACCAGAACGCCGATGCCGCGGCTTTTCAAGTGCCGTACCAATTGTTGAATGTCGGCTATCGCAATCGGGTCGATACCTGCAAAAGGTTCATCGAGCAGCATGAAGTTCGGACGCGAAGCAAGCGCACGCGCAATTTCCAAACGCCTTCTTTCGCCTCCGGAAAGAGCCAATGACGGGCTTTTGCGCAAATGCGCAATCTTGAATTCATCAAGCAGCGCATCAAGTTCTTCCGCGCGTTTTTTGCGGTCTTTTTCGACCACTTCCAAAACCGCTTTGATATTATCTTCCACTGAAAGACCACGGAAAATAGAGGCTTCTTGCGGCAAATAACCAATACCCAAACGGGAACGCCTGTACATCGGCATATCGGTGACATCAAAACCGTCGATTTCAATGCTTCCGCCATCCACTTCGACAAGTCCTGTCACCATGTAGAAACAAGTCGTTTTGCCGGCTCCGTTGGGGCCCAGAATGCCGACAATTTCTCCGGCGCGCACACCGAAAGATACACCTTTTACAACCTGACGCCCGCGGTAGGTTTTCGTCAAATCGCGAGCAACCAACGTTCCTTTGAGGCGTTCTTTGAGGCTTTTACCCGAACCATCTTCATAGGCTATTTCTTCAAAAGCCATTTGCGAATCACTTTGTGACATAAAACGCTCATTTTCCGTTTTGTTCGTTGCGATTCATAATGATCGATACACGACCATTTTGCCCCGCCGATTTACAGCTTTCGAGAAAAGCTTTGCCTGTATCCATATGGGCCGTCAATTTACAACCGGTTGCTACATTATCACCATCTGCCAAAATGACGCGTTTTCCTGTCAAAACCATCAATTTCGATTTGCCATCGAAAATACCTTCATCGCCGGTCGCGACCTGTGTGGCTGTTTTGATATAGACTTTGCCGGATGCTTCCATTTTTTCAACACCCGTCGAGCCAAGGCCACCGGCACCGGCGGCGGCTGTTTTGGTGGCAGCATCCCCTTTGCCCTGATCGGAAGTGTCGCTTGCTGTTGCGGACTTGTCTTTATTGGCATCGTCAGGTGCTTTGGCGTAATGCACAATCAATTTGGACGTGCGCAAAATCCGGTCGCCCTGCACAACAGAAACATTGCCGGTAAAAATTGCGACACCGTCTTTGTCACGCATTTCCAGATTATCGGCGTTGAGTTCAACCGGTTCTTTCCCGCCCGAAAGATTAACCCCGAAATTTGTCTGTTGAGCCCATAAAGGCATTTGTCCGAGGCTCATGAAAGCCAATCCTGTTGCCGTCACTGCACCAAGCTTAGAAAAATATTGCTTTAAAGGCTTCATTTTACAATCCTCGAATAAACGAAACACCGCACATTTTTAAAATGGCAAGTGCCCCTCATTTTATTGCGCATTTGCGTTGTCAATGACAAGACTGACACCACGATTAAAAAACAACACTTGCCCATTATCACGAATTTGTAAACCGTTCGCTTTCAAATGTTGCCCGCCACGACGAATATCAACCGGCTTGTCTGTGCTTAATTGACTTGTCGCCAGGTTGACATCGGCAGCATCAAGCTTTGCGACCATTCCATCATTTGTTTTTACTTCAAAAGGTTTATCGAATTGCAGGCGACCATTGACATTGTCATAGAACGCGCCCACCGCATTGACAGCGGCTTCGCCACGTTCGCCCAAGGGGAGTGTCGCAATAATCCGTTGCAGTTCGATCATACCGGGATGGTGCGGATCCTGAATGGCCTTGTCGGCTTTGAGCGAATAGGGTTTGTTGGCCGAAGTATAGCCTTCAAGCTTGGGGTCGGTCATCGTCAATTGCCCGCCACTGCCCTGATCTCCGTTCAAAACAACGAGATCGCTCGTGCTCGGCGTTGCAAAAAATGTAAACCAGGAAAAAACCAGAGCAATAATAATAGCCACGACCGGCAGTAAAAATTTCAATATGTGGACACGCACTGAATGACGACGTGCAGCATCAAAAACAGCATCAGATTTGAAGCTCGGTGAAAATATTTCTGAACCGTCGTCCATCATACCTCTGAATTTTTCCTGAGTTTTACAAAAACAAACGCCTAGACGAAGTTCCCATATACCAGTTCAATATTTAGAGCAATTCTGCTTTCCATTCAACTTTTCATTGGACTGCCTGTTTTTATCAAATGTCAAAAGCCCACAAGGTAACGTTAAATGTGGCAAACTGCCTTTTTCAAAATTTTTTACCGAACACAAATATTTTTTAATCAAATAACGTTGACGAAATGCGATAGACAGACAATAAACTATTGCGTTAACTGGATTTTGTAGTGAATGATAAAGGACTTCTGGCAAAATTTTTGAACAGGAATTCAAAATGCCTGCCAGTCACGGGATCTGAAAATCGGCGAATCGTTATGATTCGTTGTTTTTTAGCGGGTCATTGTCACTATGCGGATCAAAATTGGAGGCTGTTTTGATTAAGTCGGAACTTGTGCAGATTATTGCTAACCGTAACCCTCATCTTTTCCAGCGGGATATTGAAAATATTGTGAGTTCTGTATTTGATGAAATATCTACCGCTTTGGCCGAGGGAAAACGGGTAGAGTTGCGCGGATTCGGGGCTTTTTCGGTTAAAAACCGGCCTGCACGCTCCGGCCGAAATCCGCGTACGGGTGAATCGGTCTCGGTTGAAGAAAAATGGGTACCGTTTTTTAAAACCGGCAAGGAATTGCGTGACCGCTTGAACAACGAGTGAAATCATGAATCTGAAACAGATTGTTAGTCTGATAATACTGATACCGGTTGGCATCATCCTGATTGCTTTTATTATTGCCAATCGGACAAGCGTCGCGTTAAGCCTTAACCCGTTTGATACAACAGATAGCAATCTTGTCTATCACGCTCCGCTGTTTGTGTGGCTGTTTCTGGCTCTGGCAATCGGCATTATCATAGGTGGTATAACAGTCTGGTTTAGCCAACATCGCTTCCGCAAAGCCCTGAAAGACACGCAAACCGAATTGCAAGGGCTTAAAATGGATATGTCGAAAAAGTCGAATTTGACAACGACCGAATTGACAATCGCCGACCATTCTTGAATCTGCCAAGCATTTTTGAAACTACCAAGCATTCTTGAAACTACAAAACAATGGAAAGCATCGTGTTTCGATTCCGCTTCACCATTGAAGAACACTATTTCACATAAATTATTCGCTCTCGAAATAGAATCTCCGCATTAAAAGAAGCCGACGCGCCTATAGAGGTTCGGCGCGGATATAAATGGATGTGAAAATTATTATTCTTTTAATTTTTTCGTCCAGCATAGGCGATTACATTCGCGCAGATTTTTATTTTACACCCGCCTTCCTGGTTCAAAGTTTTGACCAACTTTTACATAAATCGACATATCGAGGCGTTATAACCAAAATCCAAACCTAAAATTATGCTCAAAACACAAAATTATAGCGAGCCCATGTCAATTATAGTGAACCCATGTCATCCATTTAAAAATTCAAAGACCATTTTGATGATTGAACGGTTTATTGACCGGATCATTCAGGATTGCGATGTTGCAAGAAAAATATACCTTTTTGGAAAAGATGTTTTATAAGCAAAGAACGTTCTGTTAATTATGGAAAATGCAAGACTTGTGAAAGCACAACACCCGAAAGACAAGAAAAGGGGAATGAAAACACCGCGCAACGGTGCTGCCCCCTATGCTCCGAAAAAGGCTCTTGAGACAGGAAACAAGCCTGAAAGACGGAAAGCTGTGCACGCCAATAATTCAGGCAATTATCGCAAAATCGTCGAACAGGATAACACGAGACGCGAGAATCAAAAATTGCAGCCGGAAAATAGGGGCGGAGAAGCACCAAAAATCAAAAGCCGCTTCCTACCTCGCCCGTCAGGAAAAAGGCCAGAAGAAAGATTACCGGTTATTCTGGAAACAAGTGCGAACGAGAATTACGCATTGATCGACAGTGGTAATGGCCTCAAACTCGAACGTTACGGCAATTTGCGCATTATTCGCCCCGAAGGACAAGCTTTGTGGCAACCGGCATCAAGCGAAAAAGAATGGCAGGATGTCGATGCGATTTTCACCGGAAATACCGATGAAGAAGGCATGGGGCGCTGGAATTTTCCTAAACAACCCCTTGGCGAAACATGGCCATTGTCATGGGACGGAATGCCGTTTCTCGGCCGCTTTACGTCATTTCGCCATGTCGGTGTCTTTCCCGAACAGGATGCCCATTGGCGTTTTATGGAAGAGCTTATTAAAAAAGCAAACC
>CAMLON010000009.1 GCA_946481695.1 uncultured Bartonella sp. | reverse complement strand
TAAGTTACGGAGAATATCCGGTAAACGAAAAATACGCATCCATGTATGCGGCTACCACAGATAACGGTTTTCCAGTTAATGCCGTTGATACAAGGCGTATCAATCCGGAATATCTGCGTCAGGAAGTTGCATTCCATATGCCTTATAAGCCGGGAACGATTGTCGTCGATCCAACGAACTTTTTCTGCTATTTTGTGCTTTCCGAAGGACGCGCCATGCGCTACGGCGTCGGAGTTGCGCGGTCGGCCGCTGCCGATTTTCAGGGAGAAGCAACAATCGGCCGCAAAGCAGTATGGCCGACATGGCACCCGACTTCAAGCATGGTACAAAAACAGCCTCAAAGATATGGTCATCTGACTGATGGCATGAAAGGTGGCCCTGGCAACCCGCTTGGTGCTCGCGCACTTTATCTTTATAGGGGCGGAACAGACACACTTTTTCGTTTGCATGGTACGGTCGAACCCTGGTCAATCGGCAAGCGTGTATCCTCAGGATGTATCCGTTTCCTCAATCAGGATATTATCGATCTTTATAGCCGTGTGCCGGTGGGAACCCGCGCTGTTGTTCTGCCTCATAAAATCGGCCTCGGTTGATATCAGAAACGGTTAGAACAAAATAATGAATTATCGTCATATCTATCATGCGGGCAATTTCGCCGATGTGTTCAAACACATTATTATCGCCCGCATCATCGAATACTTAAAAAAGAAAGACCATGCGTTCCGTGTAATCGATACACATGCAGGCATCGGCGTTTATGACCTTGCTTCGGAAGAGGCACAAAAAACCGGTGAATGGATTGACGGTATCGGCCGTATTCTTAATCAACCTATCGAACCCGATATCGAATTGCTTATCAAGCCGTGGCTTGATGTTGTAAACGGCCTTAATGGCGAAAAAAGCAGCAAATTGACCCGTTATCCCGGTTCGCCTTACCTCGAGCGGAAGCTCTTAAGAAAACAAGACCGCTTAACGGCAATAGAGCTTCATGAAGCCGATTATAAAAAATTGGCGAATAATTTCGCTGGTGATTATCAGACCCGTATCATCCATCTTGACGGATATCTTGCGCTTGGTGCCTATGTGCCGCCAAAAGAAAAGCGCGGACTTATTGTAGTTGATCCGCCATTTGAAAAAACTGGCGAATTCGAACGGCTTATCGAAGGTCTCGAGAAAGCATACAAGCGTTTTTCCGGTGGAATCTATGCCCTTTGGTATCCCGTAAAACATTATAATGAACTGAATTGGTTCATGAACGAATTGAAAAGCACTTCGATACCGAAAATCTTGCGACTGGAGCTTAGAATTAAACAACGTTCCGAAATGCCAGGACTGGATGGCTGTGGAATGATTATTGTCAATCCGCCTTATGTATTGCCCAAAGAAATGAACAAGCTCAAAGCATTTTTGCTTGATCGACTTAGAGTGGACGAACATGCACAATTATTCAATGAATGGATAAATGGTGAAGCTGTTTGACCTTGACGGATTTGAGACAATGAAACATATTGAGCCCAGAAATGGTCAACGTGGAATAATCATGCAAAAGTCATCGTTCTTTAACGCAAGTTTTCGCAAAGTTTTGTCTTTCTCGGTTTTCGGGCTTGGCTTCTATGCCTGTGTGAATTCTGCAACAGCGGCCGATTTGGCGGCATCATTAGCCCCTCGTTCGCAAGCTTCTGCGGTTAACGATGCCGGTGTGTGTGGTTATAAACGCACTTTGTGGGAAGTCGGTTACAAGTTCCGTCATGAAGTTCGTAATGTTCCGGGATTGCCGGCCGTACGTATCGAACAAGTTAAAGATATAACGATGACACGCGGTGAAACGCCTGCAACAAAGCTTAATATCCCCCGTCAATTTTGCCGAGCCACAGCCATTATGAATGATGGGTCAAGCTATCCGCTTTATTATATGGTGGAATATGGCCAAGGATTTACCGGTGTGAGTGGCTATAATGTTGAATTCTGTGTTGAAGGTTTCGACAAATGGCGGATTCAGGACGGTAACTGTCGGGCAGTCAAATAATAGAAAAGCTCGTTGCTGATCTTCCACTCTTTTTCTGCTTCAGGGTCTTTTTTCTGCTGCTCTTTCACAAGAGGATGCGCCTTGTATAAGGCGTTTTGAACGACAGACTTCAAAGTAATTGTTTTTGGAAAATTGGTGGGGTTAGCTCTCCCGATCAAAAGCCCTTGCTATCAGTGCTATTGCAATAGTTTCCGGTTAGAATCAATTTTCAGGTGAACTCAAAAAGATTGTTATTAATAGACTCAGTAACTTCAACGAACTGTGCCATTGCCAATAACATCAATTTTATACCTATAGCCTCCTTAACAGGCAAAAAATAGAATGCTGTGCCGTGCAAGAAAGCAGAAAAGAAGATCGCTGCGCCTGACTTTTAGACATGTTGGTTGCTGACAACCATATTCTTCTGGAAACAGGCAGGCTTCATTTCCAAGCCTTTCGGAGCAATTTTTTGAGTTGTTAATTTCCAAGTCCCGTAACTTTTAGAATCATCTGACGGTTCAAACAACATTCCATTTAAAGCAATACGCCGTGGGCGTGTTACGGTTACGTAAAGATAAGAATTCTTTTCTCTCTGTGCAAATGATTGGTTTGTTTTGTGATTTTACAAACCTTGATTTCAGCGCAAAATATCGCCATTTTGGATTGTAAAGGTTCGAACTTGTAGAAGGTTTGGCCGTTATAAAAAAGTTATCAACGGAAACTGTTTGATCAAATGGAAAAGAAGCGTCCTGTCGTTTTGATTACAGGCGGTGCCAAACGTTTAGGTGCCGCAATGGCGCTTGATTTAGCTAAACATGGTTTCGATCTCGCCATTCATTATAACGAAGGGAAAAATGAAGCCGACGAGCTCGTGCGCAAACTGGAAGCTTCCGGAGCCAGAGCTTTGTCTTTTCAATCCGATCTCCTGAAAACCCATGGCAAAGGCCTTTTGGAAACTGTGACAGAGAAAATGGGACGGCCGGTTGAAATCCTTGTCAACAATGCCTCTTTGTTTCTTGATGATCACATCGGTGCACTTGATATGGATATCTGGGATAAACATTTTGCAATCCACCTGAAAACCCCTGCCCTTTTGGCTGACCGCATGTTTTTCCTATTGCCGGATAATTTGCAAGGATTAATCGTCAATATTATTGACCAGCGCGTTTTGAAACTTAACCCCAATTTTCTGTCATATACTCTATCCAAATCATCGCTCTGGACATTGACAAAAACTCTCGCTCAGGCCCTTGCACCCCGTATCCGCGTTAACGCCATCGGTCCGGGACCAACACTTAAAAGTCCAAGGCAGGACGACGAGGATTTTTTAAGACAAGCGCGGTCTGTTTTGCTTGAACATGGGCCGGAATTGTCCGAATTTGGTGCAACTATACGTTATTTTTGGTGGCAAACGTCAATAACCGGACAAATGATTGCTTTAGATGGCGGCCAGCATCTTATGTGGCAAACGCCCGATATTGCAGGACTAATTGAATAATTATGAAATCCTTGAACGAACAAAACACTGAGGCCGCTAAAAATCAGGAAGCGAAATCGGATGGAGATCGCAAGTCTGCTTCGCTGACCCCCGATATTATCTGGGATAAGGGTGGCTTCAAAAATGATGATCTGAAGCTCACCGGTGCACCGCTCATTCAGGAATTTGTTAAAAATTTGCCGAATAAACCGGGGGTTTACCGCATGTTCGACAAGGATGGCAACGTGCTTTATGTCGGGAAAGCGCGAAATTTGAAAAAACGCGTATCAAATTACGCGCGTGGACACGGACACAACAACCGTATTGCGCGAATGATACGAGCCACCCATTACATGGAATTTGTGGTTACCAGCACAGAAACCGAAGCTCTTCTGTTGGAAGCCAATCTTATCAAACGGTTGCGCCCGCGTTTTAATGTTCTTCTGCGCGATGACAAAAGCTTTCCCTATATTATCATTACACGTGATACACGTGCTCCTGCTATCTATAAACATCGGGGTGCACGCTCTCGTAAAGGTGATTATTTCGGCCCCTTTGCTTCAGCCGGTGCGGTCACAAGAACAATCAACGCCATGCAAAGAGCGTTCCTGCTTAGGACATGCACCGATTCTGTCATGGAATCGCGCACCAGACCCTGCTTGCTCTATCAGATCAAAAGGTGTTCAGCTCCTTGTACACATGAAATCAGCGACGCCGATTACATGAAACTTGTCGACGAGGCGGAAGCTTTTCTTTCGGGAAAAAGTCAAGCTATTCAAGACAATATGGCAAAAATCATGCGGGAGGCAGCTGACAAACTCGACTTTGAAAGGGCTGCCGTCTATCGCGACCGTTTGTCGGCCTTGTCCCACATTCAGGGACATCAGGAAATCAACCCGCAAACAGTTGATGAAGCAGATGTTTTTGCTATCGCCCAGCAGGGCGGAATGACGTGCATTCAGGTGTTCTTCTTCAGAACAGGACAGAATTGGGGAAATCGTTCCTATTTTCCGAAGGCTGACCCTTCCATTTCTGCTCCTGAAGTGCTCGGGGCTTTTCTTGCCCAGTTTTATGATGACAAACCGGTGCCGAAACTTATTCTGCTTTCCGACCATGTCGACGAGGAAGAATTGCTCGTAACAGCCCTTTCAGAAAAAGCAGAACGCAAAGTAACAATTTCGGTGCCACAAAGGGGTGAAAGAAAGTCACTTGTCGAACATGCGCTGACTAACGCACGCGAAGCCTTGGGACGTAGGCTTGCTGAAACTTCGACACAGGATAAACTGTTGCAAGGGGTTGCAGACACATTCGGTCTTGAAAAAGTACCCCGTCGTATCGAGGTTTATGATAACTCGCATATCATGGGAACCAATGCAGTTGGCGGCATGATCGTTGCCGGACGCGAAGGTTTTATCAAGAACCAATATAGAAAATTCAATATCTGCTCGACCGATATAACGCCGGGTGATGACTTCGGTATGATGAAGGAGGTTATCGACCGGCGGTTCAAAAGGCTCATCAAAGAACATGGTATACCGGCACCTCAAGCCAATGATACTGCTGGCAATGACGACAGTTTTCCGGCCTGGCCCGATATTATACTAATTGACGGCGGCGAAGGCCAGATGACCGTTGTGCACGAAATGCTCAGAGAACTCGGCATCGACGATGTTGTGACTGCTATCGGCGTTGCAAAAGGTGTCGATCGCGAGGCAGGAAGAGAACGATTCTTTATCTCCGGTCGTCCACCTTTCATGTTACCACCGCGCGACCCCGTACTTTATTTTCTCGAGCGGCTACGTGATGAAGCACACCGTTTCGCCATCGGCACCCACCGCATAAAACGTAAAAAAGAAATGATGAAAAATCCGCTCGACGAAGTGGAAGGCATCGGACCGGCGCGTAAACGTGCATTGCTTGGCCATTTCGGAACTGCAAAAGCCGTTGCCGGTGCGGCGGTGGAAGATTTGATGAAAGTCGAAGGAATATCGGCCGCGACGGCACAACAAATCCACGATTATTTTAATGAAAGATAATGCTTGTTTCTGTCAATTCTATCGCTAATTTATATAAAGATCTTGATTCAACAAATATGCCCTTTGTTAAAAAGGGCATATTTGATTGCCTTTGTTAAAGTTCACCGATCGGCCGCTTTGCTTGTCCCGTTTTTAAGCAGCCCTAAGACGTTAAAAGGATTGATTACGGCATAATGAAAAACCACACTTTATCGTTGCCAAACATCCTTACATATGCACGCATTATTGCTGTTCCACTTGTTGTCTTGTGCTTTTTTGTGGAAGGCCGCCTGCAATCAACCGACACCGCACGGTGGTGGGCGGTTGTCATATTTGTGGTTGCCTCCATTACTGACTTTTTCGACGGATATCTTGCCCGCATCTGGAAACAGACCTCGAATATCGGTCGTATGCTCGACCCGATAGCCGATAAACTGCTTGTCTCGGCTTGTCTTCTGTTGCTTGCTGCCGATGGTACAATCGCCGGTTGGGCTCTTTGGGCTGCAATTATCATTCTCTGTCGAGAAATTCTCGTTTCTGGATTGCGCGAATATCTGGCCTCGCTCAAAGTAAGCGTGCCGGTCTCGAGGCTCGCAAAATGGAAAACGACCGTGCAAATGTTTTCAATCGTTTTTCTGCTTGCCGGACCTGCTGGCGATAAAGTTATTCCTTATGCAACCGAATTCGGACTTGTCATGTTGTGGGTCGCCGCTATTCTTACTTTATGGACTGGTTGGGATTACTTCCGTGCCGGTCTTAAACACGTGATTGATTAAAGGATACGCATGAAATTACAATATTTTGCCTGGGTTCGCGAACGTATTGGTCGCGGAGAAGAAACTCTTGAATTGCCGGAAAACGTCAAAACGGTAGATAATCTTCTTTCCTATCTCAAAACCCTCGGGGAAAATTATGCTTATGCGCTGGAGAAGCCGGAGCTTATCCGTGTGGCTATCGACGAAGAACATGTCGATCACGATAGCCTCATTGGAAAAGCGCATGAAATTGCACTCTTTCCACCGATGACGGGTGGTTGAACCAATGAAATTTAAAATCTCTGTCCAGCCGCAAGATTTTGATATGGGAAGAGAGGTAGACCATATCCGCAGCCTTTCACCGTCAATCGGCGGTATTGTTGCATTCTGTGGGTTATGCCGGAGCGAAGGTGGGCGTCTTTCTGCTCTTGAAATCGAGCATTACCCCGGAATGGCCGAAAAACGCATTAAAGAGATTGTTGAAGATGCTTCGAAACGATGGTCATTAAACGGAGTTACCGTCATTCACCGTTTCGGGACAATCAAAGTAGGCGAACAGATTGTTCTGGTTGTCACGGCCTCCCCTCACCGCAGAGAAGCTTTCGATGCAGCAAATTTCATTATGGATTTTCTGAAAACCGAAGCACCCTTCTGGAAAAAAGAACATCTTGTCGATGGTACGCCACAAAATTGGGTTGAAGCGAAAGAGACAGATGTCCTTACGAAAGCGAGATGGCAAAAAAAACTGAGAGATAAAGAAAAAACAAAATAACATTGAATTCACAAAGGACTCATTTTTGCGAGGTTATTGTTTTTGTAAAACACCCGATCTTTGGAACAATTAAAATTTAACCTCAGATTTCAGGGGATCGTGTTTGAAAATGCCTTATTTTTTCCAGAAAAAACGCCATAACTATTAAAAGGAGTGTTGAAGCTCGGTCAACTGGCAAAAGGTCCCGTTAAATGCGGTTTTGTCCATTGAAACATCCACTTTCAACAAGGGTAACATCGATTCATGAAACGAAATATCTTTGCGGCTTTTACATTTGGCGCAACGGCATTGGCGGGCGTTTATCTTGTCGCATTACCGGCGGTTGTAATGAACACAATTATCCCTGCCTATAGCGCTGCATCAGAATCGTTGACTATTCATGGCGATGTCACTTATCTGCAACGCATCGAGCTCCCCCAACATGCTTATCTCATTGTTCAGCTTGTCGATGTGACCAATCCCGAGGGGCCGTTTCCGGTTGTGGCTGAAATTTCGCAACAACCGGACGGTTCAGTGCCTATAGAATTTGACCTTCCGGTTGATCCAGCCAATATCAATCCCCAGCACAAATATGCTCTTCAGGCGCGCATCGCTGTTGGCGATATTTTGTGGTTTGTAAGCGACGAAAGAAAGCCGGTCACTCCGGAAGATAAAAATGCCCATTACGAGCTCGTTTTGGGCATGGTCAGCCAGTCGACAACAACGCCGAAACCGGTTTCAACAACAATTGCCGGCCATGAATGGAAAGTGGAGGATATGTTTGGAACGGGAGTGATTGACAACTCGCATCTGACCCTTGCGGTTGAAGACAAAGCCGAAGACAAAAAAGCTGCAGGGCTTCCAAAATACCGGATAACGGGTAGCGGCGGTTGCAACCGATATACGACATCCGTCTTCATCGATAGTGACGCGGAGGCCATTGCTTTTGACCCGCCTGCAATGACTTTTATGGCATGTGCTGAAGCCATCTCCCAACAAGAAAACCGCTTTATTGAAATGCTTGCCAAGGCAAAGACTTACATGTTCGACGATTTGGGACGCCTTATTTTAAAGGATGAAAATGGCAACTATGTTGCTCGCCTCGTGCCGGAACTTTAATTCATCGAAAACAGGTAAAACAATTAAGGTCGGCAGATACCGCGAATGAATACTCGCAATTAAAAAAGTATTTCAGTGTAACTGAAAAGCCCGGTTTTTGCCCGGGCTTTTCAATTCTATTGATGTCTCAAACTTTTATCAGCCAACAATTTCTGTACCAGAAAACCAGTAGGCAATCTCTTCCTTGGCTGTTTTTGGTGAATCCGAGCCGTGAACGGAGTTTTCACCAATGGACAAAGCAAAAGTTTTGCGAATTGTGCCTTCCGCAGCATCGGCAGGATTTGTGGCGCCCATAATTTCACGATTTTTTGCAATCGCATTTTCACCTTCAAGCACCTGAACAACAGTAGGACCGGACGACATGAATTCAGTCAATTCACCAAAAAACGGGCGATCTTTATGGACAGCATAAAAGCCTTCTGCTTCCCGCAAGCTCATCCATACGCGCTTGGAAGCAACAACCCGCAGGCCTGCCTCCTCAAGCATTTTTGTGATAGCACCCGTAAGGTTACGGCGTGTTGCATCAGGTTTAATCATCGAAAAAGTGCGTTCTATAGCCATTTTGCCACCTTCATAAATATATTTTTCAGTTGCGTCTCTATAACCGTATAACCGGCTTTTGCCAAGTGGAACCCGTTTCCCACCGAGGTACATTTTTTCGATTATTCTATCATTTTTCAGCCGTGATTATTTTACTGTCGTAATAACAGGATTTTTAACCAGCAATTGAAACGATTTTGCTTGCGTTCACTGCAAAACCTATGCAAAAGCCTGACGTCATGTTGATTTTGAACGATATCACAGTCCGGCTCGCTGGACGTCTTCTGATTGACCATTCCAGCGCCACGCTTCCTACCGGAGCAAAAACCGGCTTTGTCGGCCATAATGGAGCTGGCAAGTCAACGCTTTTTCGTGTCATTATGGGGGAACTCGCCCCTGAAACCGGCGATGTTACTATTCCGAAAGACACCCGCATCGGTCAAGTCGCACAAGAAGCCCCCGGAACCGAGGATTCGCTCATTTCAATAGTTCTCGCAGCAGATAAAGAACGGGCTCAATTGTTAAAGGAAGCTGAAACGGCAACCGACCCGATGAGAATTGCTGCAATTCATACACGTCTTAGTGATATCGGTGCGCATTCTGCCGAAGCCCGTGCCGGTAGCATTTTATCAGGACTGGGATTTGATGCAGAAGCGCAACAGCGTCCTGCCTCTTCCTTTTCCGGCGGATGGCGCATGCGCGTTGCGCTTGCAGCGGTTCTGTTTTCCGAGCCTGACCTTCTCTTGCTTGATGAACCGACCAACTATCTGGATCTTGAAGGTACACTCTGGCTTATTGAATATGTACGTCGTTACCCCTATTCAGTTATTGTTATCAGTCACGATCGGGAACTGCTGAACAGCGCAACGACTTCAATTCTACATCTTGAAAACAAAAAACTCACTCTCTGGCGTGGAAATTATGACCAATTCGAACGCCAACATGCGCAAACAAAAGAACTTCAGCAGAAGCAGGCGGCCAAACAGGAAGCCCATCGCAAACACATGGAAGATTTTGTCCGTCGTTTCCGTGCCAAAGCAACCAAGGCACGACAAGCGCAATCACGGTTGAAAGCATTGGAGAAGCTGAAACCTATCAGCGTTTGGCAGGATGAACACGTGCAACCTTTTTCATTCCCCTCGGCGGAAAAGACAGCCGCATCGCCAATCATTGCGCTGTCAAAAGTCGATGTCGGATATGAACCGGGAAAACCCGTATTGAAAGGCCTTGACCTAAGAATAGATAATGACGACAGAATTGCACTTCTCGGTGCAAACGGTAACGGAAAATCCACTCTGGCAAAATTACTCGCGGGCCGTCTTAAAGCCGAGGCTGGCACAATGACAGTGTCACCAAATCTGAAAGTGGCATTTTTCGCCCAGCATCAGCTTGATGATTTGAGGCCCGAGGAAAACCCTATCGAACATGTGCGCAGACTGATGCCAAAGGAACCCGAAGCAAAAATCCGCGCCGCTGTTGCACGCATGGGCTTATCAACTGAAAAGATGATGACAAAAGCCAAAGAACTGTCCGGCGGGGAAAAAGCCCGTTTGCTCATGGGGCTTGCCACATTCGAAGGCCCAAATCTGCTTATTCTTGACGAGCCGACCAACCACCTCGACATTGATAGCCGTGAATCGCTAGTTATGGCGCTCAATGAATTCGAGGGAGCAGTCATTCTCATTGCACACGACCGACACCTTATCGAAGCGACAGCAGACCGGCTTTGGCTCGTGCGTAATGGAACGGTGCATCCCTATGAAGGTGATATGGATGATTATCGTAACGACATTTTGGGGCTTCCGAAATCACGAGCCACCGTTAGGGAAGAAAAACGCTCAGCTCCGCAAAAATCGAAAAATGAACAACGCAAAGCCAACGCTGAAAAACGTGCCGGATTGGCTCCACTTAAAAAACAAATCACCGA
Source organism: uncultured Bartonella sp. (assembly GCA_946481695.1). The sequence goes on along the minus strand of CAMLON010000009.1, from coordinate 49,226 downwards.
TACAGAGGCACTGATAGACCGGTTACAAAAACTGATTGCTCGTCTTGATAACGAACTTGCTGCACCGGATCTCTTTTCAAAATCGCCTGATAAAGGTGCCGAACTTGCAAAAGAACGTGCCGATGCTGCAGGCCGGCTTGAAGATGCCGAAAGCCGTTGGCTTAAAATGAGTGCCGAATACGAGGATGCCATCCAATAAAAGCTATTTCAACAAAAGCTATATAGGGACCGTATAGATAATTGCTTTGAATAGCCACGCTTTGCCCCCGGGAGATTCATGGCTATCGGATTTTATTTTATTGAACTAACAAACGCCGTCGAAAGGAGACAGCCATCATCCCAACATGACTTCGGCTGCTTGGTTGTCTTAACATTATTATAATATAAGTGAAAAATCTTCGCGTTATTCTGACTGATTAATATAGTCTCTATTTATTTAAAATATAATATATTAATTGTAATTATTTATTTATAAATATTGTTAATAAAAATATTATTATAAATAATTACAAAATATTATTTATTGTATATGTTTTATTATTAATATTATATGTTTTATAACTATTTTTTCATTAAAACGCTAGCATTACTGAAAATATATTTAAAACTAGCAATTCAAGAATTTTTAACAATACCTTTTCGACCTTTTCATTAAGCCGTCATAAATTATTCACGAGAATTTTAGTAAACCGGACTCGACAGCGATACGAAATTTTTATAATCGTTATAAACGATTTTTAAAATATCATTACGATTTTTGGGCGGAGATTTTCTATTCATGTCAACGGTTACTATTGAGCAAAATGTCGATCATCAAAATTCGATTACACAGATTTTGCTTGCCAGCATGATTGGCACAACAATCGAATTTTTCGATTTCTATGTATTTGCAACAGCAGCAGCACTTCTTTTCCCCGTGCTGTTTTTCCCGAAAGGCGATCCGACAGTTGCCCTTTTAAGTTCCTTTGCCATTTTTTCGGCAGCGTTTTTTGCTCGCCCTTTAGGGTCGATTATTTTCGGGCATTATGGTGACAAATTGGGGCGCAAAGTAACGCTGGTTGCCGCGCTTTTGACAATGGGCATTTCAACCGTTCTCATCGGTTTTCTACCCACTTATGAAACAATCGGCTGGTATGCTCCTCTTTTGCTTACACTTTGCCGCTTCGGCCAAGGCCTTGGATTGGGCGGTGAATGGGGCGGTGCCGTTTTGCTGGCAACAGAGAATGCTCCTAAGGAAAAACGCGGCTGGTATGCTATGTTTCCACAACTTGGTGCACCTGCGGGATTAATCCTTTCTGCCGGTACATTCTGGTTCATGTGGAATTTTTTAAGTGAAAGCCAACGTTTTGAATGGGGATGGCGCATCCCATTCATCGCTTCCGTCATTCTGGTGATCATTGGTCTTTGGGTAAGATTGTCAATTAGCGAAACGCCGGAATTCAAAAAGGCGGTTGAACACGCGGAACGCGTAAAAGTCCCCCTGATTGATGTTTTCGTTAAATATCCGCGTGCACTTTTCCTCGGCAGTTTTGCCGGCATGACGACATTTGTCTTGTTCTATCTGTGCAGTGCATATTTGTTATCCTATTCAACCCACCATCTTAACCTCACTTTTGGCCAAGCTCTCGAAATCCAGATGGTCGGTGCCGTCTTTTTCGGTCTTCTTATCCCCTTTTCGGGAAAGATATCCGACCGTATCGGTCGCCGCACTTTGATGATATGGGTCACAATATTTATCGGGTTATTTTCGTTTTCTATGCCCTATCTTCTTGATGCAGGTGTGTTCGGAAGTTTCATTCTCTCGGCGGTCGGCCTCGGTCTCATGGGGCTTACCTACGGACCAATCGGTGCGGCACTCGCCTCCCCCTTTCCCACTACAATACGGTACACCGGCGCTTCAATGACATTCAACCTCGCCGGCATTGTTGGAGCTTCATTTGCTCCCTATATTGCCGAAACTCTCGTCCAGAACTTTGGCACTGCTTATATCGGCTATTATCTGCTATTGTGTTCTTTTATCTCGCTCACCTGCTTTGTCGGTTTTACCGATAAAGAAATTTCCCGTTGAGAAAACCGGAATTCAAACAAGCAAAGCTAGTAAAACAAGCAGTGGTAGCAAAAACGCTATCACTGCTAATTTTTTTGGCATAACATTCGGTAAAACAAAATGAAGAAGCAATGCCGTAACAATCGTCGTGATAACGAAAATGATATTGGCGGCAAGGGCAATATTTTCGATATGAAAAGTGCCTGACAACAAGCGGGTTGAACCGATCCATGAAGTGATAAGAACTCCCGCAAGAACCGCCCAGATAAGAAGTGATAATCGCCTGAAATTCATCATTCGCGATTTTTTCTCGACGCTCGCAAAATCGTCCAAACGCCAAGCGCGATGATGATGACAAAGACCCACCGCCCGCCTCCCGAACCATCCTCGATAAATTTTTCAGGATAGATCAGACCTGCAAGACCAATAAAAATAAGAATAACGGGAGTTAAACGCATCACGCTTTTTTCTCCCAGCGGCGGTCTTCGGTTTGTTGCCAATAGGTCAATTGATGATTTTTCTCTTTATAGGATTTCCACTGTTTTCGCGCTTCAGCTAGAAGTTCCGGGTCACGACCATCAAACATCACAACTAGGCGTTCATATCTTTCCGGATTGGAACAATTCGCCCCTTCAACCATAAATCTCACTTGCGAGTCGTTCGGATTTTCTTCGCCCAACGTGAGATAAACCGGCTGCAATTCCGGGTATTTATCCCGTTCCGTTCCGTGCCCGATAAATGAATCGTCGGAATAGACCCAAAGATAGGAATCCATTGCATCGCGCCGTTCATCGGTCATAAATTGAATGGTCACCTTCCACTGCCGCGCCAACGAACGCTCGACGAGCCCCGGCAGGGCGTCGTCAAGCGTGGATCGGGTCAAATGGTAGAAAAGGATTTCCGCCACTTCAGGCCTCGTAACTGTCACTGATCAGTCGATCAAGCAAACGAACACCGAAGCCGGATGCCCAAGACTGGTTATATTCGTTAAATGGCGCTTCCATTGCCGTTCCTGCTATATCAAGATGAGCCCATGCGGTTTCGCCCACAAAACGTTGAAGAAATTGTGCTGCCGTAATGGAGCCTGCATGACGGCCGCAGCTATTTCTCATATCGGCCACTTTCGAATCAACAAGCTTGTCATATGTCTTGCTCAAAGGCATCCGCCAAAGTTTTTCACCGGTTTCAAGCCCAGCATTCAAAAGATGGCGAGCCAAGTCATCCTGATTACTGAAAAGTCCTGCATGTTCACTGCCGAGAGCAACCATAATGGCACCCGTCAATGTTGCAAGATCGACCATTATTTGCGGTTTGAAACGTTCTTTAGTGTAAAATAATGCGTCCGACAGAACCAGACGCCCTTCGGCATCTGTGTTGACAACTTCAATCGTCTGTCCCGACATTGATACGACAATATCACCTGGACGTTGTGCGTTTGCATCAGGCATATTTTCGACGAGGCCGATAACGCCGACGACATTGGCTTTCGCCTTTCGGGAGGCGACTGCTTTCAAAAGGCCGGTAACGGCTGCAGCACCGCCCATATCCCCTTTCATACCCTCCATTCCTGAACTAGATTTTAGTGAAATACCACCGGAATCGAAAACGACGCCTTTTCCAACAAAAGCCAACGGGCGATCCTTGGCTTTACCGCCTTGCCACTGCATAATTGCAAGATAAGGTGGCCGTTTAGAACCGCGAGCCACGCCAAGCAATGCCCCCATGCCCAATTTTTTCATATCTTTTTCATCAAGAATCTCGACTTTGACACCGATCTTTTCAAGCTTTTCGACTTCCTTGACAAAATCCTTGGTACCCAAAATATTGGCAGGCTGGTTGACGAGGTCACGTGCCAGAAGGACTGAATTAGCAAGCGAATTCGCCCTCTCAAAAAGCACTTTACCGGCTTTCGCATCCTCTAGCTGGATCATCAGCTTTACCGGCTTCGATTTTGTTTCTTTTAATATTGAAGCGGTTTTATATTCATCAAATGTGTAATTTCGCAGCCGCAATCCTAAAACGAAATCAAGAATATTTTCGTCTTTTAATTTTTCACCGGCAACAGTGAGGTAAATATCAGCGCCATCAGTATCTTTGAGTGAAGCAAACGCCGCACCGCCGATTTTTACCCAGTCATCGCCTGAAAGATTTTCGGCATTGCCGACACCAAGAAGAACCAAACGGTCGAAACCTTTCTTGCCGTCACAAACTTCATCTACAACTTCAAGCTTCTCGCCTTTAAACCCGCGCACCGCAACTATCCGCTCGATCAGTGCTTTTCCGATCATTTTTTCGACTTCAAACGTCGTTTTCCTTTTGTCGTTTACAAGTACAAGAACCGTCGCTTTTTTAGGTGCAGAAACAGTACTGCTTTCAATCAAAATATCTTTTTGCATTCAAAAACTCCTGCCGCTTGGCGGTATAAAATTTGACAGTCAGAAAAATCCGATCATTCAGCTTTAAAAAAATCGAACTTGTAAGTGTAGTGTGACCTGTCAGCACTAAAATCTATTTTTTTGTCCTCTACACTGCAAGATGTCTTTTATCATCTTGCAACTTAACCATCACTTGTGGCAAAAGAAAAAATGTTAAGAAGCGGTTAACTATTTTTTTTTGCCTCTTGTTAGATTCGTCGTGATATTTGAGAGAAAAGAGAAATAAAACAATATAACGGTGAAATTCCGCTTCCTGGAATCGTTAATGTCATGAATTTTGATAGTGAGGATGTATCTTTCACCAATGCGCATTATTGAACTATACATCCTTCGGCGCGTTTTCGTTCTGTTCGCAGCAGTCCTGCTTGCCGCAGTCGGCATAAGCTGGACCGTGCAAGTTTTGTCAAGAATTAACTTTCTGACAACAAGCGGGCAAACGGTTTTCACTATTTTACAGTTTTCTTCCCTATTTATCCCCTCGGTCATTCCTCTTGTTATCCCTTTCGCTCTGGTTATTGCGATAGCCCAAACATTGTCGACAATGAATCAGGATTCGGAACTCGTTGTTATCAATGCTTCGGGTGCCCCCCGCGGTACAGTATGGAAACCGGTACTGATACTTGCGGTTCTCGCAGCCGTCTGTTCGTTTATCATTACCAACTTCGTCAGTCCGCAAGCACGCATCACAATGCGCCAGATGATGGCCACCACACACTCCGACCTCATCAATGTATTTATACAAGAGGGCAATTTCCGTGAATTAACAGACAATCTTTATATGGAGATTGGCGAACGTCATGACGATGGAACCATCGGGAGACTGTTTATTGCCGACCAACGCGATCCCTTGACCGACCTCTATTATTATGCGGTCAACGGTTCGGTTGTCAGCAATGACAACGGCGATTTTCTCGTTCTGAAAAACGGCGAAGTACAAAGACGCGACAATAAAGCGGGAAGCATGTCAATCATCAAATTCGGCTCTTACACGTTCAATCTTAGCGATTTTACTGCAAGCGACGGAACGCCAACAATTTTCCCGAAAGATCGCCCCCTTGTTTATCTTTTTCACCCTGACGCGAACGATACCTATTATCAGAGACGGCCATTGCAATATACCGCCGAATTACATCGTCGCTTCACCGATTGGCTCTACCCGATTGTTTTTGCTTTGATTGCTTTGGCTGTGGCCGGTGACGCACGTTCGCAGCGTCAGGCACGCATTTCCGCTTCGTTCTCGGCAATTTCACTTTCTCTGGTGGTCTATGCTGTTGGATATTTCTTCGGTGACCGCGCAGACAATGATCTAGGCTATATTCCGCTTCTTTATATATTGCCAATCGGAGTTTGTGCTTTTATCGCGTTCCTGTTCATAACGAATCGTAAAATGACGCTTCCCGATCAATTCAGCGACAAACTGTCGACTACTATAAAGAGACTAAGGAACAGGATATTTCGTCACAACCAATCTGATGTAAACGGAGGTGCATCATGATTGGTTGGACATTAGGACGTTATTTCTTTCTCAGATATGTAAAGACGACCGTCTATTTTCTGCTGGGAATTTTTATTCTTTCTCTGCTCATAGACTTCACAATCAATGCCGGACGGCTTGCGGGATTGCCTGGTTATTCGCCATTTGGTGCACTTGCCATATCGGCGCTGCGTATTCCATTTAATATGCAACAATTATTCCCGTTTGTTGCGCTGTTTTCAGCAATGGCAACATTGATTGCGCTGAACAGGAAAATGGAACTCGTCGTTACCCGTTCCATAGGTGTTTCGGCTTGGCAGTTTCTCACGCCCTTATGTTTCGGCGCTTTTTTATTCGGTCTTTTCGGGGTCATCGTCGTCAATCCCATTGCCGCCTGGGGAACATCCCAATCGGAAAAAATACTTTCCGAATGGAAGGGCAAGAACATCGAGGCAACTGTGGATAACGAACGTATTCCATGGTTAACGCAGCGAACCGATTATGGTGTTACAACCATAGGTACAAAGGCCACTGCTGACGGTGGCTTGACATTGCTTGATGCAACTTTCGTCGAATATAACGACGACGAGACAATCAAAGATTGGCTTAACACTACACGGGCCCATCTCACACATGGCTATTGGGTGCTTGAAAATGGTGCCCGTTATCGGGCCGGTCATGAGCCTGAAAACTTTACAGAGTTGAAGGTTCCAACGAATCTGAGACCCGAGTTTGTCGAAGAAAAATTAGCTGATCCGGCAAGCATTCCTTTTTACGATTTGCCCAGGAAAATAGAGATCGCTAGATCGTTTGGATATTCTGCCAATTCTTTCGATATGCAGTTGCAATCTCTGATTGCACTTCCGGCTCTTCTTATTGCGATGACATTGATCGCAGCAACTGTTACATTAAAATTTGTAAGGTTTGGTCAATCACGTACAATGATTTTGGGTGGAATCATTGCCGGGTTCGTGCTTTATGTAGTTACGGTTCTTGTGCAAGCTTTTGGCAAGGCGGCTTACGTGCCCCCTGTCATTGCTGCTTGGGTGCCGGTTGTTATTGCGTTATTTTTTGGTATATCCTTTTTGTTGCATAAAGAGGATGGCTAGGTGAGACAATTGACAAGTGGAATGAAAATTTCAAACAGCCTCAGGGCTTTGGCACTCGGAACTGCATTGGGGTGCTCTTTGGGACTAAGCACATATGTTGCTTCTGCCCAGGACTTCAGTGCTATGGCTGCCACTCATAAAACTGATCCCAACGCACGTATGTTGCTTTCAGCAGACGAGCTTGTCTATGATCGTGACGCCAATACGGTTACGGCTCAGGGTAATGTGCAGATCGAATATGATGGTAACCGAATCGTCGCCCGCAAAGTTGTCTATAACCAGAAAACGAATCGCGTTCTGGCAGAAGGCGATGTTGAAGTCGTCCAGCCTGACGGTAGCAAATATTATTCCCAGCAGATTGATATGACAGATGATCTCGGAGAAGGCTTTGTCAATTCTCTGAGAGCTGAAACACCTGATAACACGCGCTTCGCAGCAGTGAGTGCCGAGCGCAGTGGCGGCCAGATGACCGTTTTCAACCGTGGCACCTATACCGCCTGCGAGCCTTGCTATTATAAACCGGATCGCGATGTCTTATGGCAGATAAAAGCCAAGAAAATCATCTGGAATGGCGCGACCAAAACAATGCGGTTCGAAAATAGCCATTTCGAATTTTTCGGTATGCCGGTTGCGTGGTTTCCGGTTTTTGAGATGCCTGACCCCACTGTTAAACGCAAAACCGGTGTTTTAACGCCTAATTTTGTCTATACAAATGATCTCGGATTAGGAATTCGCAATTCCTATTTCTGGAATCTCGCGCCTAACTATGATTTTACACTTTCTGCCACCGGTTTCACCAATCAGGGTTTGCTGACAGAAGGTGAATGGCGTCACCGCCTGGAGACGGGTAGCTATAATATCCGTTTTGCCCATATTTATCAGGCAAACCCTGGCGATTTCGACCATGACACGATCGATAGCGTCAATGACAACCGTTATATGGTTGCCACAAAAGGTGATTTCCGGATCAATTCAAACTGGACCTATGGTTGGGATATTTTAGCTCAATCGGATAGAAATTTCAGTCGCACCTATGATCTTGAAGGCTACAAGAACGATGTGTTCCGTTCACAACTCTATTTGAATGGACTTGCCGGGCGTAACTACTTCGATATGCGCTTTTATCATTTCGAAGTGCAGGATTCGATGCTTAAAGATAACCCTTCAGAGCGTTACACGCGCCAACCATGGGTTCTTCCTCGCATCGATTATTCTTTTATTCCTGATGAAGCCGTCTATGGTGGTGAGTTTACCTTCCACACCAATTTGCAATCTATATATCGAGACAAGGCCGACTTTGCCTTTGCCGATTGGCAAGGGCGTCCGCTCAACACGGCCAGACTTGCAGGTATGTCCGGCACAGATTTTCGCTTAACCTCTGATGTCGAATGGAAGAGAAGTCTGATCAGTCAAGGTGGTCTGGTATTCACGCCGATTCTGGCTTTGCGTGGTGATGGTATCGGTACCGATGCCCACGGTGAATATGGTGGCTATATGACAGATGGCAGTTATAGCAGTATGGATATCGAATCGGGTGCATTCCGTGGCATTGCTACGGCCGGTTTGGACTTGCGTTATCCCCTGCTCTTTACTGCGGGTAATTCCACCCATGTTATCGAGCCTATTGCACAAATTTTCATTCGCAATAACGAGCAATATACCGGACGCCTCCCCAATGAGGATGCGCAAAGCTTTGTCTTTGACGCTACTACATTGTTTGAACGAGACAAGTTTTCCGGCTATGACCGTGCTGAAGGCGGAACACGCTCGAATGTTGGTCTGAGATATTCGGGCAACTTTAATAACGGGTGGTCACTCTATGGCTTGGCTGGCCAATCGTTCCAGCTCTTCGGTAAAAATTCTTTCAATGCGAAAGACTTTGTCAGTGTCGGCGCCGATTCCGGACTTGAAAGCGCACGTTCCGACTATGTTGCAATGATCGGTGCAAGCAATGAACACGGCTTTGCCATTGCCTCGCGCGGCCGTTTTGATGACGAAACCGGCTCAATCCGGCGTGGTGAAGTCGAGGCTTCACAAACCTGGAAGAGGGTATCGCTTTCTTCACAATATGCTTATATCGAAAGCCAGCCGGATTATGGTTATGCACAGGATCGTCAGGAAGTCAGTGTATTCGGCAACTATAAATTTACCGAACATTGGTCGATTCATGCCAATTCGAGTTACGACCTCGTTTCCGATACATTTGTGAGATTGGGCACAGGTTTGAATTATCTCGACGAATGTTTTGGCTTAAATCTCGGCTATTCCCAGACGCGTAACCCTTGGGAAAATGAACCGAAGCACACATTCGGCTTTCTATTGTCCTTCCGCACTGTGGCGGACATTGGCAAAGCCATGTAACAGTTTAATGCCAAAGAACATCGCTTTTGGTGAATTGCTGTTATTGTGATAAAAACGATAAAAGACTATTTATTGAAAATACTTGGCGAAAAGCGGAAGCTTAGAACAATGAAAAAGATGAGAAACAGCGCATTGGCATTAACTATTGCCTCGCTCATGGGTGTGACTTTTTTACAAACTGATGCTTTTTGTGCGCCACGAGCACCGCAGGCAGAAGCTTCGGCTCAAACAGCTGTCGCCGTCATTGTCAATGGTAACGCAATTACCAATTACGATATTCAAAGGCGTGCCGCTTTCCTGAAATTGCAGAGAAAGACCGGCAATTTAACTTCGCAAGCTAAAGACGAACTCATTGAAGAGATGCTTAAACGCGTCGAAATGAAAAAGCGGAATATCGACGTCAGTGATGACGAGGTCAACAAAGCTTTCAACGGCTTTGCCGAGCGCAATCATATGACCGTCGCTCAACTTACAGATATGCTTGGAAAAGCCGGAGTAACCGCCGAACATTTTAAAAATTATATCCGTGTTCAGATGGGATGGGGACGTCTTGTAAGTGCCCGTTACCGTGCTGAAGGTGGAATAATCACCGAACAGGAAGCAGTACAGCGTATGCTCAAAAATGGTGGCGTCAAACCGACAGCCAACGAATATGAATTGCAACAGGTGATTTTCGTCGTTCCTAATAATCGACGTAGCGCGATACTTGGAAAACGCAAACAGGATGCAGAACTATTCCGCTCGAAATTTTCGGGTTGTGCCAACCTCAAACAGCAAGCAACCGGAATGATTGACGTTACAATTCGCAATCTTGGTCGGGTTCTTGAGCCCCAATTACCGGAAGAATGGGAAAAGTCCGTCAAGGCAACACCAGCCGGTCGCATGACCCCGCCACAAGAAACAGCGAGAGGCGTTGAAGCCCTTGCTGTATGCAACATTAAAAAAGTTTCGGATGATAAGGTTGCACAATTGGTCTTCACCATTCAGGATAACGAGAAATCCGGTGATAAAAAGGCTGAAGATTTAAGTGCAAAATATGTCAAGGAATTGCGGGAAAAGGCCCGCATTGAAAATCCTTGATGTCTTCGCTTGCCGTTAGTAGTGGTGATCCCGCCGGGATAGGATTGGAAATTGCGCTGAAAGCTTGGCAGCAACGCCATTCACGTCACATACCTGCTTTCTTTGTTCTGGCTGACGCCGACATTGTCGAGAAAACCATTTCGTTATTGAACATGGATGTTCGTATGGCGTTCGTCGAAGCAGACGAAGCAGCAGAAAAGTTTGAAGATTCTTTTCCCGTTGTTCCCTTACATAATCGTCAATCGGCCTTGCCCGGTCAACCTTCATCAAAAAACGCTGCCGGAATTGTTGAAGCTATTGAACGCGGTGTTCATTATGTCCATGACAAAGAGGCAACAGCGTTAGTCACATGTCCAATAGCAAAAAAAATCCTTTATGAAGCCGGCTTTCACTTTCCGGGACACACAGAGTTTTTGGCTGATCTAGCGGAAAAGCTGAATGGCAAACATTGCCAACCCGTTATGATGCTTGCTGGCCCCCAATTAAGAACCATACCGGTTACAGTCCATATTGCGATAGAGAAAGTTCCACATACATTGACCAAAGAGTTGCTGGTCGAAACAGGGCTTATCGTCGCCCATGATTTATCCGAACGGTTTGCTATAAAAAATCCACGACTTGCGGTAGCCGGTCTTAACCCGCATGCAGGTGAAGGCGGAGCTATGGGGCTTGAAGAAAAAAACATCATAAAACCGGCGATGGAAATTCTGCGTTCTCGTGGAATAAACGTGATTGGTCCGCTTCCATCTGACACTATGTTCAATGCACGTGCCCGTAAGAATTACGATGTTGCTTTGTGTATGTATCACGATCAGGCATTGATACCGGTTAAAACAATCGGCTTTGACGACACTGTCAATGTAACTTTGGGGCTTCCTTTTATCCGAACCTCTCCTGACCATGGAACAGCGTTTGATATAGCCGGAAAGGGAATAGCTTCGCCAGAAAGTTTTATCGCTGCATTAACACTTGCCGATAAACTCGCCCAAAATTCTCTTCCATCATGACAATTGATTCACTTCCACCACTGCGAGAAGTCATAGAAACTTTCGGACTCAGTGCAAAAAAATCTCTTGGACAGAATTTTCTATTCGACCTCAATTTAACCGCAAAAATTGCCCGTCAGGCAGGCGATCTAGAGGGCAAAGACGTATTGGAAATCGGGCCCGGTCCGGGAGGGCTTACACGCGCCCTACTTTCACAAGGCGCCATAGTTACAGTTATCGAACGTGACACACGCTGCCTTGCTGCACTTGAAGAAATTTCCAATGCGTATCCCGATAGACTCAAAATCATATCAGGGGATGCTCTTGAGGAAAATTTTGAAAGCCTTTTCAAAAGTGGAGAAAAACCCGCCATCGTTGCCAATCTTCCTTATAACATCGGCACCGAACTATTAATCCGCTGGCTTACAGTTGAACCTTGGCCGCCTTTTTATCAATCCATGACGCTGATGTTCCAAAAAGAGGTAGCCCAACGCATTGTAGCACTTCCACGTACGCCACATTATGGTCGTTTGGCGGTTCTTGCCGGTTGGCGCACGCATGCGCGAATTGCCTTTGATGTTCCGCGGCAGGCCTTCACGCCTCCACCAAAGGTGACATCTTCAGTCGTTCACATTATCCCCAATGGTAATCCCCTACCCTGCACAGTAGAGAGCCTTGAGAAGGTTACCAAAGCGGCATTCGGACAAAGAAGAAAGATGCTCCGCCAAAGTCTCAAATCGCTTGGTGGAGAAGCTTTATTGGAAAAAACGGGAATTGATAGCACACGCCGTGCAGAAACTCTTGATATAAAGGAATTTGTCTCTCTAGCTCAAGCAATTGATACTAGACCGTGAGGAAGAGATTAAGCCATAAAAGTTAAAACTCTAAAACTGTGGCGGAATATAAGGTCTGCTATCCCTCCGAGAGTTGTGATTTTTGGTTTAGTAGCCAACATTTACTGCCCCACAAGTTCGCTCGTTCGACTTTTCCAAAATTTCATCGCATGAGACAAAACAGATTTACCTACTTTTTTCTCATCAGTTGTTCAATGAGCAGCCGATCAGGCTTTTTGCTTGTGCCTGTTCAACCTGAATAAATCTATTCAAGTTTTTCCTGTAGCAATCCATCTACAAACGAATCAATGTAAAGGCAGCGCCGCCGTTTCATCGCTTCAGCAAGATGAATCGTTTTAATGAGTGAGAAAGATTGCTCCAAATCGTCATTAATAATCACATAGTCATAAGATTTATAATGTTCTATCTCACCTCGGGCGTTGTGGAGCCTGAGGTCGATGACGTCCGGCGCATCTTCAGCACGTCTATTCAAGCGTGACTTCAATTCTTTCATTGACGGTGGAAGAATAAAAATGGAAACAACATCATCAGGCATCTTCTCCTGCAATTGTTGTGCGCCCTGATAGTCGATATCGAAGAGCATATCGCGCCCTGCTGCCAAAGCTTTATCCACTGTTTCACGCAATGTACCGTAATAATGACCATGAACTTCCGCCCATTCGATCAATTCATCATTATCGCGCTTACGCTCGAATTCTTCTTTGCTTATAAAATGATAATGAACCCCGTTTATCTCGCTTGACCGGCGTTCGCGCGTCGTCACACTAATCGACAAGCCAAGATGACCATCTTCCAGCAACAAACGTGACAATGTGGATTTTCCTGCCCCCGATGGCGATGAAATTACCATCAACACTCCGCGTCTTTTGCCCGCGTTCTTTAAATTGCGTTCACGTTCAGAGGTGTTTTCCATTATACATTGTCCTTCAAATTTTTCGTGACCACCTCAGGGCACAAAATTTCAAAATATCAGTCTATTCGACATTCTGAATTTGTTCTCTGAACTGGTCAATCACCGCCTTTAATGACAGACCTGCTGCAGAAAGGGAAGCCGTATGCGCTTTGGAGCAAAGTGTATTGGCTTCACGATTAAATTCCTGAGCCAGAAAGTCCAATCGACGACCAACAGGTTCGTTCAATCCAAGCAAATATCTTGCTGCTTCGATGTGGCCGTCAAGCCGGTCAAGTTCTTCCTGAATATCGACTTTGGTTACAAGAAGGACCGCTTCCATTTCCAGCCGTTGGTCATCAAGTTTATCACTGGAGTCAAGAAGTGCAGCCACCTGCGTTTTTAGTCGTTCCTTTATCGCTTCGCGCGAACGTGACGGATCGTTTCTGGCTCCGCTTACCAATTTTTCAATTGTATCGATTTGTCCGGACAGGATTTTATTGAGTGTTGCTCCTTCTTTTTCACGGGCAAATCTCAAATCCTGAAGGGAAACGTCGAACCCTTTAATAATAGCAAGCTTCAAATCGGTATTTTCGATGGTTTCATTTTCCGGCGTTCCGTATTCGACGATGCCCTTTATTCCTAACAGTCCGTCGATAGTCGGTTTCTGAATGCCATAAGCTTGTTCCAGTTCGTTTGAAAATTTCAAGGCCCAATCAAGGTAATCCTGATTGATACGGGGATGACTGCTTCCAGCCGAAAAAGAAACATTAAGCGAGCAATTTATATTTCCCCGTGAAAAAATATCTCCCGCCTTTTTTTTCAATTCATATTCGATGGCATCAATGGCAATATTCGAACGAAATCTCAAATCAAGACTTCTGCCATTAACTGAGCGAGTTTCCCATACAATAGTGGCACCTTCCGTCGATACACTCGCTCTGGCAAATCCTGTCATACTCTGCAATGTAAAAAAACTCCTGTAAAAATACCGATCAACGGTTAACGCACTTTTTTCACGTTGAATCCATTAGCGAAAGTGACTTTTTCACCTTAACCGTCAATGCTTTTCAAAAAAATTCAAAGACTCTTAATTAAGCTGCTTCCTCTTAACTGAATCGGCCGGAAATTTGAATTCAATAGCATGTGTCACCACCCCGCCGATAGCGATAATTTGTAAGGTAATTGTGATTATACATTACATGCGTTGTGCCTGTTTTCTGATAGTTTAAGAATCTGATGGGTATCATTTTCTAAACCGGTTCCGGTTAAAGTGCCGCTTTTACAACATCAAATATAAACAAGGCAATTCATATGCCTGCCGCCGAACATTAACCTTTCAAACAGACAGTATAAAAATACGAAAGATGAAAAAACGCGTTCGAAAAATTGCAGGAGATAGGATGAAAAACCATAACACAAACGTGTATGAACTCCCGAATCGAAACGGCACTTATACGTTGATAACTCTTTATGGAAAATAAAAACCGACTATAACACAGTCGTCAATTTGGAGAGAGAACCGATTAGCATCGGTTTTCCGGAAAAATTTGAAATATCCGGAACCGTTAAAACCAATCAGTCATTTTTCTGCATCGCACGCCATTTGCGCACATTCGCATTATGTTCGTCCAGCGTTTTGGAAAAAACATGACCGCCTGTACCATCAGCCACGAAATATAGCGCATCGCTTTTCGGCGGATTAGCCACAGCTTCGAGCGCGTCCCGTCCGGGATTGGCAATCGGTGTGGGGGGAAGACCATTTATTTTGTAAGTATTGTAAGGCGTGTCTTTATCGAGATCGGATTGATAAATCGGTCTATCTGACGGTTTGCCTTTACCCCCAAACAAACCGTAAATAACTGTTGGATCCGATTGCAGACGCATATTCTTTGCAAGCCTGTTATAAAAAACGGCAGCCACTTGCGGTCGTTCGGTCGCAATACCGGTTTCTTTTTCCACAATTGACGCAAGTGTTACGAACTCGTTGATATTTCTTATTGGTAAATCAGGCGCCCGTTTTGCCCAGATATCCGCAACCAATTTTTGTTGCCCGTCACGTAACCGTTTGACAATCTGTTCGCGCGTGGTTCCACGAATAAAATTGACAGTGTTGGCCATTAAGCTTCCTTCTGGCGGTAAAACTTTTGGCAAATCGCCGACCAGAACATCATTTGCTGCCAGGCGATCGAAAACCTGCGCGACGGTAAGTCCTTCAGGAACAGTGAACGCATACTCGATCGACTTTCCCTCCACCAGAATATCCATGATATCCTTCATTGAAGCATGTGGAGGTATGGCATATTCACCAGCTTTCAGAAGCCTTGCCTTATCCTGATAACCAACACCGTAAACAAAAATATCTGCCGATCTTATCAAGCCCTGTTTTTCGAGAATTGAAGCAATTTCCCTGATACCGGCCCCCTGATTGATAAGAACCACTTGCTCGTTTGATTGCGGACCGGCCGCAACAAACATATTCTTTCCGACATATATCGGTATCGTAATTGCCAGAATGATGACTATCACCAGCATAAGGAAAAAGTTACCAAGAATAATCAATGGGTTGCGGGCAACCTTTGACCGACTCGGCTTGACTTTTATTTTTTTTGCGTCGGCTTTTCCTCTGGCTTCATTTGTATCATCCGGATCTTCCTGAACTTCATCATTTCCAATCGGAGCAGACTGTTGATTATTCTGTGCCGATTGATCGTCTAAGACACGAGGTATGCTATTTTGCAAAATCGCAGGATTTTGACCCGCTGCTTCAGCCTCCGGCAGGGATGATGATTTTAGGACTTCGGAGGTTGCTTTACCTCTCTCTTCTTTTTCGTCCCGATCGCTTTGCAAAGCTGCTTGCCCGACAGGCTTTTCTCTGTCTGACGCGGCATTTTTATCTGTATTTTCCGATAACGGAGAGGCTTCTGATAGTGGAGGATTTTTCTCCGACGAAACTACCGGTTCATTAGGCTCTGATGGCTTTATTTCTGACTTTGATGTTAAAGACTCATTCCTGTCGGATGTCATCTTTTTTTCTTCGTCAGACATAAGCACACATCCCGTTTGCTATAAATTTCCGGTTTTTACCGCTTATCGCAAAATTGCGGCAAAATTTGCAGAACTCGGAGAAAAGATGAACTTTTCTCAAGATTGTGTATTATTTTGAAAAGCGCCGCATAATCAAGGATGCATTGGTTCCACCAAATCCGAATGAATTGGATAGAACAGTGTCAATCTTGCGTTCCCGCGGCTTATGCGGAACAAGATCTATCTTCGTCTCGACAGAGGGATGATCCAGATTGATTGTCGCCGGTGCTATATTATCACGTATTGCAAGCACACTAAAAATAGCTTCCGCAGCGCCGGCTGCGCCCAAAAGATGGCCTATTGACGATTTTGTAGAGGACATCGATACTTTCGAAGCATTTTCCCCCATAACTCGTTCGACAGCCGCTAGCTCGATCGTATCAGCCATGGTCGAAGTCCCATGTGCATTGATATAGTCAATTTCGGATGGATCGATTCCGGCGCGTTTAATGGCTGCGCGCATGCACCGTTCGGCACCCTCGCCGCTCTCGGATGGCGCGGTTATATGGTGGGCATCACCGGACAAACCGTAGCCGATAACTTCGGCATAAATTTTTGCGCCGCGTTTTTTGGCGTGTTCGAGTTCTTCCAAAACGACAATGGCAGACCCCTCCCCCATTACAAATCCGTCGCGATCAACGTCATATGGACGCGAGGCATGTTCGGGGTCATTGTTACGGCCTGTAGAAAGTGCCTTGCAAGCCGCAAATCCTGCTAACGAAATACGATTGACAGGAGATTCGGTTCCGCCTGCGAGCATAACATCGGCATCATCAAGCGCGATGAGACGGGAAGCATCGCCAATCGCGTGTGAACCTGTAGAACACGCAGTGACGACTGCATGATTAGGCCCACGCAACTGATGTTTTATCGAAACGTAGCCCGATGCGAGATTGATGAGGCGACCGGGAATAAAAAAAGGCGATATGCGCCTTGGCCCTTTGTCGCGCAATGTATACCCGGCTTCAACAATGCCTTCGACACCGCCAATACCCGAACCGATCATAACGCCGGTACGAATCTGGTCTTCATCACTTGTCGGATGCCAACCGGCGTCATCAAGCGCCTCGTCGGCAGCTCCCATTGCGTAAAGAATGAACGGATCGACTTTGCGCTGTTCTTTGGGTTCCATATGGAGATCGGCATTGAATGTGCCATTGCTGCCGTCGCCCAACGGGATACGGCCTGCTATCTGGCATGGAAGATCATCGACTTCAAACTCGGTAACACGACGAACGCCGCTTTTGCCTTCAAGAAGCCGTTTCCAGCTATGTTCCACGTCGCCGGCCAGTGGAGAAACCAATCCCAAACCGGTAATGACGACACGTCTCATACTTCCAAATCCCAATCGTTCAACTTTAAACCCGAAAATACCCGTTCATTCACGAGTAAAACAAATAAAAGGAGACAAAAACTTTTTCCAGTTTCTGCCTCCGTGGTCAATCAGGCCGAAGCCTTATCAATAAACTTGACGGCATCGCCAACGGTCAAAATCGTTTCGGCAGCGTCATCCGGAATTTCTACACCGAATTCTTCTTCAAAAGCCATGACCAATTCTACGGTGTCAAGACTATCGGCACCAAGATCGTCAATGAAACTTGCGTTTTCGGTTACTTTATTTGCATCAACACCAAGATGTTCGATGACGATTTTCTTGACGCGTTCTGCTGTATCACTCATGTCGGATCCTCGACTTTTGTTGTTTTCCCTGCCTTGGTTAGCGGCACGGGCTCATCTAATCAAGCAATAGATGCATTTACACCTATCATTTTTAGGTTTTCAAACACACCCTGTGGATATCCCATAACGGGATCAACCGGTTTTACTCACCGGCCTTAAAGGCGCCAATTACCATGCTCGACGCCAAGACGCAAAGATATTTTACCATAATTCGCGTGTTTCTCTTCATTTTGTGCCGAAATCGTGTCCTTTTTTCTAGAGCTAACGCTCACAACGCACAAAATTTAGAAGACAACACCGCAATTTTTCTCATCCGCAAAAACTCTAATCCCGAGTCTTTACGGATGTTTTGTCAAATCATTGCCATTCCGCCATTGACGTGTAATGTCTGACCGGTAACAAAGGCCGCCTCGTCGCTTGCAAGATAAATAGCAGCAGCTGCCACATCTTTAGTTGTCCCTATCCGCTTCATCGGAATAGCAGACATGATGGTTTCCTTTTGTTTGTCATTGAGTTTATCTGTCATTGCCGACTCAATAAAACCCGGAGCAATGCAATTGACGGTCACATTACGGCTTGCAATTTCTTGAGCAAGAGATTTCGAGAAACCGATGACACCGGCTTTCGTTGCACAATAATTGGTTTGACCGGGATTGCCGGTAACACCGACAATAGAGGAAATATTGATAATGCGCCCATAGCGGCGGCGCATCATTGGATGAGTCAAAGCTCGTGTCAGAAAAAATACAGCTGACAGATTAACCGCCAACACATCATCCCAATCGCGATCACTCATACGAACGAAAAGACCATCGCGGGTAATTCCGGCATTATTGACCAGAATATCTACACCATCGAGCGTGTTTTCGGCTTTTTCAGCCAATGCTGCCACTTCTTCGCGTTTGGAAAGATCTGCCGGAAAGATAAAACAATTATCGCCAAGGTCATGAGCCAAAGCTTTTAATTTTTCCTCGCGTGTCCCATGAAGGCCAACTATTGCACCTTGCTCATGCAACTGGTGAGCTATTGCTTCTCCTATGCCGCCGGTTGCTCCGGTTACAAGTGCCTTACGCCCTTTCAAATCAAACATCGTCAAATTCCTCAATTATACGCCTAGTGCCTTCAGGGCATTTTCTATCTCGTCTGCTGTTCCAACGGCCAAACCGGTCAAATTCCGGTCGATTCGCCTTGCAAGTCCAGTCAGCACTTTCCCGCAGCCGATTTCAAAAAGTGTGTCGACATTATGTGCAGCAAACCATTCCACGGTTTCGCGCCACCTGACCCGACCTGTTACCTGACGTACCAGCAGTTCAATGATCTTATCCGGATCGGTTTCCGGTTTCACAGAAATATTGGGAACAACCGGCACAACCGGTGGAAGTTTATTTACATCTAGAAGAGCATCATGCATTGCTTCGGCAGCCGGCTGCATCAAACTTGAATGGAACGGTGCCGAAACAGAAAGCAGAATGGCTCTTTTTGCACCCTTTTCCGTTGCAAGTTTTACCGCTGCATTGACGGCTTTTGTTGCGCCTGAAATAACAAGTTGCCCGCCGCCATTATCATTGGCAATCTCGCAAACACCTTCTCCCAGAACCGAACTACAAATTTCTGCAACAACGTTTTCTTCAAGACCGATAATTGCCGCCATAGCCCCTTCGCCCACGGCAACTGCTTCCTGCATTGCATTTCCACGAGTTCTAAGTAGCCGCGCAGTGTCAGCTAGACTGAAGGTACCGGCAGCACAAAGAGCAGAATATTCACCAAGAGAATGTCCCGCAACAAATGAAACCTTGTTCTTAAGATCAAGGCCATTCTTCTCAAGCACTCTGATAACAGCCATGGAAACTGCCATCAATGCCGGTTGCGCATTGGCGGTCAATGTCAAAACATCTTCCGGCCCTTCGAACATAACCGACGAAAGTTTTTCGCCCAAAGCATCATCGACTTCTTCAAATACTGCCCGCGCTTCAGGAAATTGATCCGAAAGAGCCTTGCCCATACCAACTGTCTGACTTCCCTGACCGGGAAACGTAAATGCACAAACCATTAGAGTATACTCCCTGGCTTAAAAACAAAGATTAAGAGGTCTTGACCTATAAAACAGCATAAAGTCAAGCCGGACATCACGCATTAGGCTTGTAAATCTGTTCCCCTGCCTTTCGGTGAATACGGGAGCTCATAAACAAACTTCGGCACAAACGGTATAAGAAAACGGATAACAAGCACAGAAATAACAAGCCCCAAAACAACCCCTCCTAGGATGTCGGAGGGATAATGTACGCCAGTAAAGATGCGGCCCCAACAAGTGAGTAGCCCTAGAACAAGTGCGACGCGCGCAACCTGTTTATAACGATACCAATATAATGAAAAAACATAGATTGTAAAAATCAAAGCATGATTACTCGGGAAGGACGCATTTTCCTTGTGTTCAATAAGAGCTTTGACGATTCCCGCCACAAAAGGGCGCGGTCGATAAAAAAGATGTCCTATAATAAAACTTAAGATCAGCGCTATGGCAACTGAAATCACAATGGAAAGTGCCGCTTGTCTTTCACCTCGCCCCCCGAGAAACCACAATATAATGAGATGAAAAGGAATAAAATAAATGAGAAATTTCGCACACCCTATTCCGAAATACGCAACCAGCGTAGATGTTTGCGGGGTCGCGGCGAAGAAATTGAAAATGAGAATGTCGATATTTTCCAGAAAAGCCATTTTGCCAGAACTCCGAAAATTGGCTGTTTGCATTTTCATCACTCATATATCGACAGCATCGTTCTTCCAACCCAAAAACATATTTTAGTTGCTTTCCTCACTTGCTATTTTTCCAAATAACCTGTAAACACCGCCCGTTCATTGTCGACATTTGGCCGGGGGTTGAACGGAGGGTCGCTTTTTTCAAGCGGCAGGAAATATTAATGTTTCAAGCCTCCCGTGTCTCCGCTCTCGAATGTCTCGAAACACGCGTCCTTTCTTCTTCGGTTCGACCGAATAGGCAAGTCGCAGAGGCTCTGCGCCGAAAGTCGACAAAGATTAACAGAAGAAAGGCAAAACAATGGCTCTTTATGAACATGTGTTCCTTGCCCGACAGGATATTGCACCGCAACAGGTTGACCAGCTTGTAGAACTCTACAAAGGCGTCATTGAAGCCAACGGTGGCAAAGTCGGGCGTATCGAAAATTGGGGTTTGCGCACACTTACCTATCGCATTCGCAAGAATCGCAAAGCCTATTACACTTTGATGAACATTGATGCTCCGGCAGCTGCAATTGCAGAAGTCGAACGCCAAATGCGCATCAATGAAGATATTTTGCGTTATATGACAGTTCGCGTTCACGAGCTTGAAGAAGGCCAGTCGGCTATGCTTTCTCGCCGTGATCGTGACGATCGTTACGGCAAGGATGAAGATCGTCCGCGTCGTCCACGCCGCTCACGCGACGATACAAACAATGAAGGAGATGAATAATGGTTGATATTAGTCAGATTCCAACCCGTCGTCCTTTCCATCGTCGCCGCAAGACCTGCCCGTTTTCAGGCCCTAACGCACCAAAGATCGACTATAAGGATGTAAAACTTCTTCAGCGCTATATTTCAGAGCGCGGCAAGATTGTTCCTTCACGCATTACTGCAGTTAGCCAGAAAAAGCAGCGCGAATTGGCAAAAGCCATCAAGCGCGCCCGTTTCCTTGGCCTCCTGCCTTATGTCGTCAAATAAGAATTCAGGCAGCCGGCTTGGTCGGCTGCTTTTCCTGCTTTCGGTGCAGGATTAAATAAAACCGGAGTTGGGGCGATAATTTCAGCCCCTAACTGCAAAAGGCAGGACAGCGATCAAATGTTGCAAAAAAAAACCAATACGTTTCCGGCGGGCATTTTAGGTGGGCTCTTTGCTGCCGTCCTTGCAACAGCTATTATGAGCTTTTTTCTGGTTTTTCCACCACTTGCACTTCTACTCGGTTGCTTCATGACGCTGCCGATTTTTATTGTTGCATTCGGTTGGGGCACGACTGCCAGTATCATTTCTCTTATCACAGCAACAATCGTTCTGGTATTTGCACAAAATCTCTATATCGGTCTCGGCTTTGCCTTGCTGTTTTTCCTTCCGGCTGTTTATGGCTCCTGGCTTCTGGGACTTGCCGAAACAGATAAAGAAGGTCACACAGTCCAATGGTATCCGCTGTCATCGGTTATATTTTTACTGACAGGCTTTATCTCGATCATTTGTGTCATTATCGGCACAATATTACACAACAACCCCACGACACCGATTATTGCGGGCGAAGTTGCCAATTTTATTGCAAATTCCTTACGCGAGACCAATTCGGCATCGGAAGCTGATATCATCTCCTTCCATGACTTTTTGGTAACCAATATCGTTCCTTTGTTGTCAAGCAGCCTGGCCACTTACGGAGTGCTTTTTCTAATCGGGAATTTGTATTTTTCGCTTGTGGGTGCACAGCGCATGAAACGGCTCGCACGCCCGCGCGATGACTGGCCAAAAAAATTTCGTCTGCCAGTACCCGCGCTGATAATTTTTATTGTTGCCTTTGGTGCCACATTTTTCCAGCTTGGTACGTTTCTCAATCTGTGTGCGTCGGTCTTCAATACAACCTTCACTTTGGCAATTTCGATGACAGGACTTGCCTATTTGCATAACCTCACTCGTGGCATGAGTGGACGAATTTTCATCCTTGGATTTGTCTACATTGCCCTTTTCACTTTCGTATTCACATTACCAGTATCACTCATTCTGCTTTTAATGGGGATCTGGACGACTATTCAAGAAAGCCGCAAAAGCGGTGAAACAAAACAATAAAAGCAGCTGAAAGGAATTTAAAATGGACGTTATTCTTCTCGAACGCATTGCCCGCTTGGGGCAGATGGGCGACACCGTTTCTGTAAAGGATGGTTTTGCCCGCAATTTCCTTTTCCCACAGGGAAAAGCTTTGCGTGCCAACGAGGCCAACAAAAAGAAATTCGAAAATGAGAGAGCACAGCTTGAAGCACGCAATCTTGAACGCAAGAGCGAAGCCCAACAGGTTGCTGACAAGCTTGATGGCAAGACATTCGTTGTTATCCGCTCTGCCGGTGAAACAGGACAACTATACGGTTCAGTTTCGACCCGGGATATCGCCGATGTTATTACAGCTGACGGTTTTTCAATCATTCGTACACAAGTTGAACTTAACCACCCGATCAAGTCGATTGGCCTTCACAATGTAGCTGTCAATCTTCACCCGGAAGTACAGGTCAACGTGACTATCAATATTGCCCGTTCTGCTGAAGAAGCCGAACGTCAGGCAGCCGGTGAGGATCTGACTTCAATCGAAGCTATTTACGGAATCGAAGAACAGCCTTTGGCAGAAGAAGTCTTTGACGAAGAAGGTGCCGAACACGAAGCAGAGAAAAAGGCTGAGGAAGAAGCTGAACAAAAAGAAGCTGAATAAGCTTTTTTCGTCGGTCTATAAGTTAAGACTTACAAGTGCGACGCACTGCCCCAGTAGTCTCGAACAGTTGTTTCTTGACATGTCAAAAAAAAATGAACACACCCGATCTTCAAGGTCGGGTGTTTTTTTAACAAATGGGCACTATAAACGGTGCATCGGTTGAAATAGACTTTCGAGAGCTGATTTAGACACTCCTCTGTGGGTAAACATGCGGCCGAATTATTGAATGAAAGATGGGACTCGATAGATGTTTGCTTTGTTGAAGACGGCTGCCAGCCACATTATTACCAAGGGTAATCTGACAATTACTGATTCACGTGGGGTCACATACCAATTCGGTGATCAAACTGGCACACCGATTCAAATTCGCTTTACATCGGCAAAATGGGAACGTGAGGTAGCGCTCGACCCCGCATTGAAACTGGGCGAAGCCTACATGGATGGTGGTTTTACTTTTATAAAAGGTGATATTTATTCTCTACTCGAAACGATTTTTGAAAGTACCGGCCCGATTGCAGAAAATGAATTGTGGATGAAAGCATTTTCTTTCATCCGCACAGCGACAAAACGATTCGTCCAGATGAATACGTTGCGTCGTTCTGCAAAAAACGTTGAACACCATTACGATTTGTCAGGCAAACTTTACGAGATGTTTCTTGATCCTGATCGTCAATATTCATGTGGTTATTTTGAAAATCCAAATGTCAGCCTCGCCGAAGCACAACTTGCCAAGAAGCGGCATCTTGCAGCCAAGCTTCAAGTCAAGCAAGGTGAAAAACTCCTTGATATCGGCTGCGGTTGGGGCGGATTGGGTCTCTATTTTGCACGGGTTCTCGGTGCAAATGTTACAGGCGTTACACTTTCCCATGAACAACATGGAATTGCCAACCAGCGCGCCAAAGATATGGGACTTCAGGATAAAGCCAAATTTTTATTGCTCGACTATCGCAAGCTTGACAATGCCTTTGACAAAATTGTTTCGGTGGGCATGTTCGAGCATGTCGGTATCGGCCATTACAAAGAATATTTCGACCATGTCAAAAGATTGTTGAAACCGGATGGCCGTTTCGTTCTCCATTCAATCGGCCGTTCGGGTGAACCGGGGGCAACGAATCCCTGGATTGCCAAATATATTTTCCCTGGTGGTTATATTCCGTCATTATCGGAAGTGATACCCGTTATTGAAAAAAGTGGCCTTGTCATTACCGATATCGAGATATTGCGTTTGCATTATGCCGAAACTTTAAAGGCTTGGCGTGAAGCTTTCCTTGCCCACTGGGACGAAGCAAAAGCACTCTATGACGAACGGTTTTGCCGGATGTGGGAATTTTATCTTGCGGCATCAGAAAGCGCTTTCCGCTGGCAGGGTATGATGGTTTTCCAGATACAGCTTGCCCACAAACAGGATGCTGTGCCCCTGACACGCGATTACATTACCGAAGAAGAAGC
This sequence comes from uncultured Bartonella sp., assembly GCA_946481695.1. The sequence continues at coordinate 24,329 of CAMLON010000009.1, read as the reverse complement.
CAAACTTAAAAAAATAGATGCTGACCCGAATTTAGAAACAACTCTGAAAGACGAAAAAAAGAATGCCGGAACAGCAAAAAAGCCGAGTGCTTCTTCTGCTCCAGAACCGGTGAAGGCACGTGGAAAAGCCAAAGTTTCGAATGAGAAAAAGAAATAGGTTGTGTGGTCGCGAAAACCGGATTTCAAGCCATTTTTCCAAACATCTATCTCAAGTCAAAGAATGCCGCGCGTGCCCAAAAGCGTGCGGCATTTTTCTTCTCATAAGACGCATACTTTTTTCGGTGCAGGCTATTTAATGGTCTTCCGGAATGCCGTTTCCGGTCATCAAGCAAGCCTTATGGGTTTTAATAGTGGCGTTCAGCGCATTTTCTCCCCTTTTACCACATGTAAAACGGGGATAAACGAGGGAAACGGGCAAAAATGCAATGAGCAAGAAAAAAAAGTGGCGATCTCTATCTACAATGGGGTAAAGTAAACGGGTTATCCAATTCAACAAAATTCAGGCGAGCAGCAAAAGACTAATGTCAGAAGCAAAAGTTCTCAATATCGGACAAACCAATGGTGACGAAGCACTTCCGTTCCGGCAGGTTCCGCATAATATAGAAGCGGAACAAGCTCTTCTTGGTGCAATTCTCATCAATAATGATGCGCTCGATCGTGTGTCCGATTTTTTGAAGCCTGAACATTTTTTCGAGCCTTTACATCAAACAATTTTTGCCGTTTTGAGCGAGATGATCAAAAACGGTAAGCTTGCCAACCCAGTCACAATCAAACCGTTTATTCCGGCTGATGAAAAAATTGGCGATATGACGGTTTATACCTATGTTGTTCGCATGGCGACAGAAGCTGTCACCATCATCAACGCAGAAGATTATGGCCGCGCCATTTATGACCTTTATACTCGTCGCTCTTTGATTGATCTTGGCAACGAGATCGTCAATACCGCCTATGATGCACCAATTGATCTTACACCTTCGAAACAAATCGAAAATGTTGAGCAAAAATTGTTCACACTCGCCGAAACCGGTAAATATGGCGGAGGCTTTGAAAGTTTCGATGATGCAGTAAAAAAAGCCATTGATATGGCAGGAGCTGCAAAAAAACGCACTTCCCGCCTCTCCGGCATTCCTACACAGCTCAAGAAACTTGACGAACAAATGGGTGGTTTGCAACGTTCCGACCTTATCATCCTTGCTGGTCGTCCGGGCATGGGTAAGACTTCACTTGCAACCAATATCGCTTTCAATATCGCCAATGCTTATATCAAAGCGAAGGAAAACAACCTCCCGGCAGAAGAGAATGAAGGTGGAATCGTTGGTTTCTTCTCGCTTGAAATGTCATCGGAACAATTGGCAACACGTATTATTTCCGAGCAAGCTGAAGTATCGTCCTCGAAAATCCGTCGGGGTGATATTACCGAAGACCAGTTTGCCAAGCTTCTCCATTCAATGACCAGATTGCAAAAGGCACCGCTATATATCGACCAGACAGGTGGCATTTCGATTGCGCAGCTTTCAGCCCGCGCGCGACGGCTCAAACGCCAACATGGCCTTGATGTTTTGGTGATTGACTATGTTCAATTGATGACCGGTGTTTCGAAACGCGCGTCGGAAAACCGTGTGCAGGAAATTACCGAAATCACGACCGGTTTGAAGTCACTTGCCAAAGAACTCAATATCCCGATCATTGCTTTGTCGCAGCTTTCCCGTCAGGTGGAAGCACGTGATGACAAACGCCCGCAACTTTCCGATCTTCGTGAATCCGGTTCGATCGAACAGGATGCTGATGTCGTGCTGTTTGTTTATCGCGATGAATATTATATCAAAAACAAAGAGCCGAAGCTTGGCAGTGATGAACATTTGAAATGGCAAGCCGAGATGGAAGAAGTCTTCGGCAAGGCCGAGGTGATTGTCGCCAAACAGCGTCACGGACCGACAGGAACTGTAAGATTGGCGTTCCAAGCCGAATATACACGCTTTTCCGATCTTGCCGAGAGTGACAAGTTACCGGATCAATTCGGCTGATCATAATGGCAAAAACACGCACCCAATTTGTCTGTCAAAATTGCGGCACAGTCTATTCTCAATGGGCTGGAAAATGCGATGCGTGTGGCGAATGGAATACCATTGTTGAAGAAGGAACGAGCGGTGGCATTGGCGGCGGGCCTGCCAAAAGCAGCCGTAAGGGGCGCGTTGTTGCCCTCACATCGCTTTCGGGAGCTATTGAAGACGCACCACGGATAAAATCGGGAATTGCCGAGCTTGATCGTGTCACAGGTGGTGGCTTTGTCAGGGGCTCGGCACTGCTTGTCGGCGGTGATCCGGGCATCGGTAAATCGACACTTTTAACGCAGGCCGCAGCAGCGCTTTCGCGCCAAGGTTATCACGTTATCTATGTTTCCGGCGAAGAAGCAGTCGCGCAAATCCGCTTACGTGCACAACGTTTGGGAGCCGCTAATTCTGCCGTAGAGCTTGCTGCCGAAACCAATGTCGAAGATATTCTTGCAACGCTTGCAAATGCAAAAAAGCCTGATCTGGTCATTATTGATTCCATACAGACACTTTGGTCCGAAGCAGTCGATTCTTCTCCCGGAACAGTCACACAGGTGAGAACCGGAGCACAGGCGATGATACGTTTTGCCAAGAAAACGGGTGCTGCGGTTGTACTGGTTGGTCATGTTACGAAAGATGGGCAAATCGCCGGACCTCGTGTTGTCGAACATATGGTCGACGCGGTGCTTTATTTCGAGGGTGAAGGCGGACACCAGTACAGAATTTTAAGAACCGTGAAAAACCGCTTTGGCCCGACTGATGAAATCGGTGTTTTTGAAATGTCGGATCATGGCTTGCGGGAAGTCAATAATCCATCCGAGTTATTTCTTGGAGAGCGAAACAGTAATGCACCCGGTGCAGCTGTTTTTGCCGGTATGGAAGGAACAAGACCTATCCTTGTTGAAATACAGGCACTCGTTGCGCCGACTTCGCTAGGAACACCAAGACGGGCGGTCGTCGGATGGGACAGCAACCGACTTTCCATGATTCTTGCAGTTCTTGAAGCCCATTGCGGCGTGCGTTTCGGGCAACATGATGTTTATCTTAATGTAGCTGGAGGATATCGCATTTCTGAGCCTGCTGCCGATCTTGCAGTGGCAGCAGCGCTTGTTTCTTCCCTTGCCGGAATTGCGTTGCCGCCGAATTATGTATTTTTCGGTGAAGTCAGTCTATCGGGGGCGGTGCGTGCGGTTGCCCATTCAGGTCAAAGATTGAAAGAAGCCGACAAACTCGGGTTTAAAGGTGCAATTTTGCCGTCGGGCACAACAGAAACCATCAAATCGCCGTCTTTCAGGCAGAGAAGCTTTGCAGACTTGCCTGAACTTGTTGCAGCAATTGCTTCCGGAAAGAGGCGGCCTTCGCCTTCAACACAGAATTGAGTTTGTGGACAAAAGGCTGGCTTAATACTTTTAAAGTGCGGGAAATATTGATATTGGTTTTGCAAACTGGCATTGAAGACGTAATTGACGAAACTGTCATTATATTTTGCCGATTGAAGCGAACTTAAGGACAAGCCTGATGTTCATGACAGCCCTTGACGGCCTGGTAATTGTAGTAATCCTCTTTTCCGCCTTTTTGGCCATGGTACGTGGCTTTTCGCGGGAAGTGTTATCGTTGGCATCATGGATCATCGCGGCAATTGCAGCTGTGCTTTTTTATAAAAACCTTCTGCCCTTTGTGGAATCCTATCTTTCCAACAAGACTATTGCACTCATTGCCAGTCTGGCAATCATCTTTGTCGTTGTTTTTATCATTGTTTCAATCATAACTATGAAAATTGCCGACGTGATTATAGATAGCCGAATCGGTGCACTCGACCGCACGGTGGGATTTATCTTCGGTGTTGTGCGCGGAATTTTCATCATGGTTATCGCCATGTTGCTTGTTAACCAGCTAATCAAACCGGAAGATCAGGCGCCATGGCTGAAAGATGCTAAAACCAAGCCTATGCTTGACTCCTTAAGCAACCAGATTTGGGAACTGTTACCCAAGGATCCGGATTGGGTTTTTGACAAAGCCTCAAGCGTGCTGAAAAAAGATGAGCCGTCCACCGATAGCGGTGTTGGCGATAGTCCGGCTCAACCGGGTGACTGAATTTGAATGGGTGGCATTATGCCACCCATTTTTGCCTATATTGGGTGTTTTGATAAAGAGTATATTTATATCTCAACAGGATGGTCAAAATGATAAATGAGGTCTTAGGTGAGCCGGATTTTAATTCCGATGATGACACGTTGCATGAAGAATGTGGCGTCTTCGGAATTCTTGGACATGATGATGCGGCAACATTAACAGCACTTGGCCTCCATGCCTTGCAACATCGAGGACAGGAAGCAGCCGGCATCGTTTCTTATGATGGACATGTATTCCATCAGGAAAAGCATATGGGACTCGTCGGCGACCATTACACCAACCCGCAAACTTTGGCCAATCTTCCCGGTAACCGCGCGATCGGTCACACACGTTATTCGACAACAGGCGAAACGGCGTTGCGCAATGTTCAGCCGCTCTTTGCAGAACTCGAAGTGGGTGGCATTGCCATTGCCCATAATGGCAACCTAACCAACGGCCTCACAATACGCCGCCAGCTCATTGCTTCGGGTGCAATTTGTCAATCAACCTCGGATTCGGAAGTTGTTCTTCATCTCATCGCCCGCTCGCGTCATGCAAAATCTTCCGAACGTTTTGTTGACGCTATCCGCCAGATCGAAGGCGGTTTTGCAATGATTGCGATGACCCGTTCAAAGCTCATTGCTGCTCGCGACCCCGTCGGCATCCGCCCGTTGGTCATGGGTGAACTTGATGGCAAACCTATTTTCTGTTCGGAAACCTGCGCGCTTGATATTATCGGCGCAAAATATATCCGTGACGTCGAAAATGGCGAGGTCATTATCTGTCAGCTCCAAAAAGACGGAGAAGTGACAATCAAAACCATCAAGCCAAAAGATCGTAAACCGGAAAAACTCTGCCTTTTCGAATATGTCTATTTCGCCCGTCCTGATTCAATCATGGGTGGACGTAGCGTCTATAATGCACGCAAAAATATGGGAATTTATCTTGCCAAGGAAGCCCCATGTGATGGCGATGTTGTAGTCCCTGTTCCCGATGGAGGCACACCGGCTGCAATCGGTTACGCTCAACAAAGCGGTATTCCATTCGAACTCGGCATTATTCGTAACCACTATGTCGGCCGAACATTCATCGAACCGACACAACAAATCCGCGCCTTCGGCGTCAAACTCAAACACTCGGCAAATCGCCCGGTTATTGAAGGAAAACGCGTTATTCTGATTGACGATTCGATTGTTCGTGGCACAACGTCAATCAAAATCGTACAAATGCTACGTGAAGCGGGAGCCAAAGAAGTCCATATACGCGTGGCAAGTCCGATGATCTTCTATCCCGATTTTTACGGCATCGATACACCTGAAGCATCAAAACTTCTTGCCAATCAATTTCCTGATTTGAAATCCATGTGTGAATTTATCGGTGCTGACTCGTTACAATTTTTGTCTCTCGACGGGCTTTATATGGCCGTTGGAGGTGAGGTCAGGAATAATGCCGATCCCCAATTTACCGACCATTACTTCACCGGAGATTATCCGACACGGCTGGTCGACGAAGAAAATGCCGACAACGTTCATAAGCTTTCTGTCTTGAATTGCGGGGGATGATGGAAAATATGCTCTCATTCGACCTTAAGGGGCGTGTCGCCCTCGTAACAGGTGCCTCGCGAGGTATCGGCTATCATCTTGCAGTGGAGCTTGCCAAACGAGGAGCTCACATCATTGCCGTTGCCCGTACAATCGGCGGCTTGGAGGAACTTGATGACAAAATCGTCAAAGCGGGTTCCACTGCAACCTTGGTTCCACTTGATCTTCACGACATGGAAGCTATCGACAGGTTGGGAAACGAGATTAACGAACGCTGGCACAAACTTGACATACTGGTTGCCAATGCCGGTGTTTTGGGTTCCATTTCGCCAGTCGCGCATGTCGAAGCAAAAACATTTGAAGATGTGTTTGAAATCAATGTCATCAGCCAGTGGCGCCTGATCCGTGCTGTCGAACCGCTTTTAAGAAAATCGGATTGTGCGCGCGCAATTCTTTTTTCTTCCGGCGTTGTGCATAAGCCAAGGGCTTTTTGGGGAGCTTATGCGGCTTCCAAGGCTGCCTTTGAAGTGATGGGGCGCTGTTGGGCCGACGAGTTGAAGAACACCTCTGTAAAAGTAAATATGGCAAGTCCGGGAGCAACGCGCACCGCCATGCGTGCGCAAGCTATGCCTGGAGAGGACCCCAATACATTGCCATCTGCCGAGGAAATTGCTGCCAAGATTGTTAAGCTAGCTTCCCCCGATCTTGAAGAGACTGGCCGTTTTTTTGATGCCCGTAAAAACCGTTTTCTTACCTATCATGTGCCTGACTAGAAAAATCGGACCGCGCAATAAAGTGAGGCACCGGTTTTTCTGAAACTAATCTTTTAAAAACGATCTGCACATTTTACCGGTGCAGACCGTTCAATATTTTCGGTGTTAGTGGCGACTGATATATCGCTGAAACGGCGCCGCTTTATTTGATTTAGGTCCAGAAAATCTTGAACTAGGGCATAAATTTCCAAGGCATTTTATTTATGACAATAGAAGTCATGACAAAGAGATAGAGACACGCTAACATGAATTTTGACGTCCGGAAGATCCGGAAAACTCAAGAAAACGCTTAAAAACATTAGTAAGCACTTCAGATTAGAAGACCTACTTTTCAGTCCGGTTCTCGAAATCCGGCTCGCTCCACCGAGATTTCAATTAGAGCGTTGAGACTCAAAAATTTTTACGCCCGTTTTCGGGCTGCAAGAGATTCAGAATTCTAATCTTTGTACTCTTGTTCTTCATCATCCTTCGTTTGGACACCATCTTTTATTTTTTGAGCTTCTCGAACCGAACGTTTTTGATAGGCCATCAAGCTGAATGGCAAAAATACCATATAGCCGATAGCTGTAACGAGGAGCACCTGCCACGTGTAAGTGGCAAGAAAGCCGACATAGATCACAACAACAAGCATGCCGGGGATAACGACATCGCGGCGCAATTGCTGACCGACTGTTTTTCCGTTCCAGACCGGCAACCGGCTGATAAGTAGAAAAGCGATAACAACCGTATAAAGGCTGAAAATCAAAGCCCAACCGGCCCCGGGTTCAAGACCGAGACAGCCAAGATAGATCGGCAACAATACCAATAATGCGCCGGCGGGCGCCGGTACACCGACAAAATATTCCCGCTGCCAGCGGGGAATGTGCTTGTTATCAATCATCACATTGAAACGGGCAAGGCGCAAACAGCAGGCAATACAGTAAACGAGTGCGGCTATCCAGCCAACCTGATGAGCCTGATTGAGAAGAAAAGAATAGACAATCAAAGCCGGTGCAACACCGAAGTTCACAACATCGGCCAAGGAATCCATTTGCGCACCGAATGAAGAACCACCGCCCATAAGACGCGCCAACCGCCCATCGACACCATCGAGTACAGCAGCAAGCAAAACCATTAAAATCGCCGTTTCAAAACGGTGTTCAAACGCCAGACGTATACTGCTTACACCGGCACATATCGCCAGAATTGTTATGACGTTGGGAAGAACAAAACGTATCGAAATTGACCGGCGAGGCTTCACATCATCATTTTTGTGTCCCTCTGGGTCGAAAGAAGAAAAAGGCGAAGAGCTCTCCATTAAAATCTAATCCAGTCTAAAGTCTGTTATGGTCGCACTTTTGTCAAACGAAGCAAAAACAGTTTCACCGGCAATAGCCTTCTGCCCGATTGCTACGCGTAATTTTACATGAGCAGGCAGATAAACATCAAGTCTGGAGCCGAAACGGATAAGACCGAACCGTTTGCCAGCGACCACAGGTTCATTTTCTTTCGACCAGCATACTATGCGGCGAGCAACAAGACCAGCCACTTGTACAACACCAATATCGCCATGAGCTGTTTCAATGACAAGGCTGTTTCTTTCGTTATGATCGCTCGCTTTGTCAAGTTCCGCATTTCCGAACTTTCCCGGTCGGTAGACAATGGACTTCACAACGCCATCCATCGGAATGCGATTGATGTGGCAGGAAAATATGTCCATGAACACCGATACGCGCATCATTTCTTCGTTACCCAGACCAAGTTCCTTTGGCGGCATAAACATACCAACAAACGAAATGCGGCCATCAGCCGGACTCATAACGAGATTCATATCAATCGGCGTGACCCGTTCCGGATCGCGAAAAAAATAGATACACCAGATAGTAAGGACCAAACCGAACCAGAAAAGCGGGTCCCACATCCAGCCAAGGACCAGAGACAAAATGAAGAAGCCGACGATAAACGGGTACCCTTCCTTATGGATGGGCGCAAAACCGTTACGAACCGATCTCACAATGCTCATACGCGTATACCCCATTTATCTTACACCGTACCCACCCGTTCAACACGAAGCCGGTTCCTATTTATCCAATCAATGCAAAAAAAGCGATAGTTTGTTTCATCGTTGTCTGCAAGATAGTTGTCAATGATGGGAGACAATGCCCAATTCATCTTCCTCCCGAATTTTGCGCAATTGCTCTTCCGCCTTGGAAGCTTCAAGCTGTTTGTGCCACATCGAAGCATAAAGGCCACCTTTGGCGAGCAATTCATCATGTTTGCCGCGTTCGATAATCCGCCCGCCTTTTAACACCAGAATTTCGTCGGCTCCTATAATCGTCGAAAGCCTGTGAGCGACGACCAAAGTCGTGCGTCCTCGGCTCACAACATCAAGTGCATACTGGATTTCCAGTTCCGTTGCCGTATCAAGTGCGGATGTTGCCTCATCAAGTATCAGGATCGGTGGAGCTTTGAGAATCGTACGGGCAATAGCAACACGTTGTTTTTCGCCCCCGGAAAGTTTTAATCCGCGTTCGCCGACCATGGATTGGTAACCATCGGGCAGTTGCGCGATAAAATCCCCTATTTGCGCCATTTCAGCCGCTTTTTTTACTTCTTCATCCGAGGCATCCGGACGACCATAGCGGATATTATAGGCGATTGTATCATTAAAAAGAACTGTATCCTGTGGCACCATGCCGATTGCATTTCGCAAACTTTTTTGTGTAACCGAACGGATATCCTGCCCGTCTATCGTAATCGAGCCTTTTTGAACGTCATAAAAGCGGAATAGCAATCGAGAGATTGTCGATTTGCCTGCTCCCGAAGGGCCAACTATGGCAACTGTTTTTCCGGCCGGCACTGAAAAATCTATATCTTTTAGGATTTGCCGGTTTGTATCGTAAGAAAATTCGACATGATTGAAGCGAATTTCGCCTTCTTTGACGATGAGCGGTTTTGCATCGGGTGCGTCGGTAACTTCCTGTTTGACATCCAGAAGATCAAACATCGCTTCAATATCTGTCAAACCTTGACGAACCTCGCGATAAATCGAACCAATAAAATTGAGCGGTATCGAAAGCTGCATGAGAAGTGCATTGATAAAGACAAAATCTCCAAGCGTTTGCGTGCCATGCATAACTTCATATGCCGACATCAACATCATCACCGCCATGCCGGCGCCGAATATGACCGCCTGCCCGAAATTGAGCCAACCCAATGAAATCCATGTTTTTATAGCCGCCTTCTCATAGCCCGCCATGGAGCTATCAAAGCGTTTTGCCTCAAGGTCTTCATTGCCGAAATATTTCACCGTCTCGTAATTCAAAAGCGAGTCGATTGCCCTTGTGTTCGCCTCCGTATCGGACTCGTTCATCTCACGGCGAATGGAAATGCGCCAATTGCTTGCTTTGATGGTAAACCATGTATAGAGGCCGACTGTAATTGCGACAACGCTCATATAATGCCAGCCGTAACTGATGTAGACCACCAGCGCGGTGAGAGCAAATTCAAGCACCGTCGGCGCTGTATTCAATATTGAAAAGCGGACAATTGCTTCTATGCCTTTTGTGCCGCGTTCTATAACACGGGATAAACCACCGGTTCGTCTTTCAAGATGGAAACGTAAAGACAGTTCATGCATGTGAACGAAAGTCTGGTAGGCCAATCTTCTGACAGCATGTTGACCGACCGTCGCAAACAAGGCATCACGTAATTGGTTTAAACCAGCCTGTAAAATTCGTGCCACATTATAGGCAAGAACCATCATAAACGGTGCAGCGAAGATCGCCGGCAACCAGGAAGGTGGCGTATAATCGACAGCTAAAGCATTTGTGGCATATTTGAAAAAATAGGGAACCGAAATCAAAACCAGTTTTGATAAGACGAGATAAAGAACTGCCCATAAAACGCGCAGCTTCAAATCCGGCCTATCTGATGGCCACATATAAGGCCAAAGATTAAGGATAGTACGAAATGTATTTCCGGAATCGGCCGAAACGGTTTTTGCTCTATTTGGTTCTGTCATTTTTCTTTCTAATCAGTCTGGGCAGTTGTTGCTTTCGATTTTTGCAAGTTGTCTATGTCGGGCAAAATCAATTCCTGACCGATTGTGACATGGTCACGATTTTTTAAGGTATCAGAATTAGCCGAGTATATTGCTTCTCTATAGCGGCTCGAACCGTAAACTTTTTCAGCAATAGACGATAAACTGTCCCCCTTTTCAACAATAACGGTTTTTACCGGTTTGCCATCGCGATAAAGTTGATTGACCGGACGATAGCGTTCGTCGATACGAAAAGGTATGGCTAACGAACCGACATTTTCACCACCATCATTAAATAGATCAACGCGAAAGACATGGTCACCGGAAAAGAGCGACACAAAGCGGGAAAGCGAAAAGCTTCCTTTATCATTTATCTTGTCACTGCCAAGGCGCATATTTCCAAGCGTTGCGATAACCTGCATATCTTTGTCGGCCTGTCCGCTAATTGTCAAAATACTGTTTTTATAAGTAATTCTGGTTACATCAAAAATTTTATCGGTTTTTTTCCCTATCTTGATAATGGCCGGCGCCTCGGAAATAAAACGCGAAGGGCCAGCAGGGTCATTCATAAAAGCAGTCATCCCGTGTTCGCCTTTATGGGATATAATGACTGTTACCGTTTCTAGTGACGTGAATGATTTTCCTGACTGATCGGTTGCCCGCAAGACAAAATGATATTGTCCTTTCCCGAGGATTTTCTCCAATGTCAGGGTGAAGCTGCCTTTTTCATCTGCTCTTGTTTCGCCGAGTTTTCGTGCTCCGTCGATAAGTTCGACTTTTGCATTTGCGGGAGACTTGCCGACGATGACGGCATAGTTTTCGTCATTCAACATGAAACTCTCGAAACTCGGACTTTCAAGTTGGTCGGGTTGAACGTTATTTTTCAATTCATCAGCATGGAGTGTGCCGACAAACAAAATAAACGCCCCTATAAATACGGGCGCTAAAGTTACGGCAAATTTTTTCATCAACAAAAAGAATGCCATGAACAATCCTGTTTTAAAGCACAATAAAAATCTTTTTATGTCCTATTCCATTTGTTGTCCGAACGGAATACCAAACCCGTTTAATTGATCCTTTTCCTCAATCTTCCATTTTTCCTTGACGGGAATTTCATTAAACGGCAAAACATCACTCATGACAAAAATTAATTCTATCTGTGTTTATTGTGGTTCTTCTACGGGGAACAATCCTGATTATGTCCAATCCGCCAACAGGCTTGGACAATTGCTGGCTCAAGCTGGCATTACACTTGTTTATGGTGGCGGAACGAGCGGCATTATGGGCACAATCGCCCGTGCGGTAAAAAGCAATGGTGGAAAGGTCGTCGGCATTATCCCGGATTTCCTTATCAAAAAGGAAGCCAAAGATAAAAATGATGATCTCTTTGATGAGTTCATCGTCACAGAAACAATGCATCAGCGCAAACAACTGATGTTCGATCGCTCCGATGCTTTTCTTGCCCTGCCAGGTGGCATTGGAACGCTGGAAGAAATCGTAGAGATCATGACGTGGGCGCAACTCGAACGGCATACAAAGCCGATAGCCTTTGCAAACATTGATGGTTTTTATAACCCGATGATTGCTCTTCTCGACCATATGGCAAGACAAGGCTTCATCCATTCCGACCACAAGCTGAAGCCGTTTGTGATTGACAATATAGAAAAAATTGTCACCGCTCTTTCGAAAAATTAAAGTTTGATTTGAATGTAAGTCTTTAGAGGATTTCGATTTCTACAGATCGATTCAAGAAATTATCGGCTTGGGATTTTCTGAAATTTATTAGCGCTTTGATGTACTTCTTATTTTTCCGGAACTTTCTTGAGTTCGATAATCGTTTCTTTTGTTTGTTTTTGTTTTTTCATTGAAAGGCTCGCCGCGGTATAAATGACGAGGCTCAACCAGATCAATGAAAACGCAAAAAGTTGCACTGGCGAAAAGGGCTCGTGAAAAACAAAAATTGCGATCAAAAACAGAAATGTCGGTGTCAGATATTGCATAAGCCCCAATGTCGTCAAATTCAGCATCTTGGCACCAACCGCAAACAGAATAAACGGAATTGCAGTAAAGGGACCGGCCAAAACGAGCAATCCCGCATCTTCCCATGTACTATGGAAGAAATAATCCTCGCCCGTTGCTATAAAATATCCACATCCTATAAGCGCCGGTATGGTCATAATCAATGTTTCAAGTGCAAACCCTTCGGTAGGTCCAATGGGCAAGGACTTCCTGAAAAAAGCGTAAAATCCGAAAGTCACCGGTAATAATATTGCGATCCAAGGTAGGCCACCGGCGTTTATTGTCAAAATGAAAACAGCGACAAAAGCGAGCGCAATTGAAAACCATTGCCATGGATTCAAGCGTTCATGCAGAAAAACAAGCGCCAGCATGACATTGACCAAAGGGTTTATATAATAACCGAGCGCTGCATCAACAGCATGGTTATTGGCGATCGCCCAAATGTAAATGCTCCAATTGGCGGTAATCAGCGCCGATGTGAGGAACGCCATAGCCACCATTTTCGGCTGCGTTAATGCGTCACGAAGAGCATGCATATGACCGATCACAATAATGATGCCAAGTGCGATAGGAAGCGACCACAAAACGCGATAAACAACCACTTCCATGACCGGAATATGAGCAACTGCCTTCATATAAAGCGGAAAGATACCCCAAATAACATAGGCACCAAGTGCCGCGAAAAAGCCTGAAATATTGGCTGGAAATACCTTGCTTTCTTTTAAAACAGGCTTTTTTATAAGCATTTGTCAAACGTTCCCGCTCTTTTCGATTCTCATGAAAATCAGGAAGTTGTCCCTTTGACAATAAAAAGTCCAGTACGCGTTCTGCCATTCCGGCTTTTTTCCTCGTACCATTCGGCAGCGTAGATATCATCAATGGAAACTTTTTTCTTCTTTAACTGCTCTTCAAGCCAGGCTTCATCTTTACCAATTTCGTCGAGACTGCCATCAACAATGCTGCCATTTTTGACGACAAGCGTTGCATTTTTTCCTTCTTCCTTGCGGATAACCGAGAGACTTCCATTCGATTCAAGACGCGCAAAAGCAACTTCATGAAGTGCACAGCCCTTGATTCTGAGCATGGTTGCAAAGTCGTTGACATCGATATTGAGCCGCTTGATTTCATCCATCTGGAATTTTCCGTCAAGCACCAATGCAACATCGCCACCTGCCACAAGATTATGAAAAAATACCGAATGCCGACGGAGATAATTCAAACCGATGACCAATAGCTGCCAGATAATCAAAACAATCAATAACTGGATAACAGTGATCTTCGGGTTATAGATGACACCGCCTATAATACCGCCCATTACAAAATTGCTAATCAAATCGGTCGGTGTCATTTGACTAAGACTTCCACGACCGCTTGTTCTCAGCACCAGCAAAAAGACTGCAAGCCCTATAAAAAGTTTGAGCGCCACATAACCATAACCCAAAAGGTAATCCATTCGTCACACCTTCTTCATCATTGCCAGTGGCGAATTCTGGCGGGATTAATGTTTGATTTCCCAATGTGTCACGCGTTCGCCAGTTTGCGGATTTTTTTCGTCCCTCAGCAATATGTTTTTCTTCCCCAGATCGTCTCTGATACGATCGGCTTCAGCCCAATTTTTGTCTTTGATAAATGACAAGCGTTTGGCAATTTGGCTCTCGACATACTCGCTATCTATCCCGCTTTTTCTATTAAACAGCGAACAGTTTTCATTATCCAACCATTCTTGATGCAACAACCCCATGAGCTCCATGCCGGATTTGAGTGCTTTAGCATCCTGCGATTTATAATATTGGCGCAGATAGGTGATGGCACTCCAGCAATTGAGATCCTCTCCCAGAGCCTCGACGACTTCGTCACTTGGCTGTTTTCTATCTGACGAACGAACCTTTTGCTGACGTAACAATTCATACCAGCGATAGAGTTCGCTACTTGATTCCGCAAGGCGCTGGGCTGTCCAGTTTAACGGTTCACGATAATGCGTTTGCAACATGGAAAGACGCGCACTTAACCCCACCCATTGATGACGCTCCGTTTCATCAATATCGGAAGATATTTCTGCAAGTTTGGTCTCCAACACATCATGAATGGTAATAAAATTGCCAAGACTTTTGGACATTTTCTGCCCTTCGACCTGTAGAAAACCATTATGCATCCACAAATTTGCCATACGCTCTGTTCCAAAGGCCGAACAGCTTTGAGCAATCTCGTTTTCATGATGGGGAAAAACCAGATCAATTCCGCCACCATGAATGTCGAAAATATTATTCTGCGGATTATCGCATTGAAGACCACCCCCAAAGGGCACCAACAATTTTGCCATAGACATTGCGGAACACTCAATGTGCCAACCCGGACGCCCTTTTGTTTTTATTCCCGCAGGAGAAGGCCAGCCCGGTTCCCCCTCTTTCGAGGGCTTCCACAAAACGAAATCCATTTCGTCACGCTTATAGGCAGCAACATCAACACGGGCACCTGCCAACATTTCGTCAAGCGACCTGTGTGCCAAGGCGCCATAACGGGGATGATTTCCCATGCTGGAAACAGAAAACAATACGTGATCTTCTGCAACATAAGCGTGACCACGTTCAATCAACCGTTCAATCATTGCGCGCATATTATCAAGATTATCTGTTGCACGTGGCTGCGTTGTAGGCGATAAGCAACCGAGAGCTGCAACATCTTCCTGAAACTGCTTATTGGTTTTATCTGTCAGAATGCGGATGGCATCGTTTAACGGAATATCCGGATAATCGCGGACAGCGCGTGCGTTGATTTTGTCATCGACATCAGTAATGTTACGGGCATAGATGACATGATCTTTTCCATAGACGTGACGCAGCAAGCGAAACAACACGTCAAAAACCACGACCGGACGCGCATTGCCGATATGGGCATAATCATAAACAGTCGGGCCGCAAACATATAAGCGCACCTTTTTAGCGTCAATCGGATGGAAATCCTCTTTTGTTCTGGTCAACGTGTTATAAAAATGCAAATTGGTCATCAATAATCTTTCATCTGTCAGGAAACGCCGGAACCTTGGAAATTCATTTAAAAACGGTCAAGGCATTTACCCTTATTATGCTTAAATATCCCGCTTGGGCATTTAGAAAAGGTCAAACTGGTCTTTATTCTTTAAAGTTTTCCCCTGTTTTTCAACCTGCTGTTTTCGAACTTTATCAGTTTGCGTACCACGTTTGATCTTTTGGTCTTTGCTAACGACCAACCGGTCTTTCACGTCTTTGCCAAAATAAGCAACATTATTGATCTTATCGGATACAGGGTAAACATAAAGCTGGTCAGCTGGCGTGTTTTTTAAAATATCCATCACATCAGCGGGGCGATAATTGCGGCAATCAAGCCATCTATCAACATCTTCCCGACGGACAATAACAGGCATACGGTGGTGGATTTCTACAAGAGGCGATTTTGCTTCTGTTGTCAAAATAGCAGCGGTATCAATCTGCGAGCCTTCACTACCACTCCAAGTTTCCATGAGGCCGGCAAAACCAATGACAGAGTGATCATCAAGTGAAGCGTGGTAAGGTTGTGACCTACCGCGAGACTGTTTTTTCCATTCATAGAAACCTGTCGCCGGAATAATGACACGGTGATGGCGAAGCGCATTTGTAAACGACTTTTTCACCGCCACTGTTTCGGAACGTATGTTGAATGTTAACGGCCATTGATCAGGATTTTTCGTCCAGCCTGGAATAAATCCCCAGCGTACCAGTAAGGCATCATGCTTGGGCCTATTCGACAAAGCATCGCGATAAGCTTCAGGCGCCTTGATAACTAAAATAGGTTGCGTTGGCGCAATATTATAGCGCTTAGGGAAATCTTCCTCTATCCAAGCATCGAAAGCATTGGCAACCTCGTTTTTCGAGGCATCAAGCTCATACCGCCCACACATGGCCACCCTTCTTGTTTCATCAACTTCAGTTAATGTTTGCAGTCAACGACCGGCTTTTCAACCTGGAAAATGGCTAATAATGTCACCGAAACATTATTACCGTCACCAGAAATATGCTTCATGACAACAAAAGGCCAAGCTTTTTTGCCGGACAAGCTATAAATTTCGTTCTATCAATAGCCGGTCTTATTCCCGAAAACAAAATATATCCAAACAGATTTGGTGGTTTTAAACCAATCAGGCGCTTCAAAGAACCGCCGGTCACGTTTTGGCATTGCTTACAGACCATGAAAAGCCCTATAGAAATATTCCAATCACGATCGCTTCTCGTCGCAATACCCCTGTCTCAACAAGAAAGAGAGTCTGGAAACATGCACAAGTATTTGAAAACTCTTGTCATTATGGCTTTTTTTTTGACTACGATACCAGCCAATGCCGAGCAGGTACCCCAATATGATACGAAAATGTTGCGGCTTGCCGAAATACTCGGGTCGCTCCATTACTTGCGCAATCTATGCGGTGAGAAAACGCCTTTATGGCGTGACAATATGGAAGAGCTTATCAAAGCCGAAAATCCCGCACCAACGCGTCGTGCCCGCCTGTATGCAGCTTTTAACGATGCCTATCGTGCTTTTTCAGACAATTATCACACATGCACAAAAGCCGCTGTTGATGCTGATCGTCGTTACATCAAGGAAGGAACAGCCCTTTCACATGAACTTTTGAACCGTTATGGCAATTAACCCTTTTTGACTATTAAGACTGACAGCGAACAAAATTATGATAATGTGGCGTTCTGAACAGCACAGATAAAACGAGTTCATTGATGAGCCAATCGAATACTGATCTTTCGGCCATTATTGCTGAAGAACAAAAACATGTAGCCCATGAATTTCAATCGGAAGCATGGGTCGGCGGTATTTCCAATGGTATCGAACCTGAAATCCTCGCCGAAGCCGCTTTTGATACCGCGCTTAAATATTTGTTAAAGGCGCGTAACGAAAAACAGGTGCTCGACTTTTTATCCCATATGCGCGACAAAGTGGTAATGGGTGAACTTAGCGATCATAAAACGATTCAATAAAGGATTTTATTTCATTGAAATCATTTGTTTTTTGCTTGCTCTTGGGGGCTTTGTCACTCTATTCGCCTGTTGCCAATTCTATCAACGTCGCATCAACCGATTTAACTGACGACGCTCTAAAAGTGCACACCGACGTACCGAAAGTCGATGACGCTGCTAACCCCATTCCGTTACCGGAAGCTAAGAAAAGCAAAAGCGCAAACAGCAATGATACGCCGCCAAAGGTTGAATACGACATTGAAAAGCTGCCAGCGCCAGTAAAACTGATGCGGCAAAAAATCATTGATGCGGCAAAAAGTGGTGACGTTAACAATCTGAAACCATTGTTGGGCACAAGTAGTGACCCGACGCAACTTTCCGTTTCCGATAGTGTCAAGGACCCGATAGATTATATCAAAAAACTTTCCGGTGATGGTGATGGTCTTGAAACCATGGCTATCATGATTGATCTTCTCAATTCCGGTTATGTGCATCTTGACGAGGAAGATGACGAGGAAATTTACGTATGGCCCTATTTCGTTGCTCTTCCAATTGATAAGCTTACAAAGCCCCAACTCGTGGAGCTGTTCCAGATTATGACGGCCGGTGACCTTGAAGAAATGAAAGAAATCGGGACATATTCCTTTTTCAGAATTGGTATTACACCTGACGGTAAATGGCGGTTTTTCGTTACCGGTGACTAGTCGTTTTCGTCAATCACTTGCGCAATGATCATTTTAAAACGGCGTGCTTCAATTTCACAAAACTCACCATTCCATTCATTAGTAATTATCGCTTTTAAACTTTCCGATTGATTATCTTTAAAAGTCCGGGAAGATCGGCGAGTTTATCGGCTTTGAAATAGCGGCCATTGTCATCCGGTTCATCTGCCATTTCATGACCCCAGGTAATATCGTAAGGTATATGAACTGCATAAGCACCTGCTTAGAGAGCTGGCAGAACGTCCGATTTCAATGAATTACCGACCATTGCAAATTCATTTGCATCTACCCGATTTCGTTTTAACAGTTCTTCATAAACGGTTTTGTCTTTGTGATTGACAATTTCAATGGCATCAAAATAGCTTTTTAACCCCGATTTTTCCAACTTTCGACGTTGCTCGACGAGGTCACCTTTGCTTATCAATAACAGACGGTAATTTTTATGGAGGGCGTCAAGCACTCCTACAACACCGTCGATCAAATTTACAGGTTTATCCATCATGGATTGGCCAAGCGAAACTATTGCCCTCATCTTTGAAGACGGGATAACATCTTTATAAATGTTACTGGCTGTCTCGACCATTGAAAGCGTGAATGATTTGAAACCATAGCCGTAAAGGCTGAGGTTACGCGAAATCGTCGAAAAAAGTATGCTTTCAATTATTTTTTTATCGGCACAACGGCCAAGAAGCTGAACAAAACATTGTTCAGCTTCCCGAAATGTTTTCTCGTTATGCCAAAGCGTATCATCGGCATCAAAGCCGACAGTTTTGATGCCCATTCTGCATAATCAATTCGTGTGGTGCAGGCATTCCAGAAATTCGATCGGCTCGCCGGTCGATGGTGTTACAATTTCACCCTGCCACATAACAGTTTTCCCACGAATGATCGTGCCAACCGGCCATCCCTTGACCTTCTTGCCATCATAAGGTGTCCAACCGGCTTTCGATCCGATTTGTTCGTTGCGGATAATTTCTTCACGTTTCAAATCGACGATTGTGAGATCAGCGTCATAGCCGGCGGCAATGCGGCCCTTGCGACTGATGCCGAAAACACGATTGGGGCCATGGGAGGTGAGATCGACAAAGCGTTCCAGCGAAAGCCTGCCAGCGTTGACATGGTCAAGCATAATGGCAGCTGTGGTCTGGACACCGGTCATGCCGGAAGGAGAAGCCGGATAGGTTTTCAGTTTTTCTTCCAATGTGTGTGGTGCATGGTCTGAACCGAGAACGTCAATAATGCCTTGTCTGACACCATACCATATGCCGGCACGATGGCGGCTTTCACGGATTGGCGGGTTCATCTGGATGAGTGTACCAAGGCGGGCATAATCATCCGCTGTCAAAGTCAAATGATGTTGCGTTGCTTCCAGAGTGGCGACATCCTTATGATCTTTGAGAAACTCGATTTCTTCGGCTGTTGAAACATGGAGAACGTGAATGCGTGCACCGGTTTTATGGGCAATTTTCACAAGCCTTTTTGTGCAACGAAGTGCTGCTTCCACGTCACGCCAAACCGGATGGGACGTCGGGTCACCTTCAACACGCAAATGTTTGCGTTCGTTAAGACGCGCCTCATCTTCGGAGTGGAATGCCGCCCGCCGGCGGGTGTGTTTCAGGATTTCGGTAACGCCTTCATCATCGGCAACCAGCAGATTACCAGTTGATGACCCCATAAATACCTTGATGCCGGCAGCACCGGGCAAACGTTCGAGTTCGCCTACATCACGGGCATTTTCATGTGTTCCACCGACCCAGAAAGCGAAGTCGCAATGCATCCGGTGATAGCCGCGTTTCACTTTGTCGGCGAGAGCCGCTTCACTGGTTGTCAATGGATTGGTATTCGGCATTTCAAAGACCGACGTCACTCCGCCCAATACGGCAGAACGTGAACCGGTTTCAAGATCTTCTTTATATTCGCCACCGGGTTCGCGAAAATGCACCTGACTATCAATCATTCCAGGCAGAATATGAAGTCCTGTGCAGTCAACCGTTTCACCAGCCGAACAAGCCGACAGATCACCTATTTCAGCAATGCGTCCATCAACAACGCCAATGTCCCTTTGGCCGATACCGTCATGATTGACAACTGTTCCGCCTTTAAAAATCTTATCAAATGTTCTCGACATTACTTTTGCTCCTTGCAGCCCATAACTATACCGATTACGTAAATGCGAGAAGAAAGGCAAGGAAAATGGTCGAAAGTCACTGCTCGCTCACCCTCGAAAACCGCCGCATATTGACAATTACAGGCGAAGATAGAACGCATTTTCTGGAACGGTTGATCACCACCGATGTTGAAAAAATAGGTTCCGGAGAAATGTTGCCCGGTGCGCTGCTTTCGCCGCAAGGGAAGGTGATTTTTGATTTTTTGACCGGCCGCATTGACGATGGTTTTATCATTGATATTTCGGCCGACCTTGCCGACAGTTTTAAAAAACGCCTAAGCCTTTATCGTTTGCGGTCAAAAGTCGAAATTAGTGAGTCTCCTGAATCGGTTATAGGGATTTCTTGGCAAAGTGATTCACTTACTTCAGAAAGTGATTCAAGTTTTGCTGATAAACGGTTTCCAGCACAAGAAAAAGTCACCCGCTTTTACGGGAAAAACATGACCGCCCTCCCCTTTTCGCAAAACTCCTCCGATCAGTGGGATCTTCTGCGCATAAAATATGCAATTGCCGAGAGTGGAAAAGATTTTAAACTTGGCGATGTATTTCCGCACGATATCAATTTTGATCAAACCGGTGCCATTTCCTATAATAAAGGATGTTATATCGGTCAGGAAGTAGTTTCCCGTATGCACCATAGAGGCACTATCCGCCGCAGGATGTTGGTCGTCGAAGGCGAAGACAATCTACCTGCGACAGGCTCTATCGAATGCGAAGGAAAAACCGTTGGCAATCTTGGTACAGTCATCGGAAAACATGCCTCGGCAATTGTGCGGATTGACAAGGTAAAGGCAGGCATTGACAAAAACATTCCTTTTTTCGTGGAAAATGTACCGGTCACTCTGACAATTACACCCAATATGAATTACGGTTTTCCGGAAGATGTGTCGGAAGGTGAATAAATGGCTGATGCCGAAATAACAAGGACAGGAGAAGCACGTGCCTGGCAACGTATGTTGTCGGGACGCCGGCTTGACCTCATAAATCCATCTCCTCTCGATGTCGAAATAACCGACATTGCTCATGGTCTTGCGCGTGTTGCCCGCTGGAATGGTCAGACAAAAGGCGAATATGCCTATTCGGTTGCTCAACATTCTTTACTGGTCGAGAAACTCTACCGTCGCATGTTTCCTGATGCCACGGCTGATGAAAAACAACTCGCCCTTCTCCATGACGCGCCAGAATATGTTATTGGTGACATGATTTCACCCTTCAAAGCTGTTATGGGCGGCAGCTATGAAATGATTGAAAAAAGGCTCGAAGATGCAATCCGTATCCGCTTCGGCCTTCCGACCGAACTTCGGGTAAAAATTGTCAAACAGTTGAAACAAGCCGATCGAATAGCGGCCTATTTTGAAGCAAGCACTCTTGCCGGTTTCAGCAAAGCAGAAGCAATCCGTTATTTTGGCGAACCGGAAACGATAACCCCACAAGGACTTGATCTCATTGCGCGACCGACACCACAAATTGAAGGTGCGTTTTTGGCTCGTTTCAATTCTATAGAACAAGAAAGAGCACATTGATGGCCTACCTTATTGTTTCCCCTCTCTCGAAACTCGCCGAGACTGCAATGCGCTATCAACCGCGGGAACTCATTACTTTGATGAACAAGGGTACGCCTATGGAACGCCCGACTGTGATTAAAGAAAATTGTCATTATTTTCTTGAATTCAATGACATTAACGAGCCTCGGGAAGGGCTTGTTGCACCGAGTGAAACCGAAATTTATAAAATTCTTGAAATCGCAAAAAACTGGAACCGTTCCCATCCTCTCCTAATAAACTGCTATATGGGGATTTCACGCTCGACTGCAGCAGCTTTTGTCATTGCTTGCGCTCTTGAACGGGAAAAAAGTGAAGCCGCAATTGCCCGACTTTTGAGGAAAAACTCGCCAACTGCCACACCTAACAAATTAATGGTCGAACTTGCCGACAAAATCCTCGATCGTGGCGGACGTATGAGTTCTGCTATTGCGGAAATCGGCCGTGGTGCCGAAGCATTTGAAGGAACGCCTTTTATCCTACCCGTCGAGGCTTAGGCGCTCGGGATGAGCAATATATCCTTCAAAATTCGCTGTTTTCACGCTTACCGTTATCAATAGAAAAGTTAATTATTCGTCGGGCTTTGAATAAGTCTCGTTTTCCCCTGGAAATGAACGTGTTTTCACGTCGTTTGCATAATGTTTAATAGCTTCGGCGGTTTGCTCTTCAACATTGGAATAACGGCGAACAAACTTCGGCACGACGTCGCCAAAGCCAAGCATATCTTCTGTCACAAGAAGTTGCCCGTCACATTGGTTGGAAGCCCCTATTCCAATCGTCGGGACAAACAGATCGCGTGTGATTTTTGCCGCCAGAGGTTCGACCACACCTTCAACAACAATAGCAAAAGCTCCGGCTTCGGCAATGGCTGATGCATCACCTTCAATACGTGGCCAGTCACTTTGATGACAGCCTTGAATTTTAAATCCGCCGAGGCTTCTCTCCGATTGTTCCATCAAGCCGACATGCCCCATGACAGGGATTCCGCGACGTGATAAAAAGCGCACCGTCTTTGCCATTTCGGCGCCGCCCTCAATTTTGACTGCACCACAACCGGTATCGGCGAGGATGCGGGAAGCATTCGAAAAAGCATGCTCGGGACTTTTTTCGTAAGAGCCAAACGGCATATCGACAACCACAAGAGCATGCTTCGAACCACGCATCACTGCTTGTCCGTGGAGGATCATCATATCGACAGTGACTGGCAAAGTTGTTTCAAAACCATAAACCACTGTCCCCACGCTATCACCCACAAGCAAAAAATCACAATAGGGATCGGCAATGCGTGCGCCAAAGACCGAATAGGCAGTCAACGAAACAATTGGTTCGCCACCTTTTTTCGCCCTGATTTCCGGTACTGTTACTCGCGTTTCCTTATTGCAGTTGTTCACTCTTCGTCACCCTTTTTGAATGGACTATCGCTGTATAAATCTGACAGAAGCAAAACGCTTGGTCAACGAGGCTATAACAGGCTTTTCAATACGATCTTCTTTGTTTTTCCGCGTCGGGGCGAAAAAAATTGAATTTTTAAAACTAATGATTGTTCACGGTGACGATTGACTGGAATTATAGGATGAATGTCTCTATTTTTTTACTCTATTGAATCTCTCCTGCCTTTTAAACGACCTTTATTATTTCAAAAACATTTGCTACGTACCCGTCCGTTTGAATGGGTCTCAATTGACTGTTTTGAAAAGTAAGACTGATAGTTTCGTCGATTTGCTGAAAAAATCAACTGCGCCTGCCGGAAAGAAAAGCCAATGTCTCGGTCATAGGTGAATATCACCGCCCCTGTCACATCCTTTCTGGCACAAAAAAATGAAATTTGAGTATTGGTTATAAAAGCTTTGCCGACAATTGTTTTCTAGTCGGATAATGAAAATGCGATTTTTCATGTGACGGACCGAAGTTCTGCCGATTTGTCTTTTGACGGGATATCCGCAATACCTCCAAAACCGTTATGTTTCCTCACCCTAATTTTTAAAGCTCTATGCAAAAAATCGAATTGAAAACACTATTTTCAAACAAGATCGGCCTTTTAAAAAAACGATTGGATAAACCGCATATACTTCGTCCAAAACTGGTAGTTCCGACGCTGCGAGAGTTGCACTCATACTCTGCGGATAAATTTTCTCCAAGAGATCTCTTTATTCGTCCATTACGATATGAAATCAATCGTAAATCGTGCAATTGCCGATCTTTGTCTTGGAATCAAGCTCCGATCGACAGTAAACGCTAGCAATGGCCTTTGAGTGGCTCCACTGCTAGCGCTTTTTGATGGTTTTGAAATTTGCCAAGATTTTTCTAGCGTGAACAAAGACGATATCTATTTCGTAGGAACAACGCCGTAACCGGCAACCATTGCTTCTGCAATCTTGACTTCCATTGCGTTTGTCGCACCGCTTA
>CAMLON010000008.1 GCA_946481695.1 uncultured Bartonella sp. | reverse complement strand
TAGCTATGACGAGAGGCTGCAGGAAATTAGTAATATGTTCAAAGTCTAAAATATTGCGTCCTCGTTGAATCTTGAATGGATCTCAACGCCAATTACATCTTTCATATTTTATAGCGGGTGACAGCACCTGCAAGAAAAACGATATTGAACACTTGTCTTGTATCATAGTCTGTCAATACTTTCTCACGGATAATATGGGCGGGATAGGTCCGAAGATTTATTATTGAAGTGGAATTGTCCCTTTATTAGAGAATGCACAACTGCCTTACGTTGTTAACTCATCGATTTGTTTGTGAAAGAAATTATAAAGAACAGGCAACCTGCTGAGCAACAGTTGAAAGAGGGAAAAATGTCGATACCGCAAAATAAAGATGAATTGCTGAATGCAATCGAAACGACTTTTTTCAAACTTGCCGAAGAGTTGCGTAAGGTGCCAGCAGATGTTTCAGGTTTGCCGCTCATGGAGGGGCATTCAAAAGGCGAGCTGATGAGTGTTTCAAATCTCGTTGCCTATCTTTTGGGGTGGAATAGCCTTGTTTTGAAATGGCTGGAAAGGGATGAAAAGGGCGAACCCGTCGATTTTCCTGAAACCGGCTTCAAGTGGAATGAACTTGGTGAACTCGCCAAGAAGTTTTATTCCGACTATAAGAAAGTTCCTTTTGTTGATCTTGTTGATCGGCTTCGCGCGGCAAAAGAAAAAATTATTGTCGAAATTTCCAAACGAAATAATCAAGTACTTTACGAAAAAGAATGGTGCGGAAAATGGACAATGGGGCGGATGATCCAATTGAATACATCTTCACCCTATTCCAATGCGCGGAGCCGCTTGCGGAAGTGGTTGAAAAATCTCGACACCGAATAAATCTGATTTCAGAGTGCGTAAATTGGATAGCGAATAGACCGGTTGGCGCACTTTTTTTAAAACGACAATTGCCGACAAAAATCGCGTTACAAAAAATAAAATGCCGCGGAAAGCTCTTGCTCTCCGCGGCAATAATTTTTGATTTTAACAGGCTATTCGGATTTGTTTTCGCCTTTATTTTGTTTGGCATTGTCTTCCATCAATTCATACCACATCGCATTCAATATTGCGAAAGCGGCAGCAAGTGGAAGGCCAAGAGCCCAAGAAAAATACCACATGGAATTTCCTTTCAAGAGTAGCAATCAATAGGATTGCTTGTTTCCTTCGATTGTTTTGACGCTGACTTTTCCCCAAAGGATTTTGTAAACCCAGCTTGTGTAAGCCAAGACTGTCGGAACAAAAATGATAGCGACAATCAACATGACAAAGAGGGTGAAATGGCTTGAGGAAGAATCCCATACCGTAAGGCTCATCACTGGATCAATAATTGATGGCAGGATGAACGGGAACATCGCAACGCCAACACTTGCAATAATGCAGGCTATGCCAAATCCGTTTGCGATAATGGCAAGGACCGGTTTTCTCATGGCAAGACATGCTGCGGCCAATAAAGGTGCAACAAGTCCGATAATCGGAACAATCCACAAGATCGGTGTCTGATGGTAATTGTCAAGCCAACCCGAAGCATTGGTTGCAATCTGTTTCATCAACGGGTTTGAAGGGCCGTTGGCAACCACACCACCGGTAATATGATAGCCGGTTGTTGCAACGTTCAACAAAAGTCCGCACAAACCATAAAGAATGGTTGTAAGAACACCGGTCGTCATACCGACTTTGCGTGCACGGCTGAAAATCGGGTCGTCGGTTTTGACAGCAAGCCAGCTTGCCCCGTGGGTAAGCAGCATGACAATCGACAGACCCCCGCAAAGGATTGCAAACGGGTTCAACAGTCCGAAGAACGAACCGTGATAGAAAATCTGCATATCGGGCTTGATCTCGAAGGGAACACCTTCAAGGACATTGCCCATTGCAACACCAAAAATCAGGCTTGGCAAAAAGCCACCGACGAAAAGCAGCCAGTCCCAGGTTGACCGCCAGGTTTTGCTTTCGCGTTTGCTGCGGTATTTGAAGCCGACAGGGCGCAGAATAATGCCAACGAGCACAAGGAACATGGCAATATAAAAGCCCGAGAATGAAACAGCGTAAAGCTGTGGCCAAGCGGCGAAAATGCCGCCGCCTGCCAAAATCAACCAAACCTGATTGCCTTCCCAAACCGGTCCGACGGTGTTGATGACAATGCGTCGCTCAAGATCTGTCTTACCGACAAAGGGGAGCAACATTCCGGTTCCCAGATCGAAACCGTCCATGACTGCAAAGCCGACAAGCACAATGCCAAGCAGCAGCCACCATATGATACGTAACACGTCATATGAAATCAAATCGTGCAAAATCATGATTTTTATCCTTTAAGATAATGCTGTGGCAGAGGCGTTGTTTTGTACCTCACTGTGGTCACTCAAAACGTCCGGACCTTTTCTGATATATTTCAGCATCAAGCGGACTTCGACGACAAGAAGCGCAGTATAGAGGGCAACAAAGCCGCAAATTGTCAGGAATACTGTCGTAACGCTGAGGTTTGAAACTGCAACGGCTGTCGGAAGAATTCCTTCAATAATCCAGGGCTGACGTCCGATTTCGGCAACAACCCATCCACATTCGACAGAAATCCACGGAAGTGCGATGGCGCAAACAGCAAGTTTAAGCAACCAGCGCCTGTTTTCCAAACGATGACGTGCCGACAGATAGAAGAATGTCGCCATAATCAGGATGAGGGCAAAACCACAGGCAACCATGATACGGAAAGCCCAGAAGATAACCGGAACTTCCGGAACAAGATCCCATGCCGCTTTGCTGATCTGTTCGTCTGTTGCTGTACGCGGATCATCGACATAGCGTTTCAACAAAAGCGCATAACCGAGTGAACGACCGTTATTTTCAAACTGGTCGATTGTTTCTTGCGGAACAGCTGCGCCTTTTGCCTGCTGGATTTTTTCCAGTGCATCATAAGCAAGGATACCTTGTCTGATTTCTTTTTCCGATTGTGCAACAAGATCCTTGATGCCCGGAATCTGTTCGTCAAACGAACGTGTGCCGATAATGCCCATTACCCACGGAATGTGGATAGCAAAATGGGTTTCGCGGTTTTTGACATCGGGAAGACCGAACAATGTGAAAGAAGCCGGAGCTTTTTCAGTATCCCACATGGCTTCGATTGCAGCGAGTTTCATTTTCTGGTGTTCGCCGGAAAGGTAGCCGCTTTCATCTCCCAGAACAACGACTGAAAGTGAAGCAGCAAGACCGAATGATGCAGCAACTGTCATCGAACGTTTGGCAATTTCTTTATAGCGACCTCTCAGGAGGTACCAGGCTGAAACGCCAAGGACGAAAGCGGCAGCTGTTGTATAACCGGCTGAAACCGTGTGAACGAATTTAGCTTGCGCAACAGGATTTAGAATAACCGAAGCGAAGTCGCCCAATTCCATACGCATGGTTTGCGGGTTGAAGGTCGAAGCGACC
Source organism: uncultured Bartonella sp. (assembly GCA_946481695.1). The sequence continues at coordinate 61,558 of CAMLON010000008.1, read as the reverse complement.
GGATTTTGCATCCAGCCATTGGCGACCAGAATCCACAAAGCCGAGAAGTTTGATCCGAATGCCACGCACCATGTAGCAATCAGGTGTTTAACCTTTGACATGCGGTCCCATCCGAAGAAGAACAGGCCGACAAAGGTTGCTTCCAGAAAGAAAGCCATCAAAGCTTCGATAGCCAAAGGTGCGCCAAAAATATCGCCGACATAATGGCTATAATAGCTCCAGTTCATACCGAACTGGAATTCCATAACCACGCCGGTTGCCACACCTAACGCAAAATTTATACCAAATAGTAGTCCCCAGAACTTGGTCATGTCGCGCCAGATCGTTCGACCTGTCATGACATAAACGCTTTCCATAATGGCAAGCAGGATTGATAATCCTAGTGTGAGTGGGACAAACAGAAAATGGTAAAGCGCTGTCGCGGCGAATTGGAACCGTGATAGGCTGACAATGTCAATATCCATAATTCAAGTCCTTACATTGAGTGTTTGTCATAATTGTCCTCGCGTAAACTTTCTAAAACGCGTTGATAGTTTTCGTTCGACCGCTCATAGTCGCCAGTGATGCGGGTGTGATCGAGTGTGATGATGCGGTCGCAACAGGTTGCTTCCCGTTTCAGGTGGGTGACAAGGAGCCAGCTTTTTTCACGCCCATAGTGCTTCATGCGCTCGAGAATATCGCGGGCGGTTCCGCCATCTATATTCTCTGTCGGCTCATCAAGTAGCCACAGGTCGCGTTTCTGCAGGAAAAGGCGTGCCAATGCAAAGCGTCGAGCCTGACCGGTGGAAAGACCGGTCTGGTTTTCACCGATGCTGCTATAGAGGCCGTCTTTGAGATTATCGAGATAGTCGTGTAGTCCCGCACGCTCCATGGCCTCGACCATGTCGTCGTTAGAGGCGGTCACATTGGCAAGTTTCAGGTTCTCATGCAGAGTGTCATGAAATATATAGGTATTTTGTTCCAATAATGCTGCTTTTATCGCTGCAATTTTTCCCTCGACAATCATATCTTTTGTCATGAAGAGCGAAATGAGCGAACTTTTGCCTGCACCGTTGGGGCCAACAAAGGCTATTTTTTCTCCCGAGCTGACGTTGAAATGAATATCGTTCAAAACTGCCGGCAATTGCGGCTCGTAGCTTGCCCGCTTGATGTCGGCTATCGCAACATAGCTACATGGTGGCAACTCTTCGCGGGGTTTGGCTGAATTGGCACTTTCACCTTCGGCAAATGGCGAAAGTCTGCGTAACGCCAATATATAGCGGCCGATCTCGCCACAGCCCTGATAAAGCGGTTTGACAAGATCATAAAGTGTCAGTGCGGCAAGTACACAAAGTACAGTTAGCGGCAGACTGATTGAACCATAGCGATAGAGCAGAACAGTTGAGAAAATAAGCCCGACAAAAATGAGCTTGTCGACAAAACCGCTTACTGCTTCAATGGCGAGCTGCCGTCTTTTCAAGGATACATCGCTGGTTGCAAGGCTGTCTTCCGTGTTCATAACATGGTTGGTGAAAGCCTGCTGGCAACCATTCATAACAAGGTCGGTCTGGCCGGAAAGAAGTGCGATCACACGTGTGCGCAGGCTTTCACGACGTATTGCAAGGGAGGCCGACCGTTTTTCGTTAAGTTTTATCGAAAGGCCGGAAAAAACAATGACAGCCACAAAAACGACAAGACCGAAGCCAAGCCCCAGAGCCAAGTGAACGGAAGAAAGCACCGCTATAATTGTTAAAATTGCAACGAGTGCAACAATCGAAGGGACGATAAGTTTCAGATAAATGAGCTCGTAACTATCAATATCACCGGTTAAACGGTGCAGCAACCTTGCCGGACGCATGGCAAGATCACGCAAGGATTTTCTTTGCGCAATCGTTTTGAAGAGTTGCAGCCGCAAGCCTCTACTCTGCATGAATGTTGCATCATGATTGACGAGCCGTTCTGCGTAGCGCGCGCCGGTTCTTAAAAGCGCAAAAAACCGTATGGCAGCTGATGGCATAAAAACATCGAAGACACGCGTTGCCGCAATCGTCAAACCCGCTATTCCGGTTGCGGTGATAAACCAGCCCGATAGGCAAAGAAGACCGATTGTCGAAAGTGCTGTGAGAATGGCAAAGATAAGTCCCCAAAGCATTTTTTTGCGGATAATTCTGTCGCGAGGTGCAATAAGAGCAAGGATTGTTTTCATTTCTCGCTCTCCCGACAATTTACTTGCGGCGAAAGTTCAATCACCCTGTCCATGCGCTTGAAAAGTTCCGGATCATGAGTTGCAACAAGGAGGCTTTTTTCTCCGGAAATTTTTATGAGTGCATCTATGACAATCTTTGCGCTTTCAGGATCAAGATGGGCCGTCGGTTCGTCAATGAGAAGGATATCCCGGTCTTTTTCCAATGCCAACCGTACCAAAGAAAGGCGTGCTGCTTCCCCACCCGAAACGCCGGTTCCACCTTCACCAAGGCGCTGGTATTTGCGCTTATTGGCGAAATCGTGCAAATTGGCAAGATTGAGATAGTCGTCGATATTCTCGAATTTTCTGTTGAATGTTATATTGGAGAGGATCGATTGGTCGAACCAATAGGGTTTGGATCCCATCCAGCCAATTTTGCTGCGGATTTCATCTATATTGTTCCCGTCTAAAGTTAGACCGTTGACTTTGATTACCCCCTTGTCCGCCTGAATGAGACCGGCAATGAGCGAGAGGAGAACCGATTTTCCGGCGCCGCTTTTTCCTGTGAGCGCGACTTTTTCTTGCTTGCCGATTTTTAGCGAAAAGTTTTTGAAAACCGGTTTTTCGGGAATGAAACCGAATGAGAGATTATCAATGTCGATTGCAGCGTCATTCTGCAGCGAAGCTATTTCTATTGGCTCCCTATCATATGATTGTTGAACAAAAGTTGATTGCTCAACATCGGAAGATTGATGAACAATCGTTTCGCCTTTGCCGACAAGTTTCGTGAAATTTTCCATGGCAGCTTTACCTGCAACGCGGTCGTGCCAGACGCTTGCAAGTTCGCGCAATGGTTCAAAAAAACTCGGAGCAAGCAAAAGAATAAAGAGCCCTTCGGCAAGGCTGAGCTTGTTTCCCCAAAAGCCGATGGTAATGACACCTAAAAGATGAAAACCGATATAGACGGCCATTAAAGCGACACCGAGAGCCGAGAAAAGCTCCAGCACTGCCGACGATAAAAAAGCAATGCGCAGCACCTTCATTGTGCGTGTGATGAGGTCGTCGGACTGACGAGCAAGGCGTTTCGCACTCCAGAAGGTGGCGTCAAGAATGCGCAATGTCTTTATACCGCGCAAACGATCAAGCAGATAGCCGTTCATCTCGCCCATTTCCTGCCATTGCTCTTTTGCCGCTTTTTGAGCTTTGGCGCCGATAATGGCCCAAAAGAGCGGGATGATCGGCGCAGTTATAAAAAGCAGCAAACAGGCAAGCCATGAAAACGGCAATACCAGACAAAGGATCACAACCGGAACAACAGCAGCGCGAAGCATCAAAGGACGGTATTTTGCGTTCCACGGAACAAGTGTCTCCCCCTGATCGACAAGAATATTGGCTGCTTCGCCACTTGGCAGGCGTTTTTTACTTAAAGGAGAAAGAAAATTAAGGTGGATTAAGCCGCGTTTGCGCCATTCATTCAAATTTTTACGGGAATTTTTGAAGAGGCTAAGTTGGCTGTAATAATCAAGACTGGCTTTGATTGCAGCAAGGAAAACGATCGCAAGACATGCAATGACGATGGTCGACAAGGCCTCACCCGCTTTTGCAACAATCAGGCTCAACAATGCAGCTTCAGCTATCCAGAAGAGCGGCAAAAGACTGAATATGATTTGTGACAGGGTAAGCCTTGGCAGGAGACCGGCTCTTTCATTTTCCATATCAATTTGACCCGCTTTCACAGTCAAAACATATAAGATCGTTGCGGCAATAATGTCGCAAATACTTACGTCCTCACGTCTTTAAATTTCAGGATTAGGCGTTATCGTACGAACGATTATTATATAGGTATGAGCTCATGAATTTTTTATACATGAGTGAAATCTGTTTTAAAAATTGTATTTGCAAATGTGATTTATTTCTTTAAGCTATAAATAATCAGAGGGAACACTTAAGGCGCATCACTTATGAACCTGGCACAATTGAATTATGTCCTGGCTGTTGCACAGACAGGCAGTTTTACTATAGCAGCAAAGAACTGCCATGTAACCCAGCCGACCTTGTCAAACAGCATCGCCCAGCTTGAAGACGAGTTTCAGGCGCGCATTTTCTCGCGCACGACGCGGCGGGTTGGCCTTACGCCTTTCGGACAGCACATTATGCCCTATATCGAGAAGCTGGTCGAGGCCAATTATGATCTCGTTGACGAAAGCAAGAAATTCAATAATCAGGAAACAAGTGTTGTCAGGATTGGCAAATCTCCTTTGATGAGTTGCCAATATCTTTCAGCCGTCATGAATGATTTTCGTACCCGAAATCCGGACTCCGAAATTGTGTTATGCGAACGCAATAGCGGCGACCTTATCGACTTGCTGGAACGTGGTGAAGTCGATTATGTCTTTGATGTTGCAGCAGAAAAAAAGCCGACTAGGGCAAGTGAATTTCTTTATGAAGAGCCGCTCTATTTTATACCGAGCACGGCACAGCCGATCAGAAATGTCAATGTGGTGCATTTTTCCGATATTGCCGACGAGGTTTTTGTCATGGTTGATGACGAATCCGGATTGAACAAATTTATCAGGGAAATGTTCGGGCACCACAATCATGTTCTGAAAGAATATACCGGTAAAACTGTTTCCTTTCGTGAACTGGAAAATTGGGCGCATTGCGGGCTTGGTGCGGCACTCTTGCCAAAATCGGCAATCACTGTGACATCAGGTCAGCGTTATATCTTGTGCGATCAGGATGAGCGCCCGATACAAATCCGCTATGAAGCGACATGGAAGAAAAATATTCCTGTTACAAGCGGAAAATTGAAAAATTTCCTAAAACAGTAACTAAAACTGGTATTTTGAACCAATAGCGAAACTTTGAGCTGTATTTTAGAGGAATATTTTTCCAAAATATCAGTGTGAAGTGAATCATATCGCGTGTTAGTGCTATATAGAGAAAAATTTATCCGAATAGTGATCGAGGTGAACGGGCTGTTCAGAGCCATCCATGTGTCGAAGCTTAAAAGCAAAGGAAATTTTCAAGGCTGAAAACCTTGATCGAACAGTGTGATTTTCCGCCGAGAACTGCTGCCGGTTTTTATGTTCATTTGACGGCTTGAAGGTTAATTGAATTTGATGCTGATGGTCTACGCTGTTTGAATGTGGGGCTGCTTCTAAACTGCTTGAAGGCTAACCAACGTGTGAACTGCTTGAACGTTGGTTAACGCCTCCGCCGCCTGAATGTGGGTAGACTTTGACACAGATTGACTTCGATAGAAGTTGACATGAAAACTGGTCAATTTGAAACCTCAACGACTTACATCAGTCGGTTTGAAAGCTTGCCAGTTTGGACGTTTGAAGATTTACATCGGCCGGCTTGAAAGTCGGGCGTTTTGAAACGTCAGTGATTTACATCAGTCGGGTTGAAAGCTTGTCACTTTGAAACCTCAAAGACTTGCACTGGTTGATTTGAAAGCCGGTTAATTTAAAACGTCGACGATTTAGATCAGTCTACTTGAACGCCTGTCGATGCGGACGCTCGATTACTTGCACCGGTTAATTTGAAAACGGGTCAATCCGGATATTCAGGACTTACGCCGGTTAGCTTGAGCACCGGGATTAATTTAGGCACTCAAGACTTAACCCCCGACGACTTGCGCAATCGATTTAATTTGGACATCAGACAACATGTTGACTGGTGGAGCTGAATTCCGGCCGGTTTAAAACCACAGGCATTTTATCATTCGTAACGCTTCCGTCTTGCCGGAGTTGGTCAGTTTATAAACCGGAAGCGTGAGGTATTTAATATTTTTGATTGCTGCGAAGTGGGAAAGTTTGAGATTTTCTTGGACTTCCGAAAGAGACGTAAAACCTGTTCCGGCGGTAGAAAAAATCATCAGGCTTTGAAATCTTGGTGTCCGGTTGTTTTAAAGCGACTGATTATAAAATAGCTGGAATTGCCAAAGGCTTCCGCCATGATTTATCAAACTTTTGAAAATGGCATTAAGTCGCAATCTTTCACAAGATGCAGGATGTCATTGCCTATGCGTTTGTCTTACAGCCTTGACCTTGTGATATGGTTTAGATCATATTTGATATATTTTTCCCGTCCCGCAAGAGGGGGAAAAAGCGGGGACTGGGATGCCCCGCCGAGTTAAGGAAGGAAAGCGGGGATTGGAATGCCCCGCCGAGTTAAGGGGCTTGATTGCCCCCTATAGTTAATTGTTTATTTGTAGCTTGACGGACAACATTCCCTCAATTTCTGCTTTGCCTGATGTTTTGCAAAAAGGCTTGAGAGAACAGCAAGGAAAAGGGCTGCAAAAGAAAGGCAAGCGCCTGCCCAGTTCGGCGAGGCATAGCCGAAGCCAAGGGCGATCACCAGACCACCGAGCCATGACCCCAGCGCATTACCAAGGTTGAAAAAGCCGATATTGACTGCCGAAGCAAGATTGGCACCGCCGGCGGCTTTTGCCCTATCCATAACAAGGCGCTGGATTGGCGAGACACTGGCAAAGCCGAAGGCAGCCATGAAAAATATAGAAAATACATCCGCAATTTTGTTGGCTATTGTGAAATAGAAAAACAACATCACAACGGCTTGCCCGAAGAGCGTAATATAGAGAACCGGCATTAATGCACGGTCGGCAAATTTGCCACCCAAATAATTTCCGACAAACAGGCCCCCACCAAAAATGAACAAAAGAAATGTAACGCCCTGATCGGAAAAATGACCAAGCTCTTTGGCCATCGGGGCGATATAGGTAATCGAGGTAAAAAATGCCGCAGGGCCTAAAATAGTAATGCCCATGGCAAGAAGAACATGAATATCGCCAAAAACAAAAAGTTCGTTTTTCAACGATTGTTCATGATGTTGCGGCTGTTTTGGAACCAGTCTCGACGTTGCAACAAAAGCAAGCACACCGATAAGTGTAATGAGGTAAAAAGTGGTGCGCCATGATGTCATATGACTGAACCATGTACCGGCAGGAACGCCGATGAAATTGGCTGCTGTCATGCCGCTGAACATGAAGGCGATTGCGCTGGTTCGCTTATCCTGAGGGACGAGGTCGGCGGCAAGGACAGAAGCGATACCGATGAAAACTCCGTGGCAAAGCGAATCAATAACCCGCCCGAAAATGGCGGTGGTGAAATTGGGTGCAAGAGCCGTCAGAAAATTTCCGACGATGAAAAATGTCAATGCAATAAGCAGCAGTTTTTTCTTTTCGACATTGCTTCCCAATATGATGATAATCGGTGTTCCGAAAAACACTCCCAATGCATAAGAGGTTGCCATGAAACCGGCAGCCGAAACCGAAATGTGAAACTCTGCCTGAATGGCCGGCAACAGGCCGGAAATAATATATTCTGTTGTGCCGATACCGAAAGCGGCGATTGCAAAAGCCCATAAAGCAGCTGGCATAATGATATTCCCTGATTTGTTAGATACAGGAAACAGCTAGGCTAGTAGTAAAAAATATGCTAGAAGGTACTTGATAGGGACATAGATACCAAAAAGTGACTATTATGCCGAAAAACACCAATGAAAACCTTGTCTTTGTCGAAACCTGTCCGGCACGAAGAATTATGGAATTATTTTCGGTCAAATGGAAAAGTATGCTTTTACATGCATTGTTCCATTGGCCGAATGGCAAATGTCGCACTGGTGAATTGCAACGTGCTTTACCCGGAATTTCCAAAAAAATGATGATCCAGACATTGCGTGATCTTGAACAAGGCGGGCTCGTTCGCCGCCATGTCTATACGGTTGTTCCCCCCAAGGTTGAATATTCGCTCACCCCGCTTGGAAAAAGATTTTGCGAGCCGGTTGAAATGCTGATTGATTGGGGAAAAAGCAATTGCGACGCACTGGAAAAATTTGAAAAAAACCAGCACAAGAACGCAAAACCGGATGAGAAACCCGCTCGTTAATGCGTTAGTAGAATGATGGCAGAAGACCCACATAGCGGTCGTAAAGCAAAGGGTTATTTTTCCTTGCTTTTTGTGGGAAAGGTCTGCCGGATAAGCAAAACTTGAGAAAATTTGCCTTCTTGTTCTTGTCTTTTCCGTTTATTGCAGTCGGGATTTTCAGAAAATATCGACTGTTAGCAATGTTCACGATTGAAAATTATTGCGGCTGTTAACCCCACATCCGGTTATCCAGTTTCTTTAAAACACTCATGTAAAGGAGGGGGGACTTTTGCCCCCTTCCTTTTAAAATCCGGTTCGGGTCATTTTTATCAGCCAAAGTCGCAAGGTAAGATCAGCCAAGGCGGCGGGCAGCCGCACGAACCGCGCTATCAAGCAAATAGCCGATCAATCCGATAAGCAGAATGGTTGACATCAGCTCAGGATAAGCAAGCCGGTCGCGTGTATCGAGAATGAAATAGCCGAGGCCTGCCGAAACCCCCAACATTTCACAAGGCACAATGATAATCCATGCAATGCCGATAGCCAAACGGATCCCCGTCATCATATGGCTCAAAATTCCCGGAAAAACCACATAGAGCAATGTTTCACTTTGTGTTGCAGCAAGGCTTTTTGCAACCAGCAGAAAATGCCGGTCAAGTTGTTTGACACCTGCTGCCGTGTTGAACATGATTGGCCAGACGGTAGCAAAGGTGAGAAGAAAATAGATCGGCTTGTCGCCAATGCCGAAAACCATGACGGCAATCGGCATCCACGACAATGGCGAGATCATGCGCAGAAACTGGAATGCCGGGCCGGTCGCTCTTTCCACCCATGGCTTGGCGCCGATCAAAAGCCCGACAGGCACACCTATGATGAGCGCAAAAACCAAACCGACGACGATGCGTTTAAGGCTGATGAGAGCGTGAAGAAATAAATCTGAGCCGGTCAACAAGTGCCAGAAAGTCGGCAATGTTTCTTCGACCGAAAAACGGCTTGCAAAGCTGTTTTTGGCGCTCAAAACATCTGTTCCAAGCCACCAGAGGAGAAGAAGCACAACAAGTCCCGATAGACCGGACAAATGGCGAAGACAGCTTTTCATCACGCTTTTCTCCCCGTTAAACTTCAATCTCTTCATTGCGCACGAAACTGTCTTTCATGCCGAAAGCGGGAAGTCCGCCAACTTCGCTTAATGCGTGTTTGACAAATTGGTCATCAACAAGGTCTTTTGCCGCAAAAGCCGGATCAAGTGTTTGAAGAAACGCGTTATCACCTTCTATCAAAGTGTCTTTCAGCCGTCTTACCAGTTCTTCGGTGTAGCTTGGATAAGGATAGGGCTGAAAATCTATGCGCTTTTCAAGCCAATCGGGGTGAATGATTGCACCCGATTTTTCATAAAACCGGTTATCATCCGCGTTTGACACGAGAACACGTTTGAGAACATCGGAACCGAAAGGCATATATTTGTTCGGATTTTCTTTGGAAAGAAGAAGCGCTGTTTCTTCGCGGTTCTTTGCTGTCCACAATTGCGCTTTGACCATGGCGGATACGACTTTTTGCGACCATTCGGGGCGCTCCTTCAGGTCGTTTTCCTGCATACAGACAAGACAGCAGGCATGGTCACGCCAGACATCGGCTGTAAATCTTGCAAGTTTTGAAACTTTGGCCGCTTCACCTGCCGCATTGAAGGGTTCTGCAACGATAAAGCCCGAAACCTGACCATTGGCAACAGCCGGTATCATATCCGATGGTGCCATGATCACCATATTGACTTCATTTTTTTCAATTGTGCCGCTTTTTCTCGAAACAGGTGTCAAGCCGTTTTTGCGCAAGATCATTTGTAAAACGACTGTGTGGATTGAATACCAGAATGGTATAGCAACGTTTTTGCCGCCAAGATCGGAAATGGAATTGATGTCATTGGCAACAGAAAAACCGGAGCCGCTCATATGGTTCCAGGCAACGACTTTAAGCGGCGCCTTGCTTGAATAGCGTGCCCAGATGGCGATTGGTGAAAGGACATGCATCACATTGATCTGGCCGGCAAAAAAAGCTTCCACGATTTGTGACCAGCTACGAAAGAGAACCGGTTTTTCGGCTTTCAAACCTTCGCTTTCAAAAAAGCCTTTACCATGAGCCACAAGCAGTGCTGTTGCATCGGTGATAGGCAAATAGCCGACTTTAACCGGTTCATCCTTTTCCTGTGATTTTGCTTTTCCAATATTTAAAAACGGCAAAGCACCACTTGCCGTCAATAAAGCCGATAGCCGCAAAATGTCGCGGCGGGAAAAATATTCATCTTTCATATTTCATCTCTTTTTTTAAGTCCTGCATCTCTCAAAGCTGCAAGAATTTCGATACGGATTTTGCCGAGTTCTTCGACAAAGTTATTGCGTGGTTTCGGGAAATTGATTGTCCATGTGCCGATGATGTTTGCCGGTTTTCCGCCAAGCAGAATAACCCGTTCGCTGACAAGCAATGCTTCGTCAATATCGTGCGTTACAAGAAGCGTTGAAGCGGAGAATTCTTTAACGAGTTTAATCAGCAGATTTTGCATATCCTGCCGTGTCAATTCGTCAAGTGCACCAAACGGTTCGTCAAGAAAAAGCAGTTCCGGATTTCTTGCAAAGCAACGTGCCAGTCCTGCCCGCTGTGCCATGCCGCCGGAAAGCTCGGAGGGGCGAAGTTTCCGCGCATAATCGAGCCCCACTTCATGGATCGCTTTATTCACCCGATTTTGCCTTTCGCTTTTTTCAAGCTTTTCACGGTTTTTGAAATCAAGGCCGAAGGCCACATTTTTTTCCAATGTCAGCCACGGCAATAAACCCGGATTTTGAAAGGCAACAGCAATATTCGGGTCAACACGGGTAAGCTCTTTACCGTGTACAAAAATATGGCCGCCATTTGGCTTTTGCAGGCCGGAAAGCACACGTAACAGGCTCGATTTTCCGACACCACTTGGCCCCAGAATGGAAACTGTTTCATTTCTTCCGATTGCGAGGTTGAAATTTTCAAGAATAGGGGGTGCATCGTCGCGATACCGCAAAACGATGTTTTTTGCTTCAAGAAGGGGGGCTTTTTCTGTCATGAATTTGAATGCATAAAAGGGTTAATCACGCCAAAGCTTTTTTAAGCTGTGTGACACTGGGGGTAATAATTGGAACAAAACTTGCCTCGCGCAAACGACGGGGAAAACCTTCGGCAGTCTCTATGAGATAAGCGCCGCCACCACGGGTTTCCAATTCAAGCAGAACCGCTTTCCAGAGCCAGTCGGTCAAACGGATGCGCAGCCTGAATAGATCTTCGGGAGCGTCGACAAAATGGTGATTGTTTACGCCTTTGATAAGTGCGTCGCGCAGGCTTGAAAGCTTTTTGTCTACCTCGTCTATGTCGCCTTTGAGCGACGCTCTTCGCGCATTGAAATGCTTTTTGGCTTCGTCAATAAAGCGCGCTGCCAATCCTGAAAATAAACCGCATTGAAGCGCAATAAAAGCCGGACGCAATGTTTTTAGCCATTCTGCAATATTGTCATGCAAAATCCGGTCAGCTGTCAGAGCGACTTTATCCATAATGATCGCTTTTGTACCGCTTGAACGCAAAGCCAATAAATCGAGCGATTGGACATTTACCCCCTTGTCACTATTTTCAAGGCTGAAAACAACAGCGCGCCCGTTATCAAGTTCGGCTGCACAGGCTGCAAAAAAGCCTTGGCAGTCGATATTGGTAATCCACGGCATTTTACCGGTGAGGTGATAGCAGCCATTATCAAGCGAAGCAAAATTTTCCATTTTTTCGAGGCCGCAAAGATGCTTCATCAAATTGGAAAGACCGGCAGAGCCGGCCATTTTACCTGATGTCAAAAGCGGTAATTGATGGCTTTTGAGCGCTTCGTTCGGGCTTTGCAAAACGCATTCGATATAAGCGCGATGCGCCCATAGGACGAAGGCAGCAGTGAACGAGGAATAGGCAATATCGGAAATCGTCAAAATAGCATGGGCAATGGTTTTGCCATCGCCACCGAATTTTTCCGGCACACCTACGCCGGTCAATTTTTCTTTTGCCAGGCTCTCCAATATAATTTTCGAGGATTGAAACGTGGTGTCCCATTCCTCTGCATGGGCTTCAGCCCACGGATAGAGCTTATTGAAGCCCTTCAAACGAGGGGATAACATTTTTAAAATTGCCTATTGATGAGGGGGGAAGAAAAAGACAAGCAGCGCGTTTTCTTGCCGCTTTTTGAAGAAAGGAGCGATTGAAAAACGTTGAATTGTAAAGGAAGAGACATTTTTAATTCCCCGCAAACTTGCTATGGACAAGCCTAATATTTCTTTTTTTCACGAATTGTTCAACCTTTTATTTTTTTATTTGCGAAAGATATTTTCTCTTTTTTAAAAAAATTAAATAAATTTTTTAAAAATTTTTTTGAGCAAAATATGAAAAATCTTCGGTCTTCCCTTGAGAAAACCGGCTTATTTTTCCCGATCTCTGAAGGTGGACGTTTTCTTTTGTTGAACAATTTTCCAGTGGAAATATTAAGTTTTCTTAAAAAATAAATTTTTTTAAAAACTATTTGGACAAGGCACAACATTCAAATTTTCATAATTTGTCACGAGTAGCCTAAAAAGCGATAGTGACAGGCAAAATACAAAAACAACAAAGCTGAAAAATGATTTGGTAAACGCCTTTTCAGTTTATCATTTAAGCAATACAGGCAAATTGTGGTGAATAAATTATGCAGGCCGGATAAGAGCGCCATAGTTGCTTGAATTTTGCCGTCAACCATAATTTCGGGAGTATGCTGCAACTTTTAGAATTCTCATCACTTGGAAAAGACCTGAAGAGTGGTGGAAGATGTCTCAAAGGGTTGCAATCAGGAAGCCCACGAAAAGAATAACCAGCTCTAAAAAAGTATGACCAGCAAGGGAAAAATTGGCATGGTGCGGAAAAAATTCCGGACAAGAGCCGGAAAGCGGTTTTATAAAAGGGAACGAAGTTTAAACTTCTTGCAAGTCATTTTCGCCGGTCAGGATAGAAAATTAAAGGGCTGCTAGCGTAATTCCTCCACACCAACAGCCCTATTTATCAAAAGCATTTTATAAAAAACCAAAAGAGAACAACCCGCTTTGTGCGGTTCATTGAAAATCGACTTGTTTCAGGCTTTTGCAATGTCGATTTTGAAGCCCGTTTTTCAATCTTTGACGAGCATATCCGCATTGATATCGGCAATTTTTTTGGCGCCTGTCAATGTCATTGCAACACGCATCTCCTTGGCTATGAGATCAAGCATATTGGCAACGCCCTTTTCGCCATCAGTTGCCAATGCGTAAGCAAATGCACGACCAAGCATAACTGTATCGGCTCCCAGTGCAATCATACGTACAACATCAAGGCCTGAACGCACGCCACTATCAACAAGAACTTTGAGATCGGGTTTTAAAACTTCGGCAATTTTTGGCAAAGCCCTGACGGTTGAGGGCACACCATCAAGCTGACGCCCGCCATGGTTGGAAACAATAACGCCGTCTGCACCGAAACGCACAGCATCGCGGGCATCTTCAACGTCGAGAATGCCTTTGATAAGCATTGGACCCTTCCAGAATTCACGAATCCATTCAAGATCTTTCCAGCTTATCGACGGGTCGAAATTGGCTCCTAGCCAACCGATATAATCTTCCAGATTGGTCGGTTTTCCGCGATAGGTGGAAATATTGCCAAGGTCGTGCGGCCGTCCCATGATGCCGACATCGTAAGCCCAGGCCGGATGCAGAACAGCTTGTGTATATTGGCGTAATTTGGCAAACGGGCCTGACATGCCGGAATGTCGGTCACGATAACGTGCACCGGGAACCGGCATATCGACGGTGAAAACCAGCGTCTTGATACCTTGGGCAGCTGCCCGTTCAAGAACATTTTTCATGAAGCCGCGGTCTTTAAGAACATAAAGCTGGAACCAGATCGGATTTGGAACTTGGGCCTGAACTTCTTCAATCGGGCAGACAGAAACGGTCGAAAGTGTAAAGGGGACACCGCGTGATTGGGCAGCCTTGGCTGCCTGAACTTCACCACGGCGTGCATACATGCCGGTAAGCCCCACCGGTGAAAGTGCCACCGGCATTTTCATTTTTTCACCGAAGAGCTCGGTTTCAAGACTGAGCTCCGACATGTTTTTCAAAATGCGTTGACGAAGCGCAATATCGGACAAATCGGTTGTATTGCGTTGAAGGGTACGCTCTGCGTAAGCACCGCCATCAATATAATGAAACAGAAATGGCGGGAGTTTGCGTCGTGCACCCTCGCGATAGTCTGAAATAGAAGATATAATCATTTCTTTTCCCGTCTTGTTAGTCGTGAGGATCAAAATCCGGTACCAATCCGGCAGAATGGTCGCCAAAAAAGTGCCTTATGAAAGAAATTATATTTCCTGTTTAATGCATTTCTCCGCAAGAACAGTTACCTCTATTGTGATTGTTACTTCAGGAAATGCGAGTGAATATTCCACGGTATTTCATTTATTGGTGTGGAATATTTCACTCTTTTTTATTTAAACAGGAAACATCCGGTAAAAGTAAAATCAATATTACGGGATCATCCACGGAAGAACATATCCCTGAAGCGTTGTGATAATGCCGGCAATAGCGCAAAGCCCTAGCGAATATTTGACCGTGTAGCGGAAAAGGTCGGATTCTTTACCGACAAGTCCCACAGCCGCGCAAGCTATTGCGATTGATTGGGGCGATATCATCTTTCCTGTGACGCCGCCTGTTGTATTGACGGCAACAAGTAAAACATCCGGCACGCCGATTTGGTGGGCTGTTGTTGCCTGTAAAGCGCCGAACAGAGCATTGGAAGACGTGTCTGAACCGGTCACGAAAACGCCAAGCCACCCGAGAAATGGCGAAAAGAATGTAAAACTTTTGCCGGTATGCGACAAAGCCAGAGCCAATGTAGAAGAAAGTCCCGAATAATTGGCAATGAAAGCAAACGCAAGAACAATACCGATCGAATAAATAGGAAGGGCAAGTTCTTTTAACGTCATGCCGAATACGCCAAGGGCGCGAGCGGGACGCATTTTCAAAACAAAGGTGCTGGCAATTGCGGCGAGGATAATTGCTGTTCCTGTGGCTGAAAACCAGTCAAATTTATAAACAGCGCTGATCTTCGAATCTGTTGCAACAATAGGAGCCGTTTTGACAATGATATTATTGAGGAATGAAACGTCGAAACTTAACACCCAGCTTTCGAGTGCCCCACCTTTGGCAAAAAGTTTTTTGAAAGGCGCAATGCTCCACACCATAACAAACACGGTCAATATGATAAAAGGTGACCATGCTTTGATAATTTGTCCCGTTGAATAATGAGGAACTTCTTCTTTGGGGGCAGCTTCGCTTTCGTCGAAACGGAAAATGCGTTTTGGCTGCCAGAAGCGCAAGAAAAGCGGCAAAACAACGAGTGTTGCAATAGCAGCTGTAATATCAGGCAATTCCGGCCCGAAATAATTGGATGTCAGAAATTGGACAATCGCAAATGTGCCACCACCGACAAGCACAGCAGGCCATGTTTCACGCACGCCGCGCCATCCATCCATGATAACGACAAGCATGAAGGGAACAAATACCGAAAGAAAGGGCAATTGTCGTCCGGCCATCTGGCTTAACAAAAACGGATCGATATTGGAAACCTGTCCGGCAACGATAACCGGAATTCCCATAGCGCCGAAAGCAACCGGTGCGGTGTTGGCAATAAGACAAAGACCGGCTGCATAAAGCGGGCGAAAGCCCAAGCCCGCAAGAAGGGCAGCGGTAATGGCAACCGGTGCACCGAAACCGGCAGCACCTTCAAGAAAAGCGCCGAAAGCAAACCCCACCAGAATGAGTTGCAGGCGCTGGTCTTCGGTAATCCCTAGAATAGAATGACGAACAATGTTGAAGTCACCGGTGACAACCGAGATTTTATAAAGAAACACCGCGCCAACGATAATCCATGCAATCGGCCACAAACCGTAGAAAAACCCGTAGATGGCGGATGAAATTGCCGGTCCAATCGGCATGCCATACACAAAAACGGCAATCAGAAATGAAAGGATAACGGTAATTGTACCGGCAACATGCCCCTTCAAACGAAGAAGTGTCAAAGCAAGAAAGAAAAAGATTATCGGTATTGCGGCAATCAGTGCGGATAACCATAGATTGCCGACCGGAACATAATTCTGCATCCACGTCATTGTTTTCTCCTCCCAATACGTGTGCGGTAAATGCTGGTTGGTAAATAATAAGGCTGAAGAAAACTAAAACGTCAATTTATTTGAGCTTAAATTTTCTATATATGAACCAAAAATAGTTTTTTATTTGAAAATATGTGAATATTTATTATAAAAATTATAAAAATGAATATTTTTAAAAGCAAATCCGGTTTTAAGACGTTTTCCATAATGTCTTATGATTTTTTGCGACCAAACGCCAAGCTTTCAATAAACGGGTGAATAAACATTGGTGTTCCGTGTTCCGCCTGGCGGATAAGCGCAACGTTCCTATTAAAGTGGCAATTTTTGAATAAAACCCCAATTTTTGAATAAAATGCCGATCTACTTCAAAAAGTAATATGGTCTTAACGAGAAGTGGTCTCTTAAAAAGAGATAAATCCGGTTTTGATGGGTATTATTTTGGGAGTCTGAACATATGAAAAAAGGGAACAAGGAAAATCCAACCCATTTTACCTCTTTTACCGTCGAAAAAGGCGGACCATTTTTTTAAAATGCAGTGCGATAGCTTCCCTTTTCAAGCTGGTAACGGCGACATACCGGCTTTTTTAAACTTAAATTTATCACCCGCCACTGGTCAGGTATTTATCACGGCTCATCGGTCAGGTGTTTATCACCGTTCGGGGGTGAGGGGAATTTCGTGAATATTGATGTTCTATTTTAGCCTCGCCGCCTATCAAGTCGGAATGTCGAATTCATCAAAATCTTTTTCGGTTTTTCCCTGTGCAATAAGCTCGTTAAAATATTTGCCGCGAATTTTTTCGATTTCTGTGCTGGCAAGCCCACGGCGCCAGTATCCGACGGCTTTGATATTCTGCTTTTTCACATTGCAGTTCGCCATGAAATGTTTCCTGATTGCACGGGCTTCTTCGCGTTCACAGGCAATCCAGATGGAGCAACCTTCTGCGGAGCTAATCTTTTCAGCCGAGTGAACAAGAAAACCGGTTTGCCCCGGATGTTCTTCTTCCTTTCTGACATAGCTATGTATGTCTACCCCCTCAATATCGGGGAGTTCACCGGCTGCTTCTGCCGTGGCGGATTCGATATAGATTTCGGCTTCGGTCTTTTCCGGCCAATGGGAAAGAATGGAAAAAACGGCCGGAATGGCGGTTTCATCAGCAAAGAATTTCAGCTTTTTATTTTTATATTCTTCTGTTGAAAATTGTGGGCGCGGACCAATCAAATAAGCATGCGAGCCGGCTTTCAAACTTTGAAGCCAATTGATAGCGGAGCTTTCCCCTCCATGTTCGACAAAATCGACTTCGATTTCATGTGTCTTGGGATCGAAAGAACGGATTGTATAAATCCGGTAAACTTTGCGGCCTTGTACGGTTTCGCCAATCTCGAAGCGTACGGCAACATTTGCCTGTTGCCATTCAATCGGGTTCGTCGGGTTGATTGTTCCGGTCAAGCGGACGAGGTGGGGAAAAGGTTCATAAATCCGGTTGACCGTGAGTTCGAGACGTTCCATCCTGTCCATGTGGTTTTCCGGCGTTAGTTCAGCCGCATTCCTGTTTTCGGTTTTTTCCATCTCTTAAGCTCCCGTGCCGATTGTTTTTTGTCATAAAATATAGATGAATAAAAATGAATGTAATAGTCAAGTTTTAATAAACCGGTATTGAAGGAAATATTCATGTCTGTCAATCAGGTTTTCATGTCGTTTACCGGATTACTGGAACTTTATCAGAATGAACGGTCCTTTCATTGGAAGACCCGTAATACAAAAATACTAAGTGCCTTCAAATTGCGCCTGTTGCGGACAAGGTGACGATTAATTTTCTCACAAAAAGCACGCTCTCCAATTTTCCTATAAGGAGTATGCCGTCCGCATTCTTTCTTAGAAAGACTGTGTTGCCCGTATTCTTTCCCGCAAAGAGCGCGCTGTCACATTTGGCAATTCTTGTGACAAAGGTTGAAGATCAGCTCTTTCAGCCCAAAAAAGGTTGAAAATTCAAGCTTGATTGGTGGTTGCTGGCGCTGCTTTTTGCTCACCTTTGGATCAATTCGGAATGGCTTCGGTTGGAGGGAATACGCCACGCGCTTTATTCTGGTTATTCCATAATTTTTGATAGAGGCCATCGGCTTTCACCAATCTATCATGGGTTCCTTCTTCGACGATTTTCCCATTTTTCAGAACGATGATATGGTCTGCCCGACGAATGCTGTTCAACCGGTGGGCAATGACCACGACCGTGCGGGTTCTGGTTAATGCATTCATGGCGCGTTGGATTTCTGCTTCCGCCGACGGGTCAAGACTTGCGGTTGCCTCATCAAGAAGCAATATCGGGGCGTTTTTCAAAAAAGCGCGGGCAATGGATATGCGCTGCTGTTCGCCACCCGAAAGCGAGCTTCCATGCTCGTCAAGCACGGTGTCATAACCTTCCGGCAATGCCATGATGAATTGATGGGCTTCGGCCTGCTTTGCCGCTTCAATGATTTCTTCGCGGCTCGCATCTTCCTTGCCGATTTTGATATTGTCATAAACTGTTCCCGAAAAGAGAAGCACATCCTGAAACACCATGCCGATCAAACGGTGAAGATTTTCCGTCCCTATGTCTTTAAGGTCGATATTGCCGATCGTGATTTTACCTTCCGTTCTTTCCCAAAGACGCGCGATAAGGTGGACAAAACTTGTCTTTCCGGCACCGCTGGGGCCTACAATGGCGGTCAATTCCTGCGGCCTGATAACACATGAAATATCATCAAGGACTTTGTTGCCCACCGCTTTTTTATTGCCGGTCTCGTCTTTGTTGTTTTCCTCTTTTTTATCATAGCTGAAACCCACATGGTCGAAGCGGATTTCATAGTTTTCCGGCATTTCCGGATGTTGCGGCTCTGTTAGTGTCGGTTCATGAAGCAGCGCTTCAATGCGCATGAGTGAACGGTTTGCCAGACGCAACATCAACATTGCCTGACCGACTTCATATAATTGGCGGTAGGCGGGCAAAGCGATAATCAGGAAAATCAACAATTGAGGGACGGTGAGCTTGTCGTTTGCCAACCAGTAAATGCCGAAAATAACCAGACTGATATAGCTCATTTCCAGCACAAAACCGAAGCATGACAGGAAAGGCGAGGTTCTTGTTTCGGCGTGGAACCAGGCATTGCGCTGGTCGTCGAGGATTTTTACAAGTCTTTTCCAGCTATTGCCGAAACGTCCGAAGCTGCGAATAACAGTGATACTTTGCACATATTCAAGCAAAGCCGATTGCACGGCACTATTGGCTTTTCCAAGTTTCACGCCTGCGCTTTTTCCCATAGCGAGCGTCCATAACAAGGCAAGCAAAGTCAAAGGAAAGCCGCAAAGCATGACAATTGCCAGACGAAAGTCGACAAAGAAAAGAAAAATAGTCAGGAAAACCGGCATTGAAAAACCGGCAACAAAAGGCTGGATAAAATGCGACCACATATGTTCGACAAAAGTAATATCGGAAGTCAGTCTTCCTGCAAGGTCGCCGCTTCTTTGTTTGTTGAACCACCCCATGGGAAGTTTGCGCAAATGTTCTGCCACATTAAGGCGTGCCTCGCCCATCATTGTGAAAGCACCATTATATATTTTCGGCGCGCCTATCGCGCTTGCACCGATGCGCAACAAAAAGCTCAAAACCATGCCGCCCCCGAAGAAAATAGCGGCTTTGATTGTCAACTCTTTGGCAAAGGCCTGTGTCAACATCATAAAAAGGAAGACAAAGGGAAGAGCTGCAAAAAAACCTTCGACAATCGTCCATAAAATGCCGTGAACGAGTTGTTTGTCGCGCGTTTTCGACAGCCGGAAACCGGACGTTAAAATATCGATTATCATGACTGCCCGCCTTTTTCTGCCAAATTATCCTGTTTTGTTGAGAGGGTTTTATTGTCTTCCACCCTAGTGTCGGTTTTTTTCTTCGGCTTCTCCTGCCTCTTCTCCGAGCGACCACTCACCCGCCGAAAGCTGGTCTTGCCATAAAATCCGGTAGGTCGGACAGTTTTTCAAAAGCTCTTCATGACGGCCTACGCCCGCTAGCCTGCCATGATCCATCACAATAATCTTGTCGGCAGAAACGAGATTTTGCAAATGATGGCCGACAATGAGAACCGTGCGATTTTTATAAAGTGTTTCGAGAGCTTCGTGGATGAGGTTTTCATTTTCCGGATCAAGACTTGAAGTCGGTTCATCAAGGAGCAGGATTGGCGCATTTTTCAAAAAAGCGCGGGCAATCG
Source organism: uncultured Bartonella sp. (assembly GCA_946481695.1). The sequence continues at coordinate 41,046 of CAMLON010000008.1, read as the reverse complement.
AAAGCCTTTGGCGTTCGCCGCCGGAAAGTTGCGAGCCGCGTTCCTGAAGGAGCGTATCATAACCTTGCGGTAAGGCTTCGATAAAAACGTCTGCTTTGGCAAGGCGGCAGGCTTCCTTGAGTTCTTCATCACTCGCATCGGGTTTTGCAATGCGCAAATTATCGGCAACAGTGCCATAAAGGAGAACAACATCCTGAAAAACAATGCTCGTCTTGTCGAGAAGGTCATCAAGCCGCCAGTCGCGCACATCAAGGCCACCTATTGTTAAATGCCCGTGGTCGAATTCATAAAGTCGCGCAACGAGTTTCAGAAGTGTACTTTTGCCCGAACCGCTTGGCCCCACCAATGCCGTAACTTTATCGGCTTTTGCGCTAAAACTGACATGGTCGATCGCCAGTCTTTTGCCGTAACTATAAGAGACATCGTCAAAAACAATTTCATACGGGCCTTCAGGTGTTTTGCTATTGTGATTTTCGATAAGCGGTTTTGCGGTCAAAACTTCATTGATATGATCCATCGCTTCGATATGGTTCATTTTCTCATGAAGTGCCCCTGAAAGGGTCAACAAAGGTTCAAGCACCAGTGGCGAAAGAAGCAAAAATAACACAAAAGTAGCCGCGTCAAGTGAACTGTTCACATAGAATATGGCTCCGATCGGGGCGACCAAAACAAGATTGCCGCGCAGTAAAATAGCAAATGTCATAAACGAGCGCGTTACTCTGGCAGCAAAACTATGCGCCCAGTCCACCGCATTATGGATTGTCTTTGAAAGATTGCCAAAAGAACGCGTATCGAGACCGAAACTTTTGATAACATGTACACCACGGATAAATTCGCTGATCTCGCCTGAAATTTTTTGCTGCAAACCGATCCATTCACGCATGTCATCGCCCATGCCGCGTGTCATCCACCATTGGGCAAAAAAGGCAATCGGCAAGGGGATCAAAACAATAATGGCAAGCCGCCAATCGGCAAAAAACAACAGGATAAGCGCCGAGAGCGATACAATAGGAGCAGAACTCAGATTTGGTAAAATATGGGCATAAAGGCTTTCGAGACTGTCAATATCATCATAAAGTGTGCGCCTGAGTTTTCCCGAAGACTGGCTTGCAAAAAACGACAGTGGAACCTCGCCCAGTTTTTGCGCTGCTCTTTTTCTGAGTGTGAAGAGAATGGTGAAGGCCCCTTTATGGGCAAGCATGTCACTTAAAGATACGAATATCCATCTAAGCAGAACAAGGCCGGTCGCAACACCTGCAAGATACCAGAGTCTCGTCGGGTTTACCGTCGGTTTCAAAAGCTCGCCGGCAATAAGTGAAATCACATAGAAGGGTGCAATGCTCAAAGCCGCAGCGATAATGGCCGTGATGATAGCGGAGCCTGTAAAAAAACGCGAATAGCGTAAAAGCCCCAGAAAAGTGGCAGGCTTTTCACTGTCATAAATTGTTGAATTCATGGATGGTTGTTGGCTCATCACGATTACCGCAAAAATTGTTAAAAACCGACTATGACTTATTTTTGATAATTTTGGTATAGTTTTATTTGTTTACCCATGAAAAACTTTTTTTATCGGTTTTGTTGTCGTAAATTTTGCATGTATAAATTCCGGTGTTCCATGCAGAAAACCGGTCTCCAAACAGGATAATTTTTGGAAAAAAACGTGATAAATTTTATGCGCTTTCCATCAGGCTTTTCAAACCCGTAACAAGATCAATTACAAATTCCGGACAAAAATATTCTTGTCAGCTATGTTCCGGGTTGAAAAAAATATTTTGTATGAGAAAGCTTCAACGAATTGCCGGAAAGGTGAGAGGCATTAAATCGGCGTTTTCGACCGTTAAAAAGTTTTTGTGCCAAGTCTGAAAGGTTATTTGACGGTTTTGATACCCGTGGCACTCAATTCCGTTGTTTTGTGAGGCATAATTTTTTTAAAAACTATGCCTCACAACTTAAGCTCAAATATAATGGGCAAAATTTGATAGTCTTTGCCTTCATTCTAGAAACGGATTTCAGAACTTGAAATCGGCTTTTGCCCAGAAGGTGCGCCCCGGCTCTCGTACTTGATAATGGGCGGGAAAGCCGAAACCGGCATCGCCATCGCGGTTCAGATGTTCAAAATAATCCTTGTTGAAGAGATTATCGACCCCGCCGGTCAAAGCGACATTTTTTGAAATCTTGTAGCTGCCATTCAAAGAAAAGACACCAAAGCCCGCGCTTTTATCAAAGTCTTTTCCCACCACATTGCCTTTGTTTTTGGCAATGCGCGGTTGATCGGCAACAAGCCTTAAAAGCCCGCCAATGCTCCATTTTTCTTTTTGATAGGTGAGGCCGAGCCTTCCCTCCAAGGGTGGAATTTGCGGCAAAGCTTCATTGTCTGTGGTGTTTTTCCCCCACGAATAGGCAAGGCTTGAATCAAACTTCCAGACATTGAAGAACATATGGGAAAGCCCCAATTCGCCCCCCATTATGGTGGCATCGACATTCGATGCTTTTGACTGCCCGCTTGAATAGTCGAAGAGAATATAGTCATCAATCCGGCCGACATAGGTGGAAGCCCAGATATTGCTGTTTTCCCCGCTATATTGCGCACCGAAATCAAGCTGGGTGGTTTTTTCGGGCTTTATGCCGTCAAATGCATTGAGGGAGTTAGCGTCGGATTGTTTGGGGGAAAACAGTTCCCAATAATCGGGGAAACGCTCGGCATGGCCAAGCCCGATATAGGTTGTGAGCGGTATTTGATCGAGGTCGCGCTCATAACGAAGAAAACCGCTTGGCAGTGTTCTGTCGCGCTTGTCGCCATCTGTCGGACTTGTGTTTCGCTCATCCTTCGCAGAAGCCCGATCAAGTCTGCCGCCAAAAACAAGGCGTTGATTTTCGGCAAAGTTCCATGTCGCTTCGCTGAACAGTCCGTAATCGAAAAATACCGCATCCTTATCCCAACCGTTAATGCTCATCATATTGCGGCTTTTTCTTTTGCGGTGGGTGTTGGTTTGGAGATCAACCCCGCTCACGAGTGATAAATCGCCAAAATCCCAATTGGTGGTAAAGTGGCCGCCCATGGTGCGCCGGTCAAGCCGCGATTCCATCGGCATGGACGACATATCCATCGCCCCACTTGTACCCCCCATACCGTTCATGCCACCCATTCCTCCCATGCCGCCAATGCCGGCCATGGGATTTCCGCCTCCGCTCATGGCAGCTCTCATCATATGGTTCATATCCATTGCCTCACCTGACATATGCCCCATCCCGCCGGTGCCCGTTTTGCCTGTGCTGGTGATACCGATTGGCAGGGGGGCAGCGCTGGTGGCAAGGTGGCGCAAACGGAAATTATCCATAATGTGATCGGCATAGTTATAGTAGAATTGCGCGTCGACCTTGGTGAGCCGGTCATTGATATTTTCTTTGATGAATTTGGCACCAAGCGATTCCCGCTTGAATTGGCTGCCATCCATAGCGCGGCCTGCATAACGGGCTTCACCATCACCGCCGCCGCCGGAAAGCTCGAACAATGTATTTTCGTCTGGAGTGAACCCCAAAAACATATCGCCATTCCATTTATCCCATTTTGAGGGAACACTATTGCCATCGCCATCATGATAATCATGGGAAAGGGCTTTATTGCCGATAATCCGGACATAGCCGGGGCGTGCCCCGACAGTGCCATCAAGGCGGGATTCAAAACGGCTATTGGAACCGATGACAATGCTGGAATCGCCTTTGACGGTCGGTTTGTCAAAATGCTGCGGGTCGCGTTCGAACAAAATTGTTGCCGCTGAACCCGTGGGGCCATAGCGCACGGTTTGAGGCCCCTTCACAACCGTCAGCCGGTCATAGCTTTCAGGCGAGATATAGGATGTCGGATTATCCATCCGCCCCGGACAGGCGCCCATAATCGTGCTGCCATCATTGACAATATTAAGACGCGAGCCGAATTGGCCACGAAAAACGGGGTCGCCATTGGTGCCGCCATTGCGAATGGTTGCAAAACCGGGAATGGTTTTGAGGTAATCGGCACCGTCCGAAGCGGGAATAGGCTGGCGTGGGGCTTTCGGATTGGTAACAACAGTGACCGGTGAAGACATGGCCGCCGATGTAACGATAACCGGTTTTAGAACCATGTTTCCTTGGTCCTCGGCCTTTGCTGCCTCTTTTTGTGCGGGACTTGCGGGCGGGTTTTTAACTGGCGTCATCGTGCTACGCTCGTTATTTGCAATCGTTTCGGCTTTTACCCCCGTTGGCATTATGATGAGCAGGGTGGAAAGAGTAGCAATGGCACCCATCACGGCAGACGATGATTTTAATGCGTTCGAGCGCACACTAAACCGCCTATCGGTTTGAAAGAGAGAATCCATTTTTTAAAATCCATAAAGAAAAAGTGGATTGAAACTTTGTCAGGCATGGAAAACAAACGGGAATTGCCACGCGCGGCATTCTCTGAGCCTCGTTTTTGTGAGGCTTTAAACCATGCGTTTTGACGGTGAAAAAACAGGCTGACCAAGTTTTATAATCACAATTGAAAACTTAAAAAAAATAGCAGCAAACATTTGCGCCACGTCGTTAAAAAGACGGCGCCATTTTTTTAAAAATTCGATGTGATGATATGTTGAACCTGTCAGCTTATGAGTGACAATGGCGGTGAACGCGGCGAGGCGTTGGACTTTACAAAAAACGTGCCGAAGGTTACCGCATCATAGGGCAGTAAAATCTCGACGAGAAAGAGGTTATGTTCGCCGATTTCAACACTATCGGGCGGGGTGAGCATTGATGCGCCGATGCGGCAGGCGTGACACGCACCCAATTCATGACATGAATTGTCATTATGGTGTTTTTTGCTTAATTTTTGCGGTTTTGAAGTTGCGTTTTTCGAGCAAATGTCGCTATCGGAAACCATATGCGAATGGTTCTGCCGAACGCTTTCATGATGGTGAGACGAGTGGCTTGCAAAGCTGTTTGGTAAAACCGGAAAATTGCGATTATGGGCAAAGGCGAGGTTGAGCAGTGCGAAAATGCACAACACCCTGATAACCACGGAAAATGGTTTGCTCGTCCCGATCATTTCGCAAAAACTTTCCCTTTTAAGGAAACTATTCTCCAGTTTTGTTTTTTTTGCAAGATAGGCCGAAACAACCAACAGGAATTTTTAAAAAAATCGGCAAAGAAGCGGGGAATAGAAGACCATCGGGAAGTTCGGTAAGGAGGCGGTCAGAGGGGAAATCACACAACGAACGGGAAAGGGAAGCGAGTGTCATAAAAAGGGGAGGGAGGGTGAAGAAAAAGGAAGGTTAAGCAATTCTGAGAAAGAGAGAGGCTTGTCCCACGGATTCAAAGCTTATGATGCACTTTTTCCCGCATATATTCGTACGTTTTATTTTTGCGAGCTTTTAAAAAAGAACTTGTTTCAGGCAAAACCCGCTTCTCCATTAATGAATTTTTCTAATAGGCCTTGTGAAAAAGAGGCCGGTTTATGAGCGGGCTTCAAGCGTTTATAGATCAAGAAGACTGTTTTCAACGAGCCTTTGCTTATCTCGTTGCTCTTTCATGATTTTATGGTTCAAGGAGAAATCATGCGCCCTTTTATAATTTGCCATATGATGACATCGATTGACGGAAAAATCGTGGAAGATCATTGGACTGCGCCTTATGACGGGACAGAAAATGATAAGGCGACCATTTCCTATTATGACCTTAGCGACAGTTTCAATTGCGACGCGGAAATGTTGGGGCGGGTTACCGTCCAAAGGCATTTTGCAAAGCAGGAATTCAATGACCCAAATCCTGTAAGAGTGATTGACCCGCAACCTTTTATCGGCAAGCGCGAAACAAAACGGCTATGCATTGTTGTGGATCGCCATGGGCGCATCAAATATGAAGGCGACAAAGTTTGCGGCGAAAACATCATTGTTGTTTTGGGCAAAAAAATTTCGCAAGCCTATCTGGAACATCTTCGTAGCTTGGAAATTTCCTATGTCTTCGCCGGTGAAGATGGAAATGATCTTGTGGAAGCCATGGAAAGTCTTGGGCGTTTCTTCAATATGAAGCGAATTGTTTTGCAAGGTGGCGGCACGATTAATGGAGCATTTCTGGAAAACGGGCTTATTAATGAATTGAGTGTGATGATCTATCCCGGTATTGACGGGCGCAAAGCCGCACCTTCATTATTTGATTGGTCACCTCGCACGGATAATAGCGGAACGGGAGGAAAGGTTTCTGTGACAGAAAATCCGGCTGCCGGCCAGTCACTCGAATTGCTGGAGGTCAAAAATGCCGGTCAGGGTGTCATTGCACTGCGCTATAAAATACACCGTGAGAAAAATCGGGAATAATGAGCGTTAAAAGCAATAGATCGGGCTTTCGGCAACGTATTTGACAGTTGCCGATGAAAAAACGCAATCATTTAGGCGTTACAGCATGAAGGAACAGAGCTGATAATTTTGCCGAACGCTATTGATCTTCTGGTTAAAAATTTTTCCCTTTGGCTGAAACGCATCTTCTGAATGAACCCATAGCACTCTGATATTCGACTTTGCCGGAGATTTAAGAACAGGGTTGTTTCATCTCTTTTAAAAATCGGTTGAAGCGGCAAGTTGTTCCTGCCCTTTGAAGTCTTCAAGCCGTTTTTTTAAAACCTCGATGGTGGTTTTTAAAGCACCTGAACCGAGCACCATACGTAACGGTGCGGGCGTTATATCAACACTTTCGATAATGCGGGCAGCCATGCGCTCCGGATTACCTGCGGCCAAGCCGTTTTTCCGATCAAGCATTTTTTGAAAAGCATGGGCAGGCGTGTTGTCATAAGCTTTTATAGGCTTGGCAATTTTTGCGCTTTTATAGCGAAATTCGGTTCTTGCTCCACCGGGTTCGACAATCGTCACGCCAATATTGAATGGTGCCATTTCTTGTGAAAGCGAGTCACAAAATCCTTCGATGCCCCATTTAGTCGCGTGATAAAGCGAATTTCCCGCAAAAGCGACTTCGCCTCCATAGGAAGAAATCTGGATGATACGCCCATGTTGCTTTTTCCTCATAATGGGCAGGAAGGCGCGAATAAAGTCAATCGAACCGGTGAGGTTGGTTGCGATAATGTCATCAATCTCTTCATCCGACAATTCTTCGGCAGCACCGAACAATCCATATCCGGCGTTGCTCACAATCACATCGATTGTTGAAAACAATTCTTCCGCTTTTTGCCCAAGTTGTTTCACAGCCCTCCGGTCTCTCATATCGACAATTGCGACATGAAATTGATCAGGATAGCGGGCAACCAGCTCTTCGACAGGTGCCGTTTTGCGCACGGTCCCCAATACGTTATCGCCGCGGCTTAAAACCTGTTTGACCATTTCATAGCCGAAACCGCTTGAAACACCCGTTATCACCCAGTTGCGCTTGACCATTTTTTGAAACCCTTTGACAAGATGCATTTTCAAATGCGTACAGTTTTTTATCGACTATGCGCGGCTGCTTATTATTGAGATTAATCCGAAAAGCACGTCTTCTAAAAGAAGGGCGCGAAACTAGGCTTTATGCAAAATTTTCATAGAACAAGCTATCTTGCCAATATATGGTTCTCAAAGTTTACCGGTCAAAAACCCTCCCAGTCTGACAATTTGAAAAGGCAAGGTTCAGGAGAGGCAGCAGAAATATCGGGAAATCATAAAACAAATTTACGGGAAGGGGAGAATGAACCGTAAAACAAATCTGCGATAACACGGGACTAGAAGGGTTAAACGGATAGAATGAGCCGCGATGAAAAACCCGAAATGGCAGATAGCCCCCTTTTTTTTAAGCCTTATCGGAAATTGAAATGTAAAATGCGCGGGGGAACATGACATGCTATCATAAAGCCTTGTAGCGCAAACAATCGATAACCAGTTGAAAAGCGGCGGTATGTTGGCGTCGTGTCGGATAATAGAGATAATATCCCGGAAATGGCGGGCAATAATTTTCAAGAATGCGTTTAAGCCGCCCGCTTGCCACCCGTTCGACCAAAGCGTCTTCGGTTGTATAGGCAATGCCGAAACCGGCTTCGGCAGCATCCAATGCCTGATCGATCGTGTTGAAGCTTAATTGCCCTTCGACCCTTATTTTGCATTCATGGCCATTTTCTTCAAATTCCCAGACGTAAAAACCGCCCGACGTTGGCAATCGAAGATTGATGCATTGATGCTCGAGAAGATCACGCGGCGTTTCCGGAACAGAATGGGTTTCAAGATAGTGTGGTGAAGCGACAGCCGCCATGCGGAGATCCGGCCCGATTTTTAACGCGATCATATCTTTCTCGACCTGTTCACCAAGCCGCACACCGGCGTCGAAGCGCTCGGCCACAATGTCGGTCAAAGCATAATCAATCGAAATTTCAAGATGAATATCGGAATATTTCGCAAGAAGCGGGCAAAGCTTCGGCCATAAAATGGATTTTGCCGCATAATCGGGTGCGGTTATGCGGATTGTGCCGGATGGGTGGTCGATTGTCTCGCAGAGATTTGTGAGCTCGCTTTCCATCTCCACAAGATGGGGGGTATAAAGTTCGAGAAGTCGTTCGCCAATATTGGTCGGTGCAACCGAACGTGTGGTGCGGCGCAACAATTGTAAATGCAGGCGATCTTCCAGATTTTTTATCGAATGGCTCAAAGCTGATTGTGATATATTGAGCTTCAGGGCAGCTTTGGTAAAGCTTTTTTCTTCGGCAACAACCATAAAGGCCATAAGATCGGCGATATTTTCTCGAAGCATGGGCACGCCCTTTATTATCTTGATAAAACAAGTCTAGCATGAGTAACAAAATGGGCTAGCCTGTTTTAATAAAAGCAACATCTATATTTGCCTTGAAGCCCTTCCGGAAGCTGTGCTGAACAGTTTGAATAAAACAGGATGTATAAAGAACAAAGGCAAAATTGATGCGAAAACCATTGTCACATTATCCGGCAATAAGAGGCGATAGTTTGTAAAAGAACATGACATATATTTTTCATGTCACAAACAGTATGAACAGATCAACCTGAAAACGGCGCGGAAATAACCGGCACTTCCAGTTAAAAACACGGTAGAAAATGCCGGTGTGGGGCAAACAATGTAAAATGCCGGTGTGGGATATACGGCGTGAAATAACAAGCTGGAATATACGCCGCACGAAAAAAGCAAAAGATAACGACAGAACGGAGAAGCGAGGCGTTATTTTTGCAGTGCCGTATAAGCTCTCATAATCAACCTTTCGGATTGTTTGAGATAAGCCTTGAGAAGGCGCGCTGCTTTTTTCGGCTTTTCTTTTTTTAAGCCTTCGACGATATTGCGGTTCATGGCGACAAAAGGCTGATGAAGCGAGCGCAAGTCGGCCACAAGGCCGAAGATTAATCTGAGTTCGATTGTGAGTTCGACAAATAGCCGGTCAAGACGCGGGCTATTTCCAAGGCTTACCAGCAATTGGTGAAATTCCATATCGGCTGTGCCGACATCCTGCCATTTTTTTTCCTCGCAAAGGCGTTCCGATTTTTCCACCACCCGTTCCATCAAGCTGATAGAGGGATGAGGGAAATGCACGTTGCGCACCGCCCCCACTTCGATAATACGGCGCGCATTATAGACATCGACAATCGTATTGAAGTCGGGAACCGCCACAAAAACACCGCGATTGGCACAATATTCGACAAGCCCGTTTTTGGTCAGCATCCGGAATGCTTCACGTAAAGTATTGCGTGAGACCGACAGTTTTTTTGCAAGCGTTGCTTCACTCAAATGCTCGCCCGGGTGATACTGGCCATTGATAATACCCGTTTCAATCGCTTTGACGGTCTGGTCTACAAGCGATATTTCATCTTTGCTGGTTTTCATAATCCTACCCACCCCTCGATTTTCAAGCAAGCGCAAGCGCTCGCGCAAAGTCTTGAATTGAAATGCATGAAACCGGATAGCAGAACCGCAATCCTCCCGCTTCACCATCCTCTGAATATATTTACAAGTTTATTTGAGAAAGAACATGATTGCAATGTCTAACAATCAAAGTTAGATTGTTCAACAATATAAAATAAAAAAGAATCTATATTCGGCAAAGGGAGGGTAGAATGAAATCTATTGATTTGAACAGCGACCTTGGTGAAAGTTTTGGCCCCTGGAAGATGGGGGAAGACAGTGAAATGCTTTCCATTGTAACCAGTGCCAATGTTGCTTGCGGTTTTCATGCCGGTGATCCGGCAGGAATCCTGCGCACACTTGAGGCAGCCAAGAAGAATAAAGTGCGCGTCGGTGCCCATATCGGCTATCGTGATCTTGTGGGTTTCGGGCGTCGCAATATGGACCCGACCGATAGTGAATTGACGGGCGACTCCATTTATCAGATCGGCGCACTTATGGGGCTTGCCAAAGCGGCAGGAACCAGAGTTTCCTATGTCAAGCCACATGGTGCGCTCTACAATACAATTGCCCATGATATGCGTCAGGCAAAAGCCGTTATCAATGCGATCAAGGCGGTCGAGCCGTCACTCGTTCTTATGGCATTGGCGGGTTCGGCTCTTATTCCTTTTGCCCGTGAAGCCGGACTTGTTGTGGTGGCAGAAGCTTTTGCCGACCGTGCTTATAAGAGTGACGGGACACTTCTATCCCGCCGTGAAAAAGGTGCTGTGCTGAGTGACCCTGCTATCGTTGCCGAACGTATGGTGAAATTTGTCGAGACAGGCAAAATTATCGCGATTGATGGCAAGGAGATTACCCTTGATGCACAGTCTATTTGCCTCCATGGCGACAGTCCGAGTGCCGTGTTGATGGCCAAAGCTGTCAAAGCCGGTCTTGAAAAAGCCGGCGTTTCCTTAAAGCCATTTGTTGATTGAGAGAGTGTCTTTTTCCTATGCGCTTTCTTGGTGTCAATAATTCGGCCTTTATGATCGAGCTTGCCGATCTTGAAGAAACATTGGCTTTGTTTGACCGCTTGCAGCAAGAAATTCGGAGCGGAAAGAATAATCTGCAAGATCAAGAAAATCTTAAAGATCAAGAAAAGTTTCAGGGTCAGGACAATCTGCAAGCTATTGTCGAAATTATTCCGGCGGCGCGGACTTTGCTCGTCACTTTTGATCCCCTGCTTGCCGACGAGACCACTTTGGAAACAGAAATTGCGGGATTGAAACTTGAAAAAGGGCAGCAAAAAAGCGGCAAACTTGTCGAGATACCGGTTGTCTATGACGGGGAAGATCTTGATGATGTTGCTGCTCTTTTAAAAATTGACCGTGAAGAGGTCATCCGCCGCCATACGGAAAGTCATTATCAGGTTGCGTTTTGCGGTTTTGCCCCCGGTTTTGCCTATTTGACGGGCGGCGATCCACTTTTCAATGTTCCAAGGCGTGCGTCACCGCGAAAATCCATTCCTGCCGGTTCTGTAGCGCTTGCAGGTAAATTCGGTGGTGTCTATCCGCAACCAAGCCCCGGTGGTTGGCAATTGATCGGGCGGACAGATGTTAAAATGTTTGATCTCGACCGCGACCCGCCTTCACTTTTAAAACCCGGTGACAGGGTGCATTTTGTCGATGTGACGAAAGATTATTCGCCACATTTCGAAGGAGTGACAAGCTTTTCCTTATCCCCGAATGAAAAAGCCGGAACTCTTTTCGAAAAACAAATGAAAAATGACAGGATTGAGACTGCCGAGCAGGAAAAATCACAAAACTTTTTTTCGCCCGACGAGAGAAAATCAGTGCCGGTGAGAGCGAATAGCCAAGCTTTAAAGAACGGTGCTGCAACGAAAGCGATAGAGCCGAATGAAAAGGCCGGTTTAACAAAAACGGGTGATGAAGCCGAAGCATCGGGTATCGGGAAAACAACGGGTATCAGAAAAGCAACAGAAATCGGGAAAACAACGGGCATCGGGAAAACGGGCAGTCATGACAACGACGGAATTTCTGTCCACGAAACGAGCTTAACGCCTGAAGAAGATGCGGTTTTCAAATTGCTTACAACATTGATGCCGGTTACGTTTCAAGATCGCGGGCGTTTGTTCCAATCCTCGCAAGGGCTTTCCCCTTCAGGGGCACTTGACCAGAAAGCAATGGCCAATGCCAACCGGCTTGTTGGCAATCCTCGTGAACAACCGGTGTTGGAATTTACCTATGGAAATACGCGTATAAAAGCATTGCAGCCATCGGTTGTTGCTTTTACCGGTGCTAACCTGCCAATTACGGTCAAATCGACAAAAGGCACGGTTTTTGTTTTTGAAAAAAACACACCGCTCTCCATTGATGAAGGCGATGAAATCATTCTTGGACAACCATTGGCAGGCTTTCGCAGCTATATGGCTTTGCGCGGTGGCTTTAAAGTTGAACCGGTTTTGAAAAGTGCGTCTTTTGACAGTCTTTCCAATTTGGGGCCGAAACCGCTATTGGCAGGTGATAAAGTGTTTATAGCCAATGATAGCCCTTTGCGGCCGGTTTTATTGTCGCTTGATGATCCTTACTTCTTGCCGGAAGCGGGCGATCAAGTGGTGCTTGATGTGGTCATGGGGCCGCGTACCGACTGGTTTACAGAGCAATCAATTGCGATGTTTCTTGAAAAACCGTGGCAAGTGACGGCAGCTTCCAACAGAATTGGCATAAGATTACAAAGTGACGCCCGTCTTGAGCGCTCGCGAAGCGATGAATTGCCAAGTGAGGGCACAGTAACGGGTGCAATAGAAGTACCAGCAAATGGCGAGCCGGTTTTGTTTTTGCGTGACCGGCCTGTTACCGGTGGTTATCCGGTTATTGCCAATCTTGTTGAAGACCAGATTGACCTTGCGGCACAAATTCCGATAGGGGCTTTTATCAAGTTTCGCGCTGTCAGAAATTTTTATGATAGCGAGCAGAAAAGTTTGAAAGACGGTGCCGATAAAAATTCAATAAAATCATGAAATCAATTGGAAATAGCAAGAACCGGAAAACATAAAGGCGAAAGGCCGTTTTTGGTAAGAAACAAGAGCGCAGGCTCGATCAAGAAAATGATAAATTTACAGTGTTGGGGACGTTCATGAAAAAAATACTGATTGCCAATCGCGGAGAAATTGCATTGCGCATTATTCGTGCAGCACGCGATTACGGTGTTTTGTCGGTTGCAATTTATGCCGATATTGACAGTTCGGCGCCTTTTGTCAAAGAAGCCGACGAGGCTTATAGCCTCAACGGTAATCGGCCGGAAGAAACCTATCTTGATGGTAACAAAATTATTGCTATTGCCAAACGTTCGGGGGCTGATGCCATTCATCCGGGCTATGGCTTTTTGTCGGAAAGCGCCGAATTTGCCAAAGCGGTGATTGACGCAGGCCTCATCTGGATTGGGCCGGATCCCGAAGTGATTGATCTTTTGGGCGACAAGCTCAAAGCCCGTGCAGTTGCAAAAGAGGTAGGCGCGCCGCTTGTTGCCGGCAGCAACGGTATGATTACAAGTGGCAAGGATGTTGTCGCTTTTGCCGAAAAATATGGCTTTCCTGTTGCAATCAAGGCCGCGCATGGCGGCGGAGGGCGCGGCATGAAAGTTGTTTGGAAACGGGAAGAGGCTGAAGAGCTTTTCCGGTCGGCTGTCCGTGAAGCGGTTCAGGCTTTTGGCCGTGGCGAATGTTATGTGGAACAGTTTCTAGATCGTCCCCGTCATGTCGAAGCGCAGGTGATTGCCGACAAAATGGGACATGTTGTGGTGCTTGGAACGCGTGATTGTTCATTGCAAAGGCGTAACCAGAAACTCGTCGAGGAAGCGCCGGCACCTTTTATTTCCGAAGCGGTTGAAAAACGTTTGAGAGAAGCGGCTACAAATATTTGCCACCATGTCAATTATAGCGGCGTCGGGACTGTTGAATTCTTGTTGGGGCGCAATGATGTTGTTTCGTTTCTCGAAGTCAATACGAGATTGCAGGTTGAACATCCGGTGACAGAAGAAACAAGCGGGATTGATGTGGTGGTTGAACAATTCCGTATTGCCGAAGGTTTGCCTTTGACAATTGATAAAACGCCTTCCCCTATCGGCCACGCCATTGAATTTCGTATCAATGCCGAGGATGTCGGACGCGGATTTTTGCCGTGTCCGGGAAAAATTACAAAGTTTTCGCCGCCGTCAGGCCCCGGTGTGCGGCTCGATAGTGGTGTAGTCGAAGGCGGCATTGTAGCCCCGCAATTTGACTCGATGATTGCCAAATTGATCATTACCGGAAGAACACGCGAGGAAGCGTTAAAGCGTGCCGCACGGGCTTTGAGCGAATTTGAAATTGAAGGGGTTGCCACGGTCTTGCCATTTGACCGGCTTGTTGTTCACCATCCGGATTTTATTGGAGAAAACGGCTTTAAAGTTTATACACGCTGGATCGAAAACGATTTTGCCGAAAAACTGGCAATGGAAACCAAAGCCGATAAAATTGAGCCGCAAATCGAGCGTTTCGATATTGAAATCGACGGAAAGCGGGTGGAACTCGGTTTGCCGTTCCGGTTTTTGAAATTGCTTGAAGGGGCGGGGAGTGCAGTCAATGGAGCACAAAATCCGCATTCCGAAGGCGGAGAAATCATGAAGGCCGATAAGGGCGCTGGTGATATTGCCGCACCAATTCCCGGAACGATCAAGGCTTGGCTCGAAAAGCAGGGCGAAAAAATAGAAGAAGGGGCAACTATTGCGGTGATGGAAGCCATGAAAATGGAAACCGGTATCAAAGCCGAAACAAGCGGAACACTGGACATTATAAAACATGCGGGTAGCATAGCGAGCGCCGGCGAAATTATTGCCCGCATCCGTTAGAACTTCTGTTGGCTGAAAATTGACAGAGAGACCAAACAATATCCCGAACAGAAGCTCTGTTGTTATTTTTAAAAAGAGCTTCAAGGCTATGCGATAGATGTGGCGGCAAACGGGTTAATAGAGGCGAGATTATCGCAATCCGGATAAAAGGTGGAGGGTCTTTTTTCCGGTAAGCCCGATCGGGGCGAGATTGAAAAGCTGGTACTTTTGTTTCTTGTGAGAAGCCGGTTTCCCGCTCCGATTTCGCGTAGTCTGGCAAGAGGTAGCAGAAAGCTGCCCGATAGCGAAATGGCAGGATAAATATTGAACGAGCGCTGGCGCACCGAATATCAGAAGGAAAAGCCGGAGACACCAAAAGGGAAGCGAGTTCTGTTCAATATAGAACTTTACCTCTCTCCGCGTTCAGAATTGCGAAGAATCACTGTGTATTTTTAAAAAACTATTGATCGTTTTGTAAGGAACGCTTCAAAACGGGCAATTTTTAAAGCCTGAAGACTATTTTTTTGTTTAATGTCGAAAAAATCGGCTCATTATTTTTGTGTATTTTTTTCAACAAAAATATCAAAATGAGTTTAACAGGTGGATTTTTCTTATAATCACTTTGTTATCACAAAAATAAATAACAATTATGGATAAAATATCTGCATCTTATCGTAAATAATATTGTATTATTAATAGATAGTCTATCATGTAAAATAGAGTTAATAAAATCTATTATACATAAATTAGTTATACATCATAAACAAAATATTTATAAGAAAAATAAACAAATGATTTCGTCCTGTTTCAGAAGAAGTAAAAGTACAAGCGGTTTAAAAATCGCATAATGGCCTTATCTTGCCTGCATTGCCGCCAGATTGTATGTGCTATCGGCACGGAGGGCGGTGGAAATTGAAAAGCAATGCGAGAAGAGAAAGAATTGTCGTTCTTGTAAGAGCGGCAGGGGAGTTGAGTGTTGAAGATCTTTCCGAAAAAACGGGTGTTTCAAGGGAAACGATCCTCGGGATCTGACACGGCTTGACGAGGAAGGCCTTATCAAGAAGTTCCATGGCGGTGCACGCGCGGAACGTTCATTGTCCAATGGTTCGGGGGCGAGGTCATATGTCGGGCATATGAACGAGCATCCGCAAGAAAAGCGTAAACTTTGTGAAACGGCAGCGGGGCTATTGGAGGCGGGCGATACTTTATTTATAAATTCCGGCAGTACGGCCGTGTTTTTTGCTCAGGCAATAGCCAATCTCGAAAAGCTGATTATTGTGACCAATTCGAACAGTGTCGCAAATATCGTCAGCTCCAATCCTCATCATGAGATATTTTTGTTGGGCGGCAACTAGAGGCGCGAGCGAAACCAGAATATCGGCATGTTTACGCTTGAACAAATCGGAAAATTTCATGCCTGTTTTGCGGTTTTAACCGTTGCTGCTGTCAGCAATAGCGAGGTTTCCGATTTCGACCTTTCGGCGACAGAAGTCGCCCGTGCCATGATTGCACAATCGGAAAAGACGATGATTCTTGCCGATCATTCAAAATTTTCAAATTGGGGGCCATTCTCGGTTGCACCTATAGAGGATATTGATTATCTCGTAACCGATAAAAAGCCCGATATGATGTCGGATAAAGTTTATAACAGTTTGGCGGCAAAGCTCTTGTGGAGCACTTGATCCTTGTCGCAGAAACCGCAATGTTGTTTCGAAGTTTTTCGCAAACATTGCCGTTTTGGAATTTCTCGGCAACAATGCAGGAAAGAGTTGGAAAGGTTACCCGTGTCACCTAAAAATGATTGTTCTAACCCTCTGCCGGAACATTATGTGACCCGTCATTATAAAAGTGGTCCACTCAATGCATTAACAGATGTTGCAGGTGTCAAAGTAGGCCATGTCACGATCAAGGAAGGGGATGCGACCCGCACCGGTGTCACGGCAATTGTGCCGCACTCCGACAATATTTTTCAAAACAGGATACCGGCGGGTTTCAGCGCGTTTAACGGTTATGGAAAATTTGCAGGCTCCGTTCAGGTGGAAGAACTTGGCGAGCTTGAAACACCGATTTTGCTCACCAATACGCTTGCAACCGGTCGCGCAATTGAAGCGCTGATCTATTACACTTTGCATGAAAAGGGCAATGAACAAGCAACGTCCATCAATGCTGTTGTCGGTGAAACCAATGATTCACGGCTGAATAATATACGGGCTTTGCGCCCGAGCTTTGATGAAATGCTTGAAGCGCTAAAAATCGCCCGACCCGGCCGTTTTGAAGAAGGGGCGGTGGGAGCCGGTACCGGCACAGTGGCCTTCGGTCTTAAAGGCGGTATCGGCACGGCCTCGCGCCTCGTTAAAATGGGTAACAAAACCTATACAATCGGCATTCTCGTGCAGTCGAATTTTGGCGGGCATCTAGGAATTCTCGAAAAGAGCGACATAAATTTTTCCGGATATAGTACCGACAAAGACGGGTCGATTATTATGATTGTTGCAACCGATGCACCCCTCGATTCAAGACAATTGAAACGGCTAGCCAACCGGACATTCGGGGGGCTTGCCAAAAGTGGAGCAGTTTTGAGCAATGGTTCGGGCGATTTTGCACTTGCTTTTTCTACGGCAAAAGAACTCCGCCATAGGGAAGAAGAATCGCACATGAGTGATGTTCCCCATATTGACGACCGTGCCCTCTCGCCCATGTTCGAGGCGGTCATAGAAGCAACCGAAGAAAGCATTTTACGGTCTTTATGGATGGCGCATGATATGTCGGGTATCAATGCCGCAACCATGAAACCTTCGCATTTTACCTCGCTTGCCACACTTATCAACAGTGCCCCAACAGACTGATTTTTAAAGGAAAATAACGGGCTCTTAAGTAATTTATATGCCAGTTTCAAAAGTTTTTGAAAAAAACACTTGAACGACAAGTAGGATTTAGGGAATAAAACCGGCTTTGACGGTTTTAAAAAAAGGTAAAGCAGGAATGCGCCCGCAAAAGATATATTCGGCGGCATTTTTAATCGTGAGCAATCTTTTCTTGTGTCCGAAGGGGCAAGACAGCAAGAGTCTGGTGATTGTATCATAGCAAGACAGTTTAAAGGCGTTGTCCGTGACAACGGGGTGCTCTGTCCATGGTTTTGCCTAAAACAACCATAGTGGGTAGAAAGAATTTGAGAAAAAACCTTTCGTTGAATTTTGAGTACGTTAAAAAAGCGGGTGGAGTCAGCTTTTTCAAACGCGTTCCGGAAAGCGGTTGAAATGTCGGAAGAAAAGAGGTTGGTCAATTTGGATGCGCCGCTATTAAACGTAAAAGGCCTTGATGTCGATTTCAAAACCGAAGACGGCAATTTCCGTGCGGTGAAGTCACTTGATTTTTCGGTCAATGCCGGTGAAACATTGGCGATAGTGGGCGAAAGCGGCTCGGGAAAATCGGTAACGTCGCTCTCTATTATGCGTCTTATCGAATTCGGCGGCGGCAAAATTTCTTCCGGCGAGGTGCTCTTTAACGACAAGAGTGCTGTGCGCGATCTCACAAAGCTCACGCAGTCGCAAATGAATAGCGTTCGCGGCAAAAATATTGCGATGATTTTTCAGGAGCCGATGACATCGCTTAATCCTGTTTTCACCATAGGTGACCAGATTGGCGAGGCGATCCGCCTCCATCAGGGGGGTACGCACAAGGAAGTGCGTCAGGAAGCGCTTGCCATGCTTGAAAAAGTGCGTATTCCCGATGCCAAGGGGCTGCTTGATCGTCACCCGCACCAGCTTTCCGGTGGTATGCGCCAAAGGGTGATGATTGCAATGGCACTTGCCTGTCGCCCGCAACTTCTTATTGCCGATGAACCGACAACCGCCCTTGATGTAACAATTCAGGCGCAGATTTTGCGCCTTATCCGCATGTTGCAGGACGAGCTTGGCATGGGCGTGGTCTTTATCACCCATGATATGGGAGTGGTTGCCGAGGTTGCCGACCGTGTGCTTGTGATGTGCCGTGGCGACAAGATTGAAGAAGGTACGTCGAACGAAATTTTCAAGCACCCGCAAGCGCCTTATACGCAAGCCTTGCTTGCCGCAGTTCCCCAGCTTGGTGCACTTGCCAATGAAAAATTGCCGCGTCCTTTCGATATACGTTCGCCCGGTAAAGATAAGGTTGAAGCACTGCCACAGAATACAGTGAGGCCGGACGATGTCGTGCTTGATGTCAAGAAACTCGTCACCCGTTACGATGTCAAAAAGAACTTTTTCGGTAAGGTGACGGGGCGGGTTCATGCCGCAGAGCAGGTGAGCTTTTCCATTAAAGCGGGTGAAACGCTAGCACTTGTCGGTGAAAGCGGTTGCGGCAAATCCACCGTCGGGCGCACGATCATGCAATTGACCGAACCGCGCAGTGGTGAAATTCTACTTCACGGGCGCGACATTTTAAAAATGGATAATGCCGAGCGCCACAAGATACGCCAGAATATCCAATATGTGTTTCAGGATCCGTTTGCCTCGCTTGATCCACGATTGACGGTCGGCTTTTCCATTGCCGAACCCTTGTTGACGCATAAACTCGTTCCCGCAAACAAGGTTGACGAGCGCGTACAGGAATTGTTGCAGGCGGTAGGCCTGCCGCCACATGTGGCGCGCCGTTACCCGCATGAATTTTCCGGCGGACAGCGCCAGCGCTTGTGTATCGCCCGCGCATTGGCCTGCGGGCCGGAACTCCTCATTGCCGACGAGGCAGTGGCAGCCCTTGATGTTTCCATTCAGGCGCAAATTGTCAATCTATTGATGGACTTGCAAAGAAAATTGGGTCTATCCTATCTTTTTATCAGCCATGATATGGCTGTGGTGGAGCGTATCAGTCACCGTGTGGCGGTGATGTATCTTGGCCAGATTGTCGAAATCGGTCCAAGGCAGGCAGTGTTCAATCATCCGCTTCACCCTTATACGCAGCGTTTGCTTGCCGCCGTACCGATAGCCGATCCGGCACGCCGTTTTGTCGAGCGGCCGCTCATTGAAGGGGAAGTGCCAAGCCCTGTACGGGCACCTGGCGATGAACCTTTGGTCGAGCCGCTCGTTGAAGTAGAGCCGGAACATTTTGTTGCCTGTCATCCGGTGGGCATTTTTGAACGCGTTGAACAATCGGGTCTATTGTTTGAAGGAGAGGGAAAATGAAGCTTGTTAAACGATATTTTGCAGCCGGACTGGTTTCGGTATTGGCAGCAATGCCGGTTTGGGCAGAAGCAAAACCATTGGCTGTCGGTGTCGAATTCAACCTCACCAAACTTGACCCCACCAATATCAATGACACATTGACAATGACATCGCTGCGCACAGTCTATCAGGGGCTGTTGGGTTTCGACAAGGATTACAAGATTATTCCGCTTCTGGCCGAACGTTATGAAGCCTCTAGCGACGCCAAGGAATTTACCTTTTATTTGCGTAAAGGCGTCAAATTCCATGACGGCACGGATTTTAACGCCGAGGCAGTGAAATTCAATCTTGACCGTTTGGCCAATCCGGAAAACAAATTGTCGCGGCGGGTGTTGATCTCGATGCTCGACCATGTCGACATTGTTGATGATTATACAATCAAAATTTATCTCAAAGAGCCTTACGGAGCGCTGCCTTCCTCGCTTGCCCATCCCGGCACAATGATGATTTCTCCGGCCGCGATCAAGAAATATGGTAAGGATATCGACCGTCATCCTGTCGGAACCGGACCGTTCAAATTCAAAAGCTGGAGCGGTGATATTTTCGAGGTGACAAAGAACGAAAATTATTGGGGTAAAGTTGCCGATGTCGATGGCGTTGTCATCCGCTCGGTTCCCGAAAGTGGCGCCCGTTTTGCCATGTTACAGGCCGGTGAATTGCAATTTGTTCCCGATTTTCCTTCCGAACTTGTCGAAGTTGCCAAAAAAATACCGACACTTGACGTGACAACAGCCCCGTCGATCTACGAATTCTACACGTCGATGAATGTCATGAAAAAACCCTTTGACGACATCAGGGTTCGCAAAGCCCTGAACTATGCCGTCAACAAGGAAGCTTTCTGCAAGGTCGTGTTGAACGGTTATTGTGAACCGGCAACATCGTCGATTCCGCCGCTATTGCGCTTTTATACCAATGTCGGGCAATATGAATATAACCCTGAAAAAGCCAAACAATTGCTGGCCGAGGCAGGCTATGCAAACGGTTTTGAAACAGAGGTTTTTTCAAGAAACAGCACGGCCGTTATTCGTGCCATGCAGTTTTTGCAACAGGAACTTGCCAAGGTCAATGTCAAGGTTACGGTAACGCCGCTTGAAGCCGGTGTCGAGGCTGACCGCGTCTGGGGCGCCGAGACACCTGAAAAATCCGACGTGCAATTGCTTTATAGCGGCTGGTCGGCTTCAACGGGTGATGCCGATTATGGCCTTCGTCCGCTTTTTGCCAGCGAAAGCTTTCCGCCCAATCTCTATAACACCTCCTATTATAAAAATGAAAAGGTCGATCAGGCTCTCGCCGAAGGCATAAAAACAGCCGACGATACAAAACGTGCAGAAGCTTATAAAATTGTCCAGCAAACGGTGTTTGAAGATGCTCCGTGGATTTTTCTTGGTGAAAAGCAGAATATTTCTGTAAAAACCAAGAAATTGTCAGGCGTTTATATGCTGCCCGATGGCGGTTTCTCGCTTGATGGCGCCAAATTTACCGATGAATGACTATAAGGGTGGCAGCCTTGCTGCCGCTTTTTGAAAACTTTTATCAACAAACCAATAAATCTCGACAAACCAACGAAATGGGTGATTGATGTTGAATTTGAAACGATTGCTTGCCGCAGGGCTTATCTCTACCACCATGTTGATGCCGGCCTTTGCAGAAGCCAAAACGTTGACGGTTGCCGTCCCTGTCAATCTGACAAAACTCGACCCGACCAATATCAATGATACATTGACCATGACTTCGCTCCGGACGATTTATGAAGGCCTGTTGGGGTTCGACAAGGATTTGAAAATTGTACCGCTTCTGGCAGAACGTTATGAAGCCTCGGAAGACGCCAAAGAATTTACCTTCTATTTGCGTAAAGGCGTGAAGTTCCATGACGGCGCAGACTTTAATGCGCGAGCAGTCAAAATCAATCTTGAACGGCTCGCAAATCCGGAAAACAAATTGTCGCGTCGCGTTCTTGTTTCCATGCTCGATCATGTCGAAGTCGTGGATGATTATACCGTCAAGGTTATCCTCAAAGAACCATATGGGGCTTTTCCTTCTTCCATGGCGCATACCGGAACCATGATGATTTCTCCGGCGGCTATAGAAAAATATGGTCGCGATATTGACCGCCATCCTGTTGGCACCGGGCCATTTGTTTTCAAAAACCGTTCAAGCGACACGCTTGAAGTTATAAAAAACGATCATTACTGGAATGGCACTGTCGGTGTTGATGGTGTCACCATCCGTTCGGTTCCGGAAAATGGCGCCCGTTTTGCCATGTTGCAGGCGCAAGAAGTGCAATTTGTTCCCGATTTTCCGCCGGAACTTTTTGCCGTTGCGCAAAAAATGCCCAATCTGGTTGTGACCAAAGAACCGTCGATTGCCGAATATTATGTGGCAATCAACACAATGAAAAAGCCGTTTGACGATGTGCGCGTGCGTCAGGCTATGAATTATGCAGTTGACAAAAATGCCTTCTGCAAAGTTGTGATGAACGGTTTTTGCGAACCGGCGACTTCACCTATTCCGCCACTTCTGAAATATTACACCAATGTCGGTGAGTATAAATATAATATCGAAAAAGCCAAACAGCTTTTGACAGAAGCCGGTTATCCCAATGGTTTCAATACCGAAATTTTCGGCAAAAACAGCACCATGGTCATTCGTGGTTTGCAGTTTTTGCAGCAGCAACTGGCGGCGGTGAATATCAAAGTGAACGTTACACCGCTTGAAGCCGGTGTTGAAGCCGATCGCGTCTGGGGCGCAAGAACACCTGAAGAATCGACGGTGCAAATGCAGTTTGGCGGCTGGTCGGCATCAACTGCCGATGCCGATTATGGAATGCGCCCGCTTTTTTCGAGCGAAAGCTTTCCGCCCAATCTCTTCAACGTTGCCTATTATAAAAATGCCGAGGTCGACCAAGATCTTTCAGATGCCGTCAAAACGGCAGATGACACAAAACGCGCCGAACTTTACGGAAAAGCACAAAAGATCATCTTTCAGGATGCACCATGGATATTCCTTGGTCAGAAAGACGTGCTTTCCGGCAAAACAAAGAACCTTGAAGGTGTTTATGCATTGCCGGATGGCGGTTTTCTTTTGAAAGATGCAAAGTTTGCCGATTGAAACGGAGTTTTTTGAATTGAACCCGTGGTTAGCAATTGGAACACGGGTTTTTAAACTGGATAATAACGGAGAATAGGCGCGTGTTCGCGCCGTTCACTCTAAAGTTCGGGATTTTCGATGTTTGCTTTTATTATCAAACGCCTGCTTTCCATCATACCGGTGATTTTTGTCATATCACTGATCGTATTCGGTTTTGTGCGGCTTTTGCCGGGCGATCCTGCCCGTCTTGCAGCCGGTGTTGATGCCGATGCGGAAACAGTGGAAGCCATGCGCTCGCAACTTGGGCTTGATCAGCCGATATGGGCGCAATATGTGACCTTTGTGGAAAACGCCGTTCATGGTGATTTTGGCGAATCCTTGAAAACCCGCAAACCCGTTTCCTCGGAAATTGGCGAACGTTTTATGCCAACTGTCTGGCTCACCGTTTTTTCGATGATCTGGTCAACCATATTGGGGCTACTCATCGGTGTTTTTTCGGCGGTCAAAAGAGGGCGTTGGCAGGATTATACCGGTATGGTTGTGGCCGTTTCTGGCATTTCATTTCCGGTCTTCTGGCTTGGTCTTCTCTTAATCAATCTGTTTTCTGTGCGGCTTGGCCTTCTTCCCACCGGCGGTTATGGAACAGCACTTCATTTTATTATGCCGTCGTTTACGCTTGGCGTCGGGGTTGCCGCTGTTATGGCACGGTTTTCGCGTTCGGCTTTTATCGAAATATCACGTGAGGATTATATCCGCACTGCGCGCGCCAAGGGGGTTCCCGAACGTCTGGTGACATGGAAACACACATTGCGCAATGCGCTTATTCCGGTCATCACCATGGTGGGTCTGCAATTCGGCTTTTTGCTTGGTGGCTCGATTGTTGTCGAAACAGTGTTTTCGTGGCCGGGGCTTGGAAGACTGTTGATCGATTCAGTCTCCTATCGCGACTATCCGGTTCTTCAGGCGCTGATCTTGCTCTTTTCACTAGAGTTCATCCTTATCAATCTTCTGGTTGATGTTCTCTATGCTTTTGTTAATCCGGAGATCCGTTACTCATGAGTGCGAACACTTCATCCGATACACTCGTTGCCGAGGCAACGCGCAAGCCCTTCGGCGAATTTTTGCGCCGTTTCGCGCGTCAGAAAGCCGCGATTGTGGCACTTGTTTTTCTGCTTTTGTTGATCGGCTCGGCTATTTTCGCTCCCTTATTCATGACGCTTGACCCCAATAGTGCCGATTATAACGCCATTTTGCAGGGTTCATCTGCCGCCCACTGGGCAGGAACCGATGAATATGGCCGCGATATATTTACCCGCATCATTTATGGCGGGCGTATCTCTCTGGCTGTCGGTTTTCTATCGGTTACGCTTGGCGGTCTTATCGGTGTGTTTCTGGGAATTCTCGCAGGCTTTTATGGCGGCTTTCTCGACTCTCTCATTATGCGCATTTCCGATGTGCTGTTTGCCTTCCCCGGCATTTTGCTTGCCATTGCCGTCATCGCCATTCTGGGACCGGGAATTGACAATGTGATTTATGCGGTTGCAGTGTTTTCCGTACCGGTTTTTGCCCGCCTTTCGCGCGGTACCACGCTTTCGATGAAAAAGGCTGTCTATATCGATGCGGCGCGTGCCATCGGTGTTTCCGATCATATGATCGTATTGCGCCATTTGCTGCCCGGAACCTTGCCCAATGTGATTGTCTATTTTTCCATGCGTATCGGCACATCTATTTTAACCGCAGCAAGCCTTTCCTTTATCGGCCTTGGTGCCCAACCACCAAGCTCGGAATGGGGTGCAATGCTTGCCGCAGGCCGCAGCTATATGGGCGTTGCCGATCACCTCACCCTTTATCCGGGTATTGCAATTTTCGTTACGGTTTTGGCCTTCAATGTTTTCGGCGATGGCTTGCGTGACGCGCTTGATCCCAAAATCGACGTCAATTGACCGGCGTCGGAACGCTATTTTTTAAAATAGCCTGAAATGGTTTTTTGAAAGGACTTTGAAATGTCGTCTCCTGTAAAACCGGTTATCGCCATTCATGGTGGCGCCGGCACAATGCGCTCGAAAGATATGACGGAAGAAAAAGAAAAAGCTTATCGTCATGGGCTGACATTGGCACTTGAGGCAGGGCGCGCTGTGCTGAAGGCGAATGGCTCGGCCGTTGACGCGGTCACTGCTTCCGTTATGGCACTGGAAGACGATCCGCTTTTCAATGCCGGTCGTGGTGCTGTTTATACCACCAACCGCACGCAGGAAATGGATGCCGCCATCATGGACGGGCGCGACCGCAATGCCGGTGCCGTTGCCGGAATTTTCGGGCCGCGTCATCCGGTTCTTGCAGCCCGCGCTGTTTTGGAAAAAACCGAACATGTTTTCCTTGCCGGTGAAGGAGCTAACGAATTTTGCCGCGAGATCGGGCTTGAAATCAAACCGGCCGAATGGTTTTACACCGAACGGCGCATGAAAGCACTTGAACAGGAAATGGAGCGGCGCCGGAATGGTGACGAAGAAAATGATCCTTCACGGCGCCATGGCACAGTCGGCGCTGTTGCCTGTGACGTTTTCGGCCATGTGGCGGCAGCAACCTCGACCGGCGGAATGACTGCCAAGTTCCCCGGTCGTGTCGGCGATAGTCCGGTTATCGGTGCCGGTACATGGGCAGATGACAAAACCTGTGCAGTTTCGGCAACCGGACATGGCGAATATTTTATCCGCTATGCCGCAGCGCACGAAATCGACGCCCGTATCCGCTGGGGAAAAGAAACACTTGAAGAAGCCGCGCAATCGGTTGTCAAAGATCTCGCAAAAATTGGCGGCGAGGGTGGGCTTATTGCCGTTAATGCCAAGGGCGAAGTCTGTCTGCCTTTCAATAGCGAGGGAATGTATCGCGCATGGATGGGCCAAGATGGTGAAATTCATACCGGTATTTATTGATTTTCCGGCAATTGGTGATTGTTCGTTAAGTTTGTTAAGCGAAGGGGAAACTGTTTCCCTTTGACTTAAGATTTATGCCGTGAAATGGGTTTGAGGATTACATTTCAATATCGGGATGTCATTTTTTATGCGTCACTTATTTTTACGTTTCATGCTTTTTACGTTTCAATGAGGGTAAGCTGAATATTCCGCATATTGAAGCGTTGAATAACAAAACAGCAATGACGTTTAAAAATCTGGAACATTTTAAGCCGGAAAAACCGTAAGGCTGCTTTTGTAAAGTGTGCCAAGATCGGCGCGGAAAGTTGAAGCTTCACACTCGAAAAGCAGGTCTTGTTTTACCATTAAAAGCCGGTCATATCCCATATTGTTTTGAATGTGAAACCGGTCGCGTCAAAAAGAAGAAAAAGCGGGCTAAAGCCCGCTTTCATGGTTTTAAAAAAAGTTCAAGCCTTCTCTCACATGACTGAAGCGGCAAGTGCAGAAACAGCGCTCATCCAACCGATTGCATCGCGAACGGAATTGCAGTCAAAGCCGATTGTTACCGCATCAATACGCTTGGCCGGAGGTAGATGTGCGGCCTGATCGGCAAGGGCCGGCCAAAGAACCTCGAATTTCACCATAAAAGGTGGGCGTATAATAAAGGGCTTCATTTCATGCTTGTTTTTGACAGCTTCAAAGGCGGCCGCTTTTATTTTTTCGCACGATTTTGTGGGCGAAAGAGAACGCGCAGCACGATTGGCATAAGCATGTTTGACTGTTGCAAATCTCGCTTTGGGGAAAAATTCCCTGTTTTGTTCTTCAAGGCAATTGTCGCCGGTTAAAAGCCCGACAGGGATACCAAGTTCACCCGCATAAGCGCCATAAATGCCGGGTTCTCCCAATCGTTTGTCGCCAAGATAGACAGCACGGAAAGCGCGGCTGTTGGTGGTGTGGGCAAGCACACCTTCAAGGCTTGCTCCGGCATGGTGGCCAACAAGAAAAACCATGTCGAAACCGCCATCGGCAAGACCGCAAGCCATATTTTGCGGTTTCGGTTTTCCCTGAATAAGTTCGGCATCGGGATGGAGGAGTTCGGGAACGAGATTGACCATTGCACCATGGGAATCGTTCACAACAACCTCTTTTGCACCGGCTTCAAATGCACCGGTAACAGCAGCATTGACTTCGTTGGTCATCAAGCGGCGCGCCCGCTCATATTCGGCATTGCCGGATGAACATTGCTGAGGGATAACAACACCGGCCACCCCCTCGATATCGGCTGAAATGTAAATTTTCATAAAATTCTCATTGTCCTGTTTTTTATAAATCCGCGACCGGTCGAAAGCCGCGCCAAAACAAACAGAAGGTTAGAACCTTCTGTTATAGAGACAAAGAGTATGACAGAAAGTGAATTGGTGATGCAAGGAGTAGCAGCGGAAACTTGGACAAATACCCTGTCTAAGGCAAAAAGTTCATTGTCGAAGACAGAAAGTTCCCCGTTGAAGACAAAAGTAACTTGTCGAAGATAAAAGTTTTTCGTGAAAATTTCCGCTTTGGCTATTCCTTGCGATCCCCCGCTAAAGTTTTTTCATATGTCTTTCGGCAAGATAACCGAACCCGACACCGAGTATCAGCCACAATATGGCTTGAATACCGAAAGTCGCAATGCGGAAATGCCACAAAACATCAGCCGAAAAGTCGGCTGGAACTTCGTTGACAACCGGCATAATGAAATAGACAATACCCATGAATACGGCATAGCCGATCATGGCAATAATCGTCGCATTAAGCCCGCCGAATTTTGCTTTAAGCCGGTTTGCCGCAACATAAACCAGAACCATGGCAAGGAGCGACACCAGAATAAGCGCGAAATAGTCTTCGGTACGGGAAACAATGGTTTCAGGTTGCCCGACTGCTGGCGGGTTGGATGGATATTTCAACTGCGGCACCAATACCACCGAAATAAAGGCAGAAGCCGAAATCAGTAGACTTGTGGCCATGATGTTCAATTTTCCCAAACGGCCGAAGGCATAGCTGCAAAAACAGGAAAAAAGCCCGCCTGCACCCGCACCAAAAACCACAAGTGCAGTCAAAAGGCCAAAACCGGCCTGTGTTTTTCTGCTAACAACTTCTTCTTCAGCTTCATGGGAATGGTCGCTTTGTGCTTCCTCTGCCGCTTCATGGGATTCTTCAAAAGCAATGGCACGATCAACATAAGGCTCGCCGTAAAGGCGGGCAAATCCGAACGCAATAAGACCGGCAACGAGGCCGACAAGCATGCCCCGATAAAGGAGTGAACCCATTATTCTATCTCCTCAGTGACATGGAAAACCGAGAAGATGGCGCCCATCATGAACGAATTCATGAATGGTGGTGCCGCTGAAAAGCGACAATGCACCTTGCTCTGTGGTGATGAAATAAAGGGCGATGAGGCAAATAAGACCGCCAAATATAGCCCATGGCAAAATGGCTTTGACCGGAATAGTTTTGGCCGGAACAAATATGGTTTGCGGCGCATGCGCCGTTTTAATAGACATGAAACCTCCTTCAGGATAACGCGTCCTTGAGTTTAAGGGAAAAGCATCCAAATCGAAGTTCTGGCTTCTGTCCCATGATTGGTAGACAGTCACAGTGGCGCGACCGCCCCGGATTGACACCGGGTTCCACGAAGTTGAATGTGAGGCTCACCATAGGCTCAAGCAAAATCCCTGTCAAATTCTGTTTGAAAATACTAGAGTGTTATTGTGATAATCTGGAAATTCCTAGTGTTTGAATAAACAGAAAAGATCGGGCGGGAAGCGAAATGGCGGAAATTATTATTATGACTCATGGCATGACACGCGCCGAACAGCGCGGCATTTTTCCCGGTAATAAAAGTCTTGATAGCGATGTCCTTTTGCCCGAAAAATTTTCGGTTCAAAAGAGCATGAATATTGTTTGCGCCAATCTCACCTCGTCTATCCGCACGGTCGAATTATTGGGACTTAATTTCAAAATAGATTTCTCAATTCCTGTTGTCGATTACGGGCATTGGCGCGCGAAAGCCTTGAAAAAACTCGCAAATGAAGAGGAAGACGAGCTTGAGCAATGGTTGAGCGACCCTTATTCAGCCCCGCATGGAGGAACCTCTTTCAAAACTCTTTATGACAAGACCGTAGAATGGCTTGAACACGTGAATTATGCCGAACCGACATTGATCGTCGTCGACGCCAATTTTTTGCGAATGGTTATGATTGACGTGTTGAAAGCACCACTTTCATCTTTGTTTAAAATTGATATTGCTCCGCTCACATCTATAAAATTTGTGAAACGTCACGATCATTCAAAAATTTCATTGTTCCCCTCAAATATGGAATGATTGACAGATCAATTCCGATTGCTCGTATTGTGCAGCCTGAGCGGGAAAACAGATTGTTCATAGAGACCCATTTGCGCCGGCGATTTTGCTTGTGTTGGTCTTCAGATTTTTCCTGTTTATGAAAACGTCACTTTCACTTTTATTATTCATGAATAACAATCATATCTTTAACAAAAAATTCGAAGAAAACAGAACGATAAAATATTGTTAGAATTAGCTTTCCGATGACTGGAAGATACCGTTTTTCTTTCCCCGTCAGTCGCGTTTTTAGAGGTTTTGGCGAAGATGAAAATAGCAATTGTTTATCAAAGTGGCTTCGGGCACACGGAAAAATTGGCGCACTATGTCGAAGAGGGAGCGAAAGAAGTACAAAACGCCGAAACATTTTTGATCAGGCTTGATGAAAAACCGGTCGATTGGAACCTGCTTGAAAAAGCCGATGCCATTATTTTCGGCTCGCCTACCTATAATGGAACGGTGAGTGCTCATTTCAAACAATTTATGGAAGATTCAACCGGTCCGGCTTTTGTCAAGCAGAAATGGCGCAACAAGATTGCAGCGGGTTTTACCAATTCGGGAGCCGAACATGGCGACAAGCTCAACAGTTTGATGACAATGAGCCTTTTTGCCGCCCAACATGCGATGATATGGGTCAATCTCGGTTTGCTTTCCGGTAAAACACGCAATGATCTGAATGGTATCGGAAGCTGACTCGGCGCTATGGCGCAGTCGGATAATGCGTCACCGGATGTCACACGAAAAATAGAAGATTTAAACACAGCCAAATATCTCGGACATCATGTGGCGGAAATTACCAAACAATTTTGTAATGACAAATAAACAGTTCATTGTATTGGTAGGTAAAGCCACGCGAAAAGCTTGGCGCTTTTTAAAATAGCTTAGGCGTGCATTCGTCAGGCAATTGTTTTTTCAAACTTGACGGGCATATTTTTAAATTAACAAGATCAATGCGCGTGTTACCTGCAAATATACAGAGCAGGAAAATAAGCGGCTTTAAAATGCCAATTCATATTTCAAAAC
Source organism: uncultured Bartonella sp. (assembly GCA_946481695.1). The sequence goes on along the minus strand of CAMLON010000008.1, from coordinate 10,738 downwards.
TTTCTGCCGTTTGTTTGATCATTCCTGTTTGCTGCCAGCGCGAGGCAGATTATAAAAATCCAGTTTCGGGTTCTATGGTCTGATTTTGTTTAACCGAATGACGTGGTTAAAGCCGAAAATAAAAAGTTTTTGGTTTTCGGCGTTGACAGTATAAAAACTTTTCCGTTCGGTTTTGAGTTTTCGCAAAAAGTCATTACGGGGAATGAAAAACTTGAAACTGCAAATATTTCTTAAAAAAATTGCGGGCAAAGTCCATCTGCCCGCAAATATGCAATTGTTTTAGTTCTTTGTTGCAGCACTTAAATAACGTTCGCCACTATCAGGGAAAATTGCCACAATCATTTTGCCTTTATTTTCTTCCCGTTCGGCAAGGCGGGTTGCTGTCCATAAAATAGCAGCGGCGGAAACACCGGGGAATATTCCCTCGGTTGTTAAGAGATCACGTTGAACATTAAGAGCATCCGCGGTGTCGAGTGAAAAAATTTCATCAACCACTTCTGCCGCATAGTTCTTTGGCAGAGACTCTGGAGGCACTTCACTTACCTTGTGCACCCCGTCAATTTCATCGGGATAGGGGTTTTCTTCACTCGGAAGCGAGGTTTCTGCCGGTTCTGCAATAACAACTTTGATTTTGGGATTTTTCGATTTCAAATATTTTCCGGTTCCCGAAACCGTTCCGCCTGTGCCCATGGCACAGACCAGAATGTCCACCTGACCGTCTGTATCTTCCCAGATTTCAGGACCGGTCGAGACAATATGAACCTTCGGATTATCGGGATTGGCCAATTGGTCGATAAAAAAGGCGTCCGGATTTTCCGAAACGATGCGGGCAGCCATTTTTTCCAATGCTTCCGGATCCATAAAAAAAGCGTTTTCAACCGCAACCACTTCCGCACCATAAAGCTTGAGAAGTTTTATTTTGTCGGCGCTGATATTATCGCTCACATAGAATTTCGTTGCATAGCCTTTGGCTGCGGCCACTGCGGCAAGCGCAATGCCTGTATTGCCGCTTGTAACATCGACAATGGTATCGCCCTTTTTCAGCTTGCCGGATTTTTCCGCTTCATTAATCATATTCAAAGCGGCACGGTCTTTTATACTGCCTGCCGGATTGAGATATTCCAGTTTGGCAATAATACGGGATTTCAAATGATGTTTCTTGCCGTATTGATGAAGCTCGACAAGTGGAGTCTTGCCAATGAGTTCGGTGATATTGTGATGGATTTTCATGAGATAATGCTCCGCTATTCTTCTGCCATGCCTTTGGGATTGGTTTCAGAACCGTTGAGTGCTTCATCTTCCAGATGCCATCTGGCGAGAATTTTTTCATAAGCATCCGACTTTATAAGACCATTGATCGCAATGGTAACAGGTTCTGCAAGGCCGCTTGATTTTCTTGTCACAACCGAAACGTCGGAACGATCTGGCCAACCGGCAATAAGTGTTCCGACTTTGCGCAAATTGTTGTCGCGCAATGAAAAATAGACCAATTGCGCATGCGGGCCGACAATGACATCTGCCCGCCCTGACTGGAGAGCAAGCAGTTTTGCAGCACTATCATCATAGTCCTGAAGCACGATCGGCTTCAAATTTTCACGCGTAACAATATCATTCCAGCGTAACATGATACGCTCCTGATTGGTACCGCCACCGACGATAACCCGATACCCGGCGAGATCTTCAGGCTTTTCAATTTTTTTGATCGGACTATCACTTTTTACATAAAAGCCGTGAATGCCTTTCCGGTAAGTCGAGAAATCGAACTTTTTCTTGCGCGCTTCGGTGACACCGATATTGGCAAGAACGGCATCATATTTTCCCGAAGACAGGCCAAGTGACCAATCAATCCACGGTATGGCTACGAGTTCAAGCTGTTTTCCAAGACTTTCAGCTATTGCCGAAGCGAAGTCGACTTCAGAACCGACGGGCGTTTTTGCGTCACTTGCATAAAATGATAAAGGCGGATCACTTGGAGTAACAGCAATTGTCAATTTATCTTTATTGACGAATTGATAATCTTGCGGAATGGCCTTGATTGCATCTTCGTTTTTTTCGACGTGAATACGGCCGTCCTGTTTGGCAGAGGTGTCAAAAAATAGCTTCTGGTCAAGAGCAGAAGCGTTGAGCATTGTTTCCGCAAGGAAGGCGATGAAAAATAACGGAACGAAAATTTTGGTCTTCTTCATGGGTGCCTCACGGTTGGCGTGACAAATTTTATAGCTCTGTGATAGAGTTCGACTTGCGCCGAACTCTCTTTGGCAGGACTTTTATTCGGCCTGATTTTTATTTGGCTTGCGGTTTTGGCAGACCGGGGGGATTGATTTGCGATTGAGAAATGCCTTCTTCCCAGAGGTTCCAACGTTTCAGGATTTTTTCATAGGTACCGTCGGCGATAAGGTCGTTGATACAATCTGCAACCGGTTTGGTAAGCGGGCTGTTTTTAGGCAGCCCCACAGCAATATCGGCGGTTAGTGGCCAGCCCCCGTTGACAGTTCCGACGAGCCTTGTTTTACCGGTTGTGGCTGCCACGAGCGATTGCATGGCATTGACACTGAAAATGGCATCGGCGCGGTCGCTATCCAAAGCCAGCGTTTGCAAGGCGCGGTCGTCATAATATTGTACCTCAACCGGTTTCAAACCGTTTTTGACGTTTTCATCATTCCACTGAAGCAGAAGTTTTTCCTGATTTGTACCGGCATCGGTAATCACCCGCAAACCGGCAATATCTTTTGCTTCTTTGATTTCTTTTATGGAGCTCGATTTCTTGACATAAATGCCGATGATGTCGTGGCGGTAGGTAGCGAAATCGAATTTTTCTTTGCGCTCTTCAGTCACTGTCAGATTAGCAATGACACCATCATATTTGCCGCTTGATAGACCCAATGGCCAATCTGCCCAATTGATATTGATGATTTCGAGTTTTTTGCCCATACGTTCGGCGATGGCTGAAACAAGATCGGCATCCGATCCTATCCATGTTTTTGCGTCGCTCGCATAGTCGTGCAAGGGAAGGCTGCTGTTCGTGCTGAATGCGATTGTCAATGTATCCTTTTTCACGAAAGGCACATTGGCAACTTCGTTCGCGCGCTCCTGACTTAAAGTCGTATGCGGGCGACCGGGCTGTTCCACTGATAGATCAAGTGGCACGCTTTCAGACCATGAAGCTTGCATAAATGTCAAACTTACAGCGATAAGCAGTGCTCTCACTCCGAAATTATTACCGAATAAACTCATCAAAAACCTCATACTATTTGGCAAATTGCCGATTTTTTTAAATTGTCGTATTATTTTAACACCTTGTTTAAAAAGGCTTTTGTCCGTGGCTGTTTTGTGTGGTTGAAGACCTCCTCAGGGCTTCCGATTTCATTTATTTTTCCATGTTCCATGAAAACGATTGTATCTGCGACCTCACGGGCAAAACCGATTTCATGGGTGACAACGATAAGTGTCGAACCGGAGCGGGCCAACTCTTTGATGACATCAAGAACCTCTCCGACAAGTTCCGGATCAAGCGCGGATGTCGGTTCATCAAAAAGCAGAACTTTGGGGCGAAGTGCCAAAGCACGGGCAATGGCGACGCGTTGTTGTTGGCCGCCGGAAAGCTGACGGGGATAGACATCGGCTTTGTCTTTCAAGCCTACCCGTTCCAGAAGATCGAGCGCTTCCTGAACGGCAATTTTATAGGGAAGTTTTTTAACTTGTGTCGGGGCTTCGATAATGTTTTCGAGAACCGTCAAATGCGGAAACAGATTGAAATTCTGGAACACCATGGCAATATCGGCCCGTTGTTTCAAAATGTCTTTTTCTTTGAGTTCATAAAGCGTGTTTGCTTCTCTGCGATAGCCGATCAGTTCGCCATCAACATCAATGAAGCCGCTATCGACGCGTTCAAGGTGGTTGATTGTTCTAAGCAATGTGGATTTACCCGAACCGGATGGTCCAAGAATGACGGTTACACTACCTGCCGGCACGCTAAGACTGACATTCTCCAACACCTTGTTGGCACCGAAATATTTCGACACATTGTGAACATTGACTTCTGCGCCTTCACCCGAATAAAGATTGCCGAAGGCAGGATGCTGGCACTCGTCAAGCGAGGGAGCTTCGCTCTCCGCCAAGTCTTCAATTTGATCGCTTAATGTCAATTTGTCTTCCGCTGACGATGCCGACGGTGTTTTGAAAAACGCGAAATGACGGGCAAGATTGCCGAGGCTACGTTCAATCCGTGAAAAAGCAAGTTCGGACGGGTTGCGCACGGCACCTTTAGCGTAAATGCTTTCAATATAATATTGAACAATCGAAAGCACGGTCATGATGACAAGGTACCAGACGGTTGCAACCATCAAAAGCGGTATGACTTCGAGATTGCGCCGATAGATAACCTGAACGGTATAAAACAATTCCGGCAGTGCCAAAACGTAAACCATAGAGGTACCTTTGGCCAAACCGATAATTTCGTTAAATCCGGTTGGCAGAATGGTGCGCATGGCTTGCGGCAAGACTATGCGCAAGACTTGCCGTTTTTTCGACAAACCGAGCGAAGCGGCGGCTTCATGTTGTCCGTTATCGACTGACAAAATTCCGCCCCGAACGATTTCGGCAAAAAATGCGGACTGGTTGAGTGTCAATCCGATGAAAGCAGCGAGAAAAGGTGTCAGCAAAGATACCATCGGGTAATTGACGAGTATTTCGCCATTCAACGGATTGGTGAGGCGGACGCTTTCATAAAGATAGCCCAGATTGTTGAGAATAAGCAAAAGCACGATGAGCGGTATAGAGCGCAACAACCAGATATAGCTCCATGACAGGCCGGCAAGCAGTGGGGACTTTGAAACACGCGCCAATGCGAGGCAGGTTCCCAGTATCGAGCCGGCGATCGTTGCAAGGATTGTGAGCAAAATCGTCCGCCCGAGACCGGCAAGAACCGGTTCGGATAAAAACCATGTCGCGAAAACCGACCATCCCCATTTTTCATTCGTAAGAACCGAATATAGAATGGCTCCGATCACAAGAACAGAAAAGACCGTGCCGAACATTCGTAGCGGGTAACGTGCGGGAACAACTTTGCAATCCGAATATTGTTTTTCTTCAAAGTTGAAATTGGCAGATAGATCGGGGGTGTGAATATCTGTTGTTGATGACATGGTTGCTCCTTTTCAAAGGCTGGTTGGCGACAATGCGCTTTGCGCTTTGACAGGTGAGAAGGAACGCAGCCGGTTATCGCGTTCATTATTGTTTTCGGGGCGTTTATCACTAATGTCTTTTTCAAACGGCAAATGTCGGTAGGCTTCCCAGTCGCCGTTCAAATCGAATAGATTGGTATAGCCGTTTTTCAAATAGAGATTGACAGCTTCCGGCTGGCGGAAACCGGTTGTGAGATAAAGCCGGCGGTAGCCTTGCTGGTGCGCTTGTAATTCAAGTTTTTCAAGAATAAGTGCGGCAAGCCCTTGACGGCGATAGCCGTTATCAATCCAGATACGCTTGAGCTCGGCGGTCGTCTCGTCGTAAAATTTGAAAGCGCCGCCACCAATAGTTGTTTCACCATCAATCAATAACAGGAAATTTCCTTTCCGCGGGGCAAAATCTTCGGCCGGATAGCGGTCAAGCTCGGCTTTTGCGCCTTCCTCATCGTAAAAACTACCATAACGGCTGTCATATTCTTCTATCAACGCGGCACGCAGCCGCGCTGATCGAGGGTCTTTCAAACTGGTGAAGACAAAATGTTTCATCGGCGTCTCCTGACTCACGAATTGACCGCAAAGGGCAAAACATCATGCGTCCGGCGTGCCCGTTGGACAGTTGTTTTTTGTTCGGAACTGTGCGCTGTCTCTGCTTTGATGAAGGGGGCGAATTGATTGACGGCTTTGTCAATGCGGGAAACGAGATCCTGCGAGCGGATTTCATTATCCGGCCCGAAATCACGTGACGAAGCATAAATAGCAGTTGGCAGGCTGTGCGCCATGAAGAAACCGAAAAGCGGGCGTAATTGATGTTCAACCATCAAAGCATGACGGTCACCGCCGCCGGTTGCAGAAAGAAGCACAGGTTTCCCATAAAGTCTTTCCGGTTCGATAAGATCAATGAAATGTTTGAACAGTCCCGGATAGCTCCCTTTATAGACAGGACTGCCGATAACAAGTGCGTCTGCCGATGTCAGTTCTTCGATAATCTGTTGGCCTTTCGGCTCAAGCTTGTCTGCACGTTGGGCAAGGCCGAGCGTGGTTCCGACATCGAGAAGGTCATAGCTCACAACTTTTGTGCCGAATTTTGTGGCCACTTTTTTGCCAATAAAATTGACAAGAGCGGTGGTTTTTGATGGCCGGTTGAAACTGCCGGAAAAAACAATCACTTTACCCATTTTCTTATCCTTCCGGCTTCAAGCCGCAAAAATTTGCTGTTTTTCGGCATAACGGTTCGAGGGAATGGCAAGGCCGAGATTTTCGCGCAATGTGTTGTGATGGAGCTTGCGATCGAAATAGCCGCGTTCTTCAAGACGAGGCAGAATTTCGCCAGAAAAGTCGTCAAAGCCTTGGCCGCTTACTTGCATGGTCAGAATGAACCCGTCGGCCGCGCCTTTATCGAACCATTCGATGATGCGGTTGGTGACCTCGTCATAACTGCCGATAAAATCACCGTGTTGGGTGGTTTCATTAAGCGCCACTTCGCGTAAAGTCAGGCCTTTTTCTTTTGCCTCTTGCTTGATGCGATCGCTCGTTGAACGGAAACTGTTTTTGCCTATGTCACCAAGTTCGGGGAAAGGTTTGTCAAGGTCATATTGAGTAAAATCATGATGGTCGAAATAACGGCCAAGATAGGCAAGCGCATCTTCAATGTTGACGAGATTGCGTATCGCACGGAATTTTTCTTCCGCTTCTTCTTTTGTGCGTCCGACAATCGGGTTGATGCCGGGAAAAATCTTCACATCATTGAGTGAACGGCCATGGGCAACTGCGCCATCTTTGACAAGCTTTGCGTAGTTTTTTGCCCCTTCGATATCCTGAATGTGGGTAAAGACCGCTTCGGCATATTTGGAGGCAAAATGGATACCGGATTCTGAAGCACCCGCTTGGAAAATCACCGGTTCGCCTTGTGGGGAACGCTGGATATTGAGCGGTCCTTCAACCGAAAAAAACTTGCCGTGGTGATTGACGCGGTGCATTTTTTTCGGGTCGAAAAACTGGCCGGTTTCACGGTTGCGAACAAATGCATCTTCTTCCCATGAAGACCATAACCCTTTGACAACATCAATATATTCACTGGCAATTTCATAACGCAATGTATGATCGGGGTGAGGGCGGCCATAGTTTTTGGCAGTGCCTTCAAGTGGAGTTGTTACAATGTTCCATGCAGCCCGCCCGCCACTTAAAAGATCGAGCGAAGCAAATTGGCGTGCAACGGTAAAAGGGTCGCTGTAAGAGGTTGAAACAGTGCCACCAAGACCGATTTTTGATGTATGTGCGGCAAGAAACGACAGCAGAGTGAGCGGTTCGAAACGGTTTAAAAAATGCGGGATCGATTTTTCATTGATATAAAGCCCGTCAGCAACAAAAACGAAGGCTAGCCCTTCGGCTTCGGCGCGTTTTGCAAGATTGACATTGTAAGCAATATTGACACTTGCATCTGCCGGAACGGAAGGATGGCGCCATGAATTCATATGGCCGCCTGCACCATGAAGCATGATGCCGAAATTGATTTTTTTATGCGTCATCTTACGTCTCCTCGATAGGGTTCAGGCTGCAATTTTTTCTTGCTCGAAAGCAAGTGCGCCTATTGCATCAATTCGTTCTTCAACACTGCTTGCAGGCAACTCCAACATGAATTCTCCGATACCGAATTGATGATGAAGGGCTTGAAGCTCTTTGTTTACTGTAGCTGCTGTGCCGGCGATAATTTGTGTATGGTGTTCTTCGATCGTGTAATCGGAACGGCCGGACAAACGCCCGAAATCTTCTGCCGCTTCCAAAGTGGTGAGGGAGAACACTTTGCCATCGGAAAAATGGATTTTATAAATGGAAATGGCATTGGCACGCTCTTTCGCGCGCTTGTCGGACTGGTCAATAACGGCTGCAAGTGCCAATTGTGGCACGCCACCCGACGTCGCACGACGAAAAGTGGAAACAGTATTTTTCAACTTTTCTTCGCTGCCATTCAAATGTCCGGCATAGCTGAATTGCCAGCCGAGACGTGCAGCGAGTTTTGCACTTTCAGCGCTTGCTCCAAGCAGAAATGTGCTTGCACGGACTTCAGGTTTTGGTGTTGCGGCCAACCCTTTGAAGCGGCCTTCCTTTATTTCTTCGCCGCCAAGGAGCCTATCGAGAAGTTCCAGCTTCTCTTCGAAACCGATGCGTTTGTCATCGGAAAATTCGGCTTGCAAAGCTGCAGTTGTGTGTGGCAAGCCCCCCGGTGTTTTGCCGATGCCAATGTCGACGCGCCCCGGTTCAATTGCTGAAAGCACATTGAAAACTTCCGCTATTTTGTAAGGGCTATAATGCTGTAACATGACACCCCCCGAACCGATGCGGATTTTCCGTGTGGCTGCCAACAGATAGGCAACCAGTATTTCCGGTGCGCTTGACGCGAATTCTTTGGAATGATGATGTTCGGCAACCCAGAAGCGGCGGAAGCCTGCGGCTTCAGCGGCACGAGCTGTTTCAACAGCGTTTCTTAATGCTTGACCGGCATTGCGGTTGATATCAAGCGGGCATTTATCCAAGAGGCTTAAATCATAGACCATTATATAATCTCCTGCCGGTTAAACTGTGGTCGAAGTCCTTTTTCTTCCGGACATCGTGTCGACATTTATAATCGGCGGAGATTTTTGATTTTGATAGCCTAACTATTCTATAGATTCTGATAATGTTGAAAAACATTTCCCGCTTTTATTGATTATTTAAATTCGGATAATCATGAAGCGGTCAAACAAAGTCGTATAACTCTCTCACCAAAAATTTTATGTGAGGTCGTCATGTCAAAAGACATTCTTTTTCTATTGCCAAAAGCGTTCAAAGACGCAAAACAACCCGATAAACTTTTTTATTGCCCGCATTGCCTGCCGATCGAAGGGGCACTTTCCTCTTATAAAGATAAGCTTCACGAGCTTGATGTGCGCTATGCCGATTTTCCACGTCCGCGTGAAGAGGTTATCGCCATTGCCGGTGAAGATAACCAGTCTCTGCCGCTTCTGGTCCTGGGAAAAGGCCGCACAACAAGCCATAAGACCGGCGAATATAACGGTCATCAGCTTGTTGCCGGATCTGCTCCGATATTGGCAGCATTGGCGGAGCTTTACGGCATTCCCGTCAGCCATTGAGGTAGGCTCGCCAATATTTGTCAGCAGAATGAACTGATGTTTGCGCCCCGGAATAGATATTGCAATAGACATTGAAAATGACGGGACGGTAAAATCTGTCGAACATCAAAATATGGTGGCAATAGAAAGTTTTGAATTGCCACCATATTTTTTCTGTAAAAAATCGCTAAAATCCATTTTTATTGCACGTTATTTTAACTTTGCGTTTCTGTTTATACGTAATTGCATTTTTAATTTTTCTCTGTGATTTTGTTATTTTAGAATTGAGAATGTTCTCAATGCGGGCGGGGGAAACGGGCAATAGTCTATACATCATTTATAAAACCGAACGCTTTTTCTGGACATCCAGCCGGAAAATGACCAATCTGTTTTTCACACTTCCTACCCATATCAGAATAAGTTTTTTGAAACGCCGAACTTGTTAATCGTGATGATGATATGGTCTTCGAAGCCACGCTTTTTGAAATATATCGTATGGTTGGCCTTCTCTTCAGCTTACAAAACAGAATAATACCCTGTCTTCGTCCATGGATTTATCAGCCATTTCGCAAGGATAGAGGCAATTATTATAATTTCGATTTTGCTCTGACATGTGTGCTTTGAACGATAATGATAAAAGTTGAAATGTGATGATGAATAATGAATAGGAATTGTTAGAGAGGCATTGCAAACGAGGGGCTCGTTCGCGATCCCTAATAGGGAAGGAATAGACTTTCATCCGCCTTCGGACTTGTGAAAATGATTAGCCTTCGGAACGGATTTTCAAAATGCTCTATATTATTGCGTACAAGTTGAAAAAATAAAGGTTCTGGAAAATAAAACACTTTTCTGCCCGTCGTTGGTCTGCTATTATGATAAAAAATTTCCGTTGTCGTTTCTGCGGATAGATATTGAAATATTGTTTTGAATTTACAAGAGGTAGTTCTTTTGTAAATAATGTAAAATTGTTATTTTAATTGTTTTAAAACAAAATATACTATTTTTTTACTGCGTCATTTTTTCATCTTGTTTTATTTCCTTCTAAACACTAACTGAAAAAGATATCTCGAATGAAAGGGAGAATTTTCATGACGAATAAAGTAGCTGTAGTCACAGGTTCTGGACAGGGAATTGGTCGGGCAATTGCTTTGCATTTGGCAAAAGACGGCTTCAATATCGGCCTTGTTGATGTCAAGAAAGACAAGATTGCGGCTGTAAAAAAAGAAATTGAAGCTTTGGGGCAAAAAGCCACCACAATCACTGGCGACATTTCGGTGCGTGAAGAGGTTTATGGTGCAATCGAACAGGCTGAAAAAGACCTCGGCGGTTTTGATGTGATGGTAAACAATGCCGGTATTGCGCAGGTCAATGCTTTGGCCGATGTAACGCCCGAGGAAGTCGAGAAAATTTTCAAGGTCAATGTTCAGGGAGCGTTGTGGGGCATTCAGG
>CAMLON010000007.1 GCA_946481695.1 uncultured Bartonella sp. | reverse complement strand
CAACCGAAATTGTTCAGGATAACCATGCCGATATGATTGATATCAATATGGGGTGTCCAGCCAAAAAGGTTATCGGCGGATATTCCGGTGCCGCTCTTATGCGCGACCTGAAACTTGCCATGTCCTTGATCGAAGCAGTTCTAAAGGTAGCAAGAATTCCCGTTTCACTCAAAGTGCGGCTTGGTTGGGATGAAACAACAATCAACGCACCGGAACTTGCACAAATGGCTGAAGAAGCCGGTATTTCTATGATTACAGTGCATGGCCGCACCAGAATGCAATTTTATAATGGTCAAGCCGATTGGGATGCTTTGAAAAAAGTTCGCGACGTCATTTCGATTCCGATGGTAGCAAATGGCGATATTGGCAATCTTAAGGAAGCGGAAGAATGCCTGCGTCGTTCTGGCGCCGATGCAGTCATGATCGGGCGGGCAAGTTATGGTGCACCGTGGCTTGCAGGAGAGATCGCTGGCCACCCCTTCTGTCAGAGTCTCGGCCATTATATTTGCGACCATTATCGCGCAATGCTTGATTATTATGGCGAAAATACCGGCGTGCGTCACGCCCGAAAACATCTCGACTGGTATTTGAACAAACACGCCAAGGGCCTCTATAGCAGTGAAGAGCGGCAGGAAATTATGACTTCACGCAAGCCGGAACACGTTCTGACATTGTTGAATTCGATATTTTCAAGAGTTTTGGATAATCCGGAAAAGGCAGCTTGATCATGCAACCAAAAGCTAAAAATTGCGAACAAAATCTTGCGAGACTGGTGCTTGATGCTGTCCGACATCCGGTTATTCTTGTCGACAAGGATAATAGTATCGCCTATGCCAATGCCGATGCCGAGCAATTCTTCAAAGCAAGCTCTTCTGTGTTGGCACGAAACAAGCTTGAAACATTCTTACCCTTTGGCAGTCCTCTCATCTCGCTTATCAATCAGGTCAGAGAAAAACCGAAACCGGTTAATGAATATCATGTCGATTTATCATCACCAAAACTCGGTTATGACAAACTCGTTGATATTTTTGTTCAGCCACTACCTGAAATTCCGGGAAGTGTCGTTGTGTTGTTTCAAGAAAAATCCATGGCTGAAAAGCTCGACAGGCAGATGACCCATAGAGGGGCTGCCCGTTCGGTGACAGGCCTTGCTTCAATGCTCGCCCATGAAATAAAAAACCCGCTTTCAGGTATTCGTGGCGCTGCACAACTCCTTGAGAGTGTTGTCAGTGATGACGACCGTCAGCTCACACGCCTGATTACTGACGAGACAGATCGTATCGTTGCTTTGGTCGATCGTATGGAAGTGTTTTCGGATGAACGCCCGATCGAACGTTTTCCGGTTAATATTCACACTGTGCTTGATCACGTAAAAAGGCTCGCGCAAAGCGGTTTTGCCAAAAAGATCAAATTTATTGAAAAATATGACCCATCACTGCCGCCGGTCTATGCCAATCGCGACCAGCTTATCCAGATTTTCCTCAATCTCGTTAAAAATGCGACTGAAGCGCTGGGCAGTGTAAACAATCCGACAATTACGCTTACCTCGTCCTATCGACCGGGCATCAAGCTTTCTGTGCAAGGGCGGCATGATAAAGTCACTTTGCCCATGGAATTCTGTGTCGAGGATAATGGACCGGGTGTTCCCAAAGACATTCAAGAAAATCTTTTTGACCCGTTCATCACCAGTAAACCGAATGGGTCGGGCCTTGGACTTGCGCTTGTTGCAAAACTTGTGAACGACCATGGCGGTGTCGTCGAATGCGAGTCACAACCGGGGCGGACGATATTCCGCGTTCTCTTGCCTATGTGGCGGCCGGAAGAGACAGAACGAAAGACAAGCGGAGAAAGCCAATGACTAAAGGGATGATACTTGTCGCAGATGACGATGCGGCAATCCGCACTGTTCTCAATCAGGCGCTCTCGCGAGCCGGCTATGATGTGCGCGTTGCACCGAATGCCGCAATGTTATGGCGTTGGATTGCCAATGGCGATGGCGATCTCGTCATTACCGATGTTGTTATGCCGGATGAAAACGCATTTGATCTTATACCCCGCATCAAAAAAGCGCGGCCGGAAATTCCTGTTATTGTCATGAGTGCACAAAACACTTTTATGACTGCGATCAAAGCTTCGGAAGCCGGAGCCTACGATTATCTGCCGAAGCCGTTCGATCTCTCGGAGCTCATCAATATCGTCGGACGGGCTATGGTTGAGCCTCGTCCGGAAATTGAAAAACAGAAATCCGACGAAACAAACGACACGATGCCACTTGTCGGGCGCTCACCTGCAATGCAGGAAATCTATCGTATTCTTGCCCGCATGATGCAAACTGACCTTACGGTTATGATTACCGGCGAGTCCGGAACAGGAAAAGAGCTCGTTGCACGTGCACTTCACGAATATGGCAGAAGACGCAAAGGGCCGTTTGTTGCAATTAATATGGCAGCAATCCCTAAGGATCTCATTGAATCAGAATTATTCGGTCATGAAAAAGGTGCTTTCACCGGTGCCAACACCCGTTCAAGCGGGCGTTTTGAACAAGCCAACGGCGGCACATTGTTTCTTGACGAAATTGGCGATATGCCCATGGAAGCACAAACCCGCCTCTTACGTGTGTTGCAACAGGGCGAGTATATGACCGTTGGCGGGCGGACACCGATCAAGACCGATGTCAGAATTGTTGCTGCAACCAACAAGGATTTGCATCAACTTATCAATCAGGGGCAATTCCGCGAAGATCTGTTTTATAGACTTAATGTTGTACCTTTGCGCCTTCCTGCTTTACGTGAAAGAGCCGATGATATTCCCGATCTCGTGCGTCATTTCTTCAAAATGGCAACCGATGACGGATTGCCTTTGAAACATATCAGCAATGACGGGCTTGATCTGTTACGCCGCTATTCCTGGCCCGGCAATGTCAGGGAATTGGAAAATCTTGTGCGCAGACTTGCCGCGCTTTATCCGCAGGAAGAAATCGCGGTCGATGTTATCGAGGCAGAATTAAAAAACGAAACAGGAAATCGCGATGCGAATAATCCCGTTACAGTAAATGATAACATAACCATTGGCGAAGCGGTCGAACTGAATATGCAAAAATATTTTGCCTCTTTCGGCAATGAGCTGCCCCCCGTAGGACTTTACCACCGCGTATTGGAAGAGGTCGAATATCCACTTATTCTCGCGTGCCTCACGGCAACAAAGGGCAACCAGATCAAGGCCGCAGAATTATTGGGGCTTAATCGCAATACATTGCGTAAAAAAGTGCGCGATCTGAAAGTGAACATCTATAAAGGAACGAAGGCAAATTGAATTTGGCTCAAAAAAATTCAAATAAGTGATTGACCTTTAGCCAGAACCTTGTAAAGACTTGCGCATCCTTTTTGGAGGGGTGGCCGAGCGGTTTAAGGCACCGGTCTTGAAAACCGGCGTGCAGGCGACTGTACCGTGGGTTCGAATCCCACCCCCTCCGCCATTTCAATCTAAAAAATGTAGTCAAAACAGTAACCTATATTACGCTACTATTTTCTCATCCTCCATCTCATCCCCCAATAAAATCCCGAAGGGATGACTCGATCAACGGCTTTGAGCGGTGATTTAAAAAGCTTAAAATTGATTTTTAGAACAAGTCATCCGTTATCACTCAATGCATTTCGCTCAAATCAAACGCATAAAATGCATGCAATCAACAAAGTTCAGTTAAATACATTATACGAAAACAAAGCTGTATTTTTTTGGTAAGTTGATGGGATCACTCGCAAAACCGGATGTATCATTCACTTCAAAACCACAATTTCAACAATGGAAGCTGCGGGCTTTCCAAGCATTTGCGACCAACAAAACCACCGTCGTCTCGGCCACATTATTCTGCTTTTTCAAACAAGAAGTCAGAACATATTTTATAAAGGTTGAACACGTTGGAAAACTTCAACTGTCCAAATTATTTTAAAAATAAAAATAAATTTATAAAAAATTTACTCAAATAAAATTTATCAATTCCGGATATAATCATTTGACATTTTGATAGCCGCATCCAATAGTTTCAGATTATTCCCACAATTAAAAAAGCAACAAATTTATCCGCTACAAACAAGAATATTGTCTTAACCGGCTAGAGAAAAGATGCTAGTGAGGCGACTATAAAATTTTATTCACTTTGAAACGATCTTCGGGAGGAGAACCTGATGAACAAACTTTTTTCAAAAACACCTCCGCCTCCCTATTACATTGTTGCTTTTTCATCCCAACGCACAGAGGGTGATAATGGCTATGGAGAAATGTCCATAGCCATGGAAAAGTTGGCCTTGCAACAACCCGGTTGTCTTGGCGCTGAAAGTGTTCGCGGTGCTGATGGTTTCGGCATTACCAATTCATTCTGGAAAGACGAAGCGAGCATGAAGGCTTGGAAAGCAAATGTTGACCATAAGCTAGCACAAAAACTTGGACGAGAGATATTTTATTCCCATTACGTCATCCGCATCGCAAAAGTAGATCGTGACTACAGCTTTGATAAAATGCCGATAGCATAAGTCCAGACAATCAATCGGGCAATTATCTTGTTGGCGTGGATTTTGTTCCAACATTATATAGCAGATTCTTCTCGTTCCCGATTGAGTTGATAGTCAAGACGCCACGCAAGCCAAGTCGACAAAAATATAATGTGAAGCCTAAGGGTAAATTAAACGGCGTGAACTGAAATTTATCCGGAATGAGACTCGGTCAAACTTATATCGGAAACGCATAAGATTAAGTTGCAAACCCCGTTTAAATCCGCTTTGACAAAAATATTTATTTCTTGCTCAAAAGTCGGAAGTTGATGATAAAAGATGAAAAAATATTGTTAAATATACCAACTATCCTTATACATCGAGCGCTATAACAGATTATAAATTTTAAATTAAGGCTATAAAACTTCCGATGTGGTTTGTTGAAAATTGTTGATAAACAAGGCTCGGATATCCCATCTCATGCCGGAAGTAAAAAGGAGGAAGTGATGCTCAAGCGCATATTGTCGGCGGTTACTATATTGATCATGGTTCTTTCTTCTGCTTCGGCAAAAATGAGTGTCGAAGAAAAAGAATTCCATATGATCAACACCTTCCTCGCATTGCAAATTTATATGTCGCAAATCAAGGGTGCAGATCACTTGATGACATTTGAAAATCTGAAAGTATTTCAATTGCCATCATATAATGCCGACAAAATCGAAAAAGATTTCAAAGCCAATAAAATTACTGCGCAAAAAAAATATAGCACACCATTTTCAGTCGATGGTGTCATTACGAGTTTGAAACAAACGACAGAGGGCTATGAAATCGGCTTACGTTCAACCAAGTCAAATTCGACCGAGGTTATCGGCGTTTTGGGAAAAGAATATAACGGCTTTAATCAGCCTCTGAAAATTGATAAATATTTTTCATTGACCTGTAGAGAAGCCATATTTGACGGCACGGTTTATGCCAAAAGATGCGCCCCCGAGGTTGGCTCACTTATCATCGAAGAAAATCAGGCAGCCCCGATAACCAAAGCCTTTCTTTCCGGAAAAGATATCTCTTCCTATATTGCCAGCAATAGAGGCGAGGCCGTAACAACACGGCTTTTTATGCTGAAATATATTGCACAATATGCACCGGATAATTCGCCATGTTTTTCTTGGGAAACATCAGAAAAATGCAATTTTTCAGATTTCCTCCCCTTTAAAGGTAATATTCGCGAAACAAAAGATTTCCAGAAAGCATACGAAAAAGGTAAGAATTTTTATCGTCTACCCTGATTTATCGAAGGTCCGATTTTTATCGTTTGACTATACAACTTTGGCGACCATTTGCGCTTTGCTCCGCAAAGTAGTTTAGAGTTTATTAATAATAAATCAGCTCCTCTTCGTTAGGCGAGCAAGTACCTATGCCCCGCGTAACAGTGCGATTGTCTTGAAATAGTCACCAATCCACCACCTCGGCGTTGTTACAAGAAGGCATCTCACCATCTTCCTTAAAACCTCGACACAATAACGTTAAAACTTTGACGACAAATAGTGACATTAAAACGGTTTTGGAAATGACCGGTTCATCTTCACGATCGTCTGATTGTCATCGTGCAAGGTGTTGCATTAGCCAGAATAAGAAATCCCTTATAGTAACTGGAATTCAACGTTATTTTAAAAATAAATAATCTATATGGCTCTTCATCTTCAATTATTAAAAGCTTGACTTGATTAATTTTTTCAACAATCGGAAATAAAATTTTCGGGTAAATAGCAACCAATATTGAATGTTCTAAAGAGAAAATTCGTATTCACGGATTAACTTCCAATTTATGAGGTTAATTCCTTTTCAGATCAGACAGTATGTCTGTCAGAGTTTGCTCTAAAGGCCTGAATTGAAGCCCCAGAATTTTCTCATATCTTTCGCTGCTAAAATGCGTTCTATTATATTGACTTGCCATCAAGCGGACAGAAGCCGATGATAATAAAATGGGCTTGCCTGTAAGCTTGCAATAAAGTTCCTGTAAAATAGCGATGCAATACAATAGCGGCATCGGTATTGTTTTTGTTGGCGTTTTGACATTGGCATAATGACCGATCATGGATACAAGGTCTTTCATATGGATGTGACGCCCTGCAACAAGATAACGTTCTCCCGGCTTCCCCTTGAAGGTGAACATGATTAGGGCAGCGGCAACATCTCTTGCATCAACAACCGAAAAGATCCCAGGCACAATGGCAGGCAACTTCCTGTTCATGACATCAAGTGCAAGTTGTCCTGCCGAGGTGGGGCCCAGATCACCCGGCCCCCACATCCACCCCGGTAAAATATAATAACATTTCATCATTGGATGGAGAGCGGCAAATTCTCTGACTGTTGTTTCACTGATGATTTTGCTTCGATAGTAATAATCCGAATTTTCTATATTTCTATCACAAGTCTCATCAATCAATGTGTCGGCCTCACCATCGAGAACTGCAATCGAAGAGACATGAACAAACTCTTTGACGCCGGCTTTTAAGGCCGCATCCAATAGGCATTTTGTACCATTAACATTCACTTTTTCCAGATCGGCCCAATGGCTGCCGCCTTTATAATTATCGCGGAAAAAAAATGCCGTGTGAAAAACGGTTTCGCATCCATTCAAATCGCTTTCAAAGCTAGAAACATCGGTCATATTGCCTTGAATGATATCAAGTTCATCATGGGGGGGGGCGAATTGCTTATTTGCCTTTTGTAGCGACCGGACCAGTGCTTTGACATGATAACCTTCGGCGATCAATTGACGAACCAGATTATTACCCAATAGTCCTGTGGCACCGGTTACGAAAACTGTTTTTTTCATCAGAGATTCCAAATATCAAATGAAATTCATATATCACATGATATTTATGTTTCATTTACTGACTTGTCGAATGAAATTTCGGATGATATCTGAAATTCATGGTCAAACAAATAAAACCGCGTAAAACAAGATTGGAAAGCCAGCAACAGACACGCCAGAACCTGTTGGAGGCTGCGCGCATGCTATTTACAGAATTGGGGTACGAGGCAACCTCTATCAGAGGAATTTGTGATAAAGCAGGCTATTCACAGGGAGCCTTTTATTCCAATTTCAATAATAAGGGTGAAGTTCTTATAGAGCTTCTCGAGCAATATAAATCATTTGAGGCAAATTCACGAAAACAGCTCATTGACGATGCAGGTGATAATTTTGAAAAGGCTCTGAATGACATGATCGTCTGGTTTGAGCGCAATGATCAAAATATTTCCCACACAATTCTGTTCCTTGAAATGCAAACTTATGCTCTGCGCCATCCAACATTTGTAAAATTTTATAATAATCTTATGGATGAACAAAAATCGTTCTATGCGAAGCTCGTGCGACATCTGTTTGCTATGAGAAATATAGAACCTCCGTTTGATTGCTCGATTGTTGCCGAAGGGTTAATGGCACTTGGGGCTGCTGAAGCAGTTGCCAGACGATTGAACCCGAAGCGGGAGAAGCGAAATCCATTTTCGGCCTATCTGAAATTGGTTTTCCGGATAGAAGAGGAATAGACAAATTTGAAGCTTGTAGACCGATATATTGATCTTATAGGCAAGGAATATTTCTCGGTCTCTTTTTCGTAACGATCTATCATATGGTTTCACAATTAATAGTCAGATAAATAACCGATCTGACGAAAATCAAGAGTGGCAACGCCCACATCTTTCCGGAAGTTCATTGACTGAAAATCGGCTTTTATCGCTCACAAATTTCTATATAGGCTGAATTATTGTCCAAACACCTGATCTGCTTTTATATAAGTTTTCATTTTTCAAATAACTGCATACAACTTATAGACTAACAGTCTTTTGGCCTGAGCAGATTTGTTGGCTATCCCTGATCAGGCTCAATTCTTCCCCAAGGAAGGCAAAGGTTTTGCGTGAAATGAAAGCAAAGTTTTGAATTTTTTAATTTGAGGAATAAACTCTTGTTAAAATTTAAATCTTAATCAAAAATACCTGACTGCCCATAGTATCATTTTTGGTCGCGTATTTTCTAGTCGAGGTGGATAATGCTTACTCAAACACGCCGTCATTTTTTAATCGGTGCTTCACTTCTTCCCGTTGTTTACGCATTTCCTTCTATTGCCGCTGCCGAAGACAAAAAACCGGTAATATGGGGGCCTCCGGCGGGTCCTTCTATCGTCGCTGCTTATGCAGTAAAAACCGGCATGCTTGATACATTGTTACCCGGATGCCAATTTAAGGTTTGGAACAATCCCGACCAGATCAGAGCTGGGCTCGGTTCCGGCACAATCAATATGGCCATTTTGCCAAGTTATAGCGGCGCAAATTTATATAATAAAGGCCTTGATGTAAGATTGGCTAATATCCTGACGGACGGGCTTCTTTACATCGTCGCACCGGAAGCATCCAATATCAAAACACTTCAGGATCTTGTCGGTAAAAAACTTGCTGTACCGTTCAAAAACGATATGCCCGACTATATTATGCAAGCAATCTTAAAAGCATACGACATCAAGCCGGATGCAATCGACATCCAATATACGGGAAGCCTGCCTGAAGCTATGCCGCTTCTCATGATCGGACGGGTTGACGCAGCAGTCATTGTTGAACCTGCGGCATCCACAGTGATTTCCATGAGCGCTGCATCCCCTAAAAAAATTGTTCGTGCACTTGATATTCAAAAGCTTTGGGAAAAAGTTTCAAAGACCGATGCCATTCCGCAAGCCGGTCTTGTCATCGGCAAAGGTTTTGAAGGGGATGCAGGAACAAAGAAAATAGCAGCACTCAATGCATGTTTGGCAAGTGCACTCGAACGAATTAGGTCTGATCCGGAAAAAGCAGCCGAACAGGTTGGCGATTTACTTGATTTCCCTCCACGATTGATTGCAGCATCCGTCGCTTTCAGTCATCTCGTTGTCCATAATGCCAAAGAAGTCAAACCGTCGCTTGAAACATTTTTTAATGTTCTCGTCGAACAAAATTCCGCAATTCTAGGCGGAAAACTTCCTGACGACGGATTTTATGCCTGATGCGCTCTACCCGATTCATTTCTCATCTTGTTTCGCTTGGAAACTATTTCTGGGGAGGATTTGCAGGGCTTGCCGGCTGTTTCTGTTTTTTCGCTGTCTGGCAATTTGCGCATGAGCTTTATGGCAGTTATGTGCTCCCCTCTCCGCAACAAACTTTGCAAGCAATGATCTTGCTTGTCCAAACGGACAAATTCATAGCGATGGCAAAAATAACGGCCGAGCGTTCCTTCATGGGCTTTGCCATAGCCGGTTCAATCGGAATTCTAAGCGGAGTATTATGCGGTTATTCATTTGCTGCCATCCGGCTGATGCGTCCGATCATTATCATTCTGTTAGGGGTTCCGCCGATAGGCTGGATTGTCCTTGCACTCATATGGTTTGAAAACGGCGGCGGGTCTGTTGTGATGACGATTGCAGTTGCGTCCTTTCCGCTTATTTTTATCAATAGCGTGGAAGCAATTGCCACGCGTGACCGCTCGCTCGACGATATGGCACGTGCTTTCAACATCGGCATATTGAAACGATTTCGTACAATCACATTTCCGCAAATGGTATCCTATATTTTTCCGGCCTTGTCGCTTTCGGCCGGAAGTGCCTGGAAAGTAGCCGTGATGGCCGAGCTTTTGAGCTATTCCGGCGGGCTTGGGGGCCTCCTTTTTGAAGCACGCAGCACTTTTGATGTTCCTGAAGTAACGGCCATTATCATGATCATCGTGTGTTTTGCCCTGATAACCGAATTCGGTATTATTCATCCGATACGCGAATTTTTTGAAAGTTGGCGGCATGCATCCGAGCCTTGGGGTGTTAAAAGATGAGAATTGAAATGCAGGATATTGCGTTTTCTTATCTCGGAAGACGTATTCTTGAAAACGTCAATATCCAGGTCAACGACCATGAAACATTGGTTGTTCTGGGTGCCTCCGGAGCCGGAAAAACGACAATATTGCAGATAGCGGCAGGCTTGTTGACACCTAACAAAGGAGAGATCAAGAAAAGTTTCCGGCAACAGGCAATCGTCTTTCAGGAGCCGAGATTGTTACCCTGGAAAACGACATATGAAAATATTGCCTATGGTTTGAATCATTTACGCCGGAGAGACGAAACAAATGACCTCGTGTCGGAGTGCGCAAGAAAAGTCGGTTTAAAAATAACAGATCTTGAAAAATATCCGGCCGCATTGTCGGGCGGTATGCGCCAGCGCGCAGCAGTCGCGCGCGCACTTGCTGTTAATCCCGATATTATCTTTTTTGACGAACCGTTTTCGGCAGTCGACATTGGCTTACGGCGCAATCTTCAGGATATTGTTATTGAAGAGGCAAAAGGCCAAGGTTTTTCGTCGTTATTTGTTACCCATGACCTTCACGAAGCATTGCGCATTGCTCACCGTCTGTTACTGGTCGGAGGCGATCCTGGAACAATTGTCGCTGAAAGACATGTTGAAGGTGAACCGGGAAAGCGAAGCGAACGGGACATATTCGATATGAGCGAAGAATTTGCCAAAGATCGGGATTTTTACGACCTTCTTTATAGAAATAAGGACTAGAGCAATGGGGCTTTTCAAAAAGATAAAAGCAGTGATTGTTCATAATCCGTTTTTTACCGAAGGCGTATTTCTATTCTTTCCGGTATCTGCCTGTTACGCTGTACTCATGCCATTTATCTGGGTGATTGTCTATCAACTCGATTATCCCGGTACACGATATATCTTCCCTCAGCAATGGCATGCCCATGAGATGATTTTCGGCTTTTACTCTGCTGCCCTAGCAGGATTTCTATGTTCAGCCGTTGCCGAATGGACAGAAACAAAGCCGTTAAATGGCATAAGACTTTTCTTTCTGCTTTTATTATGGCTTCCTGGTCGCATTGTCGGGCTTTGGGGGGCTGATTACCTGATGATCGTCGGCAGTGTGTTCGATTTCACCTTTTTGGCCTTGTTGATCGCTTACGTCGGCTTGCCAATTATTTCGAAAAGAAAATGGAAAAGTTTGTCATTTTTGCTATGGCTTATTATTCTTTTTGCACTTGAAATCGTTTTGAAAATCTCATGGTGGCGCGAAGAAACGGAACTATCATCCCGCATATTGTGGACGATTATCGCTGTTTTTGTTGTTTTATTCTCTTTGGCAATTTCGCGCATCAATACTGTCGTTACAAATCTCTCATTGGATCCTTCGGGCGAAACAAGCCCATATCGCCCGCATCCGGGCAGACGCAATCTATCTGCATTTTTGACAGTCTTATATGCTCTTTCAATGCTTTTCATGCCGTCTTCACAAATGCAATATTATCTGGCTTTTGCTGCGAGTGCCGGTTTTATGGACAGAACTGCAGAATGGTTTATCGGTAAAGCTGCATTAAAAGCAGAAGTCTTATGCCTTGCGCTTGCCAATGTCAGCGCAGCAATCGGTTTTTTTCTTATCGGTCTGTCCGGCTTTAACGAAAGCCTACCGATTTATGCAGGCTTACATATATTGACCATTGCAACATTGGGGCTTGGCGTTCTCGGTGTTTTCACAATCGCTGGTTTACGTCATTCAGGACGAAAATTGATAGCCATACCGTGGCAATCAAAAGCGGCTATCGCATTTATTATCTTTGCCGCCACCATGCGAGTTTTGCCAGAAATAACAGATCTCATTGCTTTTGACAGTAACCATTATGCATGGGCTGCTATTTTCTGGTCTTTGGCTTTCCTCCTCTGGTTATGGGGATACCTGCCCTTCCTAAAAAATCCGGTAAGACTTTAAGTTCATCAAACCGTTTTTAAGCACGGTTTATTCTGAAATTTCATTGCGTTATAAAGCCAATTAACAGGAAGAATAGATGCCAAAAATTTTCGCTTAAAAATCTTACTGCAAAACTTTGAAGGTTTATTGAAGATCACGTTTTTTTCGGCCTTTAAATTCAAAATACAAATATGATGGTTTTTTGAATTTTTCTACTGATATAAAAATAAGACTTACCTTCTGTTACGAATAATTTTGCTACGTTTTACTGTCACCTTTATCTTTGGATAAACGACGACAGACAAAAAATGGACTAACACAATCAAAAGATCAGGGTGGTGCCGCATGCCGGAATCGAACCAGCGACCCCATCATTACGAATGACGTGCTCTACCAACTGAGCTAATGCGGCACAGAGTCTTGTTCTTATAACAGAACCGGTAACGGGTGATAGCTAAAAGCTTAGCCGAAAGCAAGCATGCAATTCTGTCTTTCGATGTTTTTCATAATTAACTCACAAAGCGCGGTTAAAACTCAAGAAATTTTTAAAAAAATCAACAATAGATTTGGTTTGCCAATTAACCTGCTGTTGCTTATTCTGCCACCCGATATATTGACAAGAAGGAGAATTATTCGTTGGCTAATGCCGAGCAAGCCATCCGCAACGCATTGCTAAAAATCGATTCAAGCAATGTTGCTCAACGTCGTCGGGTTTATGAATCTGCATGGAACGCGCATGAACGTGCATTGCTTTCCAGCCATGGTTTAAACGACGTCACCCGCACCAAGCGGCGTGATGCATTGATGCAGATCATCCGTGCAATTGAAAGTGATTACGTTGCTACCGAGACGAACAAAGCCGATGAAGAAACGCACGACCTTGCTTCCGAAGGCCCTGAAGACCAGATAAAAATTGAAGTCAATGGCGCAACCAATCTTGAAGACACGACCTTGCACCGTGCATCGGCAAGGCGGCGCTCCAAAATTCTTCTCATTGTTGCGCCGAGTATTCTTGCGATTATCATGATAATCGGCTTTACCGGTTGGTCGTTTTTCAACAGTCTTTCGGGTCGCGCCATTATCGAACATCGTAAAGAAGCAATCGAACAAAACCAGCGCACCAAGACAGTTGTTCCTTTTCGCAAGGAAGCAGATAACGATGGTAGCTGGATAAAATTTTTCTACCCCGGAGATGCAACAGCCATCACAACTTATGGACAAGCATCTGTTTCGATAAAAGATGACGGGGGAATCCCTTACGCCCATATTACTGCAAACAGCGATGAAGATGTTGTTGTTGTTGAAATCGGCGCCGGAGCTTTATCGAATTTGCGTGGCAAAAAGGCTATGATCGACATCAATGCAAGAGGTGATGGCACAAAGCCAAGCCAAATGAGTATAACTTGTGACCTCGGAAATAACGCCGATTGTGGCAGACGTCGTTTTGAGGTTCCGGTAAACCGTAATGACCTTCTGTTCGAGGTGACAATTCCGGCAGAAGATAACAGTCCTGCCAAAATATATCTGACAAGCGACCTTCTGGGCGAAGGCAACGGTATTGATATTTACGGAATGAAAATCAAAGCAGCGGATTGAGATTTATGGCACAAGAACCGATTGCAGTAGATGAAACACTTATCGAATCCGTGGTACGTACATTTTATGGACGGGTAAGAAAAGATCATATGCTCGGTCCTATTTTTGAAGAACATATTCATGATTGGGAGCCCCATTTACAAAATATGTTCGCCTTCTGGTCATCGGTTATGCTGCATACCAACCGTTATAACGGGCGCCCTATGCCCAAGCATGTCGTTTTACCTATTGACGCTATGCATTTTGACCATTGGCTGGAAATTTTTAAAAAAACCGTTGATGAACTCTGCCTGAAGGCAGATGCCGAATTGTTCATGAAAAAAGCAACCCAGATTGCTCATAGCCTTGAACTGGGTCTTGCATCAAACAATAAAGTTCTTTTAAAACCCGGCGAACGTTACATCAGAAATAAGGATCACACATTGTGATTGAAAAAGATCGTCTTACCGAAGTGGAAATAAAACTTGCCGAACAGGAGCGGCTCGTCGACGAGCTTTCCGCTGTTCTTGCTGAACAATGGAAAACAATTGACCAAATGGATAAAAAATTAACAGCTTTGACCAAACGTTTTCTTGAACTTGAAGAACAAAGCCAGCCCGACATTCCTGTCACCAGACCACCGCATTGGTAATATATTGAATAAACATTGGGTTAAACTTGCTCTAGAGGTGCTTAAAAACGAAGCACGCTTGAACAACATCTGTTATTCACATGAATCCGGAAAAATGCCCATCGCTATCTTTTTCGTCGGCAATAACGAGTTTGATAATTTTATTTAACCTTATTTGCTGATGACCAATCGGTGCACGTAGAAAATGTTTTTCAAATATCTTAAAATATTGCGGAAAGCCAGCCGACCCAAAGATTGAAACCGCGACAAACACCTCCAGGAAAGAAAACAAGACCAACAAGCGCGAGTATGACGTTATCATGCCACAGCGCTTCTACGACATGCGTCCCGAGCAAGAATGTGAACGAGTTCCAGATAAGAAATAATATACCGTCAACTGTGTTACGCATTTTTAGTTCGTCAAAATTCAATAACCGCCAGCCTATCAAAAGCACAAATAATATATGCAAAATTATTGATTATTCTGAATTCAAATTTTTGTTTTTGGTGGAAGCTCATTCGAAATTGGCGCTATTTTCCTCGTGATTGGCACGGTTGAACCATGAATTTTTAGACAATTTTGCTGAGAAATTAACACGCATTATTTGATCAACTTTGGCCAATCAGAAGGCCCATCCCGCTCTGGAATTCTATCCATTGACGATTTCGCGGTATCCAAAGATGTCATAAAGTTATTAAGTTATTTTCTGAAAAAATTATCAAAAACCTTTATAGGGATTTTTTTAAAGTAGCACACCAATTGCGACAATATTGCAGTTCATTACTTTAACGGATTGCAGATTTTAAAATAAACCCGAACCTTTCTTTTAACTATAGACATTCACTTTCAAGAAATAGGACAGGTGACGCCGGTACCCTTCAATCCGCAATAACCATTCGGGTTTTTGGCGAGATATTGCTGGTGATAATCTTCAGCAAAATAGAACGGCCCTTCTAACGCAATTTCGGTTGTAATCGCCCCCAATCCTTTTGATTGAAGTACTTTCCCAAATTGTTCTTTGCTTTTTTTTGCTATTTCCAAATCACGTTCATTCGAAAGATAGAGAGCCGAACGGTAATTATTGCCAATGTCGTTTCCCTGTCGCATGCCTTGCGTGGGGTCATGTTGTTCCCAAAAGGTTTTCAATATTTGATCAAGATGAAGTATCGTCGGATCATAGACAACAAGTACAGCTTCGGTATGACCGGTTTTACCGGTACAAACTTCCTCATAGGTTGGATTGGGTGTAAAGCCGCCCGTGTAACCGGCTGCTGTCACGTAAACGCCCGGCATTTTCCAGAATAGCCGTTCGACACCCCAAAAACAGCCCATTGCAACAATGATATGATGCATATTTTCAGGATATGGTCCCTTCAAGCTGTGACCATTCACATAGTGTATTTTTGCGGTTGCGATCGGCTCACTCCTGCCAACGAGTGCTTCTTCTTTTTTCGGCATTTTGAGTTTTTCCGAAAGCGACAAAAGATCAAACATTCTCTTCACCATAGTTTGCATCATCAAAATGGGCTTCACGATCATAGCCGATAACATAAAATATGAACGTAAAAGAGGCAAAAACGATCCATGCCGGACAAAGTCCGACAATTTTTACCACTAGAGATAAATATGGAGATGAAAGATGCGAAATAAAGTTGTCAAATTCCCGTGTACCCGTCGAAAAAACAAACGATATTGTAGAGCCGATGGGGAGAAACAAGACTTCAGAAGCGCCGACTGAATGGGCCGCATCAATAACAAGAGTTACAATCGTTAGAACAAGAAAAAGATAAGAAATAAAGCGAAATAACCGGCGGATCAAACGCACAAGAACAATTCCTTATTGATAACGATTTCAGGCCTGCTGCTTGAAATCGGATAAAGTCTTAACCCCGAAATGGCTCATTTATTTATAATCAAACAGGCTCGCGTTTGTCGATAAGCTTATCTGGATGGGCAAAATTGATAAGCTTTTGTCGGTCGGTGAAAACAATTCGCGACCCGTCGACATTAACGCCATGTTTTGCAACAGTTGCAAATGCCCGTGACAGGTTTTCCGGTGTCATGCCAAGCTTGTAGGCGAGCAGTTTTTTCTCGAACGGAATATCGATATAATTGGCTTCAACCTGTGTATCGGCTTCCGCCAGAATCCAATTAGCCAATCTCTCGCTCCCATTTCTCAATTTCTGGTTTTTCAACTCCTTGATGGTCATACGATAGCGACGTGAAAGTTCGCGAACGACCGCATGCATAAATGCGGTATCATTATCAATTGCTTCTCTGAACCGCGCTGCCGGAATCATCAGCACCTGTGCTTCGGTTAATGTACGGGCCGATTGCAAACACACATCATCATTCAATATGGCCGCCAGAATGAACAGGCTTACAGGTTGGATAATGTCGAGAATTGTCTCTCTTCCGAAGCTCGTTGCATACATTTCAACCTGACCATCAACAAGGATATAGAGAAAATCCTGCATGGCATTTTCATTGACGAGAACCACTCCCGGAGGAAAACGTTGGAAAAAACCCGGGCCAATTAAAGAATCGAATGTTTTGTCACTCGCTTGCGAAAAAATATCGAGATTTTGAATTTTTAAACGATCTTCTGATCTCATATTGTTCCTCTAATTAACATTTTTATTTTTTGCCTTAGCATCTATCAAGTGTAGCAAAGCAATATTTCAAGGCGTCATCATCATTATTTTAAAATAAGCTTTTCTTTTATTTTAAATAAAACTCATTTGATTTTGATCAAGGTGCCCTATTTCACTCATTACTACATACCCCCTCGACAAAAAGGAAGAATTTATCTGGTGGTAAAAATGGAACAAACTGACACCCCGATCAAAGGCTCTTCAGAAGCTCTGTGGCTGAGCTCTTTAGCCTTTACTGTATGTTTTGCGGTATGGACAATTTTTTCAATTATCGGCATTGCGATACAGAAAAAATTGGGTTTGAGCCAATCCGAACTCGGGCTTCTTATAGCCACACCGGTTCTCACCGGCTCACTTGTGCGTATTCCACTTGGTATCTGGACCGAACAGATCGGTGGACGCATTATTTTCGTATTATCGATGTTGGCTTCGGCTTTATCGACGTTTCTGCTCACTTTTGCCCACACCTATACATGGATGTTGATAGCAGCCCTTGGCATCGGTATTGCCGGCGGCACATTCTCGGTTGGCGTTGCTTATGTTTCGCGCTGGTTCAGCGCGAAAAAGCAAGGCCTTGCACTTGGTATTTTCGGTGCAGGCAATGTCGGTGCAGCCGTTACGAAACTTGGCGCTCCATGGGTGATGAGCTGGTGGGGAAGCTGGGAAGGCGTGGCCTATATATGGGCGCTCGTTCTCGTTATCACGGCTGTGATCTTTTGGCTCTTTACCTCCGACGATCCCGTGCTTGTCGAACAGCGCCGGTTGGGCATCAAGCCGCAAAGCGCTTTGCTTGAACTTGCACCTTTGAAGAAACTGCAAGTTTGGCGTTTTTCCTTCTATTATTTCTTCGTATTCGGTGGATATATCGCTTTGGCAACGTGGTTGCCGCACTATCTGCAGGATGTTTATTCGATCGATCTGTGGCTTGCAGGCGTCATTGCTGCACTCTATTCGATACCTGCATCGCTCTTCCGTGCCTATGGCGGTTATCTTTCTGATAAATATGGAGCACGCCGTGTCATGTATTGGACACTCACAATGTGTACAATTACATGCTTCATCCTCTCCTATCCTCCAACACAGTACACGGTTGAAACTGCCAAAGGTCCATTTACCTTTACATTTGCGATCAGCCTTGTGGGTTTTGCCATTGTCGTTGCCATACTCGGTTTCTTCATGGCTCTCGGGAAAGCTGCCGTTTATAAGCATATTCCCGTTTATTACCCGAAAAGCGTCGGTGCTGTTGGCGGTCTCGTCGGCATGATGGGCGGACTTGGCGGATTTATCCTGCCGATCCTTTTCGGTGAAGTCCTCGACATCACCGGAATCTATTCAACCTGCTTCATGATCCTATTTGTCATTTCACTTGCGGCACTCATCTGGATGCATGTTTCGATCCTACTGATGAACCACCGCAAATTGGTAGAGCTCGGGCAAAAAACGCCTGAATTTCAGGAGTAATTCGCATGTCCAATCAAATTAATAAAGGTTACGTGTTAACCGAATGGAATCCCGAAGATAGCAGTTTCTGGAATAATTACGGGCACAAAATTGCCAACAAGAATCTTTGGTTGTCTATTCCGGCTCTGCTTTTGGCTTTTGCTGTGTGGCAAGTTTGGTCGGTGGTTGTGGCTGAATTGCCGCGTGCCGGTTTCAAATTCAGTTCGACACAATTGTTCTGGCTTACTGCTTTGCCGGGGCTTTCAGGCGCAACACTGCGTATTTTCTATTCCTTTATGGTGCCGATATTTGGCGGCCGTCGCTGGACAGCGCTGACAACTGCTTCATTGTTGATACCGGCACTCGGTATCGGTTTTGCTGTTCAGGACGTCAGCACCCCTTATTGGGTGATGGCGCTTCTCGCACTGTTATGCGGCTTTGGTGGCGGAAACTTTTCTTCTTCCATGTCGAATATTTCGTTTTTTTACCCGAAAGCCGAAAAGGGTAAAGCCAGCGGCCTTAATGCCGGTTTGGGCAATCTCGGTGTTTCGGTTGTGCAATTTGTTGTCCCGCTCGTTATTGCCACCAATGCCTTCGGCTGGTTGGGCGGTCACCCGCTCACAGTGACGCAAGCGGACGGTTCCACTTCCGAACTCTGGTTACAGAACGGTGCTTTTGTTTTCGTACCTTTCATTGCTTTATCAGCCATATGCTGCTGGTTCGGAA
Organism: uncultured Bartonella sp.; assembly: GCA_946481695.1. Next base: position 47,816 of record CAMLON010000007.1, on the reverse strand, counting down.
TGAACGACATTGCCGATGCCAAGGCTTCATTTGCCGATCAGGCCATTATTTTCAAACGCAAAGACAACTGGTTGATGTGCGTTCTTTACATGGGAACTTTTGGCTCGTTCATCGGTTTTTCTGCTGCATTCCCACTTTTGATGCGGTTGACTTTTCCGGATGTAAACGTGTTGCACTATGTATTCTTAGGACCACTGATTTCAGCACTTGCACGTGCGGGATTTGGTGGCGTAAGCGACAAAATCGGCGGTGGCCGTGTAACCTTCTGGGCATTTATCCTGATGATGCTTGCTCTGGGTGCTGCACTTTATTTTGTTGCAAATCCCGGTAGTGCCATCGCTTTCCCCGGTTTCTTTGCTGCATTCATGGTTTTGTTCTTTGCAACCGGTGTCGGCAATGCTTCGACCTTCCAGATGATACCGGTTATTATGAGCCGTGTTATCGACAAGTCCATGCCAAACGCCACGGAAGAACAAAAACGCCATCAAAGCGACCGTGAATCGGCTGCAATTACCGGCTTTACCGCCGCGATTGCTGCCTATGCTTTCTTTCTTATTCCCGTAAGTTTTGCACTTTCCAAAGATGCAACGGGTGGCCCGCAAGCCGCACTTTGGGGATTTATGATTTTTTACGTTATTTGCCTCGCCATCACATGGTTCTGTTACATCCGTAACGGTGCAATTCTCCATGTCGAAGGTCGTCGGACACAAAAATAACGCCGCAAGTTAAGGAGACCATTGATGAGTCTACTACTCGACCGCCTGAATTTTCTGGCACGAAAAAAACAACCGTTTTCTCATGGACATGGTGTAACAACCAATGAAAACCGCTCATGGGAAGACGCTTATCGCAAACGCTGGCAATATGACAAAATCGTGCGCTCGACGCACGGTGTCAATTGCACCGGCTCGTGCTCGTGGAAAATCTATGTCAAGGGTGGTATTGTCACTTGGGAAACCCAGCAGACCGATTATCCGCGTACCCGCCCCGATCTCCCCAACCATGAACCACGTGGCTGTCCGCGAGGAGCAAGCTATAGCTGGTATATGTATTCGGCAAACCGTGTAAAATATCCGTTGATCCGCTCGCGTCTTATCAAATTGTGGCGCAAGGAACGCGTGGTAAAAACACCGGTTGGTGCATGGGCTGCAATTCAGGAAAATCCTGAAAAGCGGGCTGAATACCAGAAGGTACGCGGGCTCGGCGGCTTCGTTCGTTCTACATGGGACGAAGTCAACGAGATTATCGCTGCTGCCAATTCTTACACAATCAAGAAATATGGTCCCGACCGGATTATCGGCTTTTCGCCGATTCCGGCAATGTCCATGGTCTCCTATGCTTCCGGTTCGCGTTACCTGTCACTTCTCGGCGGTGTATGCATGTCTTTCTATGACTGGTATTGCGATTTGCCGCCTGCTTCACCCATGACATGGGGCGAACAGACAGATGTGCCTGAATCTGCCGATTGGTATAATGCCGGTTTCCTTATGCTTTGGGGCTCCAACGTGCCGCAAACACGCACACCGGACGCGCATTTTTATTCGGAAGCCCGCTATAAAGGCACAAAATCGGTGGTTGTTTCACCCGATTATTCGGAAGCAAGCAAGTTTGCCGATCTCTGGCTTCATCCCAAGCAAGGAACCGACGCTGCTCTTGCCATGGCGCTTGGCCACGTTATTTTGCGCGAATTTCATCTGGAGCGTCAGGCCGAATATTTTGAAGATTATTGCCAGCGCTACACAGATATGCCGATGCTCGTCAGACTGGTTAGCAAAAATGGCCACTTCATTCCTGATCGTTTGCTGCGTGCCTCCGACTTTGCCGACAAGCTCGGTGAAACCAATAATCCCGAATGGAAAACTGTCGCCGTTGATATGAAAAGCGGTGAATATGTTGCACCGCTCGGCTCTTCCGGTTTCCGCTGGGGTGAAAAAGGCAAATGGAACCTTGAATCAAAAGATGGCAAGGGCCGTGATGTCACATTGGAAATGAGTTTCATGCTTGAAGGCGAGCATGACACCGTTGCCGATGTCGATTTCCCCTATTTTGCAAGTCGCGAACACAGTTTCGATGACGGCACCGATCATGAGAGCATTCTCACACGCAAAGTACCTGCCCGCAAATTGAAATTGCCGGAAGGCGAAGTTGTTGTCGCCACTGTTTTTGACCTTTTCGTTGCCAACTACGGCTTGGAGCGCGGTTTCAAAGACAAAAACTGTGCGAGTTCCTATGATGACAATATTCCTTATACTCCTGCATGGGCAGAAAAGATCACGGGCGTTTCGCGCGACAAAATCATAACAGTCGCACGTGAATTTGCCCGCAATGCCGAAAAGACCAAAGGTCGCTCGATGGTTATTCTCGGTGCCGGTATCAATCACTGGTACCATATGGATATGAACTATCGCGGCATTATCAATATGCTCGTTATGTGCGGTTGTATCGGTCAATCCGGCGGCGGCTGGAGCCACTATGTGGGACAGGAAAAATTGCGCCCGCAAACCGGTTGGGCTCCGCTTGCTTTCGGTCTTGACTGGTCGCGCCCGCCACGCCAGATGAACGGCACGTCGTTTTTCTATGCCCATACCGATCAATGGCGCTATGAAACTGTGAAAGTCAGCGAATTGTTGTCGCCGACTGCTCCCGAAGGGCCGTGGGATGGTGCATTGATCGACTATAATATCCGTGCCGAGCGCATGGGATGGTTGCCATCGGCACCACAATTGAAAGCAAATCCGATCAACCTTGTTAACGAAGCGGAAGCTGCCGGTAAAGACCCGAAGGATTATATCGTCGACGGTCTGAAATCGGGTAGCCTGCAAATGTCGTGCGAAGATCCGGATGATCCGTTAAACTGGCCACGCAACATGTTTGTCTGGCGCTCGAACATTCTCGGTTCATCAGGTAAAGGGCACGAATATTTCCTCAAACACTTCCTCGGCACGGCCAATGGCGTGTTGGGCAAGGATCTGGGAGATCAGGGACGGGTCGAGACCAAAGAAGCCGTCTGGCATGACGAAGCGCCGGAAGGCAAACTCGATCTTCTCGTCACACTCGATTTCCGTATGTCTACAACCTGTGTCTATTCCGATATCGTGTTGCCGACTGCAACATGGTACGAAAAGAATGACCTTAACACGTCGGACATGCACCCCTTCATCCACCCGCTTTCAAGCGCGGTTGATCCGGCTTGGGAAGCAAGATGCGACTGGGATATTTTCAAAGGCCTTGCCGAGAAATTCTCCGAAGTATCGAAAGAAGTTCTGGGTGTTGAAAAAGATGTCGTTTTAACACCGAGCCAGCACGATACTGCGGGCGAGCTTGGTCAGCCATTCGATGTCAAGGATTGGAAAAAGGGCGAAATCGAACCTGTTCCGGGCAAAACAATGCCGGCCATTGCGGTGGTTGAACGCGACTATCCGAATATCTACAAGCGTTTTACCGCCCTTGGGCCGTTGATGAAAAAGGTCGGCAATGGTGGCAAAGGTATCAACTGGAAAACCGAAGAGGAAGTCGATCTCGTCGGCCGTATCAATGGCGTTGTTGAAGATGAGGGTGCGACAAAAGGCATGCCGAGCATTGCAACCGATATTGATGCAACCGAAGTCATTTTGACCCTTGCACCTGAAACTAATGGTGAAGTTGCTGTCAAGGCATGGGAAGCTTTGGGTGAACATACGGGACGCGATCATACGCATCTCGCATTGCCCAAGGAAGACGAGAAGATCCGTTATCGCGACATTGTTGCCCAGCCGCGTAAAATCATTTCGTCACCCACGTGGTCCGGTCTTGAATCAGAAAAAGTCTGCTATAATGCCGGCTATACCAATGTTCACGAATTGATCCCGTGGCGCACTATCACCGGTCGCCAGCAACTTTATCAGGATCATTTGTGGATGCGTGCCTTTGGTGAAGGTTTCTGCGTTTATCGCCCGCCGATCGACACCAAAACGGTAACAACGGCGATCGAAGCCAAGGCCGGTGACAAGCCGCATCTGATTTTGAACTTCATAACCCCGCACCAGAAATGGGGTATCCATTCGACCTATTCCGACAATCTGTTGATGTTGACTTTGAACAGAGGCGGACCGGTTGTCTGGATTTCGGAAAATGACGCTCAAAAGGCCGGTATTGTCGATAATGACTGGGTGGAAGCTTTCAATGCCAATGGTTCGCTTGTTGCCCGTGTCATCGTTTCACAGCGCATGAAAGACGGAACGGTCTTCATGTATCACGCCCAGGAAAAAATCGTGAATGTTCCGGGCTCGCCTTTAACCAAACAACGCGGAGGGATCCATAACTCGGTGACCCGCGTTATTACCAAACCGACCCATATGATCGGCGGCTATGTCCAGCAATCATACGGTTTCAATTATTACGGCACTGTCGGCGCCAATCGTGACGAGTTTGTGGTGGTTCGCAAGCTTGACCATGTCGATTGGATGGATGGTGAAGAAAATTCAGCAATGAAGGAGGCCGCAGAATGAAGGTTCGCGCGCAAATAGGTATGGTTCTGAACCTCGATAAATGTATCGGTTGCCATACCTGCTCTGTCACCTGCAAAAATGTCTGGACGAACCGCGAAGGCGTTGAATATGCCTGGTTCAACAATGTCGAGACCAAACCCGGCATCGGTTTTCCCAAAGATTGGGAAAACCAGAAACGCTGGAATGGCGGCTGGATCAGAAAATCGAATGGCAAGATACGTCCGCGCATGGGCGCAAAGTGGCGTGTTCTTTCCAAAATTTTTGCCAATCCCGATCTGCCGGAAATTGACGATTATTATGAACCATTCGATTTCGACTATGAGCATTTGCAAACGGCAAAAGAGTCAAAAACCATGCCGGTTGCCCGTCCGCGCTCGAAGATTACCGGCGAGCGCATGGAAAAAATCAAATGGGGCCCGAATTGGGAAGATGTGCTTGGTGGCGAATTTTCCAAGCGCTCAGAAGATTACAATTTTGCCAATGTCGAAAAAGAAATTTACGGTGAATTTGAAAATACATTCATGATGTATTTGCCACGTCTTTGCGAACATTGCCTCAATCCTGCCTGCGTGGCCGTTTGCCCTTCAGGTGCGATTTATAAGCGCGAGGATGACGGTATTGTTCTCATCGATCAGGAAAAATGCCGCGGCTGGCGTATGTGTGTTTCAGGCTGCCCCTATAAGAAGATTTATTTCAACTGGTCTTCCGGCAAATCGGAAAAATGCATTTTCTGCTATCCGCGCATTGAAAGCGGTATGCCGACAGTTTGTTCGGAAACTTGTGTCGGTCGTATCCGTTATCTTGGTGTGATGCTTTATGATGCCGACAAGATTTCCGATGCTGCTGCTACAGAAGGCGAACAGGATCTTTATGAGGAACAATTAAAGATTTTCCTTGATCCGAATGACCCTGCTGTTATCGAACAGGCACGTAAAGACGGTGTAAGTGACGAATGGATTGAAGCCGCCCAACATTCGCCTGTCTATCAAATGGCAATGAAATGGAAAGTAGCCTTTCCGCTTCACCCTGAATATCGCACATTGCCGATGGTCTGGTATATTCCGCCGCTTTCGCCGCTGCAATCGGCAGCCGAAGCCGGTAAACTTGCAATGGACGATTTCATTCCAAATGTCCGCTCGTTGCGCATCCCCGTGCGTTACCTTGCCAATTTGCTGACGGCAGGCAAAGAAGCACCGGTTGTTTCGGCACTTGAACGTATGCTTGCCATGCGTGCTTATATGCGTGCGAAATCTGTCGATGGTGAATATCGTCCGGAATATGCGGAAAAAGTCGGCATGACACCTGAAATGATCGAACACATGTATCAGGTCATGGCGATCGCCAATTATGAAGACCGTTTTGTCATTCCGACATCCCACCGTGAAGTGAGTGAAGATGCCTATGACCTGCGCGGGTCTTGCGGCTTTTCATTCGGCAACGGATGTTCGGGCGGCAATTCAAAGGGTGATCTTTTCGGCTCAAAGGGTAAGAAAGTCGTCACAACACCGACAGACTTATTGAAGGAGAGCGCGTAATGAATTCCGATCTCAAAATCATTTCCTTACTTTTAAGCTATCCGGATGAAGAATTGCAGCAATCGGGCAATCTTATCAGAGCAACGCTCGATCAACTTTCCGATCTTGATGCGGCAGAAATTGTCGGCCTGAAAAGTCTGGTCTCGGCAATTTCCGATCGCGACATTTATGAAGTACAGGAAGACTACGTTTTGCTTTTTGACAGAACGCGGTCTTTGTCGCTCCATCTTTTTGAACATGTTTACGGCGAAAACCGCGATCGTGGACAGGCGATGGTCGATCTCAAGGACATGTATGACGAGGCCGGTTTTGAAATCGACGTTCACGAAATGCCGGATTATCTGCCGATGTTTCTTGAATTTCTGTCAACAAGAAGTGACGAGGAAGCCCGCCATCTTCTTGGCGAAACCTTGCATATCATTTCGGCTATCCGGCAGAGATTACAAAAACGCGGTTCTGTTTATGCCGCAGCTTTTGTTGCTCTTGAAAGCCTGTCTGGCGAACGAGCCGACGAGGCACTAACGGCCGAAATCGTCAACCGTAAAGAAGATGACCCGAATGACCTTGAGGCTCTCGACCGCATCTGGGAAGAGGAAGCCATTACTTTCGGTGGCAATCAGGGTGAAAATGATTGCGGGCCTGACCGGTTACAACGTCGCATCCGTGCCCAGCACCGCGATGCTTCTACGCAAATTTAAGGATAGAGAGACAATGTTGCACTTTTTCCATACACTCATATTCGGGGTCTATCCCTATATTGCTTTGACTGTTCTGGCACTTGGCTCGATTATCCGTTATGACCGCGAGCCTTATACATGGCGTGCAAGTTCCAGCCAGTTGTTGCGTCGTAAACAATTGATGTGGGGTTCTGTTCTTTTCCATGTCGGTGTGTTGTTTATCTTTTTAGGCCATTTTGTCGGGCTTCTCACACCGATTGCCGTTTGGGATGCTCTAGGCGTCAGCCATAGTTTCAAACAGATTGTTGCAATGACTGCCGGTGGCATAGCCGGAGCAATGGCCATTATCGGCGCGACAATGCTTGTCCATCGGCGTTTGTTCGACCCGCGGGTCAGGGCAACTTCAAGCACAACAGATACATTGATTATTCTTCTGTTGTGGGCACAGCTTTTCCTCGGTCTTGCAACCATACCTTTTTCGATGCAGCATCTCGACGGGCATGAAATGGTCAAGCTGATGGATTGGGCGCAGGGAATATTCACCTTCAACCTTGCAGCTTCGAGCTATATCACCGATGTGGCTTTTGTATTCAAACTGCACCTTTTCCTCGGGCTCACCATTTTGCTTTTATTCCCGTTTACACGCCTCGTTCATATGCTGAGTGCGCCGGTGCGTTATATCTGGCGTTCGGGATATCAGGTGGTTCGCAAAAAAGACCGCCTGCCCGTTCACATCCGTAGAGAAGTAACGGAGTAAAACTGCGGATAAAGGAGTAATTGTCTATGGCGACAACGGTAAAAGTCGAACATTCGGGATTAAAAAAAATAGTGGTTCCCTCCTCGCCCACAAAGCAGGAAATCGACACGAGAATTCCGCCAAAAGCCAAGCCGCTATTCAAAGAGGTGAGCGTCAATGGCGTTGTCATTCCCGAAGTCGATATTCTGCAAGAAGCACAAAATCATCCGGCTCCAACGCCGGGTGAAGCGCTTCTTGAAGCTGCGCGTTCATTGGTTATCCGTGAACTTTTGTGGCAGGAAGCGAAAAACAAAAATCTTGTTCCCGATAATGAAGACTGTGTCGGGGAAAATAACGCGGGCGAAGACAGTGGCCAGCAAACAAAGCTTGACGCGGCAATCTCTGCCCTTCTTGAAGGTGAAATAAAAACACCTGAAGCGAGTGAAGAAGATTGCAAAGCATTCTATGATCGCGATCCATCACGCTTTTCAACCGAAACGATCTGGCAGGTCAGACACATTCTTATCGGTGCCAACCCGAAAAACAAAAAAGCCTTCGATCAAGCACGCGAGAAAGCTTATGCCATTTTGGAACAGGTGAAAAAAAATCCACATGAATTTGCCACATTTGCGAAAGATATTTCTTCCTGCCCTTCAGCAGCTCAAGGTGGCAATCTTGGTCAGATAACACGCGGGTCGACTGTGCCGGAATTTGAAAGTGCTTTGAAAAAAGCAAAAAAAACGGGGCTATTGATGCAACCAATCGAGAGCCGTTATGGTTATCATATTGTCGAAATAAACCAGATTATCCCGGGAGAAATTCTTCCGCTCAAACTGGTAAAAGAAAAAATTGCTGCCTGGCTCGAGGCGTCAAGCTGGTCAAAAGCTGTTCAACAATATATAGCAATTTTGGCCGGAAAATCCCATATCACGGGTATTGATTTAAAATCCGGTGAGGGACCTCTTGTCCAGTAAGGAGTTTAGAGAGTGCAAAAAACACCAGAATCAAAGTTGGTTGATCCTTTTGGCAGAAAGATCAGCTATCTGCGACTTTCTGTAACCGATCGTTGTGATTTACGCTGTGTTTACTGCATGGCGGAAGAAATGGTGTTTTTACCCAAAAAAGAGCTTCTGACAATCGAAGAACTCTACCGCGTTGCAAGCCGGATGATTGATCTTGGTGTCACCAAAATCCGTCTTACCGGTGGTGAACCACTGGTACGGCGCAACATTATGGTTTTGTTCGAAATGCTGGGGAAGCATCTCGGACATGGTCTTGAAGAATTGACACTGACAACCAATGGAACATTGCTTGCCCGTTATGCCGAGGCACTTGTTCAAAATGGTGTCAAACGTGTCAACGTCTCTCTCGATACACTTGACCCTGTCCGTTATCACCAATTGACCCGTCGCGGTGACATTGCCCATGTGCTTTCCGGCATTGACGCAGCACAAAAAGCCGGATTGAAAGTTAAATTGAACGCTGTTGCCATGCGTGGCGGCTTTCTCGGTGAAGTTGACGATCTCATCCGTTTTGCCCATGGGCGCGGTATGGATCTCACCGTCATTGAAGAAATGCCGATGGGCTATACCGGTCACGACCGTTATGAAACCTTCCTTTCACTCGGTGCTTTGCGGAAAAGTCTTGAACAACGCTGGACATTGGTTCCGGATGCCCATTGTTCAGGCGGCCCTGCCCGTTATGTAACAGTCAAGGAAACAGGGGGTAGACTTGGGTTTATTACCCCGCTTTCATGCGATTTCTGTGCTTCGTGCAATCGTGTGCGCATCGGTTCGACCGGTAAACTTTATCCTTGCATGGGGCAATCCGGCATGGTCGAATTGCGTGAAGCTATCAGAAGCTCGGAAAGTGATGAAAAACTGACAGAACTTATCCTGAAAGCAATTGACAGCAAGCCGAAGGGACATGAATTTTCAATCGAAAAAGATGGCATTTGCGGCTTAAGCCGTCATATGTCGGAGCTTGGTGGCTAATTGCAATTTGTTTTCAACGTCAAAAATGGCAGAGCTGTTCGGCGGGTAAAACTCAAAACACAATGAAAAGCCGGAAATAATGGCTGTGTCCCGTATTATTGTTACAGGACACCTTATTATTGTAACGGAAATTTCCGCTTCAACTCTATAAAACGGTCGGCTTTTAATGATGGTTGAAAATCATAATGAACGGCGGTTGAAGATACCGGCCATTTTTTTGAAGTGAATTTTTCGGAACGAGGCATGCCGACTATCAAACCGGGTTTTTGGTCTTTTATTTAGTCATGCCAGAAATTTCCGAAACATTTTCCCACCGGCTTTAAACAGACAAAAATTTGCGCGAAACAATCTTTGTTTCAAAAAATAAGCACTGTATCAGGCTACAGTGCTTATCTCTCGTTTATCAACATTTCCATTGCTAAACATTAAGAAAGAATGGGCTTGAAAAAAGCGTTCTTAAACTATTTTGTTAATAAACATTTTTCCTTCCCGACAGAAATTCAACGTCAAAGTTTAACTTCCGATGGTAAAGGTTCGTCGGCAAAAAACGCATCAATATTTTCCACCACGAGATCCGACATCCTGTCGCGTGTTTCAACAGTACCACTGCCATGGTGGGGGTAGAGAACCACATTTTCAAGCTTATAAAATGCCGGATTGATATTTGGCTCGTTAAGATAGACGTCAAGACCGGCTGTTTCCAATTCTTTGCTTTGTAAGGCTTTAATCATTGCGTCTTCGTCGATAACCGTGCCACGAGAAATATTGATAAGGGAACCGCGGTTTCCAAGTGCTGCAATCACTTCCTTGGAAATCAGTTTTTCAGTTTCCTTGCCGCCCGTTACAGCAATAACCAGAATATCCGACCACTTGGCAAGTTCGATAAGAGATGGAAAAAACTGATAAGCAATATCCGGTTTTTTGTGGCGGCCATAATAACCGATTGTGAGCCCACAACTTTCGAATCGTTTGGCTATAGCGTGCCCTATCCGTCCGAGACCGACGACACCAGCGCGTTTTCCGGCAGTTGTTTCTGTGAGATCCATCGGGCCTTTCTTGGCCCACTCACCCGAGCGCACATAATGATCACCAAAAACAAGCCTGCGACGGGCGGCGAGCATCAACATCAGCGCAACATCGGCAACGTCATCAGTCAAAACATCGGGTGTATTGGTTAAATGGATATGATGATCTTTCAAATCCTTGAGATTAACCTGGTCAAAACCGGCAGTCACACAGGCGACAAGGCCGACATGTGGCAATTTTGAAATCAGCTTTTTATCAAAAACAATATTGCCGGTACTAATGACTGCACGACAATCCTTTGCATTTTTATCAATAAAGTCGGCCTTATCTTTTGCAAGATCTGCGCGCAACACGTGATAACGCTTGTCAAGGTCCTCCATTTGACGCTCTTCAAGCGGACTTAGCACCAATATATCCTGTTTCACATTATTCTCCCTCTGGTTTTTCTTAAATTATTCTCCAACAAGAGATATTAATGGATAGAACCTTACTGTCTATCGAAATTTTCAAACTTCACTAAAGTTTTAAATTCTGTTTCCAATACTTGTCCCGTTTCATTTCCGTTTTTCTTCGTCTCTATTCCAAAGTGCCTTTAATATCGCCGTCAAAAACATTATTATTTATTCTGTAAATGTCGTTTTGCGATTTTTAATTTTAAAAGGAAACACCCCCAATGAATGAAGACCAATCTGTTATCGATCCACAAAAACTAGACCGGCTTGCAGAAGTCGCAGTCAAGGTCGGTCTCAACCTACAGAAAGGTCAAGATCTCGTTCTCACAAGCCCGCTCGCTGCACTTCCACTCGTACGTCGGATTGCCCATCACGCGTATAAAGCCGGTGCCGGTGTCGTTACCCCTATTTTCAGTGATGAAGAAATGACGCTTTGCCGTTTCAAAGATGCTCATGAGAAGAGCTTCGATAAGGCTGCGAGCTGGCTTTATGAAGGCATGGCAAGGGCCTATGCAAACGGGGCTGCTCGTCTTGCTATCGCTGGAGATAATCCGTCACTTCTTGCTCATGAAGATCCCGCCAAAGTCTCACGCGTCAATAAGGCTACATCTGTCGCCTATCAACCGGCACTGGAAAAAATTGCCGGTTTTGACATCAACTGGAATATTGTTTCCTATCCCAATCCGTCATGGGCAGCCGTGGTTTTTCCCGATTTACCAATCATCGAGGCGACAAAAAAACTTGCTGATGCAATATTTTCTGCGTCCCGTGTCGATAAGCCGGATGCAATCGGCGCATGGAAAGATCATAATGCCAATCTGAAAAAACATGCAAAATGGCTAAACGACCAACGCTTCTCGGCTCTCCATTATAGTGGCCCTGGAACAGATCTCACAATCGGTCTTGCTGATGGTCATGAATGGCAAGGTGGTGCCTCGAAAGCAAAAAACGGCGTTATTTGCAACCCGAATATCCCGACTGAAGAAGTTTTCACGACACCTCACGCCCATCGTGTTGAAGGTTATGTAAGTTCGACAAAGCCCCTATCCTATCAAGGCACATTAATTGACAAAATCAAAGTCCGTTTTGAAAAAGGGCGCATTGTCGAGGCGCACGCTTCGAAAGGCGAAAAAGTATTGCAACAGATACTTGATACCGATGAAGGTGCCCGTCATTTGGGCGAAGTAGCACTCGTTCCCAATTCGTCTCCGATTTCTGCAAGTGGCCTCTTGTTCTATAACACATTGTTTGATGAAAATGCGGCCTGCCACATTGCGCTGGGGCAATGCTATTCAAAATGCTTCTTGCGCGGTGCCGCACTTTCAAAAGAACAAATCGAAAAGCAGGGTGGCAATAAAAGCCTTATTCATATCGACTGGATGATAGGATCTGGGGAAATCAATATTGACGGTATCACCGATGACGGGAAAAAAGTTCCGGTTTTCAGAAAAGGTGAATGGGCGTAATCAAGCCCATTTTTCCAACAAAGCGTGATCTGAAAATACGAATTCCGTTTTTTCTAAAAAATCGAAACCTGTTTTTCAAAAATGGCTAAAAACAACAAAAAGGCCGGGGGAAAACCCGACCTTCCGTTATGCGTTGACTGCCAGTACATCCGTGGTCAATCACCGCTGTATTGAACTTAATTTAAGTGCGTTATCGCTCTTTTTCAAGAAGATAACATTTATTTGTTTTCGATAGATAACAGTTCAAGGTTAAAAATTCGTTAATTTTTAACCCATACATTCCTATTTCGATGACATCCTATAATAAACATGTTTTTATAATCCAGTGTGGTTAAAAAATGTCTCGCATCACTTTATTTGATAACAAATTTAAAAATTTTTTGTGACTTATTGTTCTCTGAAAAAATGCTATTCCACTTTCTATGAAAATTCAATTTTCTGCGTGAAAAACTTTTTCGCGACCTTAAAAATGGCGCTCGTATCGACTATTTTTGAAGAACGATGTTAATTGTCTGAACCGGAGCGGTTGGAATAAACTCCCGCTTATAATCAAAGCAATCGTATATGCCTGAGCTTCCTGAAGTTGAAACTGTAAAACGTGGTCTTGAACCAAGCTTTACCCATGCGAAGATAATAAACGTCAAGCAAAACCGGCCGGATCTTCGTTTTCCATTTCCGGAAAATTTTCAGTCCCGCCTTACGGGGCGCGAAATTATCGGCCTCGGACGGCGGGCAAAATATCTCCTCATCCATCTTGATAGTGATGAGACCATTATCAGCCATTTGGGCATGTCCGGTTCGTGGCGAATTGAAAACACGACGCTTGGTTCCTATTATCACGAAAAAAACAAGCTTGCGGCACATGACCATTTTGAAATGGATATCAGAACGCCGAATGGCGAGTTGTTGCATGCCGTCTACAATGATCCACGCCGTTTCGGTTTTATGCTTTTGACAAAAACGGCAGAGTTGGAACACCATAAATTATTGGCCCATTTAGGCCCCGAACCAACCGGAAACGGTCTTTCAGGTGCCTATCTAAACGAGGTTTTGCATAACAAAAAAGCCCCTCTTAAAGCCGCACTTCTTGATCAGACCATCATTGCCGGACTTGGAAATATATATGTTTGCGAGGCTTTATGGCGAAGTCACCTTTCTCCGAAACGGAAATCGTTAACACTCGGCAAAAAATCTGCGGCAGCGCAACAAAAATCGGAAATTCTTGCACAAAATATCCGCGATGTTATCAACGAGGCAATCGAAGCAGGTGGTTCTTCCTTACGCGATTATGTCCATACAGATGGTTCACTAGGTTATTTCCAACATCATTTTTCGGTTTATGACCGTGAAGGGGAACCATGCCCCCAATGTGGAAAGGCTATAAAACGAATTGTCCAATCCGGTCGCTCGAGTTTTTACTGCACACATTGTCAAAGATAATGTCGGGGAAAGAGTCAAGAGAATGGTGGAGAAAGTCAAAAGTCGGAAACCGTACCGGATATGATGCGACAAGAACTAACAAGTCAAAAATGATGCGTACGCCTTGCAAAACGGTTTAAGAGGCTTAAAGTTGTTTTTCAACCAACTAACTGCAGGTGCACCCCATGCTTGACAAAGTTTTATCCCGCCTTGATTTAAATCTTGATAATAGTCTGCAACATGTCTTTGAATTGTTGCGCATCCCCTCCATTTCGACTGACCCGAAATATAGAGATGATTGTCGCAAAGCTGCCGATTGGCTGGTAAACGATTTGAAATCGATCGGTTTTGAAGCCTCGCGCCGCGATACCACCGGTAATCCTATGGTTGTTGCCCATCATCCTGGACCAACAAAAGACGCACCCCATGTTTTGTTTTATGGACACTATGATGTACAGCCGGTTGACCCCCTCAACCTTTGGGAAGACGATCCATTCGACCCGAAAATAAAAGAGCTCAATGGTGAAAAAGTTATTGCCGCACGCGGTGCCGGTGATGACAAGGGACAGCTTATGACCTTTGTCGAAGCATGTCGCGCTTTTAAAAATGAAACCGGTAACCTTCCGGTTGCCGTTACCATTCTCTTCGAGGGGGAAGAGGAATCAGGCTCTCCCTCGCTACAACCATTTTTGCATGCTCACAAAGACGAATTGAAAGCCGATTATGCACTTGTCTGCGACACAACCATGTGGGATGCCGATACACCGTCCATATCTATTGCGCTAAGAGGTATGGTTGGTGAGGAAATTATTATCCATGGTGCCGATCGCGATCTTCATTCTGGCCACTTTGGTGGTGCCGCGGCAAATCCTATTCAAATTCTTGCAAAAATTATCGCCGGCCTACACGACGAAAATGGCCATGTAACCCTTGACGGGTTCTATGACGGGGTTGAGGAAACGCCGGAAGCTGTTTTGAAATCGTGGAACGCACTTAACCGTGGCCCTAAGGAGTTTTTAGGACCCGTAGGCTTGTCGATTCCGGCAGGCGAAAAGGGACGCACCGTTCTTGAAATGACATGGGCAAGACCGACTGCCGAGGTCAATGGCATTAGCGGCGGATACGAAGGAGAAGGCTTCAAAACCGTTATTGCAGCAAAAGCCAGTGCAAAAATTTCTTTCAGACTTGTCCACAAACAGGATCCGGCAAAAATCAGAAAGTCATTCCGTGATTATGTTCGTTCCCAAATTCCAGCCGACTGTTCGGTTGAATTTAAAGATCACGGTGCTTCTCCAGCAATCAACCTTGCCTATGATTCGGCCCTTGTTCAACTTGCCAAGAAAGCTCTAACAGAAGAATGGAACAAACCGGCTATTCTTGCAGCCATGGGCGGCTCTATTCCGATTGTCGGTGATTTCCAATCTTTCCTCGGTATGGAATCATTGCTTGTCGGTTTCGGGCTCGACGACGATCGCATCCATTCTCCAAATGAAAAATACAATCTCAAATCATTCCATAAAGGCCAACGCTCCTGGGCAAGAATTCTAGCTGCTTTGGGAAACAAATAGGACAATAAGAATGGCTAAAATACGCGTTCACAAAGGTGATTTGCCTGACTTGAAAAATTATAATGTCAAGGAAGTTGCCATTGACACTGAAACTCTGGGGCTTCAGCCCCATCGCGACCGGCTCTGCGTCGTCCAGATTTCACCCGGAGATGGCACTGCCGATGTTATCCAGATTGCCAAGGGGCAAAAGACGGCACCAAATCTTGTAAAGATTCTGAAAGATCCCGACATCACCAAAATCTTCCATTTCGGCCGTTTCGACCTCGCCGTATTGGCTCTGACATTCGGTGTCATGGCAAGACCGGTTTTCTGCACAAAAATTGCCTCGAAGCTCACCCGCACATATACCGACCGGCATGGTTTGAAGGATCTTGTCGCCGAACTTCTTGAAATCAATATTTCCAAACAACAGCAGTCGTCCGACTGGGGTGCTGATGAACTGTCTCCCGCACAAGTCGAATATGCAGCAACCGATGTTCTTTATCTTCACCGGTTGAAAGCGATTCTTGCAGCCAGGCTCATCAGAGATGGCCGCGAGAGTGTGGCGAAATCGTGTTTCGAATTCCTGCCGTCAAGGTCGGAACTTGATCTTATTGGCTTTCCCGAAGTCGATATTTTCGCCCATAGTTGATTCGCAAAACACATTTTTAAATGACAAAACGCCGGTTTTCCGGCGTTTTTTTATACTTTGTTTACCATATTGAAGAGCTTCTTGCCTAAATCGCTCAAAAAAAGGCTCATTCCACTTGCTGTGGCATTTTTGCTACAGACTTTATAGTCGCACAAACTATAGTGGCCTCAATCGCAATACATTTCGCGTGGAGTTAACAAATGAAAATAAAATATCTCGTTGCTGCTTCGGCTTTGGCTTTGACCGCTGCTTCCAGCGCACAAGCTGCTGACGTTGTCATGAATCAGGAACCGGCTCCGGTTGTTGCCGCTCCTGCTTTCTCCTGGACCGGCTTCTATGCTGGTGGTCAAATCGGTGGTTCATGGTCTGATACAGACCAGAAGATCAAAGGCCGTAGCGATGCAAAAGACTTTGCCGGCTTCGGTAAATCCTTCTCACCTGATCCATCAGGTTTCATCGGCGGTCTCTATGCCGGTTACAACTATGATCTCGGCAACAACATTGTTCTCGGTGCCGACACAGACTGGATCTGGGGTGACATGGACGAAAGCGACAGCAAGTCCTACCTCAAAGGCACAGAAGACGAATTCAAAGTTAGCGGCAAAATCAAAGAGAAGTGGGCTGGATCAACCCGTGCTCGCATCGGTTACTCGATGGATCGCTGGATGCCTTATTTTGCTGGTGGTGTTGCTTATGCCAAGATCGATTCCGATGCCAAGTTCTCGGATGCTGATGGCGTTTACAGCAAGGCCAGTGGCAATAAGACTTTGACCGGTTACACATTGGGTGCCGGCGTTGATTATGCCATGACCGACCACATCATCCTTCGTGCTGAATATCGTTACACCGATTTTGGCGACAAGGACTTTGGCAACAAAGACTTCAAATATAACGTAGATTACAAGACCAACGACGTACGCGTTGGCGTTGCCTACAAGTTCTAATTCTTCTTAAAGAATTGAAAAAAGCCCTGCAGGAAACTGCGGGGCTTTTTTATTGTTTTGTTCGACTTTTTTATCTTTTGTCATGGGCGTCTATAAAACCGGAAGATTCGCGTTGAATAGAAAGCTCGTCATATATCCTGATAAAATTCGGATTGATTCGATAAAAATTGAACATGAAGAACCGACCCAATCTCTTCTCTTTGACACAAAAATCGATTTGGCATATAAATCGCCGCCTTGAAAAATTAACGGAAAATTTGCGAATCGACGTCGTAAAGCTCGCTTTTGATTCTGATCAAAAAGCTTTTTCGACATTTTTTTAACGAAGCGACCTGCATTTTTTCCATATTTTTCAACCCTCCTCGCATTTTATTGAGGTTTTTGCTTCGGTTTTTGTGAGGTGTGTCTTTCGTGCTACAGCAATTCTTATCCGAATAAACTATATAAGTTCAGACGGCATTTTATTGCATTGGAGAATAAAAATGAAAATTAGATATCTTATTGCTGCTTCCGCAGCTGCTCTCACAGCAGCTTCTGCAGCTCAAGCTGCTGACGTTGTAGCAAATCAGGAGCCAGCTCCTGTTGTTGCAGCTCCTGCTTTCTCTTGGACCGGCTTCTATGCTGGTGCCCAGATCGGCGGTTCCTGGTCTGATACAGACCTTAAGGGCAAATACCACGGTGCAAATGGCGACTGGAGCCGTAGACAAGGCTTCTCTCCTGATCCGTCAGGCTTCATCGGTGGCATTTATGCCGGTTATAACTATGACCTCGGCAACAACATTGTTATCGGTGCTGATACCGACTGGGTATGGGGCGACATGGACGAGAGCGACAAGCGTTCTTACAACGATAACGCTTTCAGCCTCAACGGTAAGCTGAAGGAACAGTGGGCCGGTTCAACACGTGCTCGCGTTGGTTATGCAGTTGACCGCTGGATGCCTTACATCGCCGGTGGTGTTGCTTACGCCAAGGTTGATTCACACTTCCGCATGAAAGATGCTAGCGGCAATACAATTCCCGGTTATTCAGCTAGCGATAGCGATACACTCGTCGGTTGGACAATCGGCGCTGGTTTCGACTATGCTATGACAGACCACATCATCCTTCGTGCTGAATATCGTTACACCGACTTCGGTGACGAAGACTACAGCAAGAACAACATCAAGTACAATGTTGACTACAAGACCAACGATTTCCGCGTTGGTGTTGCTTACAAGTTCTAATTTAAACGAACTTTGTTTTGGAAAGGCTCCGTATTTTACGGGGCCTTTTCTTTTTGTCGATTTTTCAGTTTTCTTTCTGTTTCATCTCATGATAAAGCCATGCATCATGAGTGCACATTTTTCTGAACTGTTGACGTTACGAATTATTAGCCCGATCTTCACTCTTGCCTGATAAATGCAAAGGTTCGAAAGATCGGGAGAGATAATCATTTCGATTAAATGACGTTCGACAGGAATTTTTAAACATGTCAAATAAAGACCAAGCCATGGATTATTCAAAAACCCTTTACCTGCCCAAAACAGACTTTCCGATGCGCGCCGGACTGCCGCAAAAAGAACCGGAAATCGTCAAACGCTGGGAAGAGATGGATCTCTATAGCGCACTGCGCAAACAGGCTGTCGACCGACCGCTATACGTTTTGCATGATGGCCCTCCTTATGCCAACGGAGATATCCATATCGGTCATGCTTTGAATAAAATTTTAAAGGATACAATCGTCCGTTCCTTCCAGATGCGGGGCTATAATGCCAATTATGTGCCCGGCTGGGATTGCCATGGACTGCCCATCGAATGGAAAATCGAAGAAAAATATCGCGCAAAAGGCAAGAATAAAGACGATATTCCGATTAACGAATTCCGACAGGAATGCCGGGAATTTGCTAAACATTGGGTCAAAACCCAATCGGACGAATTCAAACGCCTTGGTATTATCGGGGATTTCAAAAATCCTTACACAACAATGGCTTTCCATTCGGAGGCACGCATTGCCGGAGAATTGATGAAATTTGCCATGTCCGACCAGCTTTATCGAGGCTCAAAGCCTGTCATGTGGTCGGTGGTCGAGCGCACCGCCTTGGCTGAAGCCGAAGTCGAGTATCACGATGTTGAATCCGACACAATCTGGGTCAAATTTCCTGTGCTGAAAGCAAAAGCCGATGATTTGTCGGGAGCCTTCGTTGTCATTTGGACAACCACTCCATGGACAATTCCCGGTAACCGTGCTGTTGCCTATTCTTCGCGCATTCCTTATGGGCTTTATCAGGTTGTGGATGCTGAAAATGATTATGGTCCGAAGCCCGGTGAAAAACTTATATTTGCTGATGCATTGGCCGAAGAAAGTGCAAAAAAAGCAAAACTGACTTTCAGAAAGCTTCGCTCTTTGAACCCTTCCGAGCTTGAGACGATGTTGCTTTCCCATCCCTTCAAAGGCTTTGCAAATGATTATGCATTCAAAGTTCCTCTGCTTGATGGTGACCATGTAACGGCCGATTCCGGTACGGGTTTTGTTCACACAGCGCCTAGTCACGGGCGCGAAGACTTTGAAGTATGGGTTGCCAATAAAGCAAAATTGGAAGAACTCGGCATTGATTCATCAATTCCATTCCCTGTTGATGATGCCGGTTACTACACGAAAGACGCTCCCGGCTTCGGCCCCGATCGCGAAGGCGGTGCTTCAAGAGTTATTGATGACAACGGTAAATATGGCGATGCCAATAAAACCGTTATCGCCCTGTTGATTGAAAAAGATATGTTGTTTGCCCGCGGACGTATCAAGCACTCTTATCCGCATAGCTGGCGCTCCAAGAAACCTGTTATCTTCCGCAACACACCACAATGGTTTGTCTACATGGACAAGAAGCTTGCTGATGGAACCACATTGCGCGAGCGCGCCCTCAAAGCCGTTCAAGATACACGTTTTGTGCCACCGGCAGGACAAAACCGCATCGGCGCCATGATGGAAGATCGTCCCGATTGGGTATTATCGCGCCAGCGTGCATGGGGAGTTCCCATTGCAATTTTTGTCAAGGAAAACGGCGAAATTCTCAAAGACGAGGCTGTCAATAAGCGTATTGTCGATGCTTTTGAAAAAGAAGGTGCCGACGCCTGGTTCAAGGAAGGCGCCAGAGAACGTTTTCTGGGTGAACATGCAAAGGAGGATTGGCAACCAGTTCATGACATTCTTGATGTCTGGTTCGATTCGGGCTGTACACATGTCTTTACACTTGAAGACCGCCCCGATCTGAAATGGCCAGCTGACCTTTATCTTGAAGGATCCGACCAACACCGTGGATGGTTCCATTCATCCATGTTGGAAAGCTGCGGAACGCGCGGAAGAGCACCTTATAACGCCATATTGACGCACGGTTTCACACTCGATGAGCAAGGCAAGAAAATGTCGAAATCGTTGGGAAATACTGTGGCTCCGCAAGACGTTATCAATACTTCCGGCGCCGATATTTTGCGCCTTTGGGTCATGACAACCGATTATTGGGAAGATCAGCGTCTGGGAAGAAATATCATCCAGACCAATGTCGATTCCTATCGGAAACTCCGCAATGTCATCCGCTGGATGCTTGGTACTCTCGCCTATGATGAAGGTGAAAACATTGCCTATCAAGATATGCCTGATCTTGAAAAGTTCATGTTGCATCGCCTTTATGAACTGGACGGGCTTGTCAACGAGGCTTATGACGGGTTCGATTTCAAACGCATCACCCGTGCGTTGCTTGATTTTTCAATCGTCGACCTTTCTGCTTTCTATTTTGATATTCGCAAAGACTCACTTTATTGCGATGCGCCCTCTTCGATAAAGCGCAAATCCGCGATCCATGTTGTGCGTGAGATATTCGAACGCATGGTCACATGGCTTGCCCCGATGCTTCCATTCACAATGGAAGAAGCCTGGCTGGAACGGCATCCGGAAAGCAAATCGGTCCACTTCGAGCAGTTCCGTAAAACGCCGGATAGCTGGTGTGATAACGAATTGAACGAGCGCTGGCGCAAAATTCGTCAGGTCCGTAAAGTCGTGACAGGTGCTCTTGAACTTGAAAGAGCTGAAAAACATATTGGTTCTTCGCTGGAAGCAGCCCCCGTCGTCTATATTTCCGACCTTGATTTGTTGAAAGCTGTCGAAGGTATGGATATGGCAGAAATATCGATCACAAGCGATATTGTCATTACCAATGCTGAAGCACCGAAAGATGCTTTCCGGCTTGATGATGTCAAAGGCGTTGCTGTGGAATTTCATAAAGCAGACGGTAAGAAATGTGCCCGTTCATGGCGCTATACCCAGGATGTCGGGAGTGATCCCGAATATCCGGATGTATCGGCGCGTGACGCAGCAGCGTTGCATGAGCTTCATGCACTCGGAAAGATCTGATAAATAAAGAGCACTGGCAGAGCTATTGCTTTGCCAGTGTCCAGAAACTCATACGACTTCATCATTCTTCCTTATTGCCGGGGGGATTGCCGTCAAGGCTCATCTCATGCTAAGGGTTTGATCTATAAGTGCCAATTTGTGGCGCAAAAAGGTATCGTTATCTGCCTGAGGGCGGAGTAGTAAAAGCAATTTTTGGCGGCGGAGCCGGGAACGGATTAGCAGTGAAGAAACGCGAAGTAGCAATTATTGTAACGGGTATGGTCACGGCCGGTCTTATGCTGACAGGATGTGGCGTTTCCAGTCCGACCTATGGTACTGATAAATCAACCGGAAAACAGCTGGTTGATGATTTTTCCAATATTGCATCCATCAGATCGAATAATAACAGGAATCAGATTGATACCAAGCCGCGTCCGGAACTTGTTCGTCCTGCCCCCGGTACAAAAGGCGTTCTCCCGCAACCGCAGACAAATGTTGCCCAGACTGGTACACGTGATTGGCCGGAATCGCCCGAGCAGAAACGCCAAAGATTGCGTGATGAAGCAACAGCCAACCAGAATAACCCGAACTATGTTTCACCCATTGTGCCCGATAGTGGCAAAGAAACAAAATCAACCGGTTCCAGTGACTGGCTCAACGGTATCCACCGCAATGAGCAGGTCAATAATGACAAAGAACAGCGTGCCGAATATTTACGCCGCAAAAAAGAAACGCAAGGCGGTTCATCCACCACACGCAAATATCTGAGCGAACCTCCATTAAGCTATCGCCAACCGGCGGCATCTGCGCCAATCGGCGATCAAGGTGAAGATGAAGCCAAAAAAGAACGCGAGAGAAAGAAAGCACTGAAAGAATCGTCCGGCAAGAAGAGCTGGTGGCCTTTCTAGTAATCAAGGCAATGTCTTGTTGTTAGAATGTTTATCTTTTCGTCGAGACATTCCGGTCTTCCTTGATTGCAAAAGGATTTGCTTTGTTTGATTGAAAGTCGTGAAAAGTGACTGTTCGCCTCTATGAGCCGGCGATAACTTCGTTCAAGTTTTCCTTTGATAACGTTTTACTCTCTCATCAGGTGTTGGAGTGGCAGCAAAACAACATCCGAATTCATGACGCCATTTCCAGCCTGTTCCTGAATGAAGCTTACCGCCCTATCAAACGAATATCCCGATTGGTGCAATATAATCAGCCATTCATCTGACTAAACGCCAAAATCTCGCCAACCTTAAAACCAGCCTTTGGGAAGAGTTCAACGTTTTTAATTTTATTGAAGCAACGCACGTTAAAAATAGCGTCCTATAGCTAATCTGGTTGTTTGTTTTAAATGCCGATTCAGTCAATCTTCGATCGATAAGAGTTTCCGGCAAAATCTCCAAATCGATAATTGAATAAACAGACTACTCGGAAATGAATTGCAGTCTATAAATTTGGTGTTTCGCATTTCTTAACGTTCAAATTTTTTAAAACTTCTTTGTTTAACGGCGTTCAGTTTAACGGGGTTCAAAAACCGGCTATTTTTTTGCCAAATGTTTTTGAATATTGTCCGAACGGTATTTCCGGGCATTTTCCCTTTATTGAGCGAGGTTCCCGTTTTTCAAATAACCTCGAGCGGCTGTTTGTGTGATGGTGGCAAAAATATTTTATCAAGTGCCTGAAGAACATTACTGTCGAGCTCAAGATCAAGAGCTTTGACGTTTTCGCGCAAATGTTTGAGTGACGAGGCTTTTGGAATAGCAATCATTAGCGGATTGCGGATAACCCATGCCAGAGCAAGCACCGATGGTGCAACACCAAGCTTTTCTGCAATCTTGATAAGATCATGGTTTTTCATGATGCGCCCCTGCTCGATCGGTGCATAGGCCATCACCGGAATATGCCGTTTTTCACACCATGGAATGAGGTCGAATTCGGGCCCGCGACGAGACAGATTATAAAGTATCTGATCCGTTGCGATATGACCTTTTGGCGAAATGCCTTCAAGTTTTTGCATGAGTGCGGTATCGAAATTGCTGACACCCCACGCACCGATTTTGCCTTGTGTGACAAGTTTTTCCAAAGCTTCAACTGTTTCGGTTAAAGGAATGCTACTTTGCCAATGAAGAAGATAAAGGTCGATTTTTTCGATTTTCAGATTTTTAAGGCTGCGTTCGCACGCTTCAATCGTGCCTTGCCGTGACGCGTGGCTTGGCAAAACTTTCGACACAACAAAGGCATCGTTACGCCGCCCAACGAGGGCTTCACCAACCACTCTTTCGGATCCACCGTTTCCATACATTTCGGCCGTATCAATGAGTTTCAATCCGAGATCAAGGCCGGCACGCAAAGAATTGGCTTCGTCTTCAACGGAGGATATCCCCTCCCCCATACCCCAAGTACCTTGTCCTAAAACAGGTACAATCGAACCATTCGGGAATTTTACTGTTTTCATCATTCTTCCCTCTTTCCTGCAAAAAAAGTTTTGAGCAACCGGGATGCCCGTCTTTCACCCAGGCCGGAATAAACCTCTGGCCGATGATGACATGTGGGTTGGTTAAAAAAGTGGACACCGTGTTCAACTGCGCCACCTTTTTCGTCGCCTGTGGCAAAATAAAGTCGCCTGATACGTGCAAAAGATATGGCAGCCGCGCACATTGTACAGGGTTCCAAAGTCACATAAAGGTCGCAATCGACCAATCGTTCACTTTGAAGCATCTCGCATGCCATACGAATAACCCGCATTTCTGCGTGACCTGTCGGGTCGAATTTTTTATGCGTAAGATTGCAAGCCTTGGCGATCACTTTACCGTCCTTGACAATCACGGCGCCAACCGGCACTTCGTCATTCGCATTTGCCGAAATTGCCTCTTCAAGCGCTATTTCCATTGGCGTTTTTGTCATTTTTACCTTTCAATCATTTTGAAGAGCCAGCATTTTGAAAAACCGGAACAATTGGATTTTATCCGCAGTTTATGTCATTTATGGCAGTTTATCAGAAAACACCTGACGAAAGAGATTCCATATCGGAAAAAAATAAGCTAGAGCGGTTAAAAATTAACAATGCGCCCCCGGTGCTTCTAAAGGATAATGTGAGATGACATATGATCGCGGCAATAAGAAACCGCAAAATAACAGGGGGGATACCAGAAATAATTTCGACCCGCGTGGGAAGAAAGACGCCAAATCGCCGAGGGTAAAAACCAGTGAAGAAAGCGACGGCAGTGAACGCATTGCCAAAAGATTGGCGCGCGCCGGAATAGCATCGCGACGGGACGCAGAAACCATGATTGCCGCCGGACGTATCGCGGTTAATGGCAAGGTTCTTGATACTCCCGCATTCAATGTCAAACGTACAGATGCAATTACTGTTGATGGCAAACCTTTGCCCCCTATTGAGCGCACCCGCGTCTGGCTTTACCACAAACCGGCCGGACTGGTGACAACCAACCGCGATCCGGAAGGTCGGCCTACTGTTTTTGATAGCCTGCCGGAAGGAATGCCCCGCGTACTTTCCGTTGGCAGACTCGATATCAATACCGAAGGTTTGCTGCTTCTCACCAATGACGGGGGACTTGCCCGTGTTCTTGAATTACCGTCAACCGGCTGGGTGCGCAAATATCGTGTTCGTGCTCATGGTAAAGTAACGCAAGCCGATCTTGATGCTTTAAAAAACGGTATCGCTATAGACGGCATTTTTTACGGGGCTGTGGAAGCAACTCTTGAACGTGAACAAGGAACCAATGTCTGGCTTACTCTCGCTTTAAGAGAAGGTAAGAACCGTGAGGTCAAAAATATTCTGGGTGCTCTGGGGCTTGCTGTCGCACGTCTCATCCGCATTTCGTTCGGTCCTTTCCAACTTGCCGACCTTGAAGAAGGCGCTGTGCGCGAACTTAAAGGCCGCACACTGCGCGACCAGTTGGGCGAACGCCTTATTGAAGAAGCCAATGCCGATTTCGATTTGCCAATTTTGAAGCCGTTTTCCAATGCCCCAGTTGTTGGAGAACAAAAGCCGCGGGAAAAACCAACGCTTTCGGATGACGACTGGATCTCTTCAACACCGGAAGCATCCCGTTTTAACAGGCGCTGGAAAAAGGCCGATTTTGCCGAACGCGGTCGCGACCAACTTTCAACAAAACCGGACAGCTTCAATAAACGGGGCAGTAAATTCACGAGAACTGCCGCCCCCCTTAAAAAAGCTTTCGAAAAAAAGCCTGAAGCTGAACCACAACGATTGCGTAGTGCCAATGTCTGGATGGCTCCTGGTGCCCGTCCTCAAACCGCACATAAGAAATTCTGGCGTATGAAAGACGAAGAGGAGAGAAGCGAAAACCGCTTTGATGAGAGATCAGCCGGACGTCATCCTCATCGCGCTTCACAGGGCGAAAGCGAAACGCATTTCGATCGCCGTGATAAACATTTTGACAAATCGGGTCGCAAGCCCGATTTCAGCAAAAAGTTCCGGAAAGACCGCACGTTAGACGACTATGATGCGTCAAAGGACGACAGAAAAAACAGAGATTATAAGAAAACCGGAAATTATAACCGCTCGGCAAACGATAGACCTAATCATTGGCATGCTCATGGGCCCGATCGTGATTTTGAGGGTGGAAACAAACAATTTTCCCATAAGTCACGGTTAGCCACCGGAAGGCCGCCAAGAAAATATAATACAGAGCGGAAATTTTCCGAAAAGCAGGATTTTGACCGCCCGGAACGAAAGTTTGATCGCCCTCAAAAAAAATATCGCGGTTCTGCGGAGGGTCGCGAAGGTGGATTTGACTTTCCGCGCCGTCATTACGGGAAGAAAAATCCGGATGGGCAAGACCAGAAAAGATCATCCCGTTTTTCCGGCAATCGCTCCGAAAAACCATTTTCTTCAAGAGATGACCGCGGCGGGAAGAAAGCTTTTACAGGCAAGTCCGAAAAAGCAAGCAAATTCCTAGATCGTAAAGGCGCTGCAAAAGGAAATGGACGTAGCGGAGGCCAACATTCCGGCCGGCCGAACGGAGGCTCAAGTGCGGGTCGTCGGCGGTAAATTTTCCGGACGTCGTCTTGCAACGCCCGCAGGACAGGAAATCCGTCCCACGACCGACCGCACGCGTGAAAGTCTGTTCAATATTCTGGGATCACGGCAAGATAATTTCTGGAATGGAAAACGCGTGCTTGATCTTTTTTCAGGAACCGGTGCGCTCGGCATCGAAGCACTTTCGCGTGGTGCCGAAACCTGCACTTTTGTGGAGCAGTCGGTTGAAGGACGCGGATTAATCCATAAAAATATTGAAACTTTCGAATTACAGGGGGTTACCCGCCTGTTGCGCCGTGATGCAACACGTATGGGGCAGATAGGAACAATGCAACCATTCGACGTTGTTTTTGCCGACCCACCTTATGGCAATGGCTTGGGGGAACAAGCGTTTTCGGCTGCTGTTGAAGGCAATTGGGTAAAAAACAATGCGCTTTTTGTGCTTGAAGAGACCAAAGAGGCTACAATTCGTTTACCAGAAAATTTTAAGCTTGACGACGAGCGCCATTATGGTGGCACAATTATTTATATCTATATGTTACAATTGTGATCAAACAGTCGAGAAAGGTTTTGCCTGTGCCTGAATTGATGAGAAAAACGTTTTTGAAAGCAACGTTTGGCGTTCTTTTGTCTACGAGCGCGCTTTTTCCTCTTTATGCAGAGGAGACGAGCGAGAAAACCCCGACAGAGTCACAAATGACAACTTCAACTACTTCTGATCTTCCTGAAATTACCAAATCCGGTCCAACACAGAGTTTTACCCTGAAAAATGGCTTGCAAGTTGTTGTGATTGAAAATCATCGGGCACCGGTTGTGACACAAATGATCTGGTATCATGTCGGTTCTGCCGACGAACCGAAAGGGCACACCGGCATTGCCCATTTCCTTGAACATTTGATGTTTAAAGGCACCTCTACTCATAAAGATGGCGAATTTTCGAAATTCATTGCCAAAATCGGCGGCGAGGAAAATGCTTTTACGTCCTATGACTATACCGGTTACTATCAGAGCGTAGCGTCGGAGTATCTCGAAACAATTATGAAGTTCGAAGCAGACCGGATGGAAAATCTTGTTTTGACAGATGAAGTGATAGCACCGGAAAGAAACGTTATCATTGAAGAACGGCGCATGCGCACCGACAACAGTCCGGATGCGATGCTTGCTGAAGACACTAGGGCAACATTGTTCATGAACAGTCCCTACCATAATCCTGTTATCGGCTGGAAACAGGAAATGGAAAAATTGACGCGTGATGACGCGATATCCTTCTACAATAAATATTACACCCCGAATAATGCGACACTTATTATATCGGGCGACGTTACTGCGGAAAAAGTGCGCGAAATGGCTTCCGACATTTATGGCAAACTGCCGGTGCGTTCTGAAATAGGTCCACGTATCCGCCCGCAAGAGCCGGAAAAGAAAACACTTCGCACCGTGACAATGCATGATCCACGTGTGAGCGAACCAAGTTTCCAGAAAATGTGGGTCGTCCCTTCCTATCACAATGCGAAAGCCAAAAAAGAAGCTGAAGCACTTGATTTGCTTGGCGAAATTTTAGGCGGTGCACCACGCGGACGATTATACCAGACATTGGTTGTCAAAAACGGATCGGCAGCATCTGTCGGCGCCAATTATAGTGGCAATGCCGTTGATGACGGTATCTTCTATCTTTATGGAATGCCTCGCGGAGAGGCAAGCCTTGAGGATGTACAACACCAGATTGCCAGTGAAATTGCCGATATACGCAAGAACGGCGTGACGAAAGCCGAACTTGATCAGGCGCGGAACCGTTTTATCAAAAACATGATATTTTCACTCGATAGTCCGGCCGGTCTTGCACAAATTTACGGTAGTTCTCTTTCGGTTGGCATGAACATTGATGATGTTACCCATTGGCCGGATCGGCTGAAGGAAGTTACAACAGAAGATATCAAAGATGTTGCCAACCGCTATCTCGATACGGATAAAAGTGTGACCAGTTATTTGTTGCCCCCTGTTCACGAAGCATCACCGCTTGGTGCCAACCAGCAAAAGAAAAGCAAATGAGGGTTACCATGAACAAGAAACCACTTATTTTCCATCGTGCTTCAATCCTTGTTTTTTCGTTAATTTTGAGTTTCGGGTTGGGCGTTTCGGTTGCCAATGCGCTGAATATTGAAAATGTAACGTCGAAAAAAGGCATTACTGGCTGGCTTGTGGAAGACAATACAGTTCCCGTTGTTTCAATACAATTTTCCATTGGTGGCGGAACAACGCAGGATCCCGAAGGTAAAGAAGGTTTGGCAAATTTGATGACCGGCCTCTTTGACGAGGGTGCCGGTGATTTGGACTCGCAAGCGTTCCAAAGCCGCCTTGACGAGCTTGGTGCTGAAATGGCATTTTCGGTCACGCGCGACAGGATGCGCGGAAACATGAAAATGCTTGCCGAAAAACGTGAAGAGGCTCTCAACCTGCTTGCGCTTGCCGTCCAGAAGCCCCGCTTTGATGACGAGGCTATTGACCGTATCCGCGAACAATTGGTTGCTGAACTCAAAGCTTCTGAAAAAGACCCGAAAACCATCGCGCAAAACCGTCTTTTGACGTTGATTTACGGCAAACATCCTTATGCAAGACGTGGAGAAGGTACACCGGAGACGCTTGCCACAATAAGCCGTGATGATCTTGTCAAAGCACATCATGCCATGTTTGCCCGCGACAATATCCATATCGGCATTGTCGGACCGGTCAGCGCAAACGAAGCAGCAACAATCATCGACAAGATATTCGGTGCCCTGCCGGAGAAAGCAGAACTAAAGAAAATAGACGAAGCAAAACTCAATCTCGGCGGCATGGCGAATGTTAATTATGATTTGCCGCAAACATCGCTGATGCTCGTTTACCCTGGTGTCAAACGCAATGATCCCGATTTCTTTGCTGCCTATCTTATGAACTACGTTCTGGGCGGACCGGGGCTTACATCCCGTCTGTTTTCGGAAGTCCGTGAAAAACGCGGCCTTGCTTACACTGTCGGTTCATCCCTGATGCTTTATGACCATTCTGCAACCTTGGCTGTATCAACGGGCACTCGTTCAAGCGAAGCACAAAAATCTCTTTCGACTATTCGCAGCGAAGTGAAAAAGATGGCTGATGAAGGAGTAAGCGAACAGGAACTTGATGAGGCAAAAAGCTATGTCATTGGTTCCTATGCCGTGCAGAATATGGGCTCCTCTTCCGATATTGCAGCAACACTGGTTGGCTTGCAGGACGAGAACCTGCCGATCGACTACATAGAAAAGCGCCGCGCACTGATTGAAGCGGTTACCCGTGATCAGGTCAAAGCAGTTGCTGAAAAGCTGCTTCGTCCTGAACCTGCTTTGCTGGTTATTGGTCCATCCAAAGGTTGAAATAAATTATCCGATGTCGGTTTTTTAAAAAAACCGACATCAATTCTGTTTACAAAAGAGCTGACCTATCCTTCGCCCTGTTCTTTGAAAAAAGTATGAAAAGAAAAGAACCTGAAAAAGGCGTTTTGAATTCCTGCCTTTAAAATCGTGATGTCATGCATTTCGAAATAAAAATGCCAAGTCATCGTTATAGTTGCTATTATTCGGATTTTGATCGTTAAATCGACTTTGCCAGCGCAACAAAATCTTTTCCACAATTGTGGTAATTTCAGATCGAACATTCACTTTTTCAAAATCAATCGACTCTATTACTCGAGATACTTCTATAAGTATTTCGAGTTTCTAATTTTCGTCAATCAAGATCCTTGTTGCCCGTTCACATAATATCGACATTCAACGAAAAGAATTGAGTTTTATAGCGTAAGTTTTTATAAAATCTTGAACAAAATGATCGAGAGGAATCTGTAATGGTCCATGATAGCCAAATTGATAAAGCTTCTGCATTGGTAGAAGCTGCACGCAAAGCCGGTGCCGATAGCTCGGATGCTGTTATCGTCCGCTCGCGCTCGGTCAGCGTGTCGGTGCGTCTTGGCAAAGTGGAAGCAACCGAGGCCTCGGAAAATGATGATTTCTCGTTACGGGTATTTGTCGGCAAAAAAGTAGCAAGTATTTCGGCAAACCTTTCGGCCGACCCGATAAGCCTTGCCGAACGGGCGGTTGCCATGGCCAAAGTTTCACCTGAAAATCCTTTTGAAGGTTTGGCTGATTGCACCCGCCTTGTTAAGGCCCCTAAAGACCTTGATCTGTTCGATCCATTTGTTCCGGATAGTAAATATCTCACCGAAAAGGCTCTGGAAACTGAAAATTCCGCTTTATCTGTCAAAGGTGTCACCAACTCTGATGGCGCTTCTGCCGGTTATGGAAGTGGCGGATTGGTTCTTGTAACCAGTGACGGTTTTTGCGGCAGCTATCAATCAAGCCGCTTTTCCTTCTCGTGCAGTGCGCTTGCCGGAGAAGGAACGGCAATGGAACGCGACTACGATTATACAACAGCTCTTCACCACGAAGATCTCGACGAGACAACGACAATCGGGAAAAACGCCGGTGAGCGCGCCGTTAGACGATTAAATGCGCAAAAGCCGAAAACCGGAACTGTCAATGTTATTTTCGAGCCACGGATGGCACGCACGATTGCAAGCCATATTGCTTCAATGGTGAATGGAGCAGCTGTTGCCCGCAAAACCAGCCTGTTGCAAAACAGAATGGGCGAACAAATTATGAAACCGACAATAATGGTCACCGATCAACCGTTAAAAAAACGCGGGAATTCCTCCCGCCCGTTTGATGGTGAAGGTGTGGAAGGTGTGGCTCTCAACGTGATTGAAAATGGCGTTCTCAAGCACTGGTTTTTATCTTCATCGGTTGCCCGCGAACTTCATCTTGAAACCAATGGTCACGGCGTGCGCTCGGCTTCATCTGTACAACCGGCAAGCACCAATTTCGCAATCGAACCCGGGGAAAAAACGCCAGATGAGATGATGAAAGCGATCAAAAACGGCTTTTATGTCACCGAGCTCTTCGGCCACGGCGTTGATCTTGTGACCGGTCAATATAGCCGCGGCGCATCGGGATTCTGGATTGAAAATGGTGAGCTCGCTTATCCGGTTAGTGAAGTTACTCTCGGTTCCAATCTTATTGATATGTTGTCACATCTGACACCGGCAAGCGATATTGACCGTCGTTATGGGACAGCTGCCCCTAGTTTGTTGATTGAAGGAATGACCCTTGCAGGCAAATAGCACAACCAATTCGGAAGATCTCGAGCTCATCACCGATGCCGCTCAACAAGCGGGAAAAACAGCATTAAGCTTTTTTGGTAACGACCCGAAAGTGTGGATCAAACCGGGAAATTCGCCGGTCAGTGAAGGCGATTTTGCAGCCGACAAAGTTCTGAAAGAACTTTTATTGACCGCCCGGCCCGATTATGGATGGATTTCGGAAGAAACCAGGGATGAGCGCCCGCACAACGACTATAAACGATATTTTGTGGTTGATCCGATTGATGGAACGCGCGGTTTTCTTTCCGGTTCGAAACATTGGTGTGTGTCAGTTGCCGTTGTAGAAGATGGAATTTCGCAAGTTGGCGTTCTCGATTGTCCTGCAACCCATTCCGTTTACAAGGCTGAACGTAGTAAAGGTGCTAGTCTTAATGGCAATAGGCTCGCACTTCTAAAAGGGCATGAAGGTAAACTAGTCGTTTCTGCAACCGGAAAATTCGAAGCCCAACTTCCCGCAGAATTCAAGTCACAGGTTAGTTTTGCCCATTATCTTCCCTCGCTTGCCTATCGCATCGCACTTGCAGCTGAAGGAAAAATAGACATCGTCTTGATAAAACCGGAAAGCCATGATTGGGATATCGCCGCAGCTGATCTTATCTTGCAGGAATGTGGTGGTTTGATAAAAGATATCGACGATAAGACACCACTTTATGGAAAAGCACCATTTGAACACGATTTTTTGATTGCAGGCTTAAACCGCGAGCTTGATAACGTGATAGATATTGTCCGTAAAATACGATTTCGTTAATCTGCTAACGAATTAAAATGGGTAGAGTAATCATAGGAGGTATATATGAGCGCGACAGGTGAACCGAAACAACTATTGCATCTGGTTTTCGGAGGAGAATTGAAGAGCCTTGATAGCAACGAATTCCGTGATCTTGATAACCTTGATATCGTAGGAATTTTTCCGGATTACAAGTCGGCTGAAGCCGCATGGCGGGCAAAGGCCCAGTCAAGCGTTGATAATGCACTGCAGCGCTATTTCATCGTCCACCTGCACCGGTTGCTCGACCCTGAACATACTGAAAGCAAATAATAGATATTTGCTTATTCTGAAACGAGCCGGTACAGTTTTAACACTTTTTGAAGCATTTTTGCATTCTTTATTCGGCATTTGATTGCCATGTCTTGATCTTGTAAGGAGATTATGACAATGACAGACCGTGTCATGGATTGGCTTTTCAAATGCCTTCGCGGGCTTATGTTATTTTCAATAATGGGGATTGTAGCCCGCCTCGTTAAAAGTGATTGGTTCGACACTTGAATGACTGAAAAGAAAAAACAAAAAAAATCGGACTTTTTAAATCGCCTGTGGCGTAAAATCCGTTATCCATTGATGAACGCCCGCATAACAAAAGCGATCGTTGTATCGCTCATGGCAAATTATCTGCGTCTGGTTTATTGGACCAATCCACGACTTGAAGGGTCTGATAATCCGCAAAATGCCCATGATGCCTATAACCCGTTTATTATCACGTTCTGGCATGGGCGTCATATTATGGGGCCGTTCTTGCGCCCCAAAAAAGAACATATCATTGCCATGTTTTCGCGTTCTGCTGATGCCGAGATCAATGCACGGGTCGGCGAAAAGCTGGGTCTTGAAACAGTGCGCGGCTCGGGCGGACGAACAAAACATCAAAATACCGACAAAGGCGGTGCACGGGCATTGCTTACTCTCAAACGGGCCTTACAAGAAGGCAAAACAGCGGCAATGATTGCCGATATTGCGCACGGGAAAGCGCGCGAAGCCGGCAAAGGTATTATATTACTCGCAAAAATATCTGGCCGCCCTATTGTTCCCTATATCTATTCGTTTTCCCATGTCAAAATTTTGGAAAAAACTTGGGATAAAACCGTAATTCCGCTGCCATTCGGACACTCTATCTTTCTCATGGGAGACGCGTTTTATGTACCGGAAGATGCCGATGACGACCTCATGGAACAAAAACGTATCGAACTTTCCGACATTATGAACCGTCTGACGGACGAGGCAGAAAAACGCCTCAAAGAAAGAAAATAGGGGGAGCACTATGAAGGAATTCAAGGCTCGCACGGCACTCTATCTCTATCGCATGGCAGGCGGCTTGATCAGTCCATTTCTTCCCTTCTATCTTTCCATGAGGGCAGCGCGCGGCAAGGAAGACCCGCACCGAAAACGTGAACGCATGGGGCGCACAAACAAGAAGCGGCCGGAAGGGCCACTTATCTGGCTTCATGCAGCAAGTGTGGGAGAAACATTGGCACTTGTTCCGCTCATCGACCGTATTTTGCAACTTCATATCAATGTCCTTTTGACAACTGGAACCGTTACATCTGCAAGCCTCGTCGAAAACCGTTTCGGCAGCCGTGTCATTCATCAATTCGCGCCGCTTGACGTTAAACCGGCGGTAAGAAGGTTTCTCGACCATTGGAAACCTGATCTGGCACTTGTTTGCGAATCGGAAATCTGGCCATTACGAATCAACGGGCTTGCGCGCCGTCATATCCCGCAAGTCATGGTGAACGCACATATGTCCGGCCGTTCATTCCATTCATGGCAAAAGCGGCCGGCTCTCGCTTCGCACATTTTCAGGCAGATTGATGCAGCCATCGGGCAAAGCGAAAGCGATGCCGAACAATATCATGCACTCGGCGTCAAAACGGTCGCGGTCTCGGGGAATCTGAAAGCCGACATTGCACCTTCTGCCGATAAAAATCTGTTAATGCAATATCGTGCAAGCCTACATAACCGGCTGGTTTGGGCAGCTATCTCCACCCATGAGGGAGAAGAAAATATCGCTGCCGAAGTTCATCTTGCGTTAAAAACACGGCTGCCTAATCTTTTGACGATCATTGTGCCCCGTCATCCTGAAAGGGCTGACGCAATTATGGAAGAACTTGAAAAGAAGTCCCTTCACGTTATCCGTCACAGTGAAAAACGGATGCCCGATGAGAATACCGATATTATACTTGTCGATACTATTGGCGAAATGGGGGTATTTTTACAACTTGCAAAAGTTTCATTTATCGGCAAGTCGCTAACCGAAACCGGTGGGCACAATCCGCTTGAACCGGCGCTTCTCGGATCGGCTATACTGACGGGCCCACATGTGGAAAATTTCAAAGATACATTCGATGTATTTTTTGCAAATAATGCAGCAAGAATCGTTGAAGATGCCACGCAACTTGCCGTCCAGCTCAACACACTTTTGACCCACGAGCCAACCCGCTATGAAATGATCGAAGCGGCGTACGATACGGCCACAAATATGAGCGGTGCACTCGAGCGAACGTTAAAAGTGCTACGGCCGTTCATTGATCCATTGATTATGCAGGCCAAGCTTCATCATCAGGATACCAATCATGGTTGGTGAGGCGCCCGACTTCTGGTGGAATGAACAAAAAGTCATGCGGTGGCTTTTACTGCCGGTTTCGTGGATTTACGGGTTTTTTGCCCGCCGTAGAATGGAACGGGAAAATGTTCCGGTGATTGATCTTCCGGTTTTGTGTGTCGGCAATTTTACGCTTGGTGGAACGGGGAAAACTCCGGTTGTTATCAGCCTTGCGAGGGCCGCCAAGAAACTTGGTCTTAATCCGGGAATTGTTTCGCGTGGATACGGCGGCGAAATACTGAGCCCGCATCTGGTCGACCCCGAATTTGACAAGGCACGAGAAGTCGGTGATGAACCATTACTCCTTGCCCGACATGCACCGGTTGCTGTAGCAACCGACAGATTGGAAGCAGCAAAACTTTTACAACAACAGGGGTGCAACCTCATCCTGATGGACGATGGTTTTCAAAGTCGCCGTTTATTCGTCGATTACGCCCTGATGGTGGTGGATGGCTTGCGCGGTTTGGGTAACAATGCGGTGTTTCCGGCAGGTCCACTTCGTGCGCCGCTTGTAACCCAACTTGCCTATACCGATAGTGTGCTGATAATCGGCAATGGTGACAAAGGTAACGAAGTTATCCATTTGGCAGCCCGTGCAGCAAAACCCTTAAACTTTGCCCATCTTGTGCCCTCTGCCAACGACACTGTTTCGGGCAAAAAATTTCTGGCCTTTGCAGGCATAGGAAATCCGCAAAAATTTTTCCGTTCGATTGGCGAATTGGATGGGAAAGTTGAACAAACACGGATTTTTGCCGACCATCATTTCTATACAGATTTCGATCTTGATGACATTATCGGCTCGGCGAAGGCAAAGCACCTTTCTGTTGCAACCACCGCAAAAGATTTTGCCCGTTTAAAAACCGATGGACAGGACAAAAAGCTTGAAAATCTTGTTGTGTTCGATGTCGAAGTTCAATTTGATGATCCGGATTTTTGTAAGCAACGGATAAATGAAACACTTGAGGCGTTCAAAAACCGCTCCAACAAAGAATAAAAATCAAAAAGCGCCTCATATGGGCGCTTTTGTTTAAATTGAATGCATAAAACGCTTATTTTTTAAGCGTTGTACCTAAAAGCTTACGCAAATGGGGATCGCATTCAAGTTCGCGGCGATAGGAAATTTCGCAACTTGCATAAGCTTCCTGACGAGGTGCACTCCAATATCTTAACTCGTCCAGCGGAATTTTCTCGCCTGTAATTGCACATAAAACATAAGTTCCGTGTGTTAAAACCTCATAATCGCCACTCAGGTAATGGAGTTGCGCCTCGCGTTCACCACCGGGAAACATCATTATTCTAAACCTTTCAGATTGCTTACCATAGATGATTATAAAGCGTTAGCAAAAACTATAAAAGCCTTAAATCGGTCACTCACGAAACTATTGATAGTCGTTCAAACATATCGTGCCTTTGCAAAAGTTCACTTTTTATCTTCTCTATCTTTAATCCGATCGAAGAGATTTTTGTTTCCATTCAGGATTTTTCTCGTTCAAGCTTTTTCCACCTATCCGGCACGAACGGCCCGAACTAGAAGCCGGACGGTTTTGTTATCAGGAGAAAACCCCGCTGGTAAATTCCTACGGATATTTTCACTATAACCTGAGGTGCAAATTTGTTTCGTCTAAAATCGAATCTTCAAACTTCTCAATTGCTGAAAGATAGCCGCGCTTAAAGACAATCAACGCCGGCCGAACAATCTTTCAATATCGGTAAGCTTCAACTCGACATAGGTCGGGCGTCCGTGATTACAGGTTCCGGAACCCGGAGTTGCTTCCATCTGGCGTAAAAGCGCATTCATTTCTTCCGCACGCAACAAGCGGCCGGAACGCACCGATCCGTGACAGGCCATGGTTGCCGCGACGTAATCAAGCATGGCTTTAAGCCCGTTTGTTGTATCATAATCGGCGGCTTCGTCAGCCAAATCGGCAATAAGGCCTTTGACATCCACCTCGCCAAGCATGGCTGGGGTTTCACGAACCGCGACAGCACCGGGACCGAAAGGCTCAATTTTCAGGCCGAACTTTTGCAGCGTCTCTGCATGTGTCAAAAGGCGGGTTGCATCTTCTTCCGGCAATTCCACAATTTCGGGAATAAGCAAGATTTGGGATGGCAAAGGCTTGGAATAGAGTGCCTTTTTCAAAGCCTCGTAAACCAGCCTCTCATGCGCTGCATGTTGATCGACGATAATGAGGCTGTCTTCGGTTTGGGCGATGATATAATTTTTGTGAATTTGGGCGCGTGCTGCACCAAGGGGGAAACGTTGTTCCTCTACACTTGGAATTTCCATCGCCGGACGGCTATCTGTCGTCGGTTGATCAAGATCGCCCAACACATTTCCATAGTCTTCACTGAAGCCTGATGAGGGTGTTGTATAAAGCGGTTGGTTGACCATTTGTGCTGCTGGCGGCACCGGCGCTCTTGAATATGAATCATACGAAAAAGCTCTATTATTAGAATAGGTTGGGTGCAGTGGAACAGATGAAGATGGTGCAATACCATCAGGACGGAAACTTTTAAGCATGGCCTCCGCCCCCGTCGTTGCAGGGTGAATACCGGCATGACTTAAAGCCTCACGGATGCCACCAACAATAAGCCCGCGCACTAAACTCTGATCGCGAAAACGCACATCCGCCTTTGCCGGATGGACATTGACATCAACATCGGATGAAGGAAGATTGATGAAAAGCACACAAACCGAATAGCGGTCGCGCGCCATTGCATCGGCATAAGCCCCTCGGATGGCGCCCAATATCAACTTATCGCGCACCGGTCGGCCGTTCACATAAGCAAACTGATGGAGACTGTTACCCCGATTGAATGACGGTATGCCCGCAAAGCCTTTGAGCTCCACCCCCTCTCTTACCGCGTCAAGAGTAATAACGTTGGGGGCAAAATCTTTTCCCATAATTTGGGTGATACGCTGTAATTGTGCCTCTTCGCCTGTCCCTGTGGCGGAGAAGTCGAGCATCGAGCGATCTGTACCGGAAAGCGAAAAACGGACATTCGGAAATGCAATGGCAATCCGTTTGACAATATCGGTTATCGCATTGGCTTCCGCACGGTCTGTCTTCATGAATTTGAGGCGTGCCGGCGTAACATAAAAAAGATCACGCACTTCGACAATTGTTCCCGCATTACCGGCTGCGGGACGCGGCCCATCAACATGTCCGGCATTAACAACAATTTCCGCCGCATGTTCCGAAAAGGCTGTGCGTGACACCATTTTCAACTTTGAAACCGAACCGATTGACGGCAAAGCTTCGCCACGAAATCCGAGTGAATGGATGTCGTGAACATTATCGTCGAGTTTGGATGTGCAATGGCGCGATATTGCCAGTTGCAGCTCGTCTTCGGCTATGCCACACCCGTTATCGGACACGCGGATAAGGCTTTTACCTCCGCCAGCCGTCACAATTTCAACCCGTGTCGCACCTGCATCAATGGCGTTTTCGACAAGTTCTTTGACCACGCTTGCCGGACGCTCTATCACTTCGCCGGCTGCAATCTGGTTAATTACGGTTTCACTAAGATGATGTATTGTCATGAAGTCGTTATAACCAATTTATGAAGCGGCGTATAGCAAAAGCACATTCTCGCTCCGGCATTATCCCCCTTGAATAGATAATACCGATCGAGATTATTTAAAAAAGCGCAAGCTTTTTAAAAAGCTTGCGCCGGTCATATTTTGAACAATCGGGATAATCTAATTATCAGAGTGTAGCGTTCAGTGCCTGTTCGACATCTTCCAACAAATCGTCGACATCTTCGAGACCAACCGAAAAACGCAACAATCCGTCACTGATGCCAAGTTCTGCACGTGCTTCGGGGCCGATGCTCTGGTGTGTTGTTGTTGCCGGATGCGTCATGATGGAACGTGTGTCGCCAAGATTATTGGAAATAAGCGGAATTGTCAGGTGGTTGCAGAATGAAAAAGCGGCTTTTTTACCGCCCTTCAGTTCAAAGGCAATCATTGTTGAACCGCCGGTCATCTGCTTTTTTATAATATCTCTTTGCGGGTGGTCGTCACGTCCAGGATAAACACATTTTGCAACTGCCTTATGCCCGCTGATAAAATCGGCAAGTTTTGCTGCCGAGCGTGTCATTTCCTCGACACGGAGCGGAAGCGTTTCCAGACTTTTCAACATGAGCCATGCAACATAGGGACTCATGCCCGGTCCCGTATGACGGAAGAAGTCCTGAAAATTTTCTGTCATCCATTCTTCACTGGATAAAACCATTCCACCGAGACAACGCCCATGCCCGTCAATATGTTTGGTGGTTGAATAGACAACAACATCAGCACCAAGTTCGAGAGGCTTTTGATAAAGCGGTGTTGCGAATACATTATCGACAATAACAGTTGCGCCAACTTTGTGGGCAAGTTCCGAAACCGCTTTAATGTCGACTATTTCCAAAGTCGGATTGGCGGGTGTTTCAAAAAATATTCCGCGTGTATTGGGACGGATTGCCTTTTCCCAATTTTCGATTTTGCGCCCGTCAATGATTGAAACCTCGACACCATAACGGGGCAAAACTTTTTCAATGATATAACGGCAGGAACCGAACATGGAACGGGCTGCAACAAAATGGTCGCCCGCTTTCACAAAACATAAAATAGCTGTCGAAACAGCGGCCATTCCCGAAGCAAGTGCGCGTGCACTTTCAGCCCCTTCCAACGCACACATACGTTTTTCAAACATATCGTTGGTCGGATTGGCATAACGTGAATAGACAAACCCCGGATCCTCTCCATCGAAACGCCTTTCGGCCGCTTCGGCACTCGGATAGGTAAAGCCCTGGGTTAGATAAATCGCTTCACAGACTTCTCCATAAGGAGAGCGTTGAGCCCCCGCATGAACCATTTCTGTAGCGGTACGGTATTTACGATGCGGATTAAGTGTCATAAGTCACCTGCTTTCATCAAAAAAACCTTTGCCGTCATGGTAAAGATTGAAAAACAAGATGCCAAAAGTCCGCTTGATCTTACGGCCTTTTAGCATTTTATCAGGGCTTTATGGAATTGGAACCGACGACACTACGCTGCCATCCGAACACGTTTAAATTCCATAAACCCAAGCGTGGCTGCAAGCCGGCCGGCCCAAATCACCACGGGATAAACCTTCCTTATGCTCTTCAAAAGCTTGCGTCAATCCGTGAACGCGTTAAAGAGATAATAGTAAATAGTAAAAGGTAGTCATCATGGCACGCTCAAGCGGCATTCTGGCAGATAGCGATATTCAAAGTTTATTTGAAAATAACATTTTGAAATCGGATCTGCCGTTAGACAAAGATCAGATACAGCCGGCCAGTCTCGACTTGCGGTTGGGGAAAAAAGCCTATCGTGTCCGTGCTTCTTTTCTCCCCGGACCGGAAAAACAAGTTATTGATAAACTTGAACAATTCAAGCTACATGAATTCGATCTGGAAAACGGTGCGGTGCTTGAAACGGGCTGCGTCTATATTGTACCTCTTATCGAAACGCTCGCACTTTCCGATGAGTTGAGTGCCTCTGCCAACCCTAAAAGCTCGACCGGACGACTGGATATTTTCACACGCATCATAACCGATTACGCACAAGAATTTGATAAAGTTACCAATGGTTATCATGGAAAACTTTATCTCGAAATAAGTCCGCGTACATTTCCTGTTATTGTTCGCACCGGTTCAAGACTGTCGCAAATCCGTTTCCGTAAAGGAAAGAGCGGGTTGAATGAAAGCGAACTTCTCGCCCTTCATAAAAAAGAAATGCTGGTTTCCGATGACAATCCCAATATTAGTGCAAGCGGCGTCGGGCTTTCGATTGATCTCACGGGCAATTCCAAGGGACTTGTGGGATATCGCGGCAAGCATCATACCGGCGTTATCGACGTCGACAAGCGTGGCGTGGCCGAAGTGCTTGATTTTTGGGAACCGATTTATGATCGGGGTTCCCATTCGCTCATCCTTGATCCGGACGAGTTTTATATTCTCGTGTCACGCGAAGCAGTTCACGTTCCGCCGCTGTTTGCTGCCGAAATGACACCATTTGACCCTTTGATCGGAGAGTTTCGCGTTCACTATGCGGGATTTTTCGACCCCGGTTTCGGCAATAACGAAGCCGGTGGCAAAGGCTCGCGCGCTGTTCTCGAAGTGCGCAGCCATGAAGTTCCCTTTATTCTCGAACACGGACAAATTGTCGGCCATCTTGTTTATGAGCATATGTTGAGGCATCCGAGATCTCTCTACGGGCGTGATCTCGGCTCGAATTATCAGGCACAGGGCTTGAAACTGTCAAAACATTTTAAACCACTTTGATGAGAGGGTGCTTGACAAAAAGCATTAAAGATTGCATCCGTGTGTCACGCATTTTGCGGGTATGATGTAATGGTAGCCTGTCAGCTTCCCAAGCTGAACGCGCGGGTTCGATTCCCGCTACCCGCTCCAACTATTTAACTGTTTTTTCTTCCTCTTCTTCCAATATTTTTTGCGCTGACCAATTATATTTTGTTTCTATGGATATACTCCATTGAATGATTTAAAGATAACAAAACTGTTTAACTTATTTTTAAAATTGAAAAAGTTATATTTCTTCTATTTTAATTACTGCACCAAAAAATATTTTTAAATTGAGTTAACATAATAATTACAGAAAATTTTATATATGAAATATTATTATCGTTTTCACTGTAAAAAGCATCACTCATCACGCTCATATGAATGTCTTCGAATTGACCCTGCTTCGACTTTATGCAAAGGATTGGCAAAAATAATAATCCAAAAATCCCCGACAATATTTTCAATCAGTGAGACGTTCAAATGATCAGGTTTAAAAATGGCCCTTCAAGAATGACTGTTTGTCTGGTTATTCTTCTAAGCTTGTTGATATTATTAGCGGGGCTCTATTTCACTTTTCTCGGGGGATATCTTATCTATCTCGGCAGCCGGACATGGTATTATCTGGCGCTCGGTATCCTGTTGCTTCTGTCGGGTTCGTTCATG
Source organism: uncultured Bartonella sp. (assembly GCA_946481695.1). The sequence goes on along the minus strand of CAMLON010000007.1, from coordinate 5,928 downwards.
ATCCGGCTCAACCGTTTCAGTGTATGGATCTTCGCGTTTATCTATGTGATGAGCGCACTATGGTCTTATCATGAAGCGGGGTTCGATTACTGGCAGCAATTTTCCAATCTGTTTGCCTTATCGGTGGCCTTTTTTCTTGTGTTGCTTGCCTATAGGCCGATGGCGCAAAAACAGGGGAAAATCGCAGGCTCCACTTCGCTCGTTTTGGCCGGTTTTGTATTCGTCGGTATGGCTGCAACAATTGCCAGTTCGTTTATACCGAAAAATGTCATCCACGCGGCAGAAAAAGCCAAAGCCGCATTACCGGTGCAACCGGCTAACCAACAAAAAGACTGGAAAAACTGGGGCAATGACGATCATGGCAGCCGCTTTGCAGCCCTTGACCAGATAACACCTGCCAATATCAAAAAACTTGATGTTGCATGGATTGCCCACACCGGTGACATTCCCCAAAGTAACGGCTCGGGGGCCGAAGACCAGAATACCCCGCTACAGATCGGCACCAATCTTTATGTTTGCACAGCCTATGGCAAAGTGCTCTCATTCGATGTTGATAGCGGTAAACAGAACTGGATGTACGACCCTCATGGAACAGGACCGAATTGGCAACGTTGCCGTGGCTTGGGATATTATGAAGCACAGCCAATCAAAGGCATAAAAGTTGATAAGACCTGCAACGCGCAGCTGTTTTTGCCAACGGGAGATGCAAGGCTTATTGCACTTGACGCGGAAACGGGAAAGCCTTGTGAAGAATTCGGGGATAAAGGCACTGTTGACCTTAAAGTAGGCATGGGTGAAGTCAAACCCGGTTATTACCAGCAAACATCGACACCGCTCGTTGCCGGTGACGTTGTCATTGTCGGCGGGCGCGTGGCCGACAATTTCTCGACAGACGAACCACCGGGGGTTGTCAGAGCCTATGATGTAAAAGACGGCCGTCTTGTCTGGGCTTGGGATCCCGGCAATCCAGATATTCACGGACTTCCGCCGGAAGGACAAACCTATACACGTGGAACACCGAATGTCTGGGCGGCAATGTCATATGATGAAAAACTCGGGCTTGTCTATTTACCGACAGGAAATTCGACACCGGATTTCTGGGCTGGCTATCGCACAGCCGAAGACGATAAATACTCGTCTTCTGTTGTTGCGGTCGATGTGAAAACCGGCGAGGTACGTTGGCATTACCAATTTGTCCATCATGACATTTGGGACTTTGATACACCCGCACAACCTGTCCTGCTTGACGCACCCGATGATGATGGAAACATCGTAACGGCACTTGTTCAGGTCACCAAACAGGGAGAAGTCTTCCTGCTTAACCGTGAAACCGGCGAACCGATTGCGGATGTTGAAGAAAAACCGGTACCGCAGGGGAATGTTGCCGGTGAACGTTATTCGCCAACACAGCGCTTCTCTGTCGGGATGCCGTCATTCGGCAATGCGACTTTAACGGAAGCCGATATGTGGGGAACCACGCCATTCGACAAGCTTCTATGCCGGATCGAATTTGCCAAAATGCGTCATCAGGGGGTGTTCACTCCTCCGGGCCTTGATTATTCATTGCAGATGCCGGGGTCACTCGGTGGTATGAATTGGGGATCTGTCTCGATTGATCCGACATTGAGCTATGTCTTCGTCAATGATATGAGGCTCGGCCTCGCCAATTATCTTGTAGAGCGCAAAGATATTCCCGAAAGTGCGTCCGGCATTGAAATGGGCATTGTACCCATGGCCGGAACACCCTTCGGTGCCATGCGCATGCGCTTCCTTTCGCCGCTTGGCGTCCCCTGTCAGAAGCCGCCTTTTGGCACAATGTCGGCAATTGATCTCAAAACCCGCAAAATTGTCTGGCAGGTTCCGGTTGGCACTGTCAGGGATACGGGGCCGCTCAATATCGCACTCGGCGTGCCCGTTCCTATCGGAATGCCGACACTTGGCCCCTCTTTAGCGACACAATCCGGCCTTGTGTTCTTTGCCGGAACGCAGGATTTCTATTTGCGTGCGTTCGATAGCCGCACAGGCAAAGAAATCTGGAAGTCACGTTTGCCTGTCGGCAGTCAAGGCGGCCCTATGACCTATATTTCGCCAAAAACCGGCAAACAATATATTGTCATTACCGCAGGTGGTGCGCGTCAAAATCCGAAACGGGGTGATTATGTCATTGCCTATGCTTTGAAAGACTAGGCCTTAATAAAAACAAAAATTCCTGTTTCCCAAGCGTTAAAAAATGTCACCAACATTGGACCGAGTTCAAACTGGACCCGTCACTTTCATGTGGCGGGTCATTTTTAATGTTTATCCAATAAATTTTCAAAACTTAGAAATGAAACTATTAAAAAATAACAATTAAAATTACTAAAAATAATATCTTTATTATATATATTGATTTTCAATTTTTATTTTTATTATTATAAAAATTTGTTTTTAAGCAACATTGATATAAATATTTTAATTTTATTTTTCATAAAGAAAAACAATATTCTTAAAACTCATCACGACACTGCAAACGTTTTGAATATATTCTAACGGCCTTAAAACGTAGCTGCGGTTAGAAATCAAATTGGCAAAAATTGCCGGAAAAGGAAAATTCTAATAAATAGCCCGCAGTTATTGCGGGCTTTTTGCATAGGGTAGCTTGTAAAATACCCTTTCAATCAAGCTATTTCACGAAACCGCATCAGAACCTTTTGTTCTTATCCTGTTTTTGTAAAATAGCGCCAATTTCATCGACTTTTTCCTTCGATGGTGTAGGATAGCCAACAGTTGTTGAACCTGTTTGCGTATGGTCAACCGAACGGGTTGCAGGCTTCGGGGCATAATTATAATGCGCATCGGCGACCATAACCTGTTTTGGAGCAGGAGTCGGTGCCGTTTGGAATGGTAGATCGGGTTCTGGAGCCTTTTCAACCGGCTTTGCATGGAATACTGCCGGCTTTGCATCTGCTACAATCGTATTGGTTTGGTGAGTAGCTACGCTTTTGTGTGTTGAAAAAGGTTTGGCTTCAACCGGTACGGGTTGAGCCTGTGCAATCATCACTGGCTCGCTTGTCGGAGCTGTCTTGACCGGAAGTGCAGGTGCCGGTTCCGAAACCGCTTTTGGGGCTACCGGTTGGGCGCCTCGTCCCGGAGTCGTAAATTGGGGCGCTTTTCCGCTCTTTTCCTGTGCAAAAGCAAAAGCGACATCATAGGGCGCGTCATTGGTCGGAACTTGCAATTCGCCGTCACGCCCGCGCTTTTCATAAAATGCGTTGCCACCGGCAACTTGAACATAATGGATATTTTTATAAGGGAATGTCAGACCGGCGGTGTGAAAGAACATGGCATTCTTACTCTTTTTCGCCCGCTCGCCGCGTAATACCGCGTCAGCGGCTTCCCCCGCTCTTGCCATCGCAGCAGGCTCGGTCATCGGTTTGGTCAAAACTCCGGGAGCAAATTGATTGGGCTGACCAACAACGCCGCAAATTGTCTTCGGATAAGCAGTCGAATTCACACGGTTCATGACGACGGTACCAACTGCAATCATACCATCACGACTTGAACGATTTGATTCAAAATACATTGCCCGCATCAGGCAAGTACGCTCTGTCAGGGGAAAAGAGGCCTGTTTATTGTTATTTTTATGCCCGAAACCGAAATGGGTCGATGCACAGCCTGTAACGATGAACGGTGCAAGCATGATTGCAGCGGTACTTGCCCAACGGAGTTTTTTCATCTTATCAAATACCATTCTTAAGTTTCGTTTTCTTTCTCACCCTATAAAAACAAAGGCAAAAAAAGGCCAAATGAAGGCAGTGCTTTTTACACCTCCATTGCGATCCGGTTTATTGAACCAAAATCCCTGAAAATGACTATCGCTTTAAACCTTTTAAAAATAATTAACCGCGTTTTTGCGCCCCATGGACAACGGCAATGACCAACATTGAAATCACAAATCCAAAACAACCCGACTGTATCCGGAATTAAAACATAACATGTTGTTTTTATTTGTCATTTTATAACTAATTTAACAGCAACATACGCTCACATCATCTGCTCGGAGGTCATTCTTTGCGAGTTTGTCACTGCGGTTCTTCACCAATTGTTAACGCTAAACCGACAAATTGTTCAAAACGTCTGATTTTTTCTCAAAAAGCGGCCACAGAATTCCTCAAACGATAATGTCAGACAGCAATTTTACCGATTGCTTTAGCTAGGTTTTAGAGCTCTCCACGCGGATATATCTTTTCATTTTTTCTTTAGATTTTTCGACTTTTCCTACTTTCCCTTTATTGGCGTTCTGCGCATTCGCGTTGTTGTCTTTAATTTGCTTTCCCTGTTTTGAGCCGGCAATTCCGCTTTTTATTTCCTCATTTGTTACCGGAAAACACTTTATCCGGTGTTTGTCTGAAGCGCGTTTATTGCCTGATCCGGACGTTTGGAAAAACTTCGATTGCGTGTGAGAAAAAATGTTTTTTAAAGAAAAGACATAAAAAGCCGTGTCTATTACAACAAACACGCCTACGTATTTTGACGGTCGAACGCGCGGACAAGTGTCGAAGCGCTCCCCTAATTAAGAAAATGAACATCTTACTGGCAGAACACCCATTCTAAAATGAGGGCTAGCTATTATTGTTACTGAAAAAGAGTGTTCCTGCTTCATCAAACAATAAAGCGTCATAGCACTGGGATTTCATTGCAACGGGACGCAAGCGTTTTAGGGGCGTCACTATGCCACGTTTCCCGAACGAAATGCACCGTTATGTCAGATATTATTTTGCAGTTTTTCCGTCAGCACCAACCTTATAGGTGGTGTCATCGCGCGGGCGATCCGTGCTCAAATAAGTACCGGTCATGATATAGTGCAATGTCTCTGCAATATTGGTTGCGTGATCGCCGATACGCTCGATATTTTTGGCGCAAAATAATAAATGCGTGCAAGCTGTAATATTGCGCGGATCTTCCATCATATAAGTGAGGAGCTCGCGAAACAGCGACGTATACATAGCGTCAATTTCTTCATCCCTGTTACGCACGGCATCAATCCGTTCAAGCGAGCGGCTGGCATAGGCGTCCAGCACTTCCTTGAGCTGGTTGAGCGTTAGTGTCGCGAATGATTGCAGGCCATGATATAAGCTTGCCGGTTGCCGGCTTTCGACAATAGCGGCCGCCCTTTTTGCAATGTTTTTGCCCATATCGCCAACGCGTTCCAGATCGGCAGCGATGCGCATAGCACCGATAATTTCGCGCAAATCCACCGCCATTGGCTGACGTTTGGCAATAATTGCCACCGACTTTTCGTCAATTTCGCGTTCGGTTTCATCAAGAAACATATCATCGGAAATGACTTTTTTAGCGAGCTTCAGATCATTATTCACGACAGCATTGACTGCTTCTTCGATCATCTCGCTGGCAAAAGTTCCCATTTTCGCAATTTTTGCTTCAAGGTAGCCCAACTCCTCATCGAATGAACGGACGGTATGATTTATTGGCATAAGCGTGCTCCCTGAATTTAACCGAAACGACCGGTAATATAATCTTGTGTACGTTGCTCTTTTGGCGATGTGAACATCATCTCGGTTTCGCCCACTTCAACGAGATCTCCTAAATGGAACATCGCCGTATATTGCGAAACGCGTGCAGCCTGCTGCATTGAATGGGTAACGATAACAATTGTAAAATTCTGGCGCAAATCATCAATCAATTCTTCAATGCGGGCCGTTGCAATCGGGTCGAGTGCAGAACATGGTTCATCCATCAAGATCACTTCCGGACTGACCGCAATGGCGCGTGCAATGCACAAGCGTTGCTGTTGGCCACCTGAAAGACCGGTTCCGGCATCGTTCAACCGGTCTTTTACCTCATCGAATAAACCGGCCTTGACAAGGCTTTGCTCAACAATCGTATCAAGTTCCTTGCGTGATTTGGCAAGTCCATGAATACGCGGCC
>CAMLON010000006.1 GCA_946481695.1 uncultured Bartonella sp. | reverse complement strand
AACGGTTCTTTGAATGGATTGTATCAAGAAGGGCTGCACCTTTCGGGCACAGAGTTCCATGATTGGTCGGGTGGTCAACATCACCCTCGACGTGAATAACTTTTGCTGTGCCGTCTTTCATTGATCCTTTTGAATAAAGGATAATGCCGCAAGCAACCGAACAATAAGTACAGGTTTGTCGGGTCTGGGTTGTTGAAGCCAACCTGAAAGGCTTTATCGCCGAAACAACGGTCGCCTCGGCTTCACTAAAGCCGAGTGCCCCCAAGGCTGTTGCGCCGACACCCGCACCAGCACCCTTTAAAAAGGCGCGACGCGAAATTTCTATATTCATACGGGCTTTCCTCTAGTATTTTTCGATCATCCCACAAGCTCACAATTGTAAATCAACAATTGTTCCAAAGCAACCAATCCTGCTTTGAAAAAGTCCAAACAACGCTCTGTTAGAACATGAGCGGATGTCTGCCGGTCGGGTGAGATCATCTACAATATTTCGATATGTGTCGCAAAAACCGATAATGCAATCGGCTTTTCTATGACAGTCGCGTTATTGTGAACACAATTAACGTCTGGTCAACGATCTGGCGAACGATCTGACGAACGATCAGGGATGAAGAAGCGCTGCATTGCACGCAGGTTTGACAAATGGTAACATTGGCTTACCACCGGATATAAACTGGTATCCGCGGGAAAATGAATAATTAAGAGGATATTTTGATGACACCCTTCCGTTTGACAAGTCTTGCTCACGGTGGGGGTTGCGGTTGTAAACTGGCACCCTCCGTTTTGCAGAAAATGCTGAAAAACCAGCCGGAGTATGGACCATTTGAACATCTATTGGTAGGAACCGAAACAAGTGACGACGCTGCTATTTATGAGCTTGACGACGGTACTTGTGTTATTGCTACCACAGACTTTTTCATGCCGATGGTGGATGATCCCGTCACATTTGGCCAAATTGCTGCGACCAATGCTATTTCCGACGTTTATGCCATGGGCGGAAAGCCTATCATGTCGCTCGCAATCCTTGGCATGCCGGTTGACAAAATTGATCCGGCAATTGTCGGGGAGATTTTAAAAGGCGGGCGACAAAAAGCGGCCGAAGCCGGAATTGCTGTCGCCGGCGGCCATTCGATCGACAATCCCGAACCGGTCTATGGCTTGGCAGTTATCGGCATTTGCAAAAAAAGCGAGATCAAATTGAATGCCCGCGCCCATGCGGGCGATAAACTGGTACTCATGAAAGGTATCGGCGTCGGCGTTTATTCGCATGCATTCAAAACCGGAAAACTTTCTGACAAAGCCTATCAGGAAATGATTGCGTCAATGACGCTTCTCAATAAAATCGGCACAGAACTCGGAAAAAATCCGGATGTTCACGCGTTAACGGATGTAACCGGTTTCGGAATTTTAGGCCATAGCCTTGAAATGGCACAAGGCTCCAATGTCGAGATTGCCATAAATTATTCGAAAATTCCCTTTCTCACCGAGGCCGAAACGCTAGCCAAAGACGGTTGCTTTACCGGTGCTTCACGTCGCAATTGGGATAGCTATGGCGAACACATTGTATTGCCGGAAAATTATCCTGACTATAAACGCTTTTTGTTGACCGATCCGCAAACGTCCGGTGGCCTTCTTGTGTCAATCTCGCCTGAGAAAGCACAGTCGATCGTTGCCTATGCCAAAAGCCAGGGCTATCCGCTTTCCACCATTATCGGCGAAGTGCGCAGTGGCACTCCAAAGGTTGTGATCGAAGAGTGATTCGAGTGGTTTTTCACAAACGGGCGGGTTGGCAATTGTCAATACCCGCCCGAATGATCGTTAATTCGATGATATGAACAAATTTCACAAACGAATTTCTCTTTTCATTTGAATAAGATGATGATTTTTAAAAAAAATGCTTGGCAATTTGGTTGAAGAACGCTAATTTGCCGGATATCAAATAAATCGTCGTGGAACATAGCTGTTGGAGTCGTATCCATAGGCTTTTTGAGATTTTCAAAAAATTGATTTGAGCTTGATGGCTTGTCAACAAGCATAATCAAAAACGGATATTGGCGCGAACGCCATAATATTCTTGTCTGAAAATCAACTGAATAAAATTAGATAAAACATATTCTTAAAGAGATCATTATGAGGCCACAACAAAATAGGCGCATCCGTGGACGCAATAATAACAATAATAATCGTCGCGGTCCAAATCCTCTTTCACGCAATTATGAAAGTAACGGTCCGGATGTAAAAATTCGTGGTAATGCACAACATATAGCAGATAAATATACTGCTTTGGCTCGCGATGCGCAGGCTGCCGGTGATAGGGTGATGGCAGAAAATTACCTGCAACATGCCGAACATTATGTCCGCATCATTCTGGCAGCACAGGCACAAATGCCGCAACCGATCCAGCGTGAAGAACTGATTGATGACGATGAAGAGGACGAGAATACACCGGTCGTTTCTTTGGAACTGAATGAAGAGCATGAAGCCGCAGGAAGTGGCCCGCAACCGGAAATTCAGGGTGTTCCTGCTGAAGTCGCTCTTGCCGAGGATTCAGACGAAGTCGGTAAGGTTGTAGAACTCAAGAAACCCCGTCGTGCACCACGTCGTCGCAGCACACCGTCAAGTCGTTCCGATGGCGGTGAAAACGAGGCCGAAGAGCAAGTAAAAGAAAAAGCGGAAGCTTCTGAAGAGACGGTTGAAAAACCGGTTGCAGCCGAAGAGGTTGTTGAAAAGAAACCGCGTCGCAGACGCACGACAAAACCGAAAGTGGAAAAGGCTGAAGAAGAAGCCTGAGCCACTCCCTGAGCCACTCTATGAGATTCATCAAATCAGACGGGCTATTGCCCGTCTTTTTTGTTTTGCTCGCATTAATAAGGGTTTTTACCGGTCTTTTCGGTTGTTACTTACCCTTTTTATTTCCCCGTTAATGGCAGACCAATTTTTGCTGATTACAAGCTTCCAGAACTTTGCGGACACATATCCTGCCAATTTCAAAAAACTATAATGATGAATCCTGTTTTACAGAAGACAAACTTGGCCGAAAACGTCTCTAACGCCCGTTAGTTTTCTTGTTCCCGACGCTCAATGGCTTATGCCTTTCCCGACACTTGACGTGCCAAGGCAATAAAACAGTTCGGGAATAGTGATGATAAGCGATGGGCTTCAACCGGACATCATTCAATTGAAAACAATTGGCGGAAGAGCATGGGAGTCGAACCCATAAAAGACCGTCTCACGGCCCCTTACGGCTTTGAAGGCCGCATCCATCACCGGATGAAAAGCCCTTCCGAATGTCTTATGCGGCTTTTAGGCAAAAACTGCAAGCCTAACTATCGGCAAACAGGTCAAGCCGATGCGGATTTAACCGCCTTATGTCGCCCTTTCTGATTGTCACACCGTGGCGATCAAAAAATTCCAGCAGAAAAATGGAAACCTTGCGGCCGTTATTCAGCCGGTCACGCAAATCGGCGGCGATAAATTCGTGCTTTTCTTTTTTTTCGGCGATGTCCCGCATAATCATAATAATTTCAGCCAGCACTTCACGCGGGAAGAAATAGTCTTGCGCCACTTCATAGACACGCCCCATTCGTGCGCATGATTTAAGGATTTGCCGCATATGATTTTCGTCAATTGCGAGGTCTTGCGCAAAATCGCGCGTACGCGGCGGGCGAAAACGTTCTTCACCTTTCAGAACTTTATAGACACGTTGCCAGATTGCTTCATCTTCAGGCGATAATTTGGCTTCATGACCGGCAAGGCCAACCCAGGCACCGCGAATTTTCAACCGGCCTTTATCAATTTCGTTCTGTAACAGATCACGAAAATAAGGGGCACGAATTTCGCGGGCAACGTCACGCCGCAGCTTTTCAAGGCCGACACCGAAAAGATCAGGCTCGTTTTTATGAAATTCAACAAGATAATCGACAATCGCCTTTTGCAGGCGTTGTTCTTGTTGTTGTTCCATAACAAACCGGTCTTGACCATGTTCGAGAACAACAAAATTTCCACTCGAAAGAAGTTTGGCCGCCTCGACTTCAGACAGGTTACGCGCACGACAAAAATAAAGCCAGTCAATGCCATAAGGTGGCAATGCCAGAATTGCCGACAAAGCTTGAAGATGATCTTCATTTTCCATTGCGGCAAGAAATTTGAAACGCTCAGGTGAGCGACGGTGGCGTTCCGGTGCCAGCGGGTCAAGAATAATACCGCCACCAATTGTACGGCTTGCCGATGTATCCCGAATAACAAAACGGTCGCCGCTTGCGGCAATCACAGCTTTATCGGAAATAATCTGCACATAAGCGGTTTCACCGGCTTTCATTGTGTCTTGCAACAAAAATACAAGACGGGCATTGGTTTCCAATGAACCATGGTGCAAGTGAACAGGAAACCATTGTTTCAAAGGTTTCGGTTCAGATGAAAGAATGGTGAGACGAACATCGAACCTTTGACTTGGCTTATCAAGAAACGGGTCAATAACCATCATACCCCGTTTAACTTTATCCTTGTTGATTGCGTCACCAACAATATTGAGTGCTGCCCTGTCGCCCGTTCTTGCCTTTTCGGAAACTTCATCCTGTACATGGATAGACCGTAATCGCGCTGGCAGATGATTGGGTGCAATCACCATAAGATCATTGGTCGATGCTTCACCTGAAAGCACGGTTCCCGTCACCACAGTCCCCGCACCGGAAAGCACAAAACAGCGGTCGATTGCATGGCGGAAACGCCCATGGGAAACACGTTTTTTCAAATGCAGGGCTGCATTTTCTATCTCTTCCCGAAGAGCCGCTATCCCCTCGCCGGTCAGTGACGACACGGGAAAAATCGGTGCATTTTCAAGAAACGAACCTTTGAGAAATTCGTGCAATTCCGCTTGCAATGCATCAACACGCTCTTTGTCGACAAGGTCGATGCGTGTGATGACAACAACCCCGTGTTTTAACCCCAGAAGCTTCAATATTTCAAAATGCTCGCGCGTTTGCGGCATAATACCGTCATCGGCAGCCACAACCAGCATGACATAATCAATGCTACCGGCTCCTGTCAGCATGGTATGGATGAGTTTTTCATGCCCCGGAACATCCACAAAACCGATACGCTCGCCATTTTTCAAAGTCTTATAGGCAAAACCCAGTTCAATTGTGATACCACGTTGTTTTTCCTGTGGCAGACGATCTGTATCAATGCCTGTCAATGCTCTGACGAGAGCCGTTTTTCCATGGTCAATATGACCGGCAGTACCAATAATCATGATAATTTATCGAGATTGTTAACAAAACCGTTTGTGTCATCAAGGCAACGTAAATCAAAAACCAGCCGGTTGGCATGCATGCGTCCGATAACGGGCTTTGGCAATTGGCGCAAACGATAAGCGAGTTCCGTCAAGGAATTTGTCGGGTCAACAGGACTTACCGAAATACCGTAGCTTGGCAAAGTTTCCATCGGCATAGCGCCTGAGCCTACCTGACTATTACACGGGCAGATTTCAACATGATAAGCCGGTTGAAAAAATTCGCTTATTTTTGCGCATAAATCGGCGGCCTGATGGGCAATATCGCTTTGGTTGCGTGAAAGATAACGCAAGGTCGGAATTGTGGTGTTGCGCTTTTCTTCATTGCGATAAGCACGCAAAACCGCTTCCAGTGCCGCAAGGCGCACTTTGTCGACACGAAGCGAGCGTTTCATGGGGTTTTTATTGACCCGCGCAATCAATTCCTGCTTGCCGATAATAAAACCGGCCTGGACGCCGCCCAATAATTTATCGCCGGAAAAAGTGACAATATCCGCGCCCGCTTTGATGACATCCTGAACGGTCGGTTCATAGGGGAGCCCGAAATTAACGAGATTGACGAGCGTTCCCGAACCGAGATCTTCCATCAAAGGTATATGACGCGTTGCAGCCAATGCCGCGAGTTCTTTTGTGGTAACTGCTGAAGAAAATCCTTCAATACGATAGTTCGATGTGTGCACTTTCAATAAAAGTGCGGTCTCTTCATTGATGGCTTTTTCATAATCGGCAAGGTGGGTGCGATTGGTTGTTCCCACTTCCACCAACTTGCAGCCGGCACTTTCCATAATATCGGGCATACGGAAAGCACCGCCAATTTCGATAAGTTCGCCACGCGAAATAATGCTTTCGCCCTGTTTACCTGCTAGCGTATTCAACACCAGAAGAACGGCTGCCGCATTATTGTTGACAAGGGTTGCATCTTCCGCACCGGTAAGCTCGCAAATCAATTCGCGTAAATGGTCGTCGCGTTCTCCCCGCTCGCCACTTTCAAGATCATATTCCAGCGAAACGGCGTTACGCATGGCATTAACGGCATTCTGGATTGCAACTTCCGGAAGTTGCGCACGTCCGAAATTGGTGTGCAAAATTGTGCCGGTCAGGTTGAACACGGCGCGCATGGTCGATTGGGCATCCACCTCAAGCCGTTCAAGTGCCATCATTGCCAGAACAGCGCTTGTGCGCGGTGTGCGTCCTGCCTTGATGAGAATGCGCTCGTCGGCAAGGGTTGCCCTGATAGCATCAACCGTTGCACTGTGCCCGAATTCGGCTTCCGCCTCTTTTGCCGCTTGTTCGGCAAGAATTGCGTTGACCGGAGGTAGGAGAGAAAAATCTGCGACCATCAATAACCCGCCAGAAATGGATTGAATGCACCTCTTTTGAATGTACCATCCTCTTTCATCAAAAGATCAAGTGCCAATGAACCTATATCATCGGCAAACACATCGAAATGGCTATCTTTTTGATGATTCATCTGTTTGCAATAGCGTTTGCAGGTATCACATGTCTCCGCAAGTATCGTTCCCGGCCCCCCGTCTATCTCGCGGAAACTGATACCCTTGGTTTCTTCGCAAAACGTGCATTTGATGCGTACATAACGCCACATGGATCCGCAATAAAGGCATGAACAGAACCGGATACCTTCCGAAGATGGCCAACCGACAATCATCGAAGCCGAATGCGTACCACCGCAACAGGGGCAAAGATTGCCTTCGATAGGCTGCAATTTCTTTGCGTCAAGTTTTGCAGCAGCCAATGCCAATGTAATCTGCAAAGCGCCGGTTACATAAATATGCTGCGCCAAATTTTCCTGCGGCAATTTGTGCGCAATAATATCGGAAGCCCAATTTTGCCATTTTGCCTTATTGGCTTGTGTATCCTCAAGGGCAAGGAGGCTTGAACCTTTCAACTTTCTTTTGCCGAGAATCTTGAAAAAACTATTGGCAATCTCGTCAAAAACAGGGGCAGATATAATTGCCTGCCGGTCGATCGGCGGCATAACGAATTTTTGTGCCTGAACCTGATCGGCTGTCGGAATATCGCTTGTAGAAAACTCGTTACAGACGAATTGCTGTGCTCCGGTAAATTCCACCATAAAATCTATATAGTCTTTAACCGGACTTGTGGGAGCAAGCTCTTCAAAACGTTTGCTCCGTTCCTCGAATAACGTATTAATATCGGGAAGCCGGACGAAAGGAGGCGTGCGCATATGACCGACTTCGGTCATATCTCCTTCGAATTTTTTATTACGCGGCATATTTCAATGGACTCCATTTTTAGTTCGGTCAATTTTATAACCGGAAAACGGAACTTGTCCAACCAATCTATAAATGTCGAAGGATAACACTTGAAAAATAAGGCGCAGAATTCAATAGGGCTGCCTTTGAATGATAATTTTGCCATCTGATTTGAGCGATGATTTTGCTTTCAAATTTGAGCAATGCTTTGGCCGCCAGATTTGCATGATGCTTTTGCCATCTGATTTGAGCAATGATTTTGCCGTCAGATAGGTCAATTTTTTTGGCAAGAACAGGATTTTAACACCATCCGAAGTGAAACAAACCCGCTTTGACAGCCTGTTTCACAGGGGACAGCTTGTTTCACAGGGGACAGCTTATTTTACTGTGGAGCTGGCGCCGATGTTTTTTCCAAACCGACAAGACCTATTTTTGTGTATCCGGCCGCACGCAATTCATTAAGAAGTTCGATAATGCCGCTATATTCCACGCTTGCGTCACCACGAATAAAGATTTTTTCTTCATGATTGTTTGAAGTAAGCCGATCAAGAGTCGTCCTGAGGTCATCCAAAGACGCTTTTTCTTCTCCTACATAAAGCGATTTATCCTGCTGCAATGTGATATAGACCGGTTTGTCAGGTTTTGGTTGCGCAGGTGTCGAAGATGTCGGCAGTTGTACCGGAATATCGCTTGTTGCCAGAGGTGCGGCAACCATGAAAATGATGAGCAAAACCAGAATAACATCAATGAACGGCGTTACATTGATTTCATGACTGACATCAAGTTCATCACTGTCGAGATCTGAAAGCTTTGTTGCCATCTCTTCCTACTCCGCAGCAATCGACAAACTCGGCCGTGTTGCTGTTTCACGCTTGACTTTACGGAAGTCGAGATCACGACTGACAAGACGTTCAATTCCGGCTGAAACATCAATAAGCTGTTGCCGATAACCGGTAATCAAACGGGCAAAGACATTGTAGATAATGACAGCGGGCACGGCTGCAACAAGGCCGATGGCTGTTGCAAGAAGCGCTTCAGCAATACCGGGAGCAACAACGGCAAGATTGGTTGTTTGCGCTTGCGAAATACCGATGAAGGAATTCATAATACCCCAGACAGTACCGAAAAGGCCGACGAAAGGACCGATAGCGCCGATTGTTGCCAACACACCGGTTCCGAATGCAACATGACGTCCGGATGCTGAAATAATGCGCGAGAGAACCGAACTCAATCGTTCTTTCAAGCCCTCGGTTCCAGCCAAATCCACGGCTGCGAGCGAAGCTTCCACTTCATCTTGTGCCGCCTGTACCAAGCGGGGGCCGACACCTTTGTCATTTTTAACTGCCAAAGCAAGCTCGGAAAGGCTTTGAGCGCCGTTAACCTGCCTCATGGTCGCTCTTGCCCGCCTTTTCACCGCCGATACTTCGATAAGTTTGACAATGAAAATAACCCAGGTTGCAACAGAAGCGAGTGCCAGACCGACCATAACCACTTTAACGACCCAGTCTGCATTCAGGAACATACCGATAGGTGAAAGATCATGCGGGATGGAAGCGATAAAATGGTCGGCAGCCTGACTGGCCGTATCGGCAGCAGCTTTAGCTGTGCTTTCCGTTTCCGAAGCGGCCGATTGCAAAGCCTGTTCACCTGCTTTCAAAGCATTTTCGCCCGTCTGAACGGCACTTTCACCGGAATGCAAGACATTTTCACCGGTTTGTAAGGCTTTTTCGCCAGCTTGCAATACCTGATTTCCGGTTGTTTGCTGCACTTCATTTTGTGCCGATGCATAGCCGCCAGCCAGGCATAGAAATGCCGCGGCAGTTACAAGCCTTGTAAAAGATCTCATCATCGCTCTCGTTCCTGAACTTCAATTCGATGGCGATTAATTAACAAAATTTAATATGATAAATCAAGTCATGTTTATGCAAATATTGAAGTTATTTTCTGCCTGCCAAAAAATTCTACCCCCGGCGCCGTCTTAACGAACAATGATTGCACGGAAATCATTGACATTGGTTCCCGTCGGGCCGGTTTCAAGAAGGTCATCGAGCATATTGAATGCACTCCAAGCATCGTGGCGGGCAAGAAAAGTTGCGGGATCAAAACCTTGCTGTTTGAGACGTAAACAACTGCTGCCGTCACAAAATGCACCTGCATTGAATTCGCTACCGTCGCGACCATCCGTATCTGCCGCAAGTGCCGTGATAGAACTCTCCCCCTCTATTGCCATCGAAAATGACAGTAAAAATTCGCTATTTCTTCCACCCTTGCCAACGTCACCCTTGTTGTAATCGCCGGTGATCGTCACGGTTGTTTCGCCGCCCGAAAGCATAACGACAGGTTTTTCAAAGGGGCGGTTTTTCAAGGCAATTTCACGGGCAATGGCAGCATGCATCAATGCAATATCCTTTGCTTCACCTTCAATCGAATCGGAAAGGATAATGGCATTCAAACCGGCTTTGCGCGCATGAGCGGCGGCGGCTTCCAGCGATGTCGCCGCCGATGCAACAATATAGGCGGCATTTTTTTCAAAAGCAGGATTATCAGGGGTTGGAGCCTTGGCAAGCTCGCTCTTTAAAACGGAAACGGCTTTTGGAGGCAAAGCAATATGATATTGGCTTACAAATTTTAACGCTTCCTCGCGGGTTGACCAATCGGCAACTGTGGGACCGGATGCAACTTGCGAGGCAATGTCTCCCGGAATATCCGACACAATGAAACTGACGACGCGGGCGGGCGCTGCATAATAGGCAAGCCGCCCTCCTTTGATTTGTGACAAATGCTTCCTGATCGTATTCATTGCGCCGATAGGAGCACCACTTTTTAACAATGCCTCATTGATTGCGATTTCGTCTTCAAGTGTCAAAGGTTCAAGCGGCAAAGGCAACAAAGCCGAGCCACCACCGCAGATAAGCGCAATGACCAGATCATCGGCTGATAATCCTTGAACAAGTTTGACAAGCTTTTTTGCCGCTTTCAGCCCGTTTTCATCCGGCAAAGGGTGGGAAGCTTCCAGAACTTCAATCGAACGAAGCGAGGTCGCGTGGCCATAACAGGTGACAACCGCACCTTCAAGCTCGCCATAGCCGACTTTATCCCATAGTTTTTCAAGTGTCAAAGCCATTTGAGCGGAACCTTTGCCCGCTCCCACAACAATAGTCCTGCCTTTTGGCTTTGCAGGTAAAAACTGTTCCATCAAACATTCCGGATTGGCAGCGGCAACCGCACAATCAAAAAGTTCGTTCAATAATTGACGATCATTGTTATTTTTCAATTATGACCTCCCCGAAAAATCTGTTTCCCGTTTCTTTTGTTTCAGATTTTTATTTCCATTTACAGTTTATTGTTGCAGACTTTTGCGAAAAAAGTGGAAAAAACAAACATAATAACTATGTAATTAAAGTACATCGTCCGAAAATTTCGTACGGTCATTCATTCTTAAAGCAGGAGAAGACGATATGCCTAAGGAAAATGCGACACCAACCGAAAAAAGTCTCCAGGAACAATTTGAACAGTTGAAAAAAGAGGTTTCCAATATTCATTCCACATTGAATGATCTGGGTTCCGAAAAACTGACAGCCGCAAAAGGCAAAGCCGAAAAGCTTTATGCATCGGCGAAAGAAAATGGTGAGGAAGCGATCTCGCAGGCAAAAGAAAAGATTGGCGATGTGCAAGGACAATTGTGCAATTGCATACGCGAAAAACCGATTGCAAGCCTTGCCGCAGCCGCAGGTGTCGGTTTTATTCTTGCTCTGTTGATGCGGCGTTAAAATATGTTGCGGCTTATCGCGCCGCTTATTGGCGGTTTGGCAAATGGCAGCGTGAAAACGGCAGTCAAATCAACGCGTAATCAGGCAATTTGTTATTTACTGATCGGTTTGTCACTGTTTTTCGCGGTGATATTCCTGTGCGTCATAGCATTTATTGCCCTTACATGGGTGGTCTCTCCGATCTTGTCGGCAACGATTATTTTTGCCTTTTGGCTCATTGTGGCGCTTGCCGGTTTTTTAATCGGCCGGTCTGTTTCAGCCAAAAGACGAAAAATCTATGAAGAACAGATGAATGACGAGCGGTTCAACCTTGTGGCGGCATCTCTTGTTGCTGCCGTTCCTGCCATATTGAAAAACAAAAAGACGCTTACTCTTGCAATTCCCCTTATCGGATTGGCAGCATTGATGTTCTGGAACAAGGATAACAACCGGAAGTCGTAAAATCCGTATTCAAGGGATGAAATTTTAAAAAACCGGTTGTGTTCCAACCGGTTTTTGTCTTTTCGCAAGTAGTTACAATTGATTATTTGAAAGCGTATCTTATACCCACTTTTACATCATGTGATGTCAGATGGTCGAGCTTGAGAGCGCCGTTTTCCGAAATACCGGCAGTTTTTGCGTCGCCCAGATCGCTATAGCTATAACCGATGTCGAATATAACACGAGGGGAAAGTTTCACACCTATGCCTGCATGGATTGCAAAAGCAAAATCCCATTCGGTTTTTGCGGCTGCCTCATAGGTTTGTCTACCGTTATCCACCTCGAAGTCGCTGACACGATTGGCACTTGCTCCGAGGCCTGCCCCGATATAGGGCGTAACATCATGATAGGTTACAAGGTCGACATAAGCATTCGCCATGAATACGGTTGAAGATATATCACCTTCATATTTTCTTGTTGTATCGAAATCGCGATCCTTCGCAGTGATTGTATTTTTGGCACGATATTCGATCGTCCCGTCAAGGCGGACAATATCATTGAGACGATAGCCCAGACCGACCCCGCCAAGAAAGGCGTTATCCATATCACCTTTGTTTTTCCAGTGATAATCGGCACTTGCATCGCCCGAATCGAATCTGTCGAATTTATGGATGTCGCCGAGGCTGACACCGGCATATGCTTTTGCATAAAAGGGAATGTTTTCGGTTGTGATGGCAATTTCGGGAACCTTGTCAAGGTCGATGTCATTGGCCAGCGCCTGATTTGAACCAAGTGCCGACAATGCTCCAATAAATGCAAAGCAAAATTTCATTCTCAAGCCTCTAAACAAGACGCAAATGCCATCATCTTGTGAAGCTTTTTAAACATGATTGGTTAAGACGTTCTTAACCATAAATTTTAACTATCTATTTTCCATAACCAAAAAGCTATTCAAAGCCGGAACAGGCATAAAAAAAGCAGCCATTTTCAGGCTGCTTTTCAAAAAAACGAAAAGTCTATTTGCGCTCGAACTATAGTTCGGGCACTTGTCAGATGGCGTCTCTTACCTTTTTTAGCGCCTCGACGATCTCGTCAACCACATTTCCGATCAAACGTTCATCATCACCTTCCGCCATAACACGAATGAGAGGCTCGGTTCCCGACGGGCGAATAACCAGTCGACCATTTTTTCCCAAACGTTTTTCAGCGTTTTTGATAACATCTTTGACGTGGGCATCTTCAAGCGGTTTGCCTTCGGAAAAGCGGACATTCTTCAAGACTTGCGGCACCGGCTCGAAGCGGTGACAAAGCTCGCTCATCGGCTTTTGTGATTCTTTTGCACATCCCAGAATTTGTAACGATGTCACCAGACCATCGCCGGTCGTCCCGTAATCGGATAGCACAATATGACCCGATTGTTCGCCACCGACATTGAAACCATGCTGACGCATATATTCAACCACATACCGGTCGCCAACCTTGGTTCTTGCCATGGTCAGACCTTTTTGACCGAGAAAACGTTCAAGTCCGAGATTGGACATGACTGTTGCAACGATACCGCCACCACGTAAAAGACCATTTTCCAGCCACCGTTCGGCAACAACGGCCATCAACTGGTCACCGTCGATAATGGCTCCGGTTTCGTCAACCATCACCACGCGGTCGCCATCGCCATCAAGTGCGATTCCCGCATCCGCTCTCACTTCATGAACCTTGCGCATCAAAGCAATCGGGTGGGTCGAACCGCAATCTTCGTTGATATTTGTGCCTGTCGGCTTATCGCTCAATGTGACAACTTCCGCACCAAGCTCCCACAGCGCAAGCGGTGCTGCTTTATAGGCCGCACCATTGGCACAATCGACAACAATACGCATACCGTCCAATCGGACATCACGCGGCAATGTGCGTTTGGCAAACTCGATATAACGATAAATATCACCTTCAACGCGCTTTGCCCGACCGATTTGCGACTGTCCCGCAAGCTCGTTGGTCATGTCGCTTTCAATGAGTTTTTCGATTTTCATCTCGATTTCGTCGGAAAGTTTAAAACCGTCCGGACCGAACAATTTTATACCGTTATCGAAAAAAGGATTATGGGAGGCCGAAATCATAACGCCGACATCGGCACGCAGCGAACGGCAAAGCATTGCGACGGCTGGTGTGGGAATTGGCCCCAAAAGAAACACTTCCATGCCGCTTGCCGTAAAACCTGCAACCATAGCATTTTCCAGCATATAGCCCGACAGGCGTGTATCTTTGCCGATAACAACTCTTCCCGGCCGCCCCTGACTGCGAAAAAGAATACCTACCGCCATACCGACTTTCATAGCCACATCTGCGGTCATCGGAAATGTATTGGCTTTCCCCCTTATTCCATCGGTACCGAAATATTTAAACGCCATTATATTTTCCTTTTTCGATAAAATTCCGTGTTCGATAAAATTCAAATTTCGATCAATTCAAATTTCGATAAAATTCTGCCGGCCATTCATACTACAATTTTCAATGTTCCAACTAACAATTTTTAAGCAGAAAACCAACCGTCGACCGCATCAATGAAGGCCTTCATGGCGCGAATTATCACGACACGGTTAACATTCATATGTTTGAACAAAATAAAAGCGGCTTGAGCGTATCAAGCCGCTTCAGATTTTTTGAACCGGAATTCAGGCCTTTTTATCATCACCATGATCGGTGACGGTTTCTTCCTTTGCCGATTTTTTACTTTCCGTTACCGGTTTTTCGGACTTTTGCGATGGCGAAGTTTTTGTCGCCTTTCTTGTCCTTTTCGGCTTTTTTTCGGCTGCTTTTTTTTCAGTTGTCTTTTTTTCGATTTCCGGCTTTTCGGAAGTTTCAGACTTTTTATCGGCTTCATCAGCCGGTTGAGAAGCCGCTTTTGCCCTTACAACAACCGACTTCGACTGGTCGGTTTTAGGTTTTTCGGGCGTTTTCCCGGCTTTCGGAACACTCGAGACATGCGGTGTCGGCGAATCCTTGCCCATATCCCGTGAAGGCGGTTTGCCGTTAATAACTTCCTGAATTTCGGCTCCTGTAAGAGTTTCGTATTCAAGCAAGCCTTCGGCAAGTGCAACCCATTGTTTCTTTTTCGAGGTCAAGGTTTGTTTGGCCGTCTGATAGGCTTCGTCGATAAGGCGGCGTATCTCGGAATCAATCACCCTTGCAGTTTCTTCCGAAACTTGCTGGTTACGCCCGCCTCCCTGATACATATCTTCCTGACTTTCGCCATAAGTAACCTTGCCGAGTTCATCGGAGAAGCCCCAACGTGTGACCATAGCACGGGCAAGTTTCGTTGCCTGTTCAATGTCGGAAGACGCGCCGGAAGTGATGTTATCCTTGCCGAACTTCAATTCTTCGGCAACACGGCCACCCATCATGATTGCCAGACGCGAAATCATGTAGCGGTAGCTCATCGAATATTTGTCACCTTCCGGCAATTGCATAACCATGCCGAGTGCGCGACCACGCGGGACAATCGTTGCTTTGTGCACGGGATCGGCTGCCGGCATATTGATAGCAATAATGGCATGTCCGGCTTCGTGAAAAGCTGTCAGCTCTTTTTCTGCCGGTGTCATGGCGGAATGGCGTTCTGCCCCCATCATGACTTTGTCTTTGGCATCCTCGAATTCCTGCATGGTGACCAGACGTTTGTCGCGCCGTGCTGCCATAAGTGCCGCTTCATTGACAAGGTTCATCAAATCGGCACCGGAAAATCCGGGTGTGCCGCGCGCCACAATCTTCAAATCGACATTGGGCGCCAAAGGCACATTGCGAACATGGACTTTAAGAATTTCCTCACGCCCTGCAACATCGGGATTAGGAACAACCACCTGCCGGTCAAAACGCCCCGGACGCAACAATGCCGGATCAAGCACATCGGGACGGTTGGTTGCGGCAATCAGAATAATGCTTTCATTCGGCTCGAACCCGTCCATCTCGACAAGAAGCTGGTTCAAAGTCTGTTCACGTTCATCATTGCCACCGCCGAAACCGGCACCGCGATGACGGCCAACGGCATCAATCTCATCAATGAAAATGATACATGGCGCATTCTTTTTTGCCTGCTCGAACATGTCGCGAACGCGGCTTGCACCAACACCAACAAACATTTCGACAAAATCCGAACCGGAAATTGTGAAGAACGGCACATTGGCTTCACCGGCAACAGAACGGGCGAGCAATGTTTTACCGGTTCCCGGCGGGCCAACAAGCAAAACACCCCGCGGGATACGGCCGCCAAGACGCTGGAACTTTTGTGGTTCGCGCAAAAATTCGACAATTTCCTGTAGATCCTGTTTGGCTTCATCAACACCCGCGACATCCTTGAATGTTACGCGACCATGGGCTTCTGTCAGCAGTTTTGCTTTCGATTTGCCGAACCCCATAGCGCCGCGTGAACCGCCTTGCATCTGGCGCATGAAGAAGATCCACACACCAATCAGGATAACAACGGGTAAAAGCGAGAAAAGCAAATTCATGAATGTGCTGTTTCCCGTGCTTTCCGGTTGCGCCCGGACATTGACGTTCTTGCTTTCAAGACGATCGACAAGACCGGGATCATTAGGAGCGAAAGAAAGGACGGTCCGGTTATCGGTTGTGATACCGGTCAAACGTTGTCCTTGAATCGTGACGGTTTTGATTTCTTTATTATCAACCCGCTTCAGAAAATCTGAATAAGTAATCTCTCCTGTGCCAGCTTGCTGACTATTCCCGTTAAAAAACGAAAACAAAGTAATCAGCAAGAGTGCAATGATCCCCCATATCAGGAAGGAACGATAATTTGGATTCATATTAGGTCCACTCGATCTATTACGCTCTGTCAGATAATTTTAATGTAACATATGTGCTTGAAGTTGCCTTGCCAAGGTTGAAGATCACCTTTCATCATAATTCATCCGGCTTTTTAGTCATTTTCCCGCGATGTTGACAATGTCATTTCAAAAAACGGGCTTAATATATTGAAAAGCGAGTAATCGTCCGATGATATAAGCCACCCGAACGGCCGCATAAATCTTTTGCAAGTCAAATTTTCGGCGTGAACAAGTTTTCCGGTAAGCGCCGGAATATCGATTCCCGACCGGCTGAAAATTGCCAATGCTGTTTGCAATGAAAGAAAATGGATTGAACGGCTGCTTATATTCTGTTCTTCAGCGACAGCCTTTATATCGCAAACCGAGGGAACATTTACCCTGACTGCATTATTCGACCGGTTATCAACACGGTAGCGCCCATCCCAGATAATGGAAGATTGTGGACCGGCGACACTTGCCGTCTGGTTTCTCGCCTCGCGCCATAGCCTGATCGTTTTACCATTGATTTCGATGACTGTTCCAAGCAACGTAAAATGATAAAGTGACGTGCGTTTCTTCACCAATTGTTTTTTCAAAAAATCGACTTGTGAATCACTTGCAAGAGCCTGCGAACCACCAATAATTGAGGCAAGAACACCCATGACAAAAGGAAATCGGGGGTCATTCAATTGTTCATCTGATACATTGCTGATCGTACATAAAGCATGTTGCATCTTCATATCGAGTTTGGCAATCAATTCAACTGCGGCTTTGTTCTCGTCACGTCTGAAAATGGCTGCCTCTTCGACTTTTTTGGCGATAATATCAACATCCTCGTCTTTCAAACGTTGACGGATTCGCACCCGCTCATAATGCGGGTTTTCATTCGTCGGGTCGTCGATCCAGTCCTGTTTGATAGAGCGCAGATATTCCCGTAATTGTTCCCGTTTCACCCCCAAGAGAGGCCGGATTAAGCGTATTTTGCGCATCAGAAGTGATTCACGCGGCATACAGGCAAGTCCGCGACGGCTACCGCGATGCAACCGCATTTCATATGTCTCGGCCTGATCGTTCAATGTGTGACCGGTCATGATAACGCTCGCCCCGACTTTTTCAGCTTCCGAAAAAAGCAAGCCGTAACGGGCGATCCGTGCTTCGTGAGACAAAGCCGTTTGCGGTTTTGCATCTGCCCAACAAACGGTCTCGTGGCGAACATCGAGACGCTTGCACAATCGGGCAACTTCTTCCGCCTCGGCTGCGGATTCGGGACGCAAACGATGGTCGACTGTGACAGCAAGGAGTTCGGGTGCGTCTTCAAGTTGTTTCAGATAATCGCGCAGAAGAAACAGAAGCGAAGTCGAATCCCCGCCCCCTGAAACAGCAGCAATGACAATTTTACAGTTTTTGAAATCTGATGGCTGAAAGAGTTGTTTAAAATCTATTACTGACACTTGTTACGACTTTGCTCGTCCTTGACACGTTTTAAAACTGCCGGATCTACGGTTTTGTATCGTTTTGTCACTTCGGCAAAGGTTGCGCAAGCCACTTTCTGTTCATCAAGATGAGCCATGCTCATTCCAAGTTTTAAAAGATTTTCCGGTCCGCGCGGTGAATCCTTGTAATTGCGTTGCACATCAATATAGGCTTGTGCCGCTTCACGATAGCGCTTCTGCCCGAAAAGTGATTCACCAAGCCAGAAACCGGCATCGGCAATTTGCGGATCTGTCGGATAACGCTCCTGAAAGGCTCGAAAATCGGCCTCAGCCGTCCGATAATCACCGGAAAGAATATTTTTATAACCGATGTCATAGAGTTCTTTTGCACTCGCCGTCTGTGGAGCGACAGGTGCAGCAGAGTTCCCCTGGGTGGCCGCTTGTTCTTGCGAAGCTGTTGCCACCGCATTCTGGTTGATACTCCCGTTGAGGATATTGCCGTTTTTGTCGAATTCGATAGATCCCAGATCTTTCGGCGCTTCCTGCGGATTTATATTTTTTTGTTCGCCACTTTTGTCGCTTCCCACACCGGGAAGTGTTGCCGAACTTTCAGTCGAGGTGGCCGTTCTTGGCAATTCCTGCTTGCCATTGGTTGAAGATGAAGGCGATTGCGGTTCCACCGCTTGCGACTGTTTTTTCGGTTCCTGAGCAGTTTGTTGTGAAGGATTTGCCGCCGCTCCTCCTTGCAATTGTCGCAATTGCTCCTGCATTTGCAGAACCATGAAATTGAGTTCTTCAACTTTCCCCGTAAGTTCACGCACCTGTTGTTGAAGGTCGGTTACCCGACTATCGGGTTGCGGTGACATTTGCACCGTCTGGCTTTCAACGGTTTTTTTCTTGCCAAAGGGAAAAAGCCCGTTTGCAAAAGACGAGCCTCCCTGATCGGCAGATGCACTATAACAGGGCGAGAGAGCGGCAAATGACAATGCCGGTATAAAAGCTGCTGTGATAACCAGACGTTTTACCGAACATGTCAATAAACGGGGGGATGAAAGAAAACCCATAGCTTTGTCCTTTTATTTATGTTCGCGCACCAAAAACGTTATCAGGCAACTTCGGCGGAAATTTGTCACAAAAAAACGGCCCTTGAGGGGGCCGTCTTTAACATTGGAATAAAAATGTAAATCAGCGGGCGTTGTTCAAGACTGTAACAGCGCGACGGTTCTGGTTCCAGCACTGTGGAGCATCACAAACGGCAACCGGACGTTCCTTACCATAGGAAATTGTCCGCATACGGTTGGCTGCAACACCTTGCGAGATCAGGTAGTCACGTGCGGCAACCGCACGGCGCTGACCAAGAGCAATATTGTATTCGCGTGTACCACGTTCGTCGGCATGACCTTCAACAGTGATGGTGTATTGCGGATAACGCTGCAACCATTGTGCCTGACGGGTCAATGTCTGCTGGGCATCTGCACGAATGCTGGATGAATCAAGATCAAAGAATACGCGGTCACCAACGTTGACTGTAAAGTCCTGCGCTGATCCCGGTTTTGCGTTGTTCAGTCCCAGCGCATTCGGATCATTCAGGCCGTGTTTGGCGCAGCCAGCGAGAGTTAGCGATAAGACAAATGCTATAGCAAGCGGATTGCGAGCAAGTTTTTGGAAACGGCCCATGTGCCGAGACTCCTTAAAAGTTAGCGGTTGATTTTCAAGGCTTTTAGCTTGATTTGCTTAAAAAGCTCTCAACACGCATGGTTAATGAATACTTACGCATCACTTTTTATAAAAAATACAAATCCACCGGTTGCTCGCTGATTGAGGCGGAAAGACGGCAGATGTGATTTTCCTTAGCGCGAAATGAGTAAAAAGTCCAATAGCAAGTTAAACGGAAAAGCCGTTAAATAAAAACGCCGCTTTAAAACTTTCAAAGCGGCGTTGAAACCAATTTCTTTTCTTGTTCAGGCTAACAAAGTCAATCAACCGAAAACTCCGAATTATAAAACCTTGAAGCCCTCTTTAGATAGATAGCAGTAAGATAGATAGCAGTATTCCTGCTAGTCAAGAAGCGGCGACCAGGCCGGATCAGAGGCTCCGTTGGGGGTTGGTAAAGCACGTTCATTGCGTCCGGTAATATCTATTGTATAAAGCTTTGGTTGCTGTCCCTGATTTTGCCGGAAGAACATGATAACGCGACCATTCGGTGCCCATGTCGGGCCTTCATTATGAAAGCCCGATGTCAACAAGCGTTCACCCTGCCCGTCAGGCTTCATGACACCGATTGAAAACTGCCCCTGCGACTGTTTGGTGAAGGCAATATAATCGCCACGAGGTGACCAGACCGGTGTCGAATAGCTGCCATCGCCGAATGAAATACGGTGCTGGTTGCTGCCATCGGTATTCATAACATAGATTTGCGGTTTTCCTCCGCGATCGGATTCAAAAACAATCTGCGTACCATCGGGTGAATAGGAAGCCGATGTATCAATGGCCGGTGTTGTCGTGAGGCGTGTTGTCGAACGGGAGCGCAAATCCATGGTGTAAAGATTGGCACTGCCATTATCCTGCAAGAGGCTCATGATCACTTTTTGACCATCAGGTGAAAAACGTGGTGCAATGGTCATATTCGGGAAAGTACCGACAAGTTCACGCTGGCCTGTTTCGATCTGTTGCAAATAAACCTTCGGGACATTGTTACCGGCATAAGCCATATAGGTAATTTCCTGACGGCTTGGTGAAAAACGCGGCGTTAAAACGAGTTCACGGCCGTTCGAGATATAAGTGAGGTTTGCTCCGTCCTGATCCATAATAGCAAGACGTTTGACACGTGCATTTGCTGCACCTGTTTCATCAACAAATACAATGCGCGTATCGAAATAACCTTTTTCACCGGTCATTTTCGTATAAATAGCATCGGCGATAATATGGGCAACGCGACGCCAGGTTTGCGGTGTTGCATAGAACTGGCGGCCTTCAAGCTGTTTGCCGCCATAAACATCCCATAGACGGAATTCTACACGCAAACGCCCGTCTGCTTCTTTTGTGACACGGCCGGTTACCAGACCTTGTGCGTTGATTTGCTGCCAATCGGGAAACCGTGGTTGTACATCCGGATTGGAAATACGTTCAAGAAATGACGATTTGTCAATCGGTTTGAATAGCCCTGAACGTTCAAGATCGGCGGTCACCACCGAAGAAATCTGTACGCCCATCTGGTCACCGGCAATAAAATCGGTAACTGCAATAGGTATCGGATTGAAATCGGCCGACGAGACAGTTCCTTTCAATTGCGCAAAAGCGGTTTGCCAGCTTAAAAATGGCAAAACCATTGACAAAAAAACAAAAATATAAAGGCGCTTATTTTTCTTAATCATCGAAGAAACCATTTTCTTTCCGTTGCCTTAAAGCATTCCACTTTACGTCTTTTTTGTATCGGAATCGTAAAAATTCCGGATATCCATTCCAATTGCATGAACAGCTTTTCAATCATGACAAGACTTGTTTGAAAAACCGGTTCCAAGCCATTTCGCATCAGATCCTTCCCGACCTTTCCAATACCTTCTGACCATTTTCGAGCAACGTCTTGTTTTCTGCCGCTATCATCATTGCCATGAGACAATTTTGCCAAGCCGGAAACCGGATATGCAATCGAAAACAATATGAACATCGAAAACTGTTTTCCGCCATTATGAAGAAATTATCTCATCAACACCATTGGCGAATAGTAAAGTCGGTTATCTCTCCTAAAATTGTTTACTTTGTTTAATCCCGTCACAAAAATTCATCGCCACAATCAGAACGAGTTGAACGGGTCGATTTTCAAATCAAATCCCTGACCCCATTTGTCATACTGGTCACGTGGCAAATCCTCGAACGGCTGACAGGCAAATATGGCCGCGCGTGTCTGGTTAATCAGCAAGTCCACTTTATTGGGGTTACCACTCATTCCGGTAATGATCGGTTCACCGACAACTTTACCCTCTATGCTCAAATTGAACTTGGCTTCGGCAACCGGATTTTCTCCGGCAACCCCGCCACCAAGGGCAGCCAATTTCAAGTTTTTGGTGATACAGCTTGTTGCCGCATTAACGAGTGTCTGTCCAACATCCTGACCATTGCCGATATTTTTCTTGGCACCAAAACCGGCCGGCCCCTGTGAACGGGCAGCACCACCGCCGGATGTGCGCGTTTTATCAATCAAGGCCTTTTCGTTCATTGCCAGAATATCATCGACACTTTCACCTTTGGCTTTTACAGCAGGCTTTGGTTCTGCCGGTTTCGGTTTTGCTGTCGGCAAAGGTGCTTTTTCCGGTAAATTCGGGAAAGGATCCTTCTTCGGCTCGCTAGCTGGTTCGGTCGCATCGGCTGATTCTTCCGGTTTCGGCTCGGCCTTATCCGGCTTGGAACTTTCTTCCGGTTTCTGTTCTTCTACCTTCGGTTTTTCTTCAGGTTTCGGAGTATTGTCCGGCTTTGTTTCGGGCGTTTTTGTAGGTGGAACAGGATTCGGATCCGCGTCGGGTGCACCCGAAGGCGGCGGTGTTGCATCCACATCGCGATCTTTTTCCTTGGGCTTTAATGGCGCTTCATTATCAACCTTGCCATCACCGACATGCTCGGCATCGGGTTTTTCAACCGGTTTTGTGGTCGGTTTCGGCGCGGCCTTATTCTCTTTGGATGCTGTCAACTCGCCCTTTTGTATCGAAGTCGTTTCGGCAATCGGCACCAGAGAAACCGGCAAAGCTTCGGTTACCTCCGCATTAAAATCGGCCGGCGAGGAAAGGCTGATAAGCCCCCAGGTAAGAATCAGGGCATGTGCCGCTACCGATGTTGCCAGACCTGCTTTCATAATATCAGTCTATCGCCAATTTTACTGTTGTGGCAGACTTGCCAATGCAACATTGGTAAAGCCCGCTTTCTGAATGATTGCGAGAAGGTCAAGAACCTTCTGGTATTCTACTGTTTTTGCCCCGCGAACAAAAATACGTTGCTTGGAAGCGTCGCCGCCTGATTCTGTCACAGCTTTCAATTTTGCGACAACTTCATCGGGCGTATCATAATATTCTTCGTTGACGGCAAGACGCCCCTGATCGTTAATGGAAACTGTCAAAGGTTTTGTTTCGGTATTGACGGGGCCTGCTTGCGTCTTTGGCAAATCAAGTGGCACACCATTGACAAGCAATGGTGCCGAAACCATGAAAATAATCAACAGAACCAGCATCACATCGACAAATGGTGTAACGTTGATTTCGCTCATCAAGCCACGACGCGGTGCGCCGCCACGGCGACCACGCCGTCTTGAACCACCGGAACTTCCTACAGCCATACCCATCTCAGAATTCCTTTTAGTAAGACTGGCGAGAAGTCAATTTCTCATCGATTTGACGGGAAAGAATGGCTGAAAATTCATCGGCAAAGCCTTCAAGACGTCCGGTGATTTTCCCCGCGTCTCCCGACAATTTATTGAATGCAATAACTGCCGGAATAGCCGCAAGAAGGCCAATGGCCGTTGCCAGCAAGGCTTCCGCAATACCGGGTGCAACAACGGCAAGAGAGGTATTTTTTGATGCAGCAATGGACTGGAAAGAACTCATAATACCGACAACCGTTCCGAAGAGGCCAATGAACGGCCCTGCCGAGCCGACTGTTGCGAGAAACCCCAAACGCGATTCCATCCTGTCGCTTTCGCGGGCAAGTGCAACATCCATGGCTTTATCAATACGGCTTTGCAAACCCATAGGCGAACGTGCACCCTTTTCGAGCGACTTCTTCCATTCCCGCATAGCCGCCATAAAAATAGCGCCCATGCCGAAAACGCGTCGGTCGTTCAAGCTTCTGTAAAGATCTTCGAGCGATTGACCGGACCAAAAGATCTGCTCGAAACGGTTCATCGCGTGGCGAATGCGACTATAGGTAATCAATTTGTCAATAATGATTGCCCAACTCCAGATAGATGCCAATAGCAAGCCGATCATGACAGCTTTTACAACCCAATTGGCCTGCATGAACAGGCTCCAGATTCCTACTGACGCTGGACTTGCTAATTCTATTCCCGGCATAATGTGTTAATCCCTGAATCCAAACGCCCGGCATCTTTTACCGGGCGGCCTTTAGCAAAACTCTTCAATTCCTGTCTAAACGCCCGAAGCATGTTTTCAAATTCTATTAGCAATGCTTCACGACATTTCTATGACGTTCAAATTTGGTGAAACAAAGGCCAAAACGCAAAGATTACGGCGCTTATGCTTCTCGTTTATAGATAGCCAAAGATGGTTAATTTTTAGTAATTTTTTCTCGCTTGCTACAAAGTCGATCGCCATAAAATGGATGATCTCTGCTTTTCCTGTTTTCCTTTCCCGATTATCTAAAAAACAGCCAAAAAAGCATTTCCAAGCGTGCTGAAATAATTAGTAAAAATATAATCAACCATCATATTCAATTTTTGAAACAATATATATTTTATAATGACTTATTTTATTTCTATTCTGCTTTCATCACTTATATTTTCAACTTGTCTACAATAATAAACTCCGGATTTTACCATTTTTTACCCGAACATATGAAATATAATGTTTCCCGTTGATATTATACAACGGGTCATGATGACTTCCGTCATTTTGAAAACTTGGGTAGATGCTATAAAGACAACCCGCAATTTACAAAAATTGCGGGTGCTTAAAAAATAAAATTCAGAAATTCAACAATTCTTCAATCGTGATAAACACGTTACAATGTGTATAGGCACGGGGTCTATATACACAAGCAACTTCACCTATAAGAGAAAGCTCTTTTACTTGTCGTCGCTATCGTTTGTTTCGCTGTTATCACTTTTGAGCGAAGAAAGCTTGGCGAAAACCTTGTCGGCGTCCAGTTCTTCGTCTTTCTTATCGTTAATTTCAAGGTTTTCGGTTGCCGATGCCGGTAGCAATGTGCCATCTTCAGGCATTGCAGCAGGACGGTTTTTGGCTGCTTTTTCTACTTCTATATCAAGTTCGATTTGCGAGCAAAGTCCCAGTGTTACCGGATCCATCGGTGTCAAATTTGCCGAATTCCAGTGTGTACGATTGCGAATTTGTTCGATTGTCGACTTTGTTGTGCCGATCAGACGGGCAATCTGTGCATCTTTCAATTCGGCATGATTGCGTACCAGCCACAAAATCGCATTCGGACGGTCCTGACGCTTTGAAAGCGGTGTATAACGCGGCCCTTTGCGCTTGTTTTCCGGAAGGCGAACTTTGGGTTCGGAGATTTTCAGGCGGTAATCATTATTCTTTTCGCCGCGTTCGATTTCATCGCGCGTCAATTGACCGGTAATGATGGGATCAAGCCCTTTGATGCCTTGTGCTGATTCTCCATCGGCAATCGCTTTGACTTCCAATGGATGCAACTTGCAAAAAGCGGCGATCTGGTCAAAAGAAAGCGCCGTATTATCAACCAGCCAAACGGCTGTAGCTTTGGGCATCAATAGTTGTGTTGCCATAACATTATCCTCTCGTTCGCCCGCTCCGGTGAGGCGGGACGTGGAATAGACCACATTTTCCGGGAATTCGCCAAGCCTTATAAACCGAATTTTATAAAACGACAAGACATGAGGTGAAACTCGCAAGCCCCTTAGTCAATTTCGAGAATTATTTTGCCTATATGGGCGCTTGATTCCATACGTTCATGAGCCTTCGCCGCCTCTTCAAGCGGAAAAACCTTATCAATAACCGGCCGAATTTTACCTGTTTCAAGAAGCGGCCAGACCTTTTCCTTTAATTGGGCGGCGATTGCAGCTTTGAAGACAGTATCGCGTGCCCGCAAGGTCGAGCCGGTATGAATAAGCCGTTTTACATAAATATAGTTGAGGTTGACTGTTGCCATAGAGCCGGAAAGATTGGCAATCTGGACAATACGTCCATCAGGTGCAGCGATTTTGTAATTCTTGTTGGTATAATCTCCCCCGACCATATCAAGGATTACATTGACACCTTTTTTACCGGTAAATTCCTGAGCCTTGCCGACAAAGTCCTCTGTTCGGTAATTGATTGCAAGATCGGCTCCAAGTTTCAAACAAGCTTCGCATTTTTCCGCTGTTCCTGCTGTAGCAAGCACCTTGGCACCGAAAGCTTTTGCCAATTGGATAGCTGTCGTGCCAATGCCGGAAGTACCGCCATGAACAAGAAAAACTTCCCCCGATTTCAAATGCCCACGATCAAAAACATTGCTCCAAACGGTGAAGAAAGTTTCAGGCAATGCCGCCGCTTTGATAAAATCATAGCCTTCCGGAACAGGCAAAGCATTATCGGCAGCAACAGCGGCATATTCGGCATAACCACCACCGGCGATCAGCGCCGTGACTTTGTCGCCAATGTTCCATTGTTTGACTGCAACACCAAGTTTGACAATTTCACCGGCAACCTCCAACCCCGGTAGTGGCGAAGCGCCTTCCGGCGGCGGATAACTTCCTTGTCTTTGAAAAACATCAGGGCGGTTCACACCCGCCGCACGGACACGCACAAGAATTTCATTATCTTTAATATCCGGAACATCGACTTCGACAAGTTTGAGGACTTCAGGCCCGCCCTTACCGGCAATTTCAATAGCCCGCATTGTCTTTTCAGAAAAAGTCATTGTGTTCCCTTTCATCGAATTTCTTGTGTTTTCTACCAAATTTTCCGGCATTGACCTTGCAAATATTTTTCTCCCCCCCAAAAAAAGACAATTCCGTTTACAAGACAATTCCGTTTGCAAGACAATTCCGTTTGCAAGACAATTCCGTTTAAACGAATTTTACTCAAAAATAGCTGTTCTTTCGGGCAATCACCCGATGCATGTGATCTCTTTACCGATCCGGTCTTTCAATAGTTTACGTTTTTCACATCAAAGATTTGAATTGTTGAAACGCGTTTTTACAAAAATTCGCTCTTCTTTTTCGCTCGTCTCTGTCACACACCGGTTTTTTTCTGTCACACACCGGTTATTGCCGGAAAAACAGACCCGCCATTTTCGCGAATACCACTTCTTTGACAAAGGTCAAATAGCGTTCAACGTCAGGCTTCCATCATGTTTCAAGTAAATTTTATTCAGACCACTTATTCTTGTCGGGTGTTCGTTCGGAACTTCGTTGTGTCCGGTTCGGGACACAATCATTTCTTGTTCGGGGCACGATAATTCGCGCCCCGTTTTAAAAAAGCAAATGCCGGCGTTTAAAGATTCTTCAGCTTTTCAATTTCATCTTTGAGTGCAAGCTTTTTCCGCTTGAGTTCATTGATCGACAAATCGTCAGCCGAAGGTGAAGCCATAGCTTTGTCAATTTCCGTTTCAAGCTCCTGGTGTTTACGTTCCAAAGATGCCAGATGTGCTTCAGTTGCCATACCATGCTCCTTATTTACGGTATTAACTTTGTATTTTATG
Source organism: uncultured Bartonella sp. (assembly GCA_946481695.1). Next base: position 40,132 of record CAMLON010000006.1, on the reverse strand, counting down.
CAAAGCCTGTTTCAATTATTATGAAATAGCTTGGCGTTGAAAAATAACTTGGCATCTTTAAGATTAATTGTCGACTTCAAAATCGAATAATACAGAATTTGACAATTAAACATTTCCGCAATTTTTCTTTCGTGATATAGGCAAAAAATTAATGATGGGCTTTAAAGACCGACTGATAAACAAGCTCCATGCCATATAAGCACGATTGCAAAAATAGGACGGCCAGAGAATGTCAGAACAGGAACAGGTTGATGTCAAATTGGCCGTTGCCAAGCTGAAGCAGGAACATGCTGATTATGATGCAGCAATTGACGCTATGATAAAAGCTGGTTGTGACCAGTTACAAATCCAGCGGATGAAAAAAAAGAAGCTGGCAATCAAAGACCAGTTACAGAAACTTGAAGATCGAATTATTCCCGACATCATCGCCTGATATAAAGGGGCAGGAAAAATTATGGGCACAGAAACACATGATGTTGCCATTATTATGGGCAGCCAATCCGATTGGGAAACAATGCGCCATGCGGCCGAAACGCTAAAAAGTCTCGGCATCGGTTATGAAGCAAGAATCGTTTCGGCTCACCGCACGCCTGATCGCTTGTACGATTTTGCCAAAGGCGCCAAAAAAGCCGGTTTCAAGATTATTATTGCCGGTGCCGGAGGTGCTGCCCATTTGCCGGGAATGACCGCTGCCATGACCAGTCTTCCGGTATTCGGTGTTCCTGTCCAGTCACGCGCATTATCGGGACAGGATTCGCTTCTTTCCATTGTACAAATGCCGGCAGGTGTACCGGTCGGAACACTTGCGATCGGCAAAGCCGGTGCCATTAATGCGGCACTTCTTGCCGCCGCTGTCCTTGCCCTTTCAGACAAGGCTCTCGCAGAGCGGCTTGATGAATGGCGCACCAACCAGACTGCCGGTGTTTCGGAATTTCCGGCTGACGAGGTAAAAAATGAAAAGTCTTGAACCAGGAGATACAATCGGCATCATCGGCGGCGGGCAACTTGCTCGCATGATGGCGAGTGCTGCGGCACGGCTCGGATTTCATACAATTATTCTTGAGCCAACGCCGGATTGTCCGGCAGCACAGACGGCCAATCGACAAATCGTGGCGAATTACGACGATGAAAAAGCCTTGGATGAACTCGCCAATTTATCCGATGTTATTACTTATGAATTCGAGAATGTTCCGGCTCGCGCCGTTGACCGGCTTGCCAAAAAAGCAACTGTTTTGCCAAAGCCCGCAGCACTCGAAGTTTCGCAGGATCGTTTTACCGAAAAGAAATTTTTGAACGACAGCGGCATAAAAACCGCTCCGTGGTTTCTTGTCGACAATCGTCAAATGCTGATTGCCGGTCTTGGCAATGTTGGCGGCAAAGGCATTCTGAAGTCACGCCGATTCGGTTATGATGGCAAGGGACAGGTGCGGCTTGATAATCCGGATGAAGAAGAAATCGACAAAGCGCTTGCCGATATTGGCAATGTGCCTGCCATTCTTGAAGGATTTGTTCCGTTCAAAAAAGAAATATCGGTTATTGCCGCACGTGACTTTAAAGGCCGTGTTGCTTTTTATGATTGCCCTGAAAATGTTCACCGCGATGGAATTTTAAGGACATCCACCGTTCCGGCTGCCATTGACAAAAAAACCGCTGAAACAGCGCAAAAAGCTGCGGAAACAATTCTTCATGAACTCGATTATATCGGCGTGATCGGGGTCGAATTTTTTGTTCTGGAAGACGGCTCGGTTCTAGCCAATGAATTGGCACCGCGCGTTCATAATTCCGGCCACTGGACAGAGGCGGCCTGCCTTATCTCGCAATTCGAGCAGCATATACGTGCAGTCACCGGTCTTCCTTTGGGCAAAACAACGCGGCATAGCAATTGTGTAATGGAAAATCTGATCGGCGAGGATGTGAAACGCTTGCCCGATCTATTGGCTGAACCGCAAACTTTCATCGACCTTTATGGAAAAGCGGAGTTGAGAGCGGGAAGAAAAATGGGGCACATTATAAGGCTGACCGGTCGACCTTGATGACAGATAAAAGGCAGCGATAAACATCTTCATTGCCTCATTCCTGATAGAATTTGCCAACAGAAACACGATTTTTACGTGATTTGCAGTTGACAAACCCTCTATCGTCAGGCTATTTGACCGACGAAATTCAAGCCCTGTCTAGGGTCCAATCCTTTTACCCGGCGACGGGTTATACAAACGGTGATTGAAATGAAAATTAAAAATTCGCTCAGAGCGCTCAAGGGTCGTCACCGCGACAACCGCATGGTTCGCCGCAAGGGTCGTATATACATCATCAATAAGACCAACCCGCGCTTCAAAGCCCGTCAGGGTTGATTATTCGATATATGATTTAAAAAGGCTCCGTTTCGGAGCCTTTTTTATTTCCCCCGGATTTTTCCGGCATTGCTTCGGTTCGTTCATCCATATAAGATCGCCAACAAGATATGTTGCAGTTTTGAATAACAAAATCATGTGTCACAGGCGACAAGTGACAAAGAAAAACGACAGTGGCAGAGGAAATAATGTTGAAGAGATTGAAAATTCATTTTTTCATTATGTCGCTATCTATTGTAATGGCGGTGTTGCCTGCGACAGTTTTTTCCCAAGGCTTGCCGGAACTTCCACCACAAGAAGATCCTGATTCTCCGCCATTATCGCCTGAAGATATGATTCCGGAGAAACCTTCACCGGATGAAGCATTGCCCGATCTTGGAAAAGACCAGAATGCATTACAAAAAAAGCAGGCTGAAATCGACCGTTTGCTCGCTGTTTTGAAACGAACACCCGATTACAAGGAAGCGGGAAAAATAAGCCGCCAGATTCAAGGCCTGTGGGCGCAATCGGGGAGCGATACGATTGATCTTCTCATGCAATGGGCGGAAGACGCAATCAACGAGCAAGATTATGCCATGGCGCTCGATTTTCTTGATAATGTGGTCGCTTTGCAACCTGATTATGCCGAAGGTTGGGCGCGTCGTGCTGCCGTTCATGTGCAATTGAATGACCTGAAACTTGCAATGAGCGATCTGAAACGTTCCCTTGAGCTGGAACCCAGAAATTATAATGCCCTGTTTCTTGTCGGGTCGATTCTGGAAATGACAGGGCGCAATAAGCTTGCGCTACACGCCTATGAAGATGCATTGAAAATTTATCCACAAATGCAACGCGCCCAAAAACATGTTGCCGATATTCTGGAAGAACAGACCGGGCAAGCCATCTGACTTTCAGCCAAATCACACCACTTCCGGATGCGGTAAAAATTACTTTTCAAAAACTACTTTGCAGACTGGTAACAGGCGGTGACTTGACCTATATTGGCGAAGGCGTTCTGCTCTTCTCGACAGGAATAACTGCATCCCCGGGGCCTTATTGATCTCTAAGGGAGCTGTCCCTGATTAGGCTCGTGGGCCTTTTCATATGGCGCCCACCTACGTTGTAGGTTTCCCGGGATCAAATACATTCCACCGGTTGCTGCGGATCGCCACTTTCTCTCTCCAAATTGTGTGGCGCCTAAACGAAAATCTTTCCACACCTATAAGCCACTGCCCGTTTCAATTTATAGCTGCACTCCTCTTCCTGCTTCAATTTTATTTCTTCAAATCAACCTCATCATCTTCTTCAAATTGTTTCGATCAATATTGCGGGTTCGGCCTTTCCCCTGTTTTCTTGCCGATTTTCATGCCGATGCGTGGTGATTGAAGAAATCATGGAGTTTATCGAAGCGATTGACCGGTTTCCACCATTCTCTTGGCAATATTTTATAAAACAGCTTTGAAAAAACCGGATGATCGTCCATTATCGCGCATGAGTGAACCGGATTTTAACACTAAATCGCAGAGCAGCTTTGAAGAAATAAACGGAAGTGGAAAACGTTTCTCGCAAAATGACCAACAACAAAAACACGCTTCGACGGGAAGCACTGGCAAAACGCGACCGGATACCGGAAAAACAACGTGTTGTCATTTCACAAAAACTCGTCGTTGAGCTTCAAAAGCTGCTCGCCATTTTGAAAGGCAAAACGGTTGCAGGGTTCTGGCCGATCAAAAGCGAAATCGACCCGCGCCCTCTCATGTCGGCCTTGAAAAAACATGGCTTTAAACTGGCTTTGCCCGCACTTATTGATAAAACGACGATGGTTTTCAGAATTTTTGAAGATGAGGGAAAACTCGTTGATATGGGTTTTGGCACAGTGGGGCCATCTGAAGACGCGCAAATTGTTGCGCCGGAAACACTTCTCGTTCCGCTTTCGGTTTTCGATAGCAAAGGAAACAGGATCGGTTATGGCGCCGGTTACTATGATCGGGCAATTGCAAGCATGAGAGAAAACGGGCATAACCCGTTATTGATCGGACTTGCTTTCGATTGTCAGGAAGTTCCATCAATACCGGCAGAGCCACACGATCAAAAATTGGCAATGATACTGACCGAAAGTGGTTTGAGGTCTTTTTAAAATATGTTTAGAGCAAAATTATGAGATTTTTATTTTTAGGTGACATGGTTGGCAAATCCGGCCGCACAGCAGTGTTCCAGAAGCTTCCCGGCCTGATATCGGGTCTCAAGCTCGACTTTGTTGTCGTTAACGGAGAAAATGCAGCTTCCGGCTTCGGCATTACCGAAAAAATCTATAATGAAACACTGGAAGCCGGTGCAAATGTTGTAACCACCGGCAACCATGCGTTCGACCAGAAAGAAACTCTGACTTTTGCCGATCATGCCGACCGGTTTTTAAGACCTGCAAATTTTCCGAAAGGGACGGCGGGCAAAGGTTCGGGTGTCTATATTGCAAAAAACGGTGCGCGTGTGCTTGTTGCCAATGTGATGGGGCGGGTATTTATGCATCCTGATCTTGATGATCCGTTCGAGGCAGCCGAACGCATTGTGGGAGAATGTCCACTCGGCGAGCAGGCCGATGCCGTGATTTTTGATTTCCATGCCGAAGCCACAAGCGAAAAACAATGTTTTGGCCATTTTCTTGATGGTCGCGCCAGTGTGGTGGTGGGCACTCATACCCATGTTCCGACAGCCGATTATCAGATTTTCAGTGGCGGCACTGCGTTTATGTCGGATGCCGGTATGTGTGGCGATTATGATTCGTCACTTGGCATGGATAAAGAAGAACCGCTCAACCGTTTTGTTACAAAAATATCGCGTGGTCGCTATGAACCGGCGAGCGGGCCTGCAACCATTTGTGGACTTGCAGTTGAAATTTCCGACCGCACAGGACTTGCAGAAAAAGTATCTGCCTTGCGTCTTGGACCGCGATTGGAAGAATGCTTGCCGGATTTTTGGTGAAAGACGGGCAACTCTTTACCTTTTCACTCGTTTTCCGTATAAGGCGCTCATTCAGATTTTATTAGAACATTGTCCGACAGGAAACTTCGATCATTCCAAGGCTCGCTGTCGGTGAAAACCGAAAGGTGATCTATGTCAGGCCATTCACAGTTTAAGAATATTATGCATCGCAAAGGTCGTCAGGATGCGATGCGCTCGAAGATGTTTTCCAAACTCGCCCGCGAAATAACCGTTGCGGCCAAGCTTGGTGTGCCGGATCCTGCGATGAATGCCCGTCTACGCTTGGCTGTGCAGAATGCGAGAGCCCAGTCCATGCCGAAAGACAATATCGAACGGGCGATTAAAAAGGCTGCCGGTAATGATGGCGAAAATTATGAAGAAGTCCGCTACGAGGGTTACGGCCCGGCCGGTGTCGCTGTTATTGTTGAAGCTTTGACAGATAACCGCAACCGTACCGCCTCCAATGTTCGTGCCGCTTTCACCAAAGCAGGTGGTGCATTGGGTGAAACAGGTTCGGTCGGCTTCATGTTCAATCGCGTTGGCGAAATTGTTTATAAACCGGAAGCCGGTGACGCGGATAAAGTTATGGAAGCTGCCATTGAAGCAGGTGCCGATGATGTCCAGTCTGATGAAGATGGTCACGTCATTACTTGCGCTTTTGAAAATGTCGGCGAAGTTTCCAAAGCACTTGAAGCCGCACTCGGTGAAGCCGAATCGGTCAAAGTTGTCTGGAAACCATCAACGACAACGCCGATTGATGAAGAAAAAGCCGAATCGGTTCTTCGTCTGATTTCTACCTTGGAAGAAGATGATGACGTCCAGAACGTCTATGCCAATTTCGAGGTTAGTGACGAAGTCATGGCAAAGCTTGCCGCCGAATAAATTTATTCTTGAAGTTTCAAACTGGATTGTTCCGGCTTTCGGGTGTTTTCTAAACCTCCCGAAGGCCGGTTTTTTATCGGAATGCCGGATTTATCTTCCCGTCTGTGAGATTTGTCTCCTGTTCAAAAGCCGGTTGCTTGTTAAAAAACAGCTTGTTTTTCAAGAGCGGCCTTTGACTTCATGATTGTTAGAATTTTTCTCGACCTTTATCTTCTTGCCTGCCGTGGCAACCAAGTCTTTCGATAACCGTTCCAGAGGTAGAGTTGGAAAATATCGCGCATTTGAGAACCATTGCGATATTTTAAACAATAAAAAACCCGCCGGATTGGCGGGTTTTAAAAGGAAATAGAAACTTATTAAAGGCCGAGATTGCCAAAACGGTTTTTGAACTTGGAAACACGACCACCGCGATCAACGAGAGTCTGTGAACCACCAGTCCATGCCGGATGTGTTCTCGGATCAATATCAAGATTCATGGTATCACCCTCTTTGCCCCAAGTGGAGCGGGTGAAATACTCGGTGCCATCTGTCATCACAACCTTGATGGTGTGGTAATCGGGATGAATATCAGCTTTCATGACGCAAACTTCCTGCTTCTAACGGTAACGAACGGTTACATGGTGTATTTTCATGATGCCATCCGTTCATCAATTTGATAAACAAAGCCCGGGCGTGGCCAGACTTTGATAAAAATCTGGTGTTGCCTATACAACAGCATGAACGATAGCACAAGGGCACAATAGAATATGGATAAGAAGAACAGCATGGAAAATAGCGAAAAAAGACTATCTGCCCCGAAAAAACATAGCTTGCGTCCCTTATCAGCACTGCAACCTTATGTATTCCGCTATAAAAAACTTGCCTTTTCGGCTGCTGTTTCTTTGATTGTTGCTGCCCTTGTCATGTTGGCACTTCCCATTGCAATCCGCCGTATGCTCGATCATGGCTTTAGTTTGAGCAACGGTACAATGATAAATTCCTATTTTGCGGTGCTGTTTCTGCTTGCTGCAATTCTGGCTCTTGCTTCAGCCGGACGTTATTATTCGGTAATTACTCTGGGTGAACATGTGGTAGCCGATCTCCGGCGGGATGTTTTTTCCCATATTATCAACTTGTCACCGGAATTTTTCGACAAAGCCCGTTCCGGTGAAATTATCTCGCGCTTGTCTGCCGATACAACACAAGTAAAATCTGCTGTCGGTGCTACAGCTTCGGTTTTCTTGCGCAATATTATCATGGCCGTTGGTGCTGTTATCATGATGATTGTAACCAGTCCGAAACTGTCGGCTATGGTGCTTGTGGCAATTCCCATTGTTGTTATTCCGCTCATTGTTTTCGGCCGCAAAGTGAGAAAGAGAACCCGCCTCGCACAAGACCGTCTTGCCGATGCGACAGCACTTGCTTCCGAACAGGTGAGCGCTATCCGCACTATTCAGGCTTTTACGGCTGAACAAAATGTCAATAAACGGTTTTCCCAATTGATCGAAAGGGCTTTCCAATCGGCACGTGGCTCCATTCTGTCGCGCGCATTTTTAACCGCCTTTGCCATTTTTCTTGTTTTTGGAAGTGTTGTAGCGGTGTTGTGGATTGGCTCGAACGATGTCTTGAATAAAACCATGACGGCCGGAACATTGGGGCAATTCGTTCTTTATGCGGTTTTTGGTGCCAGTGCATTCGGCCAATTATCGGAAGTTGGTGCAGAGCTCGCACAGGCAACAGGGGCTGCCGAAAGACTTGCCGAACTGCTTGTTGAAAAAACTGCAATTACTGTTCCCGCAAGTCCGTTGAAACTGCCGGAACCGGCACGGGGTGCAATCAACTTCAATCATGTCGATTTTGCCTATCCGACCAGAAAATCGCAAGCTGTCTTGCACAATTTGACATTTTCGATCAAAGCCGGAGAGACGGTTGCTTTTGTAGGCCCGTCCGGCGGTGGCAAAAGCACAATTTTCTCATTGATCTTGCGCTTTTATGACCCTGATAGTGGCAATCTTACTTTTGATGGTACGGAAATTTCCAAAGTCAAGCTTGAGGATTTACGCTCGCGCATTGCCTATGTCCCGCAGGATGTCGCCATTTTTGATGGGACTTTGCGGGAAAATATCGCTTTCGGTAATCCTTTAGCCGATAATAAAGCTATTGAAGAAGCAGCCGAGGCTGCCCATGCACTCGACTTCATTCATAATTTGAAAGACGGTTTTGAAACAGAAGTCGGCGAGCGCGGCATTACCCTTTCAGGCGGACAAAAGCAACGCATAGCCATTGCCCGCGCAATTTTGCGCAATGCTCCGCTTCTTTTGCTTGACGAGGCAACATCCGCACTTGATGCGGAAAACGAGATGCTTGTACAAAGAGCACTTGAAGGATTAATGAAAAATCGCACAACTCTGGTTATCGCCCATCGTTTGGCAACAGTTTTGAAAGCCGACAGAATTGTTGTTCTTGATAAAGGTGCTATTGTCGAAGAAGGCACGCATGACGAGCTGGTTGCTCAAAACGGCCTTTATGCGCGCTTGGCAAAACTCCAATTCTCGCATTGAAGACAATACGGCAAAAGAACATACAGGAATTAGAAAACAGGCCAGACTATGGTTCAGATTCGCGTGGAGCCCAAAATTGACGGCGTTTCAGGTTGGTTTGCCACATCGCCCGATCATGGAATAACAATTGGCAAAAGCTTTGAAGAAAATAAAGACTTTGATTTTGTGATTATCGGAGCGGGCTTTATCGGCCTTTCCTTGGCTCATCGGCTCTGCGAACGCCAACCTGATGCCAAGATTGCCGTCATTGATGCACTTAAAGTTGGCGAAGGCACTTCGGGGCGGAATGCCGGTTTTATCATTGATGTCCCGCACAATGTGGATGGCGGCAAAACAACCCCCGATCATGACCGGCGGCTTTATGCATTGAATAAATTTGCCATAAAGCGTTTGCGTGATTTCAAAGACCATCATGCTATTTCCTGTGACTGGCAGGAGAGCGGTAAATATATGGCCGCCCGCGAAACAAATAACCTCGGCAATCTTGACCATTTTGCCGAACAACTCAAAAATGACGGGTTTGATTATCAGGATATTGCCGGAGACGATTTAGCAAAACGATTGGGAACTACCTATTATCAACGGGCAATTTATACAAAGGGCAATGTTCTTGTTAACCCTGCCGCACTTATCCGTGGTATCGCTAAAGCTTTGCCACCTTCTGTCAGCCTTTTTGAACAAACACCCGTTACAGAAATCACTTATGGTTCTAAGCATGTGATTAGAACTGCCCGCGGGCGTATTACGGCAAAATTTATCTTCGAGGCAGGCAATATTTTCAACAGTGAATTCGGCTATGAAAAGCACCGTCTTGCGCCCGTTTACACTTATGCCAGCCTGACAAAACCGCTTGATGCTAGCGATGTCGAAAAGTATTTTTCCAATGTAAAACCTTGGGGCATTACCTCGGCTCATCCGGCAGGCACAACAGTGCGCTATACACCCGACCACCGCATCTTTATTCGTAATATATTGCGTTTTGCACCAACATTGACAACTTCAAAAGATGATCTCGACTCCGCCTTGACCCACCACAGGCGTTCGTTCGAGAACCGTTTTCCTATGCTTTCCCATATTCCGTTCGAATTCACATGGGGCGGAATGATTGCCGTTACTCTCAACCAGAATTATGTTTTCCATAAACCTGCCGAAAACATCATGGTTTTGAATGGCTGTAACGGCGTTGGCGTAGCAAAAGGTACGTATCTCGGATTTTATGCGGCCGATTTTATTTCTGGTGATAATAATGAAGAAATCCGCTTCATTCGCGAGAACAGCCATCCGAGCTTTATTGTGCCCGATCCGATCCGTTCGCTTGTTGCCCGCTACCGGTTGAAAAAAGAGCAAGCCGCCGCTGGCGGTGATTTATGAGGTGAACGTAACTCAAACGAAACACATATGTGCACACTTTAGCTTAAAAAAAATTCCCGCTTTAAAAAAAGCGGGAATGGAATTCGATAGAAATTTCTGAACAAAGCTTAGCCCTTAGATGGGCTTTTTGATCGTCTTCATCAGTGCTTTATGAATAAGCTCGTTTCCGGCAACAATATTCTTTTTCCCGAAGATATTCTGCCCGCCATCTTTATCACTGACAAAGCCACCGGCTTCCCGAACCATCAAAAGGCCGGCCGCCATATCCCATGGCTGTAGATTATCTTCCCAAAAACCGTCAAGACGACCGGCCGCGACATAAGCAAGATCAACTGCTGCCGCACCCATGCGCCGGATCCCTGCCACTTCGGCCATCACATTGCGCAGTTCGACAAGATATTCGCCGTGATGACCACGACCAAGATGGGGAATACCTGTTCCGATAACGCAATCTTCAAGCTTGCGGCGATTGGCAACCCGCATGCGTCTGTCATTGAGAAACACGCCACCACCACGCTCGGCAGTGAAGAGTTCATCCATTGCGGGATTATAAATCACACCGGCAACAATCTGTCCCTGACGCTCCAATGCAATCGAAACGCCGAAAAAAGGTATGCCGTGAAGAAAATTGGTTGTTCCGTCAAGCGGGTCGACAATAAAACGATGTTGCGTGTCGCTGCCGTTGATCTCGCCCGATTCTTCCATGAGAAAACAATAATCCGGACGCGCTTTCAAAAGCTCTGTCCGGACAATATCTTCTGCGCGTCGATCGGCCTGACTGACATAATCGGCAGGCCCTTTCAAAGACACTTGAAGATTTTGTACCTCACCATAGTCACGGGCAAGCGACCGCCCCGCTTTCATTGCCGCTTGTACCATGACATTCATTATCGCTGAACGCGCCATCAAACCAATCCTTAATCTGCACGACGCAGATAAATAAGCTCGTTTGTATCCACAACCACTTTCTCGCCTGCCGAAATAAACGGCGGCACGAGAATGCGGATGCCATTTTCCAGAACGGCCGGCTTATAGGAAGAAGCAGCCGTCTGCCCCTTAACAACCGGATCCGCTTCGGTAATCGTCAATGTGACCTGATCGGGCAAATCAATACCGATCGGCTTTTCTTCATAAAGTTCAACCGTGACCTTCATGCCATCCTGAAGGAAAGCAGCACGTTCGCCAACAAAATCTTTCTGTAATTCAAGCTGCTCGAAAGTTTCTGAATCCATGAAAACGAGTGCATCACCCTGCTCGTAAAGAAACGTATAGTCCTTTTGCTCAAGTCTTACTTTTTCAACAGTTTCAGCAGCGCGGAAACGTTCGTTCAATTTTGTTCCATCAAGCAGATTCTTCAATTCAACCTGATTGAAGGCACCGCCTTTACCCGGTTTGACGGCATTGCATTTGACTGCAACCCAAAGGCTGCCATTATGTTCAATCACATTGCCAGGGCGAATTTCATTGCCATTAATCTTCATAGTTTTCATCCGACATTAGATTATTATGGAATAAGGACATTAGAATATGCCCTCAATTAACGTGTTCAAGACCATAAAAATAGTCTTTAAGCAAGGGGCGCGGCCTCAAATTTAAGGACACGCCTGAACTTTAAAGTGTTGGCATAAGCTGTTCTGCTTTTTGGCGGGCTGTTGCCAATTGCTCATCCGACATGCCTTCCAACATAGTTTCAAGATCCGGAGCTTCCATTTTAGCCTGTTTGGCTACCATATACCAAGCTGCCGCTTTTACAATATCCCCTTCGGTTCCGATACCATCACGATAGAGCCTCGCAAGATTGATCTGTGCCGGTGCAATCATCTTGCTTGCATCCATTAAGAGCAAATTGAATGCACCTTCGTAATCTTGCGGACCACCGCGTCCTTCAACCATCCATTTGGCCAATGTAATTTGCGCAGGAACGTGATCTTTTGCCGAAGCTGCTTCCAGCAATTTGCGTGCATTATTATCATCACGCGGGCGTTTCGGTGTTCCTCTTGCCAGAATTTGGCTTGCTGCGAAAGCCGAGTCGGGATCACCGAGCGAAGCCCCTTTCAGAAAATAACCGAGGCTCGTTTCAAGCGCATCATCGCTTTCAGATTTGTTCAACAATAATTGTCCGTAATAGAAATAGGCTTCCGGTACACCTGCATCAACCGCGCGTTTGATATAGTCCTCGCCCATTGACGGGTCTTTGGGCACATAAGTACCGTTAAAAAGCAAAAGCCCGTAACGCAACTCTGCTTGCGGGTCGCCTTGTTTAGCTGCTCTTCCGAACCATAAGGCTGCCCGTGCCCCGTCAATTGCAACGGCATAGCCTTCCATATACATCCGCCCCAGAAGTGTTTGAGCGGTGGCATCACCTTCTTCGCCTCTTTTCAAGGCTTCCAGAAATGCCGTCTTATAATTTCCCGCAATATAATTATCATAGGCTTTGTCATATTGACCGGCTTTCAGATAATCTTCCCCTGTCTGTTTGGGTAAAACGGGTTTGGCTCCTTTATCGGAACGTGCTTCCTGAGCTTCAGCCAATTGGAAACCGGCCAAAGACGCCAATAAAACGAGGCCCAACAGTTTGCTTGCGAATAACTTCATTCGACAAGCTCCCCGTCGAAACCGCCACTTTCTTCAATCAGGCGGGTAATCTCGCTTACAATATGCTGCGGATTGTCATGGCCGAAAACCATTTCTTCCACTGCAATAAATTCGGCTTTTGTCGCAAGAACTTCGGGAAAAGTGGAGATGTCGGAACCGGCCTGAACAATAGCCGGAATTTCCATAACTTCCGCCCACCAGGACGAAAGCGCGATGTTACGCGGATGGGGAGCCGGTTTTTTATCGGCACCGAGTTTGCCGAACATCAGATAATCAGGCTCACATTCACCGCTTGTCATGGCCGTGTGCTTGTCGCGCAAATTGCCAAAGCCGACAATCATCGAATTGTGCCGACGATCAAGGAGGGCACGGAGTTCTTCAACCTTGCCTTCAAGATGGACGCCGTCAGCATGAATGCGTCCGGCAATCCGGCTGTCATTGGCGACAAGAAAAGCGACAGATTTTGCCTCTATTCCATCAACCAGAAGTTCCGCCTGTTGCTGCAAAAATGTAGCGTCATTTTGCGAATCATAAACAATGAGACTGGCAAAATCGCCATGATCGAGAATATCCATGAGAATATCCGCTTTTATATTGCGGCGCGTGTCAAGTGTCATCACAAGTCTTGGATATAGGCGATTTGTATCTTTACTCATGGCAATATCGTTTAGGTCTATAAAAAGGACGAATTAGGGCGAATCTAACATTTTCGTCCTAACCATTTCTTACAATGATTTCACTCTGGAAAGAAATGTGATTGTGCTTTTCTTAATTTGGACTCCAATTTGGTTTCAAATCGGATAATGACGCAGAAACAATTTTTCTTTGATGAGTGAAATGGCCAGCAGAAATTTCAATTCTTTGACGCAAGTGACAACGTCCAAAAGGGATACCCGCATTGATGTTTTTCGGGCGTTAGCGTTGTTGACGATTTTCATAAACCATGTACCCGGTACAATCTATGAATGGTTCACCCATAAACATTTCGGCTTCTCTGATTCTGCCGAAGCCTTTGTTCTGATTTCCGGAATTTCGGTCGGCCTTGCTTATGGCAGCAAATTTTTTTGCCAAAATCGCCTTATCATCTCGTTAAAGCTTCTGCGTCGGTCGGCAACGCTCTATTCCGCCCATATTCTGACAACTCTGGTCAGTCTTTCCATTTTTGTCAGTGCTGCTACATTTTTTCACCGGCCGGAATTTCTGAATGTCAATAATATCCCGACCTTGCTGAAAGATCCCGCACAATCATTGCTGGGGCTTGTAACGCTTGGTCACCAGCTCGGTTATAACAATATCCTGTCGCTTTATCTTGTTTTGATTCTTGCGACACCCTTTATGCTCTATCTTGCCAATAAATCACTCAAATTATTGGTTATTTTGTCGGTTGCAATCTACATCATTGCCGGATTTTACGGCATTGCACCACATAATTACCCGACAAAAGGCGTATGGTTTCTGAACCCGCTTTCATGGCAATTATTATTTGTTATCGGCCTTTCGGTGACACTTTATGTCAAAAGGGGTGGACGTCTCCCCTGCCACCCTTTTTTGCTGGCAAGTGCACTAGCCTACCTTGTCATTTCCTGTTTATGGGTACGCCTTGGCTGGTGGTGGATTAATCCGACAATGGGGCTTCCCGCGACACTTACCGGTTTCAATAAAACTTTTCTTTCTCTGCCGCGGCTTTTCCATATTCTGGCTCTTGCCTATCTTATCGTTGCAATTCGTCCATTAAACCGGATCGCAAAAGTGGATGCCAACCATCCTCTTGCCATTCTGGGAAAACATAGCCTTGCGGTTTTTGTGACGGGCACAGTTCTTGCCATGGCAGGGCAGGTTTTGAAGGTCGTCAACCCGGGCGGTCTTTATTATGATACACTCTTGTTGACGACCGGCATTGTTATCCAATTTGCAGTTGCCTACTATTTTGAATGGGTAAAAATCGCCACAAAAGAACTTGAAGCCGGTGTTAAAACCTATAACCGCCCGATTGCTCCGGCAATGTTAGAGACAAAGAAGGTCACAACAGGCGATATTGCCGACCAAGGCTGGCAGAAAGCCTGAAACAGGATCAAGCCTTATAAAAGCTGTTTGGCAGAATTGACATTCGTGCTGTCAAAGAGCCGGATAGCGCTTTCACAGGGTGAAGTTCGGGAAATATCGGCAAAACCGCCCATTGATTGCTTTGTCAAATGATAAAAGCCAAAGCTATCGGTGTGCTTTTGGGGCGTTAACCTTGCATTAAGGAATTCGTTGCGAAAACAGTCGAAAAAGTGCAATTTCCCTTTGGTTCAAAAAACGATGGGGACAATTGGGGGAGACCATCTTTATTTGACTTTTATAAACATTATAAATTCGGAAAACGGGTTGGAGTGTGAAGATTGCATCCGCAGGATTTTCATAATGACAACATGATTGTCATGTTCGAGCACGGAGCGTTCGACAGTGCGTTTTCGCGTCTTTACGACGAGGGAATGTCTTTGATTGAAAAAACTGCTTCCTATATTGACGGTGACGGAAAAGTCGCCTCGCGGAACCTTTCCGGAGAAGCCTCTTCACTTTATGCTGCCGAAGCTATGCGTATGAGCACGCGGCTGATGCAGGTGGCTTCGTGGCTGTTGTTGTTTCGTGCGGCACGCGAAAAAGAAATGTCGAAAGATCAAATAGCTCAGGAAAAAGCCAAAGTCAGCCTTAACACGCCCTCTCTTATTGGCGAAAACGAACATTGGCAGGAATTGCCGGACGAATTCAAACAACTTGTCGAGCTATCGTTGCGTATAGAAGAACGCGTACGCCATATGGATCATGATGTCGAAAGCGCTTTGACCAGTGAAAACGGCGATGACAATCCCGTTAACAAGCAAATCGAAATGCTGAAAGCCGTTTTTCAGCATAATTAACCCGCTGTTCATTCTGTTTCCTTTTTGTTCACAATCAACTATAAAAATCGGGTCGAAACTTTTATATTGCGAAGTATGGGTGAAGCGATTCGTATTATAGGTATTGATCCCGGTTTGAGACGTACAGGCTATGGTGTCATTGAAACACTGGGAAATAATCTGAAATTTGTAACTTCCGGTACCATCAGATCGGATGACCAGTTGAGTTTGGCTTCGAGATTATCGACGCTTTATGATGGTTTAACGGAAATTATTCATCATTATATGCCACTAGAAGCTGCCGTCGAGCAGACTTTTGTGAATAAGGATGCAACAGCCACACTAAAACTTGGACAAGCGCGCGGCATTGCCTTGTTGGCACCGGCTCAAGCCGGCTTGCCGGTTGCCGAATATGCGCCGAATTCGATCAAGAAGGCGGTTATCGGCGTTGGACATGGTGAAAAACAACAAATTCATATGATGGTGAAAGTCCTGATGCCGCGAGCCAATTTCGATTCAAGTGACGCGGCCGATGCTTTGGCAATTGCCATATGTCATGCCCATAACCGTAACAGTCTTGAAAAACGCTTGAAGGCTTTGGCATGATTGGAAAATTGAAGGGTATTATTGACGAAATCAATGGAGATCACCTGATCGTTGATGTTCATGGCGTCGGTTATATCGTGTTTGCAAGCCCACGCCTTCTTGGAAGCCTGACAGGCATTGGCGAAGCTGTAACCCTCTTTATCGAAACGCAGGTACGCGAAGACGCCATCAAACTTTTCGGCTTTGCAACAAAAGCGGAAAAACAATGGTTTGCGCTGTTGCAAACAGTTCAGGGAGTGGGCGCGAAGGTAGCCCTTGCTCTTGTCGGAACATTGTCAACTTCAGAAATTGCCAATGCAATTGCTTTGAAAGATATTGCCATGATCTGCCGTGCTCCGGGTGTCGGCAAAAAAGTGGCAGAACGTATAGTCACAGAACTGAAAAACAAAATTCCCGAATTTACCGGCAGTAACAAGAATATAACCTTGAAGCAGGAAATTGGAGAGGGAAATTCTTCACAAGCAATTCTGGATGCGGTTTCTGCATTGGAAAATCTTGGCTATTCGCGCGATCAGGCTGCCAATGTCGTTCAAAGTGCATTGCGTCAGGCGGGTAATGATGCTGATTCCGCCAAGCTGATAAAGCTTGGTTTAAAGGAACTTTCAAGGTAAGCTCGCAGAATGGAAAACAACAAACGCCTGATTTCAGCCGATAAACGCGATGAAGATGGAGACATTTCTTTACGTCCCCAATGTCTTGATGATTTTGTCGGTCAGGAAGTTGCGCGGGCAAATCTGAAAGTCTTTATTGAAGCTGCCAAAAGCCGTAATGAAGCTTTGGATCATGTTTTGTTCGTCGGCCCTCCCGGCCTTGGAAAGACAACGCTTGCGCAAATTATGGCAAAAGAACTTGGTGTCAATTTCCATTCGACATCCGGTCCGGTGATCGCCAAGGCTGGCGACCTTGCCGCGCTTTTGACAAATCTGGAGGAACGCGACGTTCTTTTCATAGATGAAATTCATCGTTTGAGCCCCGCCGTTGAAGAAATCCTCTATCCTGCCATGGAAGATTTCCAGCTTGATCTTATTATTGGTGAAGGGCCTGCCGCACGTTCCGTCAAAATTGATCTTTCAAAATTTACCCTTGTTGCAGCAACGACGAGACTTGGCTTGCTGACAACCCCCTTGCGTGATCGTTTCGGTATTCCGATCAGGCTCAATTTTTATACTGTTGACGAGCTTGAACACATTGTCAAACGCAATGCCCATATTTTGCAAATGCCGATTGCCGAGGATGGCGCAAGAGAAATTGCACGCCGTGCGCGTGGCACACCGCGTATTGCCGGCCGTCTTTTGCGTCGGGTCAGGGATTTTGCCTCTGTCGCCGGAGCACAAACAATAGACAGAGACATTGCCAACGAGGCTTTGTTGCGTCTGGAAGTCGACCAGCTCGGTCTTGACCAGCTCGACCGGCGCTATCTTGGAATGATTGCTGAAAATTTTGGCGGTGGACCGGTCGGCATCGAAACAATTGCAGCCGGCTTATCCGAGCCTCGTGACGCAATTGAAGATATTATCGAACCCTATCTTATCCAGCAAGGATTCATACAAAGAACTCCAAGGGGAAGAATAATGACTGCAAAAGCGTGGACGCATATGGGGTTAAATCCTCCGAAGTCCATGGATCAAATGCAAACGAACCTGTTTGGCGAATCCGATGATTGAGAATGTTCCTTTTTGCGGCGAATTTATCGGTCATGTGCACCATCTTTTCGCTCGTGTCTATTTTGCCGACACGGATTTTACCGGCGTCGTCTACCATGCCCGTTATCTTGAATTTCTGGAGCGTGGACGTTCCGAATTTATAAGATTAAGTCTGCGTAACCATAAAGAACTGGCAAATGGTGAGCAAAGTGAAAAATCGGGCTGGGTTGTGCATAAAATGGCTATTAGTTACCATAAATCCGCCCATTTTGACGATATACTAAATATCCGGACGAGTATAATAAAAATGGGAGGGGCACGCCTCGTAATGGCTCAAAAAATTTTCCGAGAAGATGTATTGCTTGTTTCTGCCGAAGTTCAATTGGCGTTAGTCAATTCACAAGGATTTCCGCAACGCATACCGGATGAATTTATAGAAAGCTGGAATGTGATGATTGCAGGAAAATAATTTTTTTAAATTCTTATCACTGCATTAGAATTGTTCTAAATTTTATTTTTAAGGATATAAGTATATTTTAATGTTCTTCATGTTTGTTCCTTTTATTCTATTATTGAGTATATCAAGCAATTTTATTGTTAGGATATTGCTTGAGGATAAAGGCGTACTTTTTGTACGTTCTGATCGTCTTTCAAATTCAGGGAGTTGGGTATGACTTTCAGGTTTATATTTAAAGTTGTCATTTGCGTGACAGCTTTAAGCTTTATAAAACTTGCACAAGCTCAGGAAGTTCGATTTGCAACCGATAATAATCACGTTCCATTCAGCTATATGCAAGATGGAAAAATTAACGGTTTCGATGTAGATCTTTGGGATGCAATTGCCCGTGATATGGGTGTCAAATATAAAGTAACACCGATGGATTTTTCGACAATCATGTCGGACGTTCACATCGGCCAGATTGATGTTGCTATGGCGGGATTAGCCATTACCAGAACGCGGACGAACGTTGTCGATTTTTCCAAGCCTTATTATGCAGGTGGTCTGATCTTGTTGGTTCGCAATGATAGCAATATCAAATCAATTGATGATTTAAAGGAAAAAACGATTGCAATAAAGAACGGAACGAGTGCTTTTCCTTATGCAATCGAACATCTGCCGAATACCGAGCGTCGTCTGTATTCCGAAATAGACGGGGCGTTCAAGGATCTTCTGGAAGGCAATGTCGATGCTGTGTTATATGATACGCCTGCTTTGTTGAATTATGCAGCAACGACCGGCAAAGGCAAAGTCAAGACTGTCGGAGACGATCTTGAACAACAGAATTATGGTGCGGCTTTCCCCCAAGGTAGCCAGTTGGTGACGCGTTATAACACTGCTCTCGATCACCTGAAAGAAAATGGTACATATGCAACGATTTATAAAAAATGGTTCGGCATTGATCCGCACTGATAGCGAGACCCGAAAATCCCGAAAATAAAATTTTTTAAAGCGCTTATAGAATTGCGTTTTTGCTCGTCCGGCACTCGTTTGATATTTCGCGTTTAATGGTAAAAATCTCTTCGGTACGTATTTGTTACAGTTAATTGCGCCGCAGCGGAGCGGGCGCCATTTTCAGTTGCACTTTAACGTTGATAGTCTGTTTTTCCATGTTATTAAACGTCAATGTGAAACCACTGACAAATGTCTTTATTTCTTGAACTGTAAATCTACTGCCGACGACTTTCCAAAATAAGTCGAATGACTCTTCGGGAAAATTCCTGCCACCTTTATTTTTCCATTTTTGCCGTTTGAAAATTGGAATGGCGACCAAATATCAAGCAGGATTCATAACAGCTCCCAATCTCGCTACAGTCCCCATCCTCTCCCCGCCGCCCAACCTGCGATAGCTTTCCCGTCCTGCTAATGTCGTCGCATCCGTCTACTGTCCTCGCTCTCGCTACAGCCCCCCTATCCTCTACCCTCCGCCCAACGAGTTATAACTTTCCCGTCCTGCTATTGCCGTCGTATCCGGCTACTGTCCTCGCTCTCGCTACAGCCCCCACCCTCTACCGCCCGCCCAACCTGCGATAGCTTTCCCGTTCTGCTACTGCACTCCCATGCAGCTACTGTCCTCGCTCTCGCTACTGTCCCCCATCCTCTCCCCGCCGCCCAACGAGTTATAGCTTTCCCGTTCTGCTAACGTCTTCTCAACTTCCTCATGCGGTCTTTTCGGCGGCCTCCTATTGTTTTTCTTTTCTGCAAAATTGTTTCTGCACACCGGCTTTACTTGCTGTTTCGCCGCCTATATCCGCCCATAGAAAAATCAATTCAATAAAATAGTTATATAAACAATATTTCGTTATATTTCAAAATCTGCGTCATTTTATGATAATAACATGAATAATCATTTTTTATTTTATAGTTATATGTTATTTATAATTTTTATTATAATTATTTATAATAGTTATATAAATCGTTTACTGTTCACTGAATAATATTTCATATCTATTTCACACTATATATAACTATTTAAAATAAAAATTATACTTTTATTACTAATCATAAATTTTTTTAAATATGTTTTTCTAACGGTGCCGGCAAGATGTGCAACAACCGGACTGGCCGGTTTAAAAATCGGATTATGCCGGTTTTAACAATGGAAATACCGAAGTTTCTTATTGCCCGTCGACGTCGATAAAACTCTGCTAATAAAACGCAAAAAGCTGCTTAATCTGCTTATAAAATGCAAAAAGCCCCGTGAAGGGGCTTTTTACCAACGATATTTGACTGTTTAGAAGTCGCGTTGAATACGGATAGCGCCGCCGATAGCATCCTGATCGTGCAAATCCGAATGGACATCATTCCATTTACGATAGTTGACTTCCGGCATAACGGTAAGACCGGGAAGCATTTCATAAGCAACATTGGCGGCTGTGTAAGTATTGCCTACACCTTCATAAGACAACTGGAAGTTTCCTGTTGTTTTCGGCGTGAATTTATAAGAAGCGCCGAGCCAGCCAACCCATTTTCCGCCCCATGTACCGTAGAAACTGTCGACAGCGCGGATACCGCGACGACCGTCGCGGATAATGGAATCTTTATCGTCGATGTCCTCATAATAGGTGTCTTTCAAATCCTTATAGGCACCCATAACCCAGATATTGAATGCGTCGGTAATCTTCAGGTTGACTTTTGCCTTGCCAATCCAGGCTTCATTTACGGCATCGTAAGCACCGGCACCTGTAATTGATCCCCAACCTTGTTCAAACTTCAAACCGGCAACAACATCGGGGGTGTAATCTTCTATCGTTCCGTTAAAGTCGGTATCTTCGTCGCCGCCCTGCTCGATTGAAACCATTGCCGTCAGACCACTGCTGAAAGCATATTGGTATTGGATCATATTGGTACGATAGGCACCGCCCAAGATAACGTCATCATTGATGAAGTTGCCATAGTAATCGAAGAATGTATTCAATGCCGATTCATCGACACCGATATGCAAACCGCCGAGTTCGATATAACCGAAACGCAATTCCGACGAAGATGAATCCGTGCCGTCGTCAAAATCGGAACGTAACTCGATATGTGTTTTCAGGGTTCCGAGTTCGGTTTCGGAAGCTGTTGCAACGAGCAAATGGGCACGGACTTCATCGCGCCAGGTTTTCATATTACGTTCGTCACGCGAACGGGCATAAACATCGTCACCACCCTTCGCCTGCGCATAGACAAAACCACCCAGTTTCAAACATGTATCGGTGCCCGGAATATAGAAATACCCTTCGCCATAAGCGTCGCAGACACGGACATATTCGACCGGTTCAGCTTCCGGCAAGGCGACATCGGCTGCCTTTGCCGCTGTTGTTTGAATTGCGATAACCGCTGAAGTTACCATGAATGCCTGAAATAATTTATTCATCATTGCCCCGAAAAGTTACTTATCGAACCTGTCGATAATGTATTGACTGTCTGTCATGGACCTCTCACTTAGCAAGCCCGTCATGTCCATGCAAATCCCGACGAGCAAATAGAAATTCTGATGCATCTATACAAACTTGAAGAATCTATTCAAGTTTTTAATAGCGTTTTTATTTCTAAGGCGTTTTTAAAAGATAATCTGTAACAAATATGATACACTTTTATAATAAAAGCCCGAAACAAGTGCTTCGGGCTTTTTGAAACTCTTATAATTCTATTTTTGAAAATCAGGCAGTTTGTTCGTCTTTTTTGGTCCATTTGCCAAGTGCTGCAAGATAGTTCATCTTTGCACGGTGGGCAAAAGCCTTTTGTCCGGCTGCAACATTCTGCTTTTTACCGCCCCAGGCCGCGATAGCAGCAGCTTGCAAAGCGCGCCCGTAAGAGAATGTTACCTTCCACGGGAGATTGCCGATTGCATTGATTGCCGAAAGATGGGCTGTTGCTTCTTCGTCCGATTGACCGCCGGAAAGGAATGCAATTCCGGGAACAGCCGAAGGAACTGTTGTTTTCAAAACACGAACTGTTTTTTCTGCAACTTCTTCGACCGAAGCTTTACGGGCTTTTTTGCCATCAATCACCATATTGGGTTTCAAAATCATGCCTTCCATCTTGACGCGGGCGGCAAATAGCTCGTCAAAAACTGTTCTCAAGACATGTTCTGTTACTTCATAGCAACGGTCGATCGAATGGTCTCCGGGCTTGCCATCCATCAGGATTTCCGGCTCTACAATCGGCACAATCTGTGCTTCCTGACAAAGTGCGGCATAGCGTGCCAAGGCCTGTGCATTTTGCCTTACAGCACCCCATGTCGGGAATTTATTGCTATCAATAGCAATAACGCCGCGCCATTTGGCAAAACGGGCACCCAATTCATAATATTCCTTCAAACGTCCACGCAAACCGTCAAGTCCTTCAGTGATCGTTTCATCAGGGAAACCGGCAAGCGGTTTTGCCCCTTCGTCAACCTTGATACCGGGAATTGAACCGGCCGCTTTGATGATATCGGTCAACATGCGGCCGTCGGAAGCTTTTTGGCGGATTGTTTCATCATAAAGAATGACACCGGAAATATATTTTTCCATAGCTTCTTTAGTCGTGAACAACATCTCGCGATAGTCGCGGCGGTTTTCTTCGGTCGATTCAAGCTTGATCGCATCAAAACGTTTTTTAATCGTACTGGTGCTTTCATCAGCAGCAAGCAGACCTTTTCCTCCTGCTGTCATAGCAATTGCGATATCCTCAATACGTTCACTCATTGGGGCGGCTCCTCTGTTCTAATAGCCAGACATTAAAATAATAATATTCAAAGTGAAACGGACAAACCTCCGTTTCGTTTACCTGAATTTGCAGGCGGAAAATTCTTTAAAAAAGAAAACTCTCTCTCCCCGCATTTTAAACCTATTTTTCCAAAGCCAGAATACCCGGCAAAGGCTTGCCTTCCATCCATTCGAGAAAGGCTCCGCCGGCTGTCGAGATATAAGTGAAATCGGAAGCGACACCGGCATGGTGCAGCGCCGACACGGTATCCCCACCGCCAGCAATAGAAACGAGTTTTTTCTGTTTTGTGCGGGCAGCGACACGTTTGGCAACAGCAACTGTACCCGCATCGAAAGGATGAAGTTCAAAAGCGCCAAGCGGCCCGTTCCAGACAATGGTTGCAGCATCGTCAATTGCTGCATTGATACGTTCGACAGAATTTTCACCAATATCAAGGATCATTCCATCGGCCGGAATGGAGTCAATTCCATAACGATGATTGGGCGAGTTTGCTTCAAAACTTTCGGCAACAATGGCATCAACCGGCAAAATGATCGAACAATTTTCGGTCTTCGCCTTGGTCATGATAGCGCGGGCTGTTTCGCCAAGGTCGTGTTCGCAGAGCGATTTTCCAACGCTTAAACCTTCGGCTGCAAGAAACGTATTGGCCATACCACCGCCGATAATAAGTGCGTCCACTTTTTCTATCAGATTGTTGAGAAGGTCGATTTTGGTAGAAACTTTGGCTCCGCCAACAATGGCTACAACCGGATGCGCCGGATGTCCGAGTCCTTTTTCCAGTGCCTCAAGTTCCATCTGCATGGAGCGTCCGGCATAGGCCGGCAACAAATGGGCAAGCCCTTCCGTTGAAGCATGGGCACGGTGAGCGGCGGAAAACGCATCATTGACATAAATATCGCCATTTTCAGCCAATGCTTTTACAAATGCCGGATCGTTCTTTTCTTCGCCTTCATGGAAGCGCGTATTCTCCAAAAGAACAACATCGCCATCTTTCATGGCATCGACTGCGGCTTTTGCTTTTTCACCGATACAATCTTCGGCAAAACCTACTGTTTTGCCAAGGACTTTCTCCACAGTCGGAACAATTTGCTTCAGCGAAAATTCGGCAACGACTTTGCCTTTCGGACGCCCGAAATGGGCAAGCAAAATAACTTTTGCACCTTTTCTACTCAATTCGTTGATGGTCGGTTTTACCCGCTCGATGCGGGTTGCATCTGTGACCTTTCCGTCTGTGACAGGAACATTGAGGTCAACACGCAAAAGAACGCGTTTGGATTTTACGTCAACATCATCAAGGGTGCGAAAAGCCATATTTTTCTCCAGATTTTCAAGACATGGCCGTTCTTTTTTCATAAACGGTCCGCTCATTTACTTTTTATAGCAAGGCCTCGGCCAGACAATCGACAAAGCCCCGCTTTTCAAAAGAAAACGGGGGCTCGCGCCCCCATCGTTCTATTAGATGGTTTTTGCAAAAGCGACAGCAACATCAGCCATACGGTTGGAGAAGCCCCATTCATTGTCGTACCAGGAAAGAATACGAACGAATGTTCCATCCATAACGCGTGTTTGCTCGGTATGGAAAACCGACGAATGCGGATCATGGTTGAAATCGTGGCTGACGAGTTTTTCATCGGTATAGCCGAGGATACCCTTCAAAGGTCCATTTGCAGCAGCACGGATTTCTTCATTGATTTCTTCCGGCGTAACCGGACGCTTTGCAATAAAGGTAAAGTCGACAACCGAAACGTTCGGGGTCGGAACACGGATAGCAACGCCATCAAGCTTGCCGTCAAGTTCCGGCAAGACCAAGCCAACGGCCTTGGCAGCACCGGTAGATGTCGGAATCATCGACAAAGCGGCAGCACGTGCACGGTAGAGATCTTTGTGTAATTTATCCAAAGTCGGTTGATCGCCGGTGTAGGAGTGAATGGTTGTCATAAAGCCTTTTTCAATGCCGACAGTTTTGTTGAGAACATGGGCAACCGGAGCAAGGCAATTGGTGGTGCAAGATCCATTGGAAATGACCTTGTGCTCTTTTGTCAGCTTGTCATGATTAACGCCATAGACAACTGTCAGATCAGCGCCTTTTGACGGTGCGGAAACAATAACACGCTTGGCACCTGCATCAAGATGGGCAGCAGCTTTTTCGCGGGCGGTAAAAATACCGGTGCATTCCAAAGCAATATCAATGCCAAGTTCTTTCCATGGCAATTGTTCAGGATCACGTGCAGCCGTGACCTTGATCGGCCCGCAGCCCGCATCAATGGTATCACCCGCTACCTTTACTTCATGGGGGAAACGTCCATGGACCGAATCATAGCGCAACAGATGGGCATTTGTTTCAACAGGCCCCAGATCGTTAACAGCAACAATGTCAATATCTTTGCGACCACTTTCAATGATTGCGCGCACAACATTGCGCCCAATACGTCCAAATCCGTTGATTGCTACACGTACTGCCATATTATCTCTCCCTTTAATTGAGATATTTGAATATTAAAGCTTTGCTTCCGCCGCTGCAACGACGGCTTCGGGAGTGATCCCGAAATGTTTGTAAAGTGCGTCGATAGGACCGCTCGCACCAAAACCGGTCATCCCTATAAATACACCATCTCGGCCAATAAAACGATCCCACCCTTGTCGAATAGCTGCTTCTACAGCGATATTTACCGGAGCATTGCCTATCAATGCTGTTTTATAAGACTCTACTTGGTGCTCGAAAAGCTCAAAACAAGGGACAGATACCACTCTTGTAGGAATTCCCTTCGCTTCAAGCACTTCACGCGCCTTTACCGCAATTTCCACTTCCGAACCCGATGCAAAGATTGTGACTTTCGCATCGTCACTTGCCGTCATCAGTTCGTAAGCACCCAGTGCCGAGAGATTATCTTCTTCATAGTTTTTCCGCAAGGTCGGCAATCCTTGACGGGTCAGCGCCAAAGTGGATGGTGTCGTTTTGGATTTCAGCGCCAATTGCCAGCATTCGGCCGTTTCAACAACATCGGCGGGACGGAAAACCAGGTGATTAGGAATTGCTCTCAAACTTGCAAGATGTTCAACCGGCTGGTGGGTAGGCCCATCTTCCCCCAGACCAATCGAATCATGTGTCATGACATAAATGACACGAATTCCCATCAATGATGAAAGCCGCATCGACGGGCGGGCATAATCGGAAAAACACAAAAACGTCCCCGAATAAGGGATAATGCCGCCATAAAGCGACAAGCCGTTCATAATCGCGGCCATTGCATGTTCACGAATACCATAATGGATATAACGACCGGAAAAATCTTCCGGCGTAATATCATTGGTCTGGCTTGTTTTGGTGTTGTTGGAGCCTGTCAAATCGGCTGATCCACCAATTGTTTCGTTGACCGCCCCGTTGATAACTTCGAGCGCCATTTGCGAAGCGACACGCGTTGCCACCTTCGGCTGCTCTGCGGCCAGCTTCTTCTTGTACTCGCTAATGACATTGTCAAAATTACCCGGAAGATCACCCCGCATCAAACGGTCGAATTCGGCACGTTGTTGCGGATCAAGTGCTTCAAGCTTCTTGTCCCATTCCTGACGTTTCTTTGCGGCGTTGAGGCCTGCAAGACGCCAGCTATCAAGAATTTCGGCAGGAACCACAAAAGGCTCGCTTTCCCAGCCCAATGCTTTGCGCGTTTCGGCAACTTCTTCTTGACCGAGAGGCGAACCGTGAACCTTGTTGGTTCCCGCTTTATGGGGAGAGCCGAAACCGATTGTTGTCCGGCACGAGATCAAAGTCGGTTTGTCGGATGATTTTGCTTTCTCGATTGCTTTGGCAATCGCATCCTGATCGTGCCCGTCAACTTTGATTGTATTCCATTGACAGGCTTCAAAGCGTGCACATTGATCGGTATTATCGGAAACGGAGATCGCACCATCAATCGAAATCTGGTTATTGTCCCAAAGGAGAATAAGCTTGTTCAGCTTCATATGACCGGCGAAGGCAATGGCTTCTTGCGAAATGCCTTCCATGAGGCAGCCGTCACCGGCAAGCACATAGGTGTAATGGTCGACCAAATCTCCCCAGCGTGCATTCATGATCCGCTCGCCAAGTGCCATACCGACAGCATTGGCTATTCCCTGCCCCAACGGACCGGTTGTCGTTTCAATACCGTTGATATGACGATATTCGGGATGACCGGCAGTTTTTGCCCCAAGCTGACGAAAATTTTTAATCTCGTCAATTGTGACATCCTCGTAGCCGGACAAATACATAGCCGAATAAAGCAGCATGGAGCCATGGCCTGCCGAAAGAACAAAACGGTCGCGGTTGGGCCAATTCGGCTTCTTCGGGTCATGAGCGAGAAATTTTGTATAAAGAACGGTTGCAATATCGGCAGCTCCCATCGGAAGCCCCGGATGCCCGGAATTTGCTTTCTCGATTGCATCTATAGATAGAAAACGGATAGCATTGGCCATCTGGTTCTGCTTGTCATTATTTTTCATGAGAATCGGCTACTCTTTGATCGCTATTAAATTCGGTCTAATGCTTCTTCTGACAAATATCACTTAAACGGTGTGAGTCAATAAAATCCCACTGTCACCAGCTTTGATACGGTGGATTTCTTGCCACAAAGCCGGAAGACATTTAAGAATAGCAGAAACAGGATAAAATTTACCGGAATGATTCGTTTTTAAAGTTACATTTTACAAAAAGGATCCGGAACTCGATGCCACAAGACACATCAATTCTCGATCAAGCGATCAATCGTCTGGAAAACGCTCTTAAAACGCTTGAAAATGCCGTTGTCAATGACAATAAAGATTCATATGACACCAGCGAACTCGAAGAAGAAATCCAGCGTATGAATGCAGATCGCAGCCGTCTGGCGCAAGCACTTGATACATCTGAATCACGTGCCGAACGTCTTGAACAAGCCAATAAGGAAGTATCACGCCGCCTTATTACTGCAATGGAAACGATACGCACTGTGGTTGACCGGTAAAGGGCAAATAAATATGGCAACTGTTTCAGTTACTATTGATGGTAAAACCTACCGAATGGCTTGCGACGAAGGCGAAGAAGAGCATCTCGCCGGTCTCGCCCATCAGCTTGACCAGTATATCAGCCATTTAAAGTCCAATTTCGGCGAAATCGGCGACCACCGTCTTTCTGTCATGGCCGGCATCATGGTCATGGATGAACTTGATGAAGCGCGGCGTCAGCTAAACAATCTGAAACAGGAAAACGAAACTCTACAACAAGAAAATAACCAATTGGCCGATGCTTGCCAACGTTATGAAACAGTTGCTGCCAAAGCCATTGACAGGGCAGCCAATCATATTGACGCTCTTGCCCGCCAGCTTGTCAAAAATCAATAAACCGGTCATACCGGTCTTGAGCTTGTGTGTTTGTTTCTTCAACAAGTGACATTGAAAATTGAAGACACACATCTTTTAAAAAATTGGATGGACTAACTTTTTTGAAAATATAACAGACAAGCAACCGGTGAAATAGACAAACAACCGGCGAATTAGGCAAGACCCCCCCAAAAAACAGACAAGCAAACTTCTAAAGACGACAAGTAAATTCTTGACCCCACCTGAAGAATAATTTTTCATTATTATTTTTAAAAGATTTGGCGGTTGTTCAAAAATATTTCAAGACAAGCAGAAACCGGCTCTGTCATTTTATAACCCGCTTTTTGTTTCAAGCTCTCGAATATTCTCGCTGCCATTGCGGCAGATTGTTTTTAACCGGCGGGTTCCACGCAATCGCAAGGCTTCGCATAATTGTCGGGATCCACACAATAATCGTCAGCCTTTTTCTTCATATTATCCGTGATGCTATGCCCCGATACCAAGCGCCCTGTTCCGCCCGCTTCGTGTCCTGAGATTTCTCTATCTTCGTCTTGCGCTCGTGAACCACATGAAGACAGCAAGCCTGATCGTTCACCACAAGCTTCCACTCTGCAACGGAACAGGCTTTTCAGCTTCCGCCGCAGAGTTGATATTCATCAAGAAATTGACCAGTCAGATTATCTGCGTTTACCATCTTCCTTGGCGACATAGGCAATACGCAACATATTGGTTGCACCCGGTGTTCCGAGCGGCACACCGGCCGTTACGATAATTCTGTCGCCGGGAACGCTATAGCCTTCCCGCAGTGCAATGGCAGCGGCTCTTTCGACCATATCGTCAAGATTGTGAGCGTCTTCCGTGACAACACAATGAAGCCCCCAGACAAGGGCAAGACGCCGTGCCGTTTCGGTAATGGGTGAAAGAGCAATGATGGATGGTATCGGCCGTTCACGGGATGCGCGTATACCTGTTGCACCGGAGGCCGTATAAGCAACAATAGCCGAAAGATTGAGCGTTTCGGCAATCTGCCTTGCGGCGAGCGAAATTGCATCGGCGCCGGTTGGTTCGGGAGCAGGATGTTGGGCGTCGATCATCGGTTCATAATTGGAATCCCGTTCGATCTTGCAAGCAATTTTATCCATCGTACGTACAGCTTCTTCCGGATAAGCACCGGCAGCCGATTCAGCCGAAAGCATAATGGCATCGGCCCCCTCATAAACGGCCGTTGCAACATCGGAAACTTCTGCACGGGTGGGAACAGGTGCAGTAATCATGGATTCAAGCATTTGCGTTGCGACGACGACCGGCTTGCCAGCGCGTCGGCACAATTTGATAATATCCATCTGGATACCGGGCACAGCTTCCAACGGCATTTCGACACCAAGATCACCACGCGCCACCATAACCGCGTCGGATAAATCGACAATTTCGTTGATTCTGCGAACGGCTTGCGGCTTTTCGATTTTTGAAAGGATCGCCACTTTTCCTTTGGAAATTTTACGCGCTTCGGCAATATCTTCAGGACGCTGGATAAAGGAAAGCGCAATCCAGTCGATCGGCTGTTCAAGAACCGCCAGAAGATCTTTATGGTCTTTTTCGGTCATTGCGCCGACACCGAGCAGTGTGTCGGGCAAACTTACCCCTTTACGGTCGGAAATATGGTTTCCCGCCACAACCTTACATTCAATGGATTCATGTGTACATTTTTGAGCAAGAAGCTGGAGCTTTCCATCATCAATGAGCAGGCGTTCACCGGGCTTGACGGCGTCGAAAATTTCCTTATGGGGCAGATAGACGCGCGTATTATCACCCGGAATATCCTTATTATCGAGCGTGAAAGTTTGCCCGACAACAAGATCGACTTTACCTTTTGCAAATTCTCCCACACGTAATTTCGGCCCCTGCAAATCGGCAAGAATGCCGATTGGCCGCCCCTGCTTTTTCTCGATATTGCGAATGATTTTTACGAGAGAGCGCATTGTGTCATGATCGGCATGACTCATATTGATACGAAAAACGTCAACTCCCGCTAAAAAAAGCTTTTCAATCATGTTTTCGTCAGACGATGCAGGTCCGAGCGTAGCAACAATCTTTACTTTACGGTTACGTTTCATTTTGTGGGAGCTCCTGTAACAAGCGGCGTATTTAACGCCGGATTATTGGATACAGGCTCGGTTAGCTGAACCATCCAGCTTGTTTGTGTGCCTGTATCGATTTCCTGAAAACCGGCTTTTTGAAAGCCGCGTGCAAAACAGTCATTGACGCCATTAATGGTAAATTCGGAATCCTTCACACACATATTGATAGGCCCATCCCAGCGCCCGTGATTTTTAGCGTCTTCCGCATGGAGATAATAAAAGCGCGAGGTTAAAGGCCCATCAATAATCGTCTTGCAACGTGTCGGACCGACAACCCACCACCCTTCGGACATCCAGCCGACTTTTGCACGGTATCCGATGGAAACGCCGATAACCTCCTGGGTCGTGTTACAGACACGAAAATCTGCCTGAGCTGCGTTTAGAAAGGTGAACGCAAACATGCCACCGAAGAGTATAATCCGAGTCTTTTTCAACAACATTCCTGGCACCTTCGGTTTTATTTCGTCCCGACCGCTGTTCTTTTGCACTTGAATTGTGTTTTGTGTAGTTTCTCAAACTTTGTCAATGTCAGAGGTTTTCAAAACATATCATATTATAAAGTGATGATAAAAAAATGAAACAGAAAGAAATTTTCCATCCCTTCAAAGAAATCGCCGGCAATATGCAAGCAGGGCTCGCACTCATTTGCGATCATGCAAGCAGCGATCTGCCGGTCGAATATGGTTCGCTGGGGCTTGATCCTGCCGAATTCAAAAGACACATCGCTTATGATATAGGTGCACAATTATTGACCGAGGAACTGGCCAAACGCCTTGAAGCCCCCGCCGTCATCAGCCATTTTTCAAGATTGTTGATCGACCCCAATCGCGGGGAACATGACCCGACACTTATCATGCAACTATCCGACGGTTCGGTAATTCCGCATAATTATCCACTTGATGAGGCTGAAAGGAAACGCCGCATCGACAATTATTATACGCCTTACGACAAGGCAATCGGAAGGCTCATCGCCAATGTCGGGGAAGCAAGCGGAAACAGCCCTTTTGTTGTTTCTGTCCATTCGTTTACACCTGTCTGGCGGGGCAAAGCCCGCCCATGGCATATCGGCCTTTTATGGGATAGCGACAGGCGCGTATTCGATCCGCTTTTTGAAGGGTTGAACAAAATCGGACATATCAAGGTCGGTGATAACGAACCTTATGATGGAGCGCTGAAGGGTGACACAATGTATCGCCATTGTACAAAAAAAGGCATCGCCCATATATTGATCGAAGTCCGGCAGGATTTGATAGCGGGTGAAGAGGGTGTGCGGGAATGGGCAAATTATCTCGAACCGCTCTTCAGGAAAATAAATGAAATGCGGGAGATTCACATGAAACAACTTCATCCCTCGCGTGCAGACAATTGACGTTTACGTTTGCGTTAGAAAATTTTACGACTTTCCAACAGGCGTGAAAAAAAGGAACCTGCATCTTGACTCAAGGGGTCGGACTCGGACATCAACAGGAAACTGAACGATCGACTGAACGACTCGTTTCAACACGATTTATCTGGAGGCCATTTCCATGAGTGAAGTGACAGACGAAAAACAAGCAGTGGCTGTTGGCCAGTTGCGTTCTTTCATCGAGCGTATTGAACGCCTTGAAGAAGAAAAGAAAACAATTTCCGACGACATCAAAGAGGTTTATGCCGAGCTTAAAGGAAGTGGTTTTGACAGCAAGGCGGTGCGCACAATCATCCGTTTGCGTAAAAAAGAAGACCACGAGCGGCAGGAAGAAGAAGCTATGATCCAGCTCTATAAAGATGCGCTTGGCATGAGCTGATTTTTGAATTTTCTGAAAACTCTAAAGCCTTCCCTTTCGGGAAGGCTTTTTTGTTTATTATCTATTTTCTTTTATGATTGCGGCCTTTCCTTGCGCCACCGGTTATTTATCGGGTTCCGGTCACCCGCCAACTAAAAACCAACGCGAAACCGGTAGAAAACCGACACAAACCCGACCGACACGAAATTCACCTGAAGCTGAAACCTACAGCCTTTTAAACAAAGCTATTTTTCAAGTTCTTCTTTCAGCATTTCAAGCTCCAGCCATTCATTTTCCTTTGTTTCAAGGTCTTTGCGTTTTTGTTCGAGAAGGTGCGAAAGTTCCTCGAACCTTTTGGCATTTTTTGTATAGAGGTCGGGATCGGAAAACTCTTTTTCCATCTGCGTTATGTCGCGATGAAGACCATCAATTTCCGAAGGCAATTTTTCCAAAGCGTATTTCTGTTTATAGGATAGCTTCTGTTTTGTTTCCCGTTTCACCTGTTCAACTGCGCCAGACGTTTGCGACGAGGACGGTTTCACACCTTTCTTCTGTTCGATTTCCCGACCTTTTCGTTGCGCTATCATATCGCTATAGCCACCGGCATATTCAAGCCAGCGACCGTTACCTTCAGGGGCGATAATGCTGGTAACCGTACGATCAAGAAAATCGCGATCGTGGCTGACAAGCAAAACAGTTCCCGGAAAATTGCTGACAAGTTCCTGCAAAAGATCGAGTGTTTCCATATCAAGGTCATTTGTAGGTTCGTCGAGTATCAAAAGATTTGCAGGACGTGACAAGACGCGCGCCAGCATAAGCCGTGCTCTTTCACCGCCCGACAATTCCTTGATCGGTGTGCGCGCCTGTTCAGGTGAAAACAGAAAATCTTTCATATAGGAGACAACATGACGTTGCTCACCATTGACGATAACACTGTCGCCGCGCCCGTCGGTCAAATAATGGGCGAGCGTTTCATTTTCATCAAGCGAGCGTTTTTGATCGAGCGTGGCAATTTCGAGATTGACGCCGAGTTTTACAGTTCCGCTATCGGGTGTCAAAACCCCGCTCAACATAGACAACAATGTTGTTTTACCAATGCCGTTGGGTCCAACCAGTCCGATACGGTCACCGCGATGGATGCGGGTGGAAAAATGATCGACAAGCACATGTTCGCCGTAAGCCTTGCTGATATTTTTGGCTTCGATCACCAGTTTTCCGGATTCCTGTGAATCGCTCAACTCCATAACGGCATTGCCTTGCGGCCCGCGATAGTTCTTGTATTTCTGCCGCAGTTTCTGCAATTCATCAAGACGACGCACATTGCGTTTGCGCCGCGCTGTAACACCGTAACGCAACCAATGCTCTTCACGCACAATCTGGCGGCCGAGTTTTTGTTGCTCGATTTCTTCTTCTTCAAGAAGCTTGTCACGCCATTCCTCGAAAAAAGCAAAGCCTTTACCAAGGCGCTTTGTTTCGCCCCGATCAAGCCAGATTGTCGATTGCGAGACATTTTCCAGAAAACGGCGATCATGCGAAATCAATACAATGCTTGAACGTATCGTTTTGAGTTCACCTTCGAGCCATTCGATTGTCGTGAGATCAAGATGGTTGGTCGGCTCGTCAAGAAGCAAAATATCGGGAGCGGGGGCAATGACGCGCGCCAATGCGGCGCGGCGTGCTTCACCGCCGGAAAGCTGGTCGGGTTTTTCTTCTCCGCTCAATCCCAGATGATCGAGCATATAGCTGACACGGTGGACATCATCCAAAGGCCCCAGTCCGGCCTCGACATAGGCACGCACATTTTTAAAACCCTCAAGATCAGGCACTTGGGGCAAATAGCGGATTGTTGCCGAGGGGTGCCGGAAAATCTCGCCATCTGTCGGTTCGACAAGACCGGCTGCAATTTTCAAAAGCGTTGATTTACCCGACCCGTTACGACCAACAAGCGCAATACGATCGCCATTCGACACCGATAGCGCGGCATCGGTCAGCAATGGTGTACCGCCAAAGGTAAGTGAAATATGATCGAGACGTAAAAGAGGAGGCGCCATTATGATTCCATTCTGCTATTTAAGAGATTAATAGCAAAATATAACGTTTAAACACATAAAATAAAAAAGGGTCAGCAAACCGACCCCTTTCAATTGTAAAACCTTGAAAAACTTATTGATATTGGTTGCAAGGTGCCTGGTACATCTGCCCATAGGCATCGCGATAATTACAATATTGAACGCCGTTACGCTTGGTTGCAACGCCAACCAGAGTACCCGCTGCCGCACCGATTGCAGCCCCTCTTAATGCTCCCTTGCCATTGCCCTTGATAGCGCCGCCTGCCAATGCACCCAGAGCTGCACCACCAACGCCATAACCGGCGGTACGTTGTTCATTCGGGGAACAGGCGACAGTTGCAAGTCCCAACGCCGAAACCATGGCAATTACAGAAATACGTTTAAACATGTCGTCACTCTTTCTCTTTTTGATATTTTTGATACTGTGTCGTAATAATAAGGCAAAACCAAGATAAAGTTAAAACTATCACTCACCTCATCCTGATTAATAAATATGGATAGGCCGCATTTTTTCCACCAACCTTGCAGTTAAAATTCGTCACACTTCAGGAAGTGTAGCCAACAACAGCGCCCGCCCCGTGGAAAGATGCAATTGAAGCTTGCCATTTACCTCGTTTGAAAGGGTCAATGATGAACCAAAGGGCACATTTTTCTCGAAAAGCGGCCATCTCGCTCCCTCGATTGTAAGACCACCGAGGTCATCAAAGCCGATAAGACTGAAAATTGTACCAACAGGAAAATCGAATGTATAATGTCCGGGAAGAATGGCATAACCTTCCTCGTTGCCGCTTGTTAAGAGAACGTCAATGCCCTTTTTTTTCATCGCCAATGCATGAGCAAAGTGGAAAAAAGCATGATCGGAACGTTTGCCCCCCAATGCGCCACATAAAATAATGCGTTCGGCTCCCCGTTCCAAAGCAAAATCAATCGCAAGTTCGCCATCTGTCTTGTCTTTAGCAACAGGAAATGACCGCTGCTCTATAGTATTGTATTTCAGTTTCAATCCGGATCCGGTTGAATCAAAATCACCCACCCATAATTCGGGTTTGACATGAAGAGCTTCAATATAACGTATTGCACCATCTGCAACGATGACATTGCTCTTGCCAATCTGGCTGATGAGCCGCCCGGTCACCTGAAGATGTCCATCAAGAACGATCGTATAGCTTTTCATAACCACTCCGATTTCCGGTTTTTACGTAGATTTCGCATTTTAATTTTCCAATCGGCATCTATTTGATTGTTCTGAGGTTAGCTATATGTCACAAGAATTGAAATCTATCCGTTCTATTATAGGGGAAATTTTGAAAAAGCCTGTTAGCTTCAAAGTTTTTCAGCCTTATAGTGTACTTTTATCAGTTTGCCTGCAATGAGGGTCAAGCACCAGTTACAATGAGTAAACGCAGAAAAGATAACTCTATCAAGCCGCTTTTGTTGCAGCGCGATGATAATCGTGCCGCGAAAGCCGCCGGTTTTGTCTTTTTTTTAGGTTTCGTTTTTTTTCCGTTAACTGGCTGCCAGCTTGTCGATTACAATAAGCCCGACGGCGGTCTTATGCCTTCGGGCGCTCCTGTCACTGTCGACAAAGTGAGCAAGGGCGATTCTCTTGCGCAATTGGGAGCCTCCCAACACCCGCGGATTTTACAAACCTATGGCGGTGAATATAGCGATCCGAAACTGGAGCGAATGGTTGCAAAAATTGTCGGAAGGCTCACAGCCGTCTCCGACAACCCCGATCAGACCTACAGAATTACAATTTTGAACTCGCCCAATGTCAACGCTTTTGCGCTTCCCGGTGGCTATGTCTATGTCACACGCGGTCTTCTCGCACTTGCCAATGATTCATCGGAAGTAGCCGCCGTTCTTGCCCATGAAATGGCACATGTCACCGCCAATCATGGTATTTTACGCCAGCAAAAAGAAGCCGAGGTGGAGCTTACAAATCAGGTTGTCAGTGAAGTTCTGGAAGATCATTCGGCCGAACGTGAAACAGCCATTCGCGGGAAACTGCGCCTTGCACAATTTTCGCGCAATCAGGAATTGCAGGCGGATGCAATCGGTATAAAAATGTTAGGGCGAGCAGGTTATGATCCGTTTGCGTCGCCACGTTTCCTCCAATCTATGGAAGCTTACGCCGCTTTTCGTAATGTTTCGGGTGCAACCGACGCAACACTCGACTTTCTGGCAAGTCACCCGTCAACGCCCCAACGTATCCAGCTTGCAACCGATCAGGCACGCAAAGTGGGGGCTCCCGGTGTCGGCAAAACCGACCGCGACGATTTTCTCAACGGTATTGACGGAATGATTTTCGGAGATACTGCCGATGAAGGATATATTCGCGGCAACCAGTTCATTCACCCCAAATTGGGGATTACCTTTTCTGTTCCGCAGAATTTCACGATTGATAATTCGTCAAATGCTGTTATTGCGAGCGGCAATAATGACATCGCGATACGCTTTGACGGAGTCGCATTACCGCGCGGTTTAACGCCGGTTGACTATATAAAAAGCGGTTGGGTAAGCGGTCTTGATGCGTCCACTATCCGGCCTCTTACCATTAACGGTCTGGAAGCTGCCCGTGCCCATGCTGCCAATGATCGTTGGCAGTTCGATGTTGTCGTGATTTTCGTCAAAGATCGCGTATACAGATTTTTGACGGCAGCCCAGAAAAACTCGACAGAACTTGATAGTATCGCAACTTCTACAACTTCGACTTTCAAAACCTTGTCGTCGCGCGAAATTTCCGCGCTCAAACCTTTGCGTATTCGTGTCATCAACGTCCGTTCGGGTGACACCGTCGCATCTCTTGCCACACACATGCAAGGCACCAACGCAAAAGAGAAACTGTTGCGCATTATCAATGCACTCTCGCCGACTACAAATTTATCGGCCGGCGACAGGGTCAAGATTATTTCGGAATAATTCCGGATGTTCGGATATAAATCTTTTAATCAATAAGCCCATTGCGGACTTGAGGTGAAAGAAACTGTCAACCAGCGGTCGGGGCCTGCATGACCTATTTTATTGCCAATTTCGGAACGGATTTTATCAAGCTCCTCCACCTCGGCAATTTTATAATGCTCCGGCAAAATGAGGTGAATTTCTATCATGGTCGATCGCCCCACCTTGGCCAGATAGTTCTGGGAACCGACAAAGCCATATTTTTCCACGATTGCATCGACAACGGTATTAACATGTTCATCAAGATCAACCGGCGTTATCATGAGGATGTCGCGCATGGCACGCAAAACGGTTTTCACCGGCATTGGCAACATTATCAGCGCAATAAAAGCCAGAACAACCGGATCGATATAAGGCAGGATCCACTCATAATCTGTACCCTCTATAAGGGTGGCAAAGCTGAAAGCAAATAAAAGTGCCAAGCCTATGCCGCCCGACACAATCCAGCTTTTCGCATCAATCGTTATAAAAGCCGATTTTAGACGGCGATTGAAATAATGTTCGTAAAATGCCATGCCGAAGCACAGAAAAACTGCAAAAGTCGAAAACCAGATGGCGGCATCGAAATGCGGCAGTTTGCCACCGTTCAATATCTTTCCCGTCGCCTCGAACAAAGCGTAAATAATGGCAACCATCAAAGACAAACCGTTAATTGCCAGAAGCATAGGTTCAAGATGCCAGAAACCGTATTGGAACCGCTCGATAAATTTTGGCGCTTTACGGCTGCGGCGATTGACATCAATCTCGATCAGACGAACGACCAGAAGCGCGGCAATGCTGAACAGACAATCAATCGACGAATACATTCCGTCGAAAATAATTGAAGAAGCTCCCGTCAGAATTCCGGTAATAACCGCAGCAACGGCCAGAACAATGGTTGCAAGAATGGAATAGGCAAGTATTTTTTGTTCAAGATGGGCGTTTCTGTCGAACGGTGACAAACGTAATTCTCCTGGCCGATTGTTCCGGCCAATTCTTCCAAAGCGATAGTGTCAGGTATTAGCTTGACTGCTCAAGATCGCTCAAGAAGACTTTACGCACTCGTTCAGCGATCAAACCTGATAGGCATCCGCACTATTAACAGAAAGAAGATAATTTCGCAATTTTTCCATGGCGCGCGCTTCGATCTGGCGTACGCGTTCTTTGGAAATGCCCATTTTTTCACCCAGTGCCTCAAGGGTTGCACCGTCATCATTCAACCGGCGGAAACGGATGATTTGTAGCTCCCTGTCGTTCAAAATCTGCAAAGCGTCATTGAGCCATTTGGAACGCCGATCACCGTCAATTTCATCTTCGACCAACGCATCTTGCAAAGGATGTTCATCAACGAGCGAATCCATCTTGCTACCGGAATTTTCGTCATCGGCAATCATCGGTGCACTCAAGGAATTATCGGTCGTTGAAAAACGGAAATCCATGGTTTCAACATCGCCAACCGAAACACCCAACTGTTCAGCAATGTTACGGAAAATATCCTGTTTGGTGAGCGTTCTATCCTCAGTGGCGAGTTTTATGCGCAAACGACGCAAATTGAAGAAAAGTGCCTTTTGTGCGGAACTTGTACCGCCGCGCACAATCGACCAATTCCGTAAAATATAATCTTGTATAGACGCTCTGATCCACCAGGTTGCATAG
The DNA here is from genome assembly GCA_946481695.1 of uncultured Bartonella sp. Next base: position 1,216 of record CAMLON010000006.1, on the reverse strand, counting down.
GTGGAAAAACGAACTTCGCGTTCAGGGTCAAAACGTGCAGCAGCTTCCAGCAGACCAACATATCCTTCCTGAACAAGATCACCTAAAGGCAATTTGAAATGTTTGAACCTTCCGGCAATCGAAATGACAAGCCGCATATGGGAAACTGCAATCTTGTGCATTGCGACACTGTCCTGCTCATCGCGCCAACGCAATGCCAGAGAATGTTCGTCATTCCTTTCAAGATAGGGAGCGCGCATTGCCGAACGCATCATGTTACGGCCAAGTGTATTGTCTGTTCCCGCAGTAAAATTTGTGATTAGTTGCGTTGACGTTGAGATGCCGGCCATGATTTGCCCCTCAGAAAATTTGTTGGTACACAAAAGCGACACATTCTGTGTTTCTTTCAGGCACACAACGCCCACCGAGGAACTTGGTTCCATAAAAAAACAATCAAAAGTTTAAAAAAATCAACTTTCGGTATTTTTTTTCACAATCATTCCGTGTTGAATTGATAAATGTAAACGGTTGCAAATAAAAAACCCGCTTTGAAAAGCGGGCTTTTAGAAAACTTGATTAACGAGTGGAATGTCTCTTCTTGACTTCAGTCATGCAGCAACATTTTCACTATCTTCGCCATCTATATCAATGTCGATGTCGCTATCACCTTCGGCATCTGTTTTTGCACTACGCTTCGGGCTTTTTGCCAAATTGATTTCAATTGCGCGAACAGCTTCGGTTTCCGAAATTTTATTGACGACAGCAATTTCCCGCGCCATCCGGTCAAGTGCGGCTTCATAAAGCTGACGCTCGGAATAGGATTGTTCGGGCTGGTTATCCGCACGGAAAAGATCACGGACAACTTCCGCAATCGAAATCAAATCACCGGAATTGATTTTTGCATCATATTCCTGTGCACGACGCGACCACATGGTACGCTTGATACGGGCGCGCCCTTGTAACACTTTCAATGCACGGTCGACAAAATCTGTTTCAGACAATTTGCGCATGCCAATCGAAATAGCTTTGGCAACCGGCACTTTGACATGCATCTTGTCTTTTTCAAAATGGATAACAAAGAGTTCAAGTTTAAGGCCGGCAACTTCCTGTTCTTCAATAGCAACAATCTGGCCGACACCGTGGGCAGGATAAACGATGTATTCTTGAGCCTTGAACCCCTGACGAGCCGGGGATTTTTTCTTGGGGGATGACATATTCTTAACCAACTCCATTTGTG